>NZ_JAHKNF010000008.1:0-322521 GCF_018860125.1 Bacteroides sp. HF-4919
CGGCTATAGGTGATACGAAGGGCGTACCAGGATTTATCAATGCTGTTGTTCACGAAAGGATATGATTGGGGGACACCGGGGTAGTGAAATACCTTCCGGTCAAGTTTGCTAATTCTATTATTTGCCTTGCAGCGTATATCATTTCATCAGGTACTCCCCTATCGCAGGAGAGACGGTTTGAAAAGGGATTCAGAGCAAAAAAGACCATCTTCACAAAGAAGCAGGGAATTTTTGATCTTAGATTTTGTAAACAAGCGTATTATGAAGCAGAAATGTTTCAATAGACGTTCGTCTTTTGAAACACCTTTTTTGTAAATAAATCAAAAGTATCAGACAAACAAAATCAGACAGATAATAAATAGTTTTTTATTAATTCATAAACAACTATATATTAGTGCATTAATGTAATAAGTGAAAGAGGAATATTATTTTTTTTATTAAACATTTTGTAGTTCTAAAAATACCCTCTATCTTTGCGTTCAATTAAACGAACGTCTATTCAAACACTCACATTTCCATCCCATATCAAACTATATATCAAATATTTAACCCACGAAAGAACGTTCATTTTTTCTTTAATTTCACATTTACTTGTCCGCTGAGAGATTCCTTTCTACCTTTGCAACACATTAACACAAATTAGTTTTTAATAAAATAAAAATCACAATGAAGAAACAAAAAGTAGTATTTCAAGCCGTAGACAAAAGTGTAAAAAAACGCTATTAGCAAAACGCAATCAACTATTACAGAAATAGTTAAAGAAACAAGAGGCAGAAAGAAAGGAATACCGATACGTGGAATAATTTCGCATAAAGAAGAACTTATCAAAGCGTTGATAGAATCCTACATAGAGGATGCGAATATACAAAATATCAATACATGTCAGGCTTCACTCGCACGCTACATCAATGAAAAAAGACTAATCGGAAATATTAAAAACGGAGTATTTAAACCATTATCCATCAGTTCAATATTAGTCTATATCAGCAGCATTTGGGAAGAAGTGGAAAAGGATAGACAGCACAAACCCGCCATCCACAAAAATACGCACAATGAATTATCATAATCCGCCTTACATGAAACGTCCCCTATCTTCGTGGTGATAACATTTTATCAACTTAAAAAATATACGTATGAAACGAAAAAAAAGACCGGCATCACAGAGTGAAGCCATGAAACTGAGATGGAAGAAACGGATTGTCTTTGAGAAAGGATATACCGAACAATGTGCCGAATGGATGGCAGAGCGTCTGGAAGCATTAACAGACCACCTGCAATACGGGCACGCAGTTATTGCTTATCAGAAGCAGAACGGAGACTTCAGGCTGGTGAAGGCGACACTGATCTATTACGAAGCGGAATTCCACAAGAAGTATGATCCCACAAAAATAGAAGGCGCAGTAGTCTACTGGAATGTGGACGAACAGCGGTGGACAACGTTCCAGGTGGAGAACTTCATGGAATGGAGGCCGATGGCATAGGGTGGGCACCACAGAATTACACGGATTTTCACAGATGAATTATTTCTATTTTGAGGAATCAAGTGAAAACGTCTTTGGGAATCCGGGGTAATTTGTGATGAATGTTTTATTGAAAGTACAAACGATTAATTTGAAAATACAATGGCAATAGCATACGACGGGATCAACTATTTCCCGATGGGCGTAAACTTCATGGAAGAGAACGCAATGGAAGTGATAGAGGCAAAATACGGAATCAAAGGCCCCGCAATCGTACTGAAGCTCCTTTGCAAAATATACAAGGAGGGATACTTCATACGGTGGGATGAGGAGCAGTGCCTGATCTTTGCCAACAAGGCAGGAAGGGAAGTGCAGGCCGAGGAGGTGCAGGGAATTATCGAAATTCTCTTTATCAAAGGGATACTGGACAGAAACAGTTATCTGGAAAACGGAATACTGACTTCAGAAAACATACAAAAGGTATGGCTGGAGGCAACGAAGCGAAGGAAGAGAGAACTGTCGGAACTCCCCTACCTGATAGTAAAAACGGAAAAGGAAAACGGAAAACCCGATACTCCTTCTATAACACAGGAAATTCAGCAACCGGAGCTGTTCAAAGGGGAAAAAACACCTGTTAACCCGAAAAATGTAGTACATCATGTAGCCGTTGACGCAAAAAATGCATGCAATTCCGGACAAAGTAAAGTAAAGGAAAGTAAAGCAAAGGAAAATAAAGAATTACCCCCCTCAGCTCCCCCCGAGGGGAAGGAGGAAGAAAGGAAGGAGGATTCTTCTTATCTACAGATACCGGGATACGCCTTCAATACAATGACGCACAATTACTCGGGACTGATGGACACGCTAAAGAGATTGAGCGTTACCGACACCGGGGAAGTAAACTCCATACTCAGGCTGTCGGACTATGGAAGGAAGGGAACGACGGTGTGGCGGCTGATTGCCAACACTTGCTGGAGTGACATAGGGGCAAAAGGAAGGTATCTGATAGCGGCGCTAAACAAGGCGAAAAGAAGATAGCAGGAAGTGTTAGTCTCCGATTTGTAGTTGACAAAAAAGCAAGTATCCAGACTTTTGGTCTGAAAGGGATTCAGTGAAACAAAGAAGCAAAGAGCGTACTTAAAAAACTAAAACACAGCGCTTTTAATGTACAAGATTCCTGTCGGTAAAAGCTTTGCTTTAACACAGAGTTAAAGTTTGTTCTTTGGATGCAAATAACAAGTGTTTTACGTGCAAAAGACTTGTTATTTGCATCTAAGAATAAAATGGCCGGAAGAGGGCGTTAACAATGTTAATGAAGAGCACTGATACACCCAACCGGAAAATGAGGAAATTAAGATTAAAAGTCAGTGCTCCGACCTTTTTAAAGCAATGTACAAGGATCTTTCTGCTTAACAAAGCATTGTGACAGCAGCACGGCAAACAGAGTATCGTATACTCTTGCTTTCTGAGGACACCCCTTTACACAGGCACAGCATTTAATGCAGCGTTCGGCATCCGTATTCAACTCGTCACCTTTTATAATGGCACTCACGGGACACATCTTCGCACATGCACCACAATGAGTACACAAGGATTCGTCTTCTACCCAAGGAGTACGGGGAAGTGGGACACCACTCTTACGCAAAGCAATCACCTTTCGCAAAAAACGGAACAGCGGAAAGAAAGGCTGGCGCGGACGCCGGATTTTACGGACATCCACTGCATACAGCTTCTCCGGCTCGGCAGCAGATGCTATTTTATCCGAGATCTGCTTTCCAAAATCAGCTGCCAAAGTAAGATCACGTTCATCAGGACGTCCGGCAGCTACGGGATATTTCTCTGTACTATATGAATGTTCTCCGATGAAGGTTGCACCGGCAATCACCTTAAATCCCTGTTGAATAGCCCAATAATCAAGTTCCATCAACGATTTTTCATAAGCGCGATTACCATATACCACCACGATAACTGCCGGAGTATTATTCCCGCGTACACTTGCCAGACGATCCATGGCCAGAGGAGCCACACGCCCTCCATATACAGGTACGACAATAATGGCTAACGCAGATTCGGTAATTACTAAATCCTGAGCTGCCTGTTGTGTTAAATTCGTGTTTATCACATTTGTTATTCCAGTTCCACGAACAATTGCCTCTCCAACTTGTTTTGAGGTGTGGGTAGGCGAGAAATAAATCAGATGGACTTCGTTTGCTGTCATAATAGTTATGTTTTGTGCAACAAAGGTACACTTTTATGAAGAAAAAAAGAGTAAACGATCATAAAAACCAAATTTATTTATTATCTTTGCGGCGTTGAAACATTCCGATAATCCTCCAACGGGAGACGAAACTCGGATTTCCGATTCAACAAAACATCCCAAATTCATCATATAAAAACTGTTGCGTTTGTTAAGCTTCCGGCCATTGCGTCGTAGCTTCGGCCGTACGTATTTCAACAAATAAAATTAAAATATTAAATAACTCACATATACTGTATGTATAACATTATCCAATTGAACGACAAAAATTTGTCGGAACTACAAACTATTGCCCAGGAACTGGGTATCAAAAAAACAGACTCACTTAAGAAAGAAGAACTTGTCTACAAAATCCTTGATGAACAAGCTATAGCCGGAGCTACTAAAAAAGTAGCAGCTGACAAACTTAAAGAGGAACGTAAAGAAGACAAGAAAAAACGCTCTCGAGTGACAGTAAAGAAGGAAAACGCCGACAAGGTTTTCTCTTCTACCAAAAATGGCGAACTGACCAAGACAGATGCCAACGCACCTGCAACCAAAGCACAAGCTAAGACAACAGAACCGACTAAGGAAGCAACTAAAGAGATGAGTACTGAAACGAGCGCCACTCCGGCAGAATCGATAAAGGTGACCCCTTATGCCACTCCGAAAAAGAAACCGGGACGTCCCCGCAAAAACGCAGTGGAAGCAGAAACCAAACCTGCAGAGGTTATAGCAGACAAACCTGTAACAGCCCCAGCGGTACAGGAAGAAAAGCCGGCTGCTCAACCGGAAACGGAAAAACGCCCTATCAGCAAACCGATCCTCAAACCGAAACCAACCGTTGTAGACGAAGAAAGCTCAATCCTCTCGGATATGGATGCAGATGATGATTTTATCCCCATCGAAGATCTGCCTTCAGAAAAAGTAGAACTGCCTACTGAATTATTCGGCAAATTCGAATCAACAAAAACAGAACCGGTAACCACCACTCCCGAACCGGCTGCACAACCTCAACGTCCCCGTGTCATTCGCCCACGCGACAACAACAACTACAGCAATAATAATAACAACAATAATAATAACAATCAGCGCAACAATAACCAGCGTCCTCCTGTACAACAACGTCCCATGCCGCAACAAAATGCAACTGAGCCCGCTCCTGTTCAGGAACGCCGTGTGATTGAACGCGAAAAACCATACGAATTCGATGATATCCTCACCGGAACCGGTGTATTGGAAATCATGCAGGATGGCTACGGATTCCTCCGTTCATCAGATTACAACTACCTCTCTTCACCGGACGATATCTATGTATCTCAATCACAAATCAAACTATTTGGACTGAAAACCGGTGATGTAGTAGAAGGTGTAATCCGTCCGCCCAAAGAGGGTGAGAAATACTTCCCATTGGTGAAGGTTTCTAAAATCAACGGACGTGACGCTGCTTTCGTGCGTGACCGTGTGCCGTTCGACCACCTTACTCCGCTTTTCCCGGACGAAAAGTTCAAGCTTTGCAAAGGTGGCTATTCCGACTCCATGTCGGCACGTGTGGTAGACCTCTTCTCGCCCATTGGTAAAGGACAGCGTGCACTGATCGTAGCCCAGCCTAAGACGGGTAAGACCATCCTGATGAAAGAAATTGCCAATGCCATTGCTGCCAATCATCCGGAAGTATATATGATTATGCTGCTGATTGACGAGCGCCCGGAAGAAGTTACCGACATGGCCCGCAGCGTCAATGCCGAAGTGATTGCTTCTACATTCGACGAACCCGCCGAACGCCACGTAAAAATAGCCGGCATCGTTCTTGAGAAGGCCAAAAGACTGGTAGAGTGCGGACACGACGTAGTTATCTTCCTCGACTCTATTACACGTCTGGCACGTGCATACAACACTGTATCTCCGGCATCGGGCAAGGTACTTTCGGGTGGTGTGGATGCAAACGCACTTCACAAACCGAAACGTTTCTTCGGAGCAGCCCGTAACATCGAAAACGGAGGTTCGCTCACAATCATCGCTACCGCCCTGATCGACACCGGTTCTAAGATGGACGAAGTGATCTTCGAAGAGTTCAAGGGTACAGGTAACATGGAGTTGCAGCTCGACCGCAACCTGAGCAACAAGCGTATCTTCCCGGCTGTCAACATTGTGGCATCGAGCACACGCCGCGACGATCTGCTGCTCGACAAACAGACACTGGACCGCATGTGGATCCTGCGCAAGTACCTGTCGGATATGAACCCGATCGAAGCAATGGACTTTGTAAAAGACCGACTGGAAAAAACCAAAGACAACGACGAGTTCCTGATGAGCATGAACAGTTAAAAAAGTCCTTTTGTGAACAAAACATAAAAAAAAGAGTGAGATTCTGTTTGATTCTCACTCTTTTTATTTAGCTTTGCACTACATGCATCATAAACAAGCATAAAACAAACACCGGAAGTACAACAATTACTGTGGGAAAGTTTATTAATATAACGTTTATAGCAGTAGTAACCCTATACTCTGTCACTACACATGCTGCCAATAAAGCAACAATGCACGTGTCAGCACTCCAAAACCTGATTGACAACAGCCTCAATTATAGTAAAGAAGCTCCCAACGACAGTATCATCCAATGGGGTCATGAACTGGCTCCTATCCTGAAAAAACAGAAAGAGTACAAAACCCTCTTCCAGTTGAAACAGCTTATTGCGACTGCCTATGCCACACGCGGAGACATGAACATGGCCATCGACCATGCCCGCCAGATGTACAAGGAAGCCAAAGAACTGAATTACCCCATCGGCATTGCCCTTTCCAGCCGCGCCATCGGGGATGCTTACCTCAACGCCAACATGCAGGAACCTGCCATCGAATCCTATAAGGAAGCCCTGGAATTGCTGGACAAGATACCGGGCAGCGAAATCCTCGAACAGGAAATACTTCCGAAATTCATTCTGACCCTGATCCAGACATCACACATGGACGAAGCACGTACCTATCTAAAAAGATTCGAGAACCTGCATACCGCCGTTCCAACTCCTACATTCCACTTTTTTTTATGTGCATGTAAAGCTTACTATGACATTGAAGCAGGCAATCCGGAGAAAGGAAAAGCCAGTTTGGACGAAGCAAGGAAAATCAGTGACCAATTGAAATTCCTCTATCTCCGCAGTATCTTTAACTACATATTGGGGCAATACTACCAGGCTATCGGTGAGTATGGACTCGCCTTGCAACAATATGAACGCCTGATAAATACCCCTAAAGCACCCGCTCCCAACAAACACATCGGATTGCAATTGGAGTGTGCGCAGCTACTGACTAAGATGGGAAGGACAGAAGAAGCCTGCCTGATTTACCAAAAGGCCAACGAACAAAAAGACTCGCTGAACGCTTTGAGTTATGCCCGGCAAATCAATGACCTGAGAGGCATGTACCAGATAGACCAGATGGAAATCCGGAACCAGATACAACGCAACCAGATCACCCTGTGGGTTATCATAGCTTCCATTTTCATATTAGTGCTTATTTTGCTGCTGATCGTCCGCATCCGGCAGGAAGCCAACCGCCTTCTCCATTCCAAAGAAGAGTTGGAGATTGCACGCAAGTATGCCGAAAACGCCATACATACCAAAAGCCTGTTCCTATCCAATATGAGCCACGAAATACGGACACCGCTGAATGCCCTTTCCGGATTTTCGTCCATCCTGACCGAAGAGTCTATCGACAATGATACACGACGTCAATGCAACGACATCATCCAGCAGAATTCCGAGCTGCTGTTAAAGCTGATCAATGACGTGATAGATCTGTCGAGTCTCGACCCGGGTAAGTTGACTTTCAACTTTAAGGAATGTGGCGCAGTCAATATATGCCGCAACGTAATCGATACTGTAGAAAAGGTGAAGCAAACTCAGGCCGGAGTCAGTTTCGTCACTTCACTGGACAAACTGACTTTGCGTACCGACGAATCACGTCTGCAACAGGTATTGATCAATCTGCTGATCAATGCCACCAAATTCACCACCGAAGGCAACATCACCCTGACACTGGAGAAAGAGTCAGAGACCATGGCCCTGTTCACAGTAACGGATACCGGATGCGGCATCCCCCCCGAAAAACAGAATCAGATATTCAACCGTTTCGAAAAGCTGAATGAAGGGGCACACGGAACAGGACTGGGACTCTCCATTTGCCAGCTTATCATCGAACAAATCGGAGGAAAGATATGGATTGATCCGGAGTACACCGGAGGTGCACGCTTCCGGTTTACACACCCCATCGGACCCACAAAAGAAGAGGAGGCAGAAGGATGAAACGATTCATACTGATCCTTATTGCATGCTGTCTGGCCTCAGGAGCGTACGCGGACGGACAAACAGAAGCCGACAGCCTGTATCGGGTGGCACAGACACTTCCGCATGATTCCACACGTCTGGAAATGCTCAAGAAACTGGCACAAATAGAACAGTTGACACCGAAATGTATCACATATTCAAACCTGCTGAGAGAAGAAGCAACTCTACAGAATAACGATAAATACAACACCATAGCTGCCTATCTGCACACAGTGTACTACTATAACCAAAGCAACCGGGACAGTGTAAAGAAATGGCTGGACATTATGGAGCCTTATGCCCGGAAGTCGAAAACCTGGGATCTGTATTTCGACGCTCTCCGCTTCCAGACAGACCTCTACACTTATGAAGAGCAGTATGAACTTGCCATCAACGAGGCAAACCAGATGTTCGAAAGGGCAAAGAAAGTGGACTGTGTCCGCGGACTGATCGGAGCCAAACAATGTCTGGGCAATGCTTATATCGGCACGGAGCGATGGGACGAGGGAATGAAAGCATTGGAAGAAGCCTATCAACTATCTTCGCGAACGGACAATGCCGTGGTACGGATCTCGATCCTTTGCCAACTGATTGCGGTAGCCAAGGATAAACAGAACAACAAACAGCTGTCCGAATACCTCGGAAAGTTAAAAGAGACTTTGCAACAGCACACTGCCACAAACCCGATGCTCAAAGAGGCATTTTATGATGTTTATCTGTTCGGTGAGGTGTACTATACCTATTATTATCTGAATACCGGCCAATCGGAACAGGCACACGAAAGCCTGGAAAAAGCCGGGAAATATCTTACTCCCAATACTTTCTTCATGTACCGGGTGCTCTATTACGATGCCTATGCAGCTTATTACCGAACTCAAAAAGAGTATGACAAAGCACTTGCGAAGATGGACTCTACCATCATTTTATTACAGGAAGACCGGAACAGCAATTATATCCACCAGCAGCTGTCTAAAGCCGATCTTCTGGTAGAAGCCGGGCGGAGTGCGGAAGCTCTTCCGTTGTATATCAGGACACTCCACCTGAAAGACTCCATCGAAACGACTATTTTCGATAAACAGATGCAGCAGATAAAGGCCAAATACAATATCGACAAAGTAGCTTTGGAAGAAGAACAGTTGAAAAGCGATATCCAACTGACGGCTTTGGTCATTGTCGGCATTGTCCTGGCAATCCTGATTGTCTTCATGCTTCGTATCTCGCACGTTCGTAAAGCATTGGAGCTATCGGAAAAAGAGACACGGAAGGCAACCCGTATGGCGGAAGAAGCCAACGAGATGAAGAACCGCTTTTTGTCGAACATGAGTTACCACATCCGTATCCCGCTGAACGGCGTAGTGGGCTTCTCGCAACTGATAGCTTCCGAATCCAACATGACCGACGAAGTCCGGAAAGAATACTCCTCCATCATCCAGAAAAATTCGGAAGAGTTGATGCGCCTGGTCAATGATGTACTCGATTTATCGCGGCTTGAAGCAGGCATGATGAAGTTCAATATTCAGGAATACGGACTAACCGAACTCTGTAACGAAGCTCTCTACATGGCGCGTATGCGCAACGAAGAGAACATCTGTATCCGGCTCGGAAACGAAACAGCCCCCGGCCTGGACATCCGTATCGATACGGCCCGTTTCGGCCAAGCGCTGCTGAGTACTTTGACTTATCCGCAGAAGTGTAAAGAAAAACGGGAGATCGACTTCAAAGTGACCCATGACACAGAAAAGAACATGATCCGTTTCCGCATCATTAACTCCCCGTTGGCCGACGAAAGATTTACCTCACAGGAGGTATACATCCGCCACGAAATTAACCGGTTGTTGCTGGAGTATTTCGGAGGAAGCTATAAAGTACAGGCAAACGCAGGCGAAAAACCGACCATCCTCTTCACCTATCCGTTGGGAAAAAATTGACTTCTTTTCCCGGTGGCTCGTCAACTTCTGCAGAAAGTTGTATCTTTGCGGCCTGCAAACTAAAATCCTTATTTATGTATACCAACAAACAGATCTGGAGTGTCAGTTACCCGATTCTCCTGAGCTTGCTTGCGCAAAATGTCATAAATGTCACCGACACCGCCTTTCTGGGACGCGTCAGTGAGATAGCTCTTGGTGCCTCTGCCATGGGCGGGCTTTTCTATATTTGTATTTTCACCATTGCCTTCGGATTCAGCACCGGTTCACAGATCGTCATTGCCCGCCGCAACGGTGAAGCGCGTTATACCGACGTGGGGCCTGTCATGATCCAGGGAGTCTTGTTCCTGCTTGCCATGGCTCTTCTGCTTTTCGGCTTTACCAAAGCATTCGGTGGCAACATTATGCGCCTGCTGGTATCTTCCGAAAGCATTTATGACGCCACGATGGAATTTCTCGACTGGCGCATTTTCGGCTTTTTCTTCTCGTTTGTCAACGTCATGTTCCGGGCACTCTATATCGGAATCACCCGCACCAAGGTACTTACCATCAATGCGGTAGTAATGGCTCTGACCAATGTGGTACTGGACTATGCCCTGATATTCGGACACTTCGGATTGCCGGAGATGGGCATCAAAGGAGCCGCCATCGCCTCGGTAATAGCCGAAGCGGCTTCGCTGCTGTTCTTTCTGATTTATACGTATATCACCGTCGACCTGAAAAGATACGGTCTCAACCGTTTACGCTCGTTCGACCCGGCTTTGCTGATGCGCATCCTCAGCATATCGTGCTTCACCATGTTGCAGTATTTTCTGTCAATGGCCACCTGGTTCATTTTCTTCGTGGCTGTGGAAAGGTTGGGACAGCGTGAACTCGCCATTGCCAACATCGTACGAAGTATCTACATCGTCATGTTGATTCCGGTAAATGCACTGGCAACCACCACCAACAGCCTGGTGAGCAACGCCATCGGCGCGGGAGGCATCGAACACGTGATGCCCCTGATAAACAAAATCGGGCGTTTCTCTTTCCTGATCATGCTGGGACTGGTCATCGTAACCGCCCTTTTCCCACAGGCATTGCTTTCGGTATACACCAACGAGGCAGCGCTGATCAGCGAATCCGTACCATCGGTATACGTTATCTGCGCGGCCATGCTGATTGCTTCGGTAGCCAATGTGGTATTCAACGGCATATCGGGCACAGGCAACACTCAGGCGGCACTGATGCTCGAAGCCATCACCATCGCAATCTACGGATCGTATATCATTTTCATCGGAATGTGGGTAAAAGCTCCCATCGAATGGTGCTTTACAATTGAGATACTGTACTATACACTGTTGCTCGCCACAAGCTATATTTACTTCAAAAAAGCAAAATGGCAGAACAAAAAGATATAAAGTACAAGAGATTTTTGTACATTTGCGGCTGATTTCACCACAGATTACACAGATTAGCACAGATACTCTCTATTTCAAATACAAAATCCGTGTTAATCCGTGTAATCCGTGGTGGATTTTACACATCATTAGTAATTCATAATTCAAAGATATGTTCGACAATTTAAGCGAAAGACTCGAAAGGTCGTTTAAGATTCTGAAAGGTGAAGGCAAAATCACCGAAATCAACGTAGCAGAAACCCTGAAAGACGTGCGCAAGGCACTGCTCGATGCCGACGTTAACTATAAAGTAGCCAAAGGCTTCACGGATACGGTGAAGGAAAAAGCATTGGGACAAAACGTGCTCACAGCCGTAAAACCAAGCCAATTGATGGTGAAGATCGTTCACGACGAGCTGACTCAACTGATGGGTGGAGAGACTGTCGAGATAGATACCAAAGGCCAACCGGCAGTCATCCTGATGTCCGGTCTGCAAGGTTCGGGTAAGACTACTTTCTCAGGCAAGCTGGCACGTATGCTGAAAACCAAGAAGAACAAGCGCCCGTTGCTCGTTGCCTGTGACGTTTACCGTCCTGCCGCTATCGAACAGCTTCGTGTATTAGCCGAACAAATCGATGTACCGATGTACTCGGAAATCGACAGCAAAGATCCCGTTGCCATAGCTCAAAACGCCATCAAGGAGGCACGTGCCAAAGGTTACGATCTGGTAATTGTCGATACGGCCGGACGTCTGGCAGTCGACGAGCAGATGATGAATGAAATCGCAGCTATCAAGGAAGCCATCCAACCGAACGAAATTTTGTTCGTGGTAGACTCCATGACCGGTCAGGATGCCGTAAACACTGCCAAGGAGTTTAATGAGCGTCTCGACTTCGACGGTGTAGTGCTGACGAAGCTCGACGGTGACACCCGTGGTGGTGCCGCCCTCTCTATCCGTTCGGTTGTGAACAAGCCTATCAAATTTGTAGGTACAGGCGAGAAACTCGATGCCATCGACCAATTCCACCCCGCCCGTATGGCCGACCGCATCTTAGGTATGGGTGATATTGTTTCTCTGGTGGAACGTGCGCAGGAACAATATGATGAAGAAGAAGCCAAACGCCTTCAGAAAAAGATTGCCAAGAACCAGTTCGACTTCAACGACTTCCTCAGCCAGATTGGCCAGATCAAAAAGATGGGTAACCTGAAAGAGCTTGCATCGATGATTCCGGGTGTAGGCAAGGCTATCAAAGACATCGACATTGATGACAATGCTTTCAAGAGCATTGAAGCCATCATCTACTCCATGACTCCGGAAGAGCGCAGCAATCCGGCTATCCTGAATGGCTCGCGCCGTACACGTATCGCCAAAGGTAGCGGTACGACTATCCAGGAAGTGAACCGCTTGCTGAAGCAATTCGACCAGACCCGCAAAATGATGAAGATGGTAACCAGCAGCAAAATGGGCAAGATGATGCCGAAGATGAAATAAAACTGCACTTTTCGTCCCGAAAGCTTGACTTTGGCTTTGGGATGATGTATCTTTGTCAATGTAATCATTCAATAGATCCAATCAGAATGCAATAAAAGGAGGAAACCGTGGTTCCTCCTTTTTTTATGCACCTAACCGAAAGGAGAACCTACAGCCCGCAGCTTAAGCCTCCGAAGACGGTTGCCATACTCCCGAATGCCAGTTGCATTTCCTCCAAATGCTTACTGCATTTCAGCAAAACCCCGGCTCTACTTGTATCGGACCGAGGCTCTATCCCGAAAAGCACCTCCCTGCTTTCGACCCCTCCCCTCCTCCTGTTAATAATCTATAAAGCTACTCTTGACAAAAAACAGGAGATGGTAAATGATATTACTTTTGTCCGATACCATAAAAACATTGAATCAATGAAACACATTCTCTTCACTCTGGCGCTTGCTTCCGTAGCCGGGATAGCCAACGCACAACACAATGGGCACTCCTATACGGTAGAAGGTTTGATAAACGATTCTACCCTGAACGGACAGACACTCTATATCAGCCGTTATGACGACGGAATGAAAGTGGATAGCACGCAAGTGACCAACGGGCAATTTAAATTCACGGGAAAAGCGGACATCCCCTGTTTTTGCCGCATCGATGCGGGGAGAGAGTATGCCAACTTCATCCTCGAAGGGGGCAACATCCAGGTCAATGTACTGACTCACAATGACCCGAAGGGAACGCCAATGAATGAGGAGTATACCCACATATCTGATAAGACATCCGAGCTGGTCACAGAGTTGAGAAAAAGACATGCGGCCATCGAACAGCAAACAGAAGACAAATCGGAACAACTCCGGCTTAAAAAAGAATACGCCGATACTTACTGGCATCCGACTTATACCCGACTATACAAAGACATGTTTATGAAGAACCCGGACAATGCACTCGGAGAGTTTGCCATCAGAGAGCTTGCCATGTGCGCTTTGCCCGAAGAGATGGACACCATATTTGCGGCTTCCGGCCCCTGGTTGAAGTCACTGAGCGTATATCACCGCATCGAAAAGCAGTTTCAAGGCATGAAAGCGACGGCAGTAGGACAAAAGTTTACCGACTTCAGCGGTAAGACCATAGACGGCGCCGCAAGCTCTTTATCCGATTTTGTGGGCAAAGGTCAATACACTTTGGTAGATTTCTGGGCAAGCTGGTGTGGCCCCTGCCGTTCCGAATCGCCTCATATAGCCGAACTCTACAACACATACAAAGACAAAGGACTGACTGTTCTGGGAGTAGCAGTCTGGGACAAACCGGAAAATACCAAAAAAGCGATCAAGGAACTCAATATCGACTGGCCGCAAATTATCGACACCGGTATGACGCCCATGGATCTGTACGGTGTAAAAGGTATCCCTTTCATCCTCCTCTTCGGACCTGACGGAACCATCATCGCACGTGACCTCAGAGGAGAAGGAATGAAAAATAAAGTAGCCGAAGTACTAAACAATAAATAACTCAATAAACGAATAAGAAATGACACTGATTGATGGAAAAGCCATCTCCGAACAAGTAAAGCAGGAGATTGCAGCCGAAGTGGCAGAAATAGTGGCTCATGGAGGCAAACGCCCTCACCTGGCAGCCATCCTCGTAGGACACGACGGAGGCAGCGAGACATATGTAGCCGCCAAAGTAAAAGCTTGCGAAGTGTGCGGATTCAAGTCGTCACTGATCCGTTACGAAAGTGATGTGACAGAGGACGAGCTGCTTGCCAAAGTACGCGAACTGAATGAAGATGATGATGTAGACGGATTTATCGTACAACTTCCGTTGCCCAAACACATCTCCGAACAAAAAGTGATTGAGACCATCGATTACCGCAAAGATGTGGACGGATTTCACCCGATCAATGTAGGACGCATGTCTATCGGACTGCCTTGCTATGTATCGGCCACTCCGAATGGAATCCTCGAACTGCTGAAACGCTACCGGATAGAGACATCCGGGAAAAAGTGCGTCGTATTGGGACGCAGCAATATTGTTGGCAAACCGATGGCTGCACTGATGATGCAGAAGGCTTATCCGGGAGACGCTACGGTGACCGTATGTCACAGCCGCTCAAAAGATCTGGTGAAAGAGTGCCGGGAAGCCGATATCATTATCGCTGCATTGGGACAACCCAATTTCGTAAAGGCGGAAATGGTGAAAGAAGGTGCCGTGGTCATTGACGTAGGTACCACCCGGGTGCCCGATGCCAGCAAGAAGTCCGGGTTCAAGCTCACAGGAGATGTGAAGTTTGACGAAGTATCCCCGAAGTGTTCGTTCATCACTCCCGTTCCGGGAGGAGTCGGCCCGATGACCATCGTGTCACTGATGAAAAATACATTGCTGGCAGGTAAGAAGGCGATCTATCAATAACCCACTCCTCCGTTTCCCTCTTCATAGAAGGGGAAACGGAGAATTTGCTTTTCAATACCTTAGTATCATGAATACGATATTTAAAACCACAGGCTTGTGCGTCCTTCTCTTCGCATGTACCCCATGGGCTACCGCACAAAATTTCTCTATCGACTATCCTTCATATCAAAAAAGAAATACCGACGCACTTGAAATCAGCCGGATCGTCCGTAATGACACAGCTACCATTCTGTATATGGATGCTTACTCGCGCCCTAACTATTGGATACGGCTGGCTTCGGGGCTCTCTCTACACGGAGTGCAAAGCGGAAAGAATTACCCTGTCGTCCGATCGCAAGGTTTCGAGCTGGACAAGCAAGTATACATGCCGGCTTCGGGCAATGTGACGTTTATCCTGCAATTTGCCCCTATCGACCCGCAGGACCGGACGATAGACTTTGCAGAAAGCAACAATGAAGAGGACTTCCGGATCGAGGGGATTTGCCTTGACGCATCTGCCCCCCAAAAGAAAGTACACTGCCACCTGACCGGAAAAATGGCAGACCGCCCACAAACCAGCCGCCTGATACTCATAGAAAGCAACAAGAATACGAACGGTACCCCGTGGATTTCGATACCGGTACGCAACGGCATCTTTGAGTACGACTTCTATACCGACCACGAAAAGGCTTACGAACTTATCTGCTGGGACGACCTGCTGAACGGCTGTTGGTATCCGGTCACTTTCTTCGCAGAGAATGGAACGGTATCTTTCACCATATCTCCCATAGACGCACACCCACCCTATCGCATAGAGACCCTCAACCCACTGACCACGGCCCTCCGGCAATTTGAAGCGGAAGGGAAGGATAAGTTCAGTTTCGATGAACTCAACGCACGAAGAGATACGCTCGAGAAATACGGACGTTTTGAAAGCGAAGCCATGCAAGCACTCTGGAAAAAGTTCGATCAGGTGAAAGACAATCCCGAAGAAAAGAACAAGTTCTTCAGAGAAAGGGACCGCCTGGAAGAAAGTGGCGAAGCATTCACAGAAGAAGCAAAAGCACTGATGAAGGAAAGGGAACAACTCTTCCGGAAAAAGACTCTTTGGGAAACGGAACAAGCCTCGCAACACCCTTCGCTGTTAGGACTATTCATCTTGAAAATAAAGGTGGAGAACGCACGGAAAGGCGAAGACGTCACCCCCTATCTGGAAGCATTTCAAAAAGTGTACGCCTCCCGCTATCCCGAACATCCTTATACCCGGGAAATGCAAATGTTTGTCGACAATAACCAGCCCAAAGCGGGAAACCGTTTCATCGACTTCTCCGCTCCCGACCTGAACGGCAACATGGTTCAGTTGTCCGAACAGATCCGGGGCAAAGTGGCTCTGATCGACCTATGGGCCTCCTGGTGTGGTCCGTGCCGTACGGCCTCCAAGCAATTGATTCCCATCTACGAAAAATACAAAGACCGTGGATTCACCGTCATCGGCGTAGCGCGCGAGCAGAACAGCGATATCCGTATGAGAGAAGCCATACGGAAAGACGGTTACCCCTGGCTGAACCTTATCGAACTGAATGATGTTCAACAGATCTGGTCAAAATACCGGATACCGAATGCTGCCGGAGGAACTTTCCTGGTGAACGCCCAAGGAATCATTCTTGCCGTGAACCCTACAGCCGAGGAGGTGGAACACATTCTTCAGAAAGAACTTTAATACCTGTTGCTTATGAAACATCTGATTCTTCTTTCCCTGTTTTTCTGCTCTGTATCTTGCAGCAGCAATGCACAAGAACAGCCCGTCCCTGTCCCGGCGCCCGATACGATATCTGCGCAGAAGATTACACTCCTCTTTGCAGGCGACTTAATGCAGCATCAGGCACAGATAGATGCAGCCCGGACCACCAAGGGATACGACTACACGGACTACTTTAAACTGGTAAAAGAAGAAATCAGTAAAGCAGACATTGCCATCGGCAATCTGGAGGTAACCCTCGGAGGAAAACCTTACCGGGGTTATCCCGCTTTCAGTGCTCCCGACGAATATCTGTCCGCCATAAAAGACGCCGGCTTCGATGTATTGATAACCGCCAATAATCATTGTCTCGACCGAGGCAAAAAAGGGCTGGAACGAACCATCCTGATGCTGGATTCGCTACAAATTCCTTATGCCGGAACTTACACTGACAGTACGGCCCGCGCTTCACGCTATCCACTATTGTTGGAACAGAACGGCTTTCGGATTGCCCTGCTCAACTATACATACGGCACCAACGGCATTAAAGTTTCTCACCCAAACATAGTCAACTACATCGACAAGGCTGTCATGACACGGGACATTGAAGCTGCTAAGGCTCTGCATCCGGATGTATTGATTGCCTGCATGCACTGGGGGATCGAATATCAGTCACTGCCCAATAAGGAGCAGACCTCCCTGGCCGACTGGCTACTTAGTCAAGGAGTCACCCATGTGATCGGCTCCCACCCCCATGTAGTGCAACCCATGGAGCTGCGGACCGATACTCTCACCGGTCGGCAGAATGTAGTCCTCTACTCTTTAGGCAATTTTATTTCGAACATGTCTGCCCGTAAAACAGACGGCGGACTGCTCTTTAAACTCGAATTAATGAAAGACAGCACGGGCATATCTGTCAGTAATTGCGGATATGGTCTGGTATGGACGGCACGCCCCATACTCTCCAAAAAGAAAAATTACGTTTTATATCCCGCAAGTATTCCGACAGACTCTTTATCGGCAGAAGAACGTAACCGCCTGAAAATCTTTATTAATGACACGCGTGAACTCTTCCGCAAGCATAACCGCGGAATTAATGAATACATTTTTTGAAGAAAAAAGTTCGCGAAATGTTTGCAGATTTAAAAAGAATCGCTACCTTTGCATCGCATTTGAGAGAGATGCTAACATGGTGGATGTAGTTCAGTTGGTTAGAGCGTCAGATTGTGGTTCTGAATGTCGCCGGTTCGAGTCCGGTCTTCCACCCAACAAAGAAGAGGAAATTCAATAATGAATTTCCTCTTCTTTGTTATATATCAGGCTTTCCAGAAAATTATGAGGCTGTGTCGAAACTCTTTTCACCACAGAGTATCACAGAGTTTTTTTTACTAATAATCAGTAACTTAAAAACACCTCTGTGTTACTCTGTGTCCTCTGTGGTGAGTTATGACACACCCTCATATAGTCATTAAAATGAAATATATTTTATCATGCCGCATTTAAAAACGCGGCATGACAAACTTATCATCAGGAGATGTAAAGGACAATCCCGGAACAGAACGACGCATATCTTTATAGGCATGTTCTTTAATCAGTGAATAATCTGTAGCATCCAGGGCATAGTAATAATCATCTTTATCTGTCGATAACTTTACAGTCCAATCAAACATATTTCCAAAGATGGTCAACTCATCTTTTGCCGGATCGAAACCGGGGAGAGCTGATTTCACCAAACTTCCATCACTATTGATAACATAAAAATGATGCTTGCTATCAACCATATACCCCAAAGTCCGGCGACTACGGAACTCAGTAATAAACACATATTCCGGCAAGACTCCTTCAGGCAACTGAATAGCTTTCACATACGGACGTCCCTTGGTGCACTTCAGATGGAACAGTTTATGGTTGGCATCTAAAACCAGATATCCCTCATCATAGTCTTTACGGGTAGTCGGATTGCCCGAAGCATAGCTTGCGGGAAAAGCAAACCCTTTCTGAACCAGCATATCCGTAAACAATTTGCTCTTCGCCTCATCTATACGATTCGTCTCCATACGAATAAATTCCATACCTTTATCGGTAAAACGGAATGCATCTTCGGGCATTTTTAAATCCACCCGTTTGGACATGGACTCCATCAGGAAATAAAGTCCTGTCTGGGGAGCATTGATGGCTGACGGCACACTCTTGAAAGTAAAGTTTGTCAATTGAATATCTTTCGGACTAACCGCCTTGCCACAAATGGTATCAGGGAAACGTTCGTCCGCCGTAAGCTGGCGTACATAGAGAGAAGGCAATAAACTGTCCACCTGCTGCTGTGTATATGTATTGCCTTTTGTATCATAGCGGTAAAGTTGCTTATTCTCATCCAGTTGTGTAATAACAAAATCACCAAGTACGGAACTATACATAGTAAAAGGAGCTTTGACAGGCTTCAATGTGAGAAAAGCATAGCACCAAGGCAACTGCCATACAAGCAGGACAGCCACAGTAACATAAAAAAATATTTTGCTGAATCGAATCATGTTTGTTTGATTTTTTAGTAATAAACATTCAGTTAGTCTTGCTTACCGGCCTTGAACCGTACCACAGAAATCCACGAAAGAGAAGCGATAAGCAGCGTATAAAGTGTCAGCCAGGGCAAGAAACTGTTATAAGCCTCCGCTCCCGGAGCCAGAAAGTAGACACGGAAAATCAATGCCGCAATAATCAGATTCAAAACCCTGCGTTTCCATGTGGGCTCCAGGCAAATCCATGAAACAAGCAGATAACCGGCAAATCCGGCAAGGAACCATGGAGCTGCAGATAATAAGATACGCTGCACCAACTCACTTGTAAAATGTTGTGGCAGATAAACTCCCATAATAATAAAACTCATAGCAAAACAGGTAACCAGTGCAAGTACACCATAAGCTAACATCGACATGACCATCTTCTTCTGTGAATAAGGCAAATGCAAAGTAAGTTTCAAACACTTACGTTGCATCTCGGGAAAAAACTGTACGGCAGCAAGCAAGATACCGATAAGTAAAGGGACAAATTGCAACAAATCAATAAATATAGCATCCTTCTGAACCATTACCACCCATAAATGATCGATTCCCTGTATGGCAATGGTGCGGCCAATACGAAGCATGGAATATCCTGTGATTCCTATCATAAAAAGAGTTGCCAGCAACAAATACCAACGCGTTTTTATCCACTCTTTATAAAATATGGCTTGTATCATATTTCTTCTATTTATTTACATATTAATACTTTCCGGTAAGACCGATAAAGGCATCTTCCAGACTTACATTTTCGTGCTGCAAACCAGTAAAGGGAACTTGACTTTCCTTCAATAGTTTCTCCACATCCATGGGAGGCAAAAAAGAATACGTCTCCAAGGTCTGACGGATGACAGCCGGATGATAGCAAGTTTCCGGCAACTGAGGCTGATAACCCTCGGGCACAGCACAAGTATATCTTCTCAGCTCTTTCATCAACGTTTCAATAGGTTGTTGAATAAGGATAGAGCCATAATCCATAATAATACAATCATCAATCAACCGCTCCATATCCTGAATAATATGGGAAGTCAGGAAAACAGTCTTGTTCTCGGAACGGGCATAGTCACGCAAATAATCCACAAAAAGGCGGCGATAACCCGGATCAAGTCCTAAAGAGAAATCATCCAGAATCAACAACTCCGGATTTTGTGCCAGGATCAGTCCCAATGCCACTTGCGAACGCTGTCCGTTCGACATTCTTGAGATACGTTGCCCCGGAGCTACCTTCAGTTTATTCATCAAGTCATAATAAGCCTCCTTTTTCCATTGTCCCGGATAAAAAGAAGCATAAAACTTTTCTATCTGTGTGATATTCATAAACTGATATTGAACATGACCTTCCAGCAATAAGCCGATATTCCTGCGTAAAGCAGGGTCCATGGTCTGAATGTTCTCACCAAAGATGCGACATTCGCCCGAACGTGGCTGAAGATAACCGCTCAATATATTAATGGTTGTCGTTTTCCCTGTGCCATTTTTACCCAACAATCCCAAGATACGCCCTTGAGGTACTTCAAAACTCAAGTTCTCATAAATTTTACGTTGACCGTAATAATGAGTCAGGTTCTTACATTCTATAATTGCACTCATGCTTTATAAATCATTTTTCGTTTGTTATTAGAAACACGTCAGGAAAAGAATAGGAATCAGAATACCGGCCACCAACTCGACTCCCCCTCTGCCCCACAATCCTTTAGGACCTTTTATCATCACCATACCGCTGACAGTGATAATAATCAGACAGACAGCAAAGGCATCGGCAAACCAAGTCCACCACTTGCCCGGATTGAAATGGAGTTGTACCATGGAAGAGATCAGCGGACGGCGCTTCACCCCCTCGTAGACAGCATCTTTTGTCCGGGTATTAATCACCAGACTTGAACCTCCTTTCAGAAAAACCTTAATCCGATCCGGTTTCGGATAATAATATTTAGTAAAATTTCCGGCTTCGTCCAGTGGTTCCAACAAAGCCAAAATCATCTTCTCATTGACTTTATTCTTGTCCGACAGGTCCTCTGTTATTTTATATTCCGTTCGTGTCACTGTATAATGGGGATTTATGCTATCCCTATGGTTCATTACGATACCCGAAATAGCATAAATCAAAATCATTCCTGCAAAGAAGAAAGACAGATCACGGTGGATAATCCGGCTCCATTTGCGGAATGCAGCACCTTTATTCTGCGATCTCATAAGAACTGGCTTCCATATAGTAGAATGACAGATAATCTTTTCCGGTAGCAGCTTTTCTTTCTGCTATCTTTGCGCGAAAGTCTGCAATACGGGCTTCAGGAGTGTTGGCTGTTTCGCCGCGTGCTTTTTTTTCCGAATCACATCCGGCAGCAGTTTCTCCATGAGATTTTTCGGTCTGGGCTTTCAGTTTAGCTTCCCAGTTTTGCAAGTAAGCTTCATCTACCCGCTGTTCCTTTAACGTTCCGGTCACTGTGACAATGGCATTGATACATTTGGTGTCAAACGAACCCAAAGGTCCGGCTTCCACACGAATCGTTTTAGTATCATCACTGCCCATCAGGAATATTTTTGTAGCTCCGTGCTTGCAGGTATGTGTGCAGATTCCTTCTATAGTCACCTCCCGGTTAGCCAGTGAATCGGCATGCGCCAGCAGGTTATCGACGCTCAATGCCGCCGGAGCCGCCTGCTCCGTTTTTTCGGACTGACTCTGTTTGTTACTGTTTCCACAAGAAGTAGTAGTTACTAAAGCTGCCATTAAGGTTGCAGCGACCATAAACTTAATTTTCATATGCTAACTGTTTTTATTTTTTCAGAAAAAGATGCCCAGTGAACAAGCGGCATACTGGGCCGTTCCGCATTTTTTATAATATGCAGTCTGCCATTGAACAGACAAAGACAGGTTATACTGTTTCATGATAGGATAATCCCCTTGCAGACGAATCCCTACCATACTGTAGCTATCAGATAAATAGTCAATATTCGCCAACAAAGTCTGGGCGGAAGACTTCGCGGCATCCAATCCCGGTAAAGAATATTCAGCCGATAAATTGGCATAATATCCACCGTTAGCTTCTGCGGTCAATCGCAGTTGCCTCTTCTGATACTGCAAACGGGCACGCAAAGAACTCTCCAGAGCAGACAGGTGAACAAACCGGGATACGGCGTTGTAATCCGTCTCCAACCGATGGTAGATTATGTTTGGAACAATTGCTCCTCCCCATACACCTTTATCGGTCAAAAGCTTCTCCCACAAACCACTTACGGCAATCCGACTATTCGTGACCTTCATTCCCGGAGATGTGCTGATTAATGCTCCATAGGAGCTTCCGCCCGCCTCTCCGTAAATATTCTCCGTTCCTTTACGGACTGTATAGCCTGCATCCAGTTTCACTGCAAGGTGTTCTGCCTGCTGAAGTTCCCGCATCCAAGTCACGTTCCCTTTCAAATCAGTCGTATTCAATTCCAGCAAAGTGAGATTATTGGCATTGCTCAATTTCTTGTCCATCGACATACGGTCAATTGAGACTGTGGCCGATATCCCCTTCTCCGTATCAGCCGGCAGAATGCCTATGCTTCCTCCCCACCGGGTGCCTTGATGCTTCGTTCCGGTCTGGTTTCCGGCAAAACGCACATAATCCATGCCCAATCCCAACATATGGTATACCGAAGTGGAACCTTTATCTGCAAGGAATGAAATCTCACTTTTCTGTTGATAAAGCCGGAAATCTGCGGAAACTCCCAAACGATATGTCCCCAGACGATATCCTGCTCCCAAAGCCAAAGAGAGATCGGAAGCTGTATTACGCGGACGCGGATCTTTATCCCGATAATTATGAGACGCCCTGTAACCACCGGTGATTCCCCACGTCCAGGAACCCGACTCACTGGCGTAACCTCCATTGAAATAATAAGTTTCTCCTTTCAGGAAACCGCCAATGGAATCACCGGTCACGTAAGGAGCGATCAGTTTCCAGTCTATATTCTCATTCCATAACACATTCTCCTGCTTCTCACTTCTGTATCCTGCTGAACCGAATACACGATCACGTTCCGAAAGAATGACGAAGGAGTTGACATCTACCCCGATACGGGTATCCTTATCACCTTCCTGTTTCAAAGATGCTTTTCCTTTATCATGATAAGCTCCATTTACGTCCAGCCTTGTCCATGTATACGGAGTATAGTAATAATAAAGTGCCGGATTCCGCCATACCTCACCACGAAATCCGGTCGCGAATGAAGCGGTACGGATCACCTTATCGGACAGGGAGAGTGTGTCGGCAGTCTGCCCGAAGGCTTCCTGCCGACTCTCCACAAATAAAGCAATCAGCAACGTAATGATAATTCGGATTCGCATCATGAATAATAAAGATTTATATATCAATAGGATGGATTCAATTATTTGTTAAACAGGCTCGGAGTAGCCGCAGGTGTGAAATCAACAGTAGAGTTATTTGTATCCTGCAATACTTCCCGATCACCATCCTTATAGGCAGCTTTACGCATTACGCACTTTCCGATGTTTTCTGCAACGGTATTGTTCACACCAATATAAGTATGCCCCATATCCAACCCGGTAGAGGTAACATTCCACTGCCATTCATTGGAAGCACCTACATTTACAGCATCAATCACCCATTCATTGGGGAACTTATATTTGCTTTGCGGCTTACTGGCTGTTCCATTTTGCATGATATACGTATAGTTGTATGCATAGTCTGAAATATACTTTTCTTTAGTCATGCCTTTGGGTAATCTGCCGATAGCATAGGCGCGATTTCCCTGTTTATTCAACACCCAGATAGTTTTGGAATAACAATAATAAACATCCAGATTGGGAACAGCCGGATTATCCACATCTTGCTTCGATTCAATATACCACTCAAAATTGGCTTTACTTAAATCTATAGAATTCGGATTAGCCTCTTTATGATTGATCGCATTGTCACAAAGGATAAAGGACTCTCCCGGTTGTACCGGATAATCTGTTCCGCTGCCCGGCACCGCTACAACAGAGCCTACCGCAATAGCTTCATTCATAATATCCGGATCTACCGACTGATATTTCTGGGTAGTTTGGAATTGTGATTCCATAAATATCAATCCATCCGCATACAAAACTTTATCCGAGTTATTATAGATACGTACATACTGGTCGCCATTATATTGCTTGCCTGCTTCATTATAGGTTCCGGGAATAAATATCTCGGCAATCACAAAATCGGGGTCACCTGTATTGAGTACATGAACTTTCAGTTCCAACTTGTATGACCCTCCGGATACGGCCACATTCTGTTGCACTCCCTGTACATCGACTTCCACCGGAGTTCCATTCAGTGAGTAAGTTCCCTTACCAATGAAAGTTACATTATACAACCCGTCCGCCAATTCAATACTTTGAGCCGGATAGGCAATGTCTGTCTTGACAGATGTATTTACATTTTCAAAAGTATAGGTCCCACCGGTCAGTTGCAGACCCTCGATGGTTGTATCTACAGTAGTGGTAATACCTACAGTGGATATGCTCACTTTATCATCATCACTACATGCGGTAAATCCCAGCATTGTCGCAAAAAGGATTGCGATTGTCAATTGATTCTTTTTCATCTTCATTTCTATTTTGTTTTATTATTCATTTACTAAAAAGTCAAGTTCATTTCCATGCCGAAATAAGGCGATTCGGACGTTCTCCGTTGCAGTACGCCCCGTAACGTATAATCAGGATAAATACCCAAAAGCCGGTTTACATAAAAAGCCAGATTCAGATACTTACCGATCCGTTTACTCGCCTTCAGATTGATATCCATATAAAAAGGCACAGTAGTACGCTCAAAATAAGTGGCTGAATATTTCTCCACCAGATGCTGTAACTGAATATTGTTTTTATCTTCTTCACGAAACGGATGCGTTTCACCGGATTGATCGATATAGCTTACCGGCACGCCGTTATTCCACAAGTTCCGTCTGTTGGTATACCAAGTGCATTGTGCCGACGTGGAGAAAGTAAGCCCCAAACGCTGTATATAGGTATCAAACATAAAGTTCGTATTGAATGCCTGGCTTTCTGTTCCGTTGTCCCCATTATACAACCCCACATATTTCAACTGTTTGTTGTCCAACAATATAGAAGAGGCCTTATATTTGGGAGAGTCCGAATTATAAACTGTCTTTATCCAGGCTCCATACATAGTGACGCGGGTCTTGAGCGATTCGATTCGTTTGGAAGCGAACTGAAACTCCACTCCTTCTTTACGCACCTTCATTACATTGCCTTGTGTGGAATACACATCCAGATTATATTCATTTGCATAAGTCAACTGAGAAAGTTGGGGAGGAGCCGTCAAAGCTGAGCCGTCGATACTTGCAGGATCATATAGCTTATACGCCAATGATTTATAATAAGTGATATCATCAAAAGCATTGTTCATCCGTTCGCGGAAATAAGTCATCGACAGACGGTTTCCCTTATAGCTGACGTCGGCCCGCACTTCCCATTTCATGTTACGTGCCGGTTCCAACTGATAGTTTGTATTATCCCATTTATACGTCATCATATTGATACGGCGATAATCCGGGTTAGTATGGTAATAATTCAGCTGGATCAAGTCTACATACTTAAAATCCGGATATAGCTGTGCGGTGGTCGGCATACGGCTGATCCAGCCCAAACCTCCCGAAAAGGCAACATTCCATCCGTTTGATACCGGCAAACTCCATTGCAAGTCCAGACGGAGATCGGGATATATCTTACCCTGCATCTTATATTTAGTGTCCAGCCCCAATAAGGACTGCAAGCGGATACCGGCCGTAAAAGCCAATTTATGTCTATTTACAGGAAGATTCAACACCTCCTCGGCATAGAAGGCGAAAGGTTGCAGCCCCGGTATGTCCTTAAAACAGCGCGGACGTGTACTCAAACTTTCACTGATGGGTCGTGTCACATCGAATACCTGGCCTTCTCCCAAATTCTTCTGATAATTCCATTCCACCCCTATATTCATTGCATTTTGCAGCATCCCCAGTGGAAAAGCCAATTGCGTACGGGCAGAAGCCGTAACATATAAAGGTTTACCGTCAATCTCCATCTGCGCCACATAATTATAGGGCAGATAGATGCCATCAGATTCTCCGGTCTCTGTCTGAGTAGCAATAGCGGCCGGACGATTCAGAGACACAGATTTCGTTTCACGCATCTTCTCCCACTGCCAACTGACAGAAGTTGCCGCGCTAATCTCACGAATCCACGAATGGTTAGGGAATTTCAGGTTCCATTTTCCTGCCATCTTCAAACTGCTGAAGTCTGATTTATAAGAGTCCTCCTTTACGGTTGCATCTTTATCCCGCTTCGCATCATCAAACGATCCGGTATAGTCGGTACTGATATTCCAATGAATATTATGTTCATTCCATAACCATTTTCCATCCAGACGGGTGGAGGCTGTGAGACGGGTATAGTTTTTCACGCTGTTGCGCGGATCTATTTTTGAATCCAGATAGCTCAAATCGGCATTCAAAACATAACGTCCGTTCCCGTCCAACCGGAATCCTTTGCCCACTGAAAACAGTTTGCTGGTCTTATCAGCCTTGAAGCGTGCAGATAACGGACTTTCGCTGGTTTTACGCTGGATAATCACAGCGCCGTTTGCCACGTTACCATAAGCTACAGAGGGAATACCACGAATGATCTCCACCTTTTCAATATTATCAGTCGGAATGGTACGCATATCCAGTCCCTTTGACATCGTACTCGTCGCATTTACAGCAGAAGTGCTACTCGGCATATACTGCAGATTGGCATCCGTATTCTGAAAAATACCATCAATGTAAAATCCAACTCCCAATGAAGAGATATCTTCCGTCTTACCCGTTTCACGTATACGAATCAGATTGGCCTGTCCCATCTGAGGATCAGCCGATTTTCCTCCGGGTATCAGTTCCATCAAATCACTGAAACTGCTGGGTTGAAGATGTTTCATGGCAGTACGGTCGACTATGGAAGCACTGGTAGCACGCTTTGATTCGGAAGCAGTCACTACCACTTCGTTCAACGCCATGTTTGAGGGCTTTAAATGAAAGATTTCTGAAGTATTTCCAAGCACTTTAATCTCTTTTTCGGTAGAATCATACCCTAAATAAGATACGACGATCCGATAGGTCCCGGGCTTGATATGAAGAAGTTCAAAATGTCCGTTTGCATCTGTTATTCCGCCATAAGCAAACTGTTTCTCCACAAACAACTGAATGGTGGCATAATCCAATGCTTTATGAGTTTGTTCATCCAATACAGTACCCCGGAATACAAACGTCTGCCCCCACGCACGAGACACATTACAGCAAATTATAAATAAAAAAAGTATATATGCAATTTTACGAATCATCTCACCTTCTATTAGCTCGCAAAAGTACAATATACCCACAGCGGGGACAATACCAAAATTTAGGTATAATATTGTATCTATATGCAAACATAATACCTACATTTAGTTGTTTTACCTAATCTTTATCAATGCAAAATCACTTTTGATGAAATCCTTCCATTACAGGATTACCATTCTGGTATTAGTTATGACTCATTTTTATTTACTGTCCTAATCTTCCTCCAAACACGTTTATATATAGATAACATCCGGTCAAATGCGGGACGTTCCTATTTCGGCTTACCTCACAGGAATCTTGATCCAATATATACCCCTATGAAATAACAATATATGAAACGCCCCTTAACAATATATGTAATCGGAATAACATATATTGTTAAGGGGCGTTTCGTGTATTCTACCCGACAGGTAGGATACAAAGTGTTTAAAGTCTGTTCAGGTGATTCTTACCTGTCGACCGCACACTCGGATTTCCTTTGTATGAAATTTCACCGCTTCCTTGAATATTAGTCACAAGTGTCTTTGTAGCTACACAGGTAATATCTCCGGAACCGTTGACACGGGCTGTTACATTCTCTGCATCCAACTTACGCGCATTAAGTTCTCCCGACCTGCTCAGCACCAGTGTGGCATCGCGGGTAGAACCGGACAGAGTCATATCACCCGAACCGGCCAATTGTGCAGCTACATTATTGGCACGGATACCCAATACATCCATATCACCCGATCCGCTCAATTTTGCCGTTACGGTCGATGTGGTATAAGCACTTCTTACTTTCAGATCACCTGATCCCTGAAGCATTGCACTGATTTCGCTCCCGGTAACACCGACAACATTCAAGTCACCCGAACCCTGCAAAGTCAGACTCACACTTTTAGCACGAATCTGTCCTTTCACATCAATATCTCCGGAACCTTTCAACAAAGCAGAAAAATCACCATTGCATGTTACATCTCCCGCAACGATGTCTCCCGAACCGGCCAATGATACCTCAAGTTCTTCTGCCTTCAGATTACCTAAATAGATATCGCCCGACCCCTGAAGGAAAGCACTTCTTAAAGACGGACTGGAAACCAGGACTTTCAGCCGTCCCGCTTTACCATAAGAAATATTAGTATGTGGCTTCATATTCACTATCAGCGTACTTCCTTCTACCCGGCATTCTATCAAATCAACCAGATTGTCCGATCCTGTAACCTGAACCTTGGTTCCTCCCGACGACTGTGTGTATTCAATGGTCGGACTTCCTTTCAGCTGAATCCGGTCGAATCCCGACACTTTAACGTTCTTCGTTATGTATTTACCACTTGCCACAATCGCTCCTTGGGCACTTACCAACGTTGCCGACATCAACAAAGACAGAAAAAGAAATGCACTGATCCCTCTCTTACGAATTGTTTTCATATTCATTCTATTTTTTGATTATAGCTATTAGACGTAACAAGTATCCGGAACGTTGCACAGAAACCTGTATTTCTTGCAAAAAAACGGATGGTTGCTTTCCTTAATACAGTTCCAAACCGAACTCTTCCTTCAGTTGCAACAATGCGCTGTTCTTTTGTGCCATCATCTGGAATTTTTCCACACGGCTGACGGCACGTACATTCTCCGTCGCTTCGCTGACACGAACGGTCATTGTCACTTTGCGGTTCTTTAATGAACCACGCAAATATGCTTGTATGTTGGGAATCAGTGCCGTGAAATCTTTCGCAATGATTTCATTGTCTACCACCACCTCAAAAGTCGTATCATTGAGCAATGACAGACGCATGTTCTGCATACGCATGGCAATCGCTTTCTGTTCTATCGGCATACGTCCGGCGTATTCCTGCCAGTAATAATTCAAATCGCGTTCATTGAAGATGAAATCTTCTTCAATCTGCTGTGTTTGCACCTGGACAGTATGGACCGCTCCCGATCCCTGCTGCTCTTCCTCCTTCTGAGGATGCTTGATGGAAAGTCCGAGACTGGATTTCTTCATCACAGGAATCTTCTTTTCTTCTTTAAACTGCGCCATCCGTACCGCATCGGGCATAGCTCCCGGTGGAGAAACCGCTCCGCCCGGACGTATGTTGACAGCCGGAGAGGCAGTGGCTTGCTGGGGCGCAACCTGCGGAGCAGCAGGTGCAGCGACATTCGTACTCTGAGATTGCGAAGCGGCAGGTGCTACCTGAGGCTGCTGTGCAGCGGCAGGTTGCGTGAAGACGGGTTTTATGGCTTGTTTAGGGCCACGCCCACCACTGCCGTCATCCCCCTCAACGGTAAGCTGAGCAACCTGTATCAAGGTCAGTTCCACCAACAGACGTTTATTTTTGCTGGCGCGATAGTTCATATCACAATCGTTGCAAAGTTTCATGGCCCGGTACAGGAACGGCAATGTGCACTTCTGTGCCTGCTCCTGATAACGTTGGCGGATACTGGCACCTACCTCAAGCAACTGGAGTGTAGCAGCATCTTTGCTCACCAACAAATCACGGAAGTGTGATGAAAGTCCGGTGATGAAATGGCTACCGTCGAATCCTTTGTTCAGTACATCGTTGAACAATAGTAAAGCATCACTTACCTTATTTTCAAGGAAGCAGTCTGTCAGGCGGAAATAGTATTCATAATCCAGCACATTAAGATTCTCAATCACACTCTTGTAGGTGATATTACCTCCGGTGAAACTTACTACCTGGTCGAAAATGGAAAGTGCATCACGCATACCTCCATCCGCTTTGAGCGCAATCACGTTCAAGGCTTCAGGTTCGGCTGTGATTCCTTCTTTCGATGCCACATAAGACAGATGATTCACGGTATCATCCACACTGATACGGTTAAAATCGTAAATCTGACAACGCGACAAAATGGTGGGAAGGATTTTATGCTTCTCCGTTGTAGCCAAAATGAAAATGGCATGGCGGGGAGGTTCTTCCAATGTCTTCAGAAAGGCGTTGAAAGCCGAGGCCGACAGCATGTGTACCTCGTCAATGATATACACTTTATACTTACCTATCTGTGGCGGAATACGCACCTGTTCCACCAGTTGGCGGATATCGTCTACCGAGTTGTTGGACGCCGCATCCAGTTCATGAATGTTGTACGAGCGTTGCTCGTTGAAAGCGACACACGACTCACATTCGTTGCAGGCTTCGCCATCTGCCGTAAGATTCATACAGTTGATGGTCTTGGCAAAAATACGTGCACAAGTAGTTTTACCCACTCCGCGCGGTCCGCAGAACAGATAAGCATGCGCCAGTTTCTGGGTGGCGATAGCATTTTTCAGTGTAGTGGTCAGTGCCCGTTGCCCCACGACCGACTCAAAGGTGGAAGGACGATACTTACGGGCGGATACGATATAGTTTTCCATATTCCGGATGATCTCTGTTTTTTGAGTTTGTGCAAATGTACGCAAAAAAGTGCAAGGAGAAAAAAGGAAGCGGAATAAGTTTTAGAGCGGAAATGCTACGTTTTAAGTTATTAGTTTTATCTTTGCATCTGGAATTAATGAGAAAATCATGGGCAAATTAATCACAATCTGGGAGTTTATAGGCAGACATAAATACTGGATCACCGTCTTGGCATTCGGAGTCATCATCGGCTTTCTGGACGAAAACAGTATGATCCGCCGCATCGGCTATGCACGCGAAATCAGCCGCTTGCAGGGAGAGATTGATAAATACCGCGCAGAGTATGAAGAAAACACGGAGCGCCTCAACGAGTTGAGCACCAATCCTGAAGCCATCGAACAGATAGCGCGCGAAAAATATCTGATGAAAAAGCCCAACGAAGACATTTACGTATTTGACGAGAACGAATGAAACAACTGATACCCGCACTTTTCGCCGTAGGCGCCGTGATGGCTCTCGTAGGAGCTGCCGTCTTTATCACCGGATGGGTGTATGCACCTTATATATATACCATCGGGGCAGGCTTTGTGGCATTGGCCCAGGTCAACACTCCGCTCCGGGCAAAAAGCAAAACGCTCCGCCGACTGCGCATTCAACAGATATTCGGTGCACTGGCATTGATACTGACAGGTGCATTCATGTTCACCACACGCGGCAACGAATGGATTGCCTGCCTCACCATAGCAGCTATATTGGAACTTTATACAGCTTTTCGCATTCCGCAGGAAGAGGAGAAAGAGCTCTCTAAATAAAAAAGAGCTCCCCTTTTTCAAAGTTTCCTCTCTACCTTCCACTTGCATCAGCAATTGAAACCGAATGATACACTACTTTAAATGAATAACCATCGTAGTGTCCCGTTCGAGTTCAAAACAGCATTTTTCAAACGAAGGAGCTCCCAAGACTCCTTCGGCATCATTGCTGAACCCGAACTTTTCCAAAGGACGCCCGAATGCACCGGTATCCAACTTCCCGTTTTCATTTTCATCCTGAAAGAGGGAAATGGCATAAGTACCGGCAGGAATTCCCTTACAGGGTATCTCTATCGTCCGGTCCTTCACTCCTACCCGAAAACCGAAAACAGGCTTCTTCATAAAGGTCTGTTTGGAAAAATAGATAGCCACGTAAACAGATCCGTCCACATGCTCCACGTCTTTGACAATCAATGTCAGATTCTGACCCGCTACGGACACACTCGTTAGTACTGCAAACAGCAAAATAATCATTGTCTTCATAATGGTAAATATTTAAAAATTAGAAACATCATAAGCTACTTTCTTACCTAAAGTGATATAAACTCCCAGATAGAAGAAACGGTCACTGGAAGCACGGACGGCCTGTCCGTTAATCCGTCCATATTCGTTCTTACGCCCCGTCAGATTAGTGGCAGAGGCATGTACGATAACCTTCTTACTCGCCAGCACAGTGATACCCAAATCGAGAGAATGGCAGGGTTTTACTTCATCATTCATCAACCCCGGCAGTTCCGGATTATGATAAGGACGCCCACTTGCCAACCGGTCGGTCACGCTGAAGATGGTTCGCAGACGGGGAACACTGTATTTCAGTACCAATGACACATTATGACGGGTAGCGTATTGCGGAACGGTCAGTTCAGTATATTCCCGGTATTTCCGTTTTGAAAGATTATAAGAATAGGACAAACGGTATTCAAAATTCTTCCATAGGGCATTGTCACAAAAATATAGGTCAACGCCTTTACTATGTCCGTATCCATCGGGAACCATACCTTGGGGAACAGACAATTCCAGCCTTTTATAATTTTTGTAATAAAACTCCGCTTTGTAAAATCGCCCGCTCTGTTCGTATTGGAGACTGAAGAGAGTCTGCCTACAGATATTAGAGGGCAAAGCAGTGTTTTTTATCAGGTATTTATTTCCCGGTAATTGAGTGTATTGTCCTGCCACAACCGAGATTGACAAACGATTCCACGCATAACTGACAGCAGCTCTGGGAGACCAGTTCATCCGCCGGTTCAATGAAACATACTCCGGACGGAAAGACAGTTCTGTTTTGAAGTGTTCCGACAGATAAAAAATGGACGAAAGAAATCCTGCACAGATCGTGGGGTACATACGGTTTTCATCATAGAGCAACTCAAACCGATAATAATCCCGATATGACCGGATAAAAGTTTCAACTCCCGCATCCAGACGTAGCCAAGGAGTAAATTGCCGGAAGGACCTGACTTTCAAATGAAGTTCCTGCTGCCGCTCACTCCATGCATCCCCGCCTGTCACTGCACCTCCCACTCGCCGGTCATAAAAAGAATACGCAGCCCCGAAAAACCAATTCCAACCGGAAGCGGCACGTTTGCGGAAGGTAGTGTTCAGATAAACATTATTTTCACTCAAAGCGAAAAGATGACGGTCTGCATCTGCATAATTCGAAAAGGAAGTACGGTCATACCCTGCATATAATTTGAATACAGTCCTTTCATCCGGCGTGTACCGATATTGGGCAGCACCGGAAAACATACCGTATGGCTGCTTGAAATCAGTCCGGGAAGGATAAACCCGATAATAAGGTGACAGATTCTGATAATCGAGATTCAGCGAAAGTGAAGAGTGCCCGAAAGCCCGCGTACCACCTCCTCCCAATCCGACGGTAGAAACATTCATTCCCAGTTTATTGACCGTACTATGGTCCTTGGTTTCCAGAGGAAGTACAGCAGACAAGGCCTCTCCATACTCCTGTGACTGTCCGCCGGAAGCCAGATTGACACCACTGAACATAAAAGTGGAATAGCGTCCTCGTGCAGGAGTATCCGCTCCGGTTGTAGTATAAGGATTCAACACATGCATGCCGTCTATATAGGTTTGTGTTTCGTTACTGCTCCCGCCACGCACCAACAGACGACCGCTTTCACCCTGAATTTGAGCCCCCGGAAGGGTTTGCAAAGCCCGATATAAATCTCCGTTAGCTCCTCCTACCGTTACCAGATCGACCGGTCGCAAATCGCTCCAGCGGCTGTTAGCCCTGGGAGTTTTATGTGCTTTGACGACTACCTCGTCCAACAATATACTATCACCTAAAGTCGTGAAAAAAATGGTATCCGTAGTTACGTTTTGGGCTACGAGTGAAACCGGGAGAAGCATCAAGCTTCCAATCACTGTTACATAGAATCTCTTCATTGTGGTCTGTTTGCTAACATTTTCACCGGCAAACATAAAGGATCGGTTCCAAGCAAAAAAATATCCGGGACAGACAGCCCGGATATGTGACAAGCAGCTCGTCCTATGTGACGAACTGCATCTTTTTGTGACCAACGGTTATTTGCCGACTATAGTTTCCATCAACTCTTTAACCTGTTTGGAATAGGCCCGTGATACAGGTATCTCTTCCGGATAACCTTCCAAAAGCAAACGGTAGCCCTGTGAGTTTCCACTAACCTTTACCACCTTACGGAGATTGACCAGAAAAGCACGGTGGCACTTCACCACCAACGGAGACCCACCGGTTACTTCCTCCGCCTGCTTCATGGTCGTCCGCAACAGACACTGCATATTTCTGCCTCCTTTCTGATAGTTCACCCGGATATAGTTTCCATCGGACTCTATATACAACAAGTCCTTAGAGTCCAATTCCATAGATTCCCTGGTACCGCCCTGGAACGAAAGCAAAGAAACTATTTCAGTTGTTTCTACAGATTCCATCGCAGATACCGACCGCTGTAAATGGAGGTTCATCTCCGTCGCTTCCTCTAAATGGATAGCCAACAACCTGTTTTGATTCAATAAAATGAAAAGTACTGTAGGGAAAAGTCCGATAACCAAAGTGAACAATGCAAAAACACAAAAGACATCCCAACGCAGCCCCCAGCCAAAAACAAATGTTGAATAAAGCCAGTTACCGACAGCAATAAATAAGATTACCATCAACAGATTGACTATCTGTTTCCATACAGTCCACCCCTCTTCTTTGTAAAACTCCGGAAACAGACAGGCAAAAAGATACACGGGGATGCTCAGAAATACTGCTGTCACACCCATAAAGCCCAAAAGTATCCAAAACTTATGCCCCTCAATGCCCGATATTCCGAAAGGCTGTAAAACCAGTAATATAAGGAATACGACCAACGAAGAAATCAATACCACCTTCCATCTTTGATACACAACCGGATAAGGACTTTGCAGGTGTCTTCGTATTTTTTCACTCCAATGATTTCTCATTTGTATTCTGTTTTTCACTCTTGTTGCAAAATAATATAAAATATCGAACGGACAGCTATAAATCGAGAGATAATCTTAAAGACAAAAAGAGGCAATCCTCTTCAGAATTGCCTCTCCTATTTCATAATATGATAAACCGGATTTTACTTCTTACCCACAGGAGCATATCTTGCGTTAAGTCCGTCTACAATTTCTTTTGTGATGTTCAGTGTGCTGTCGGCATACAACAGATTATCAAAACTGGTATTGCTGATAATCAGGTTATAACCTTTAGTCTTATTGTATTCTTTCAGGAAAGCATTGATAGAGTCACGCAGAATCTGGCTGTTTTTAGCATTTTCAGATGCCATTTCGGTAGCCAGTTTGTTTTGCAATGCCTGCAAATCCTGCTCCAATTTACCTAAGCGTGCATATTCCTGTTGTGCTCTTTCCGGAGAAATAAAAGCATTGCTTTCATATTTCTTCTGGAATTCCTGCTGTGATTTACGCAGTTCGTTAGCTTTTTGATTTAATACCATACGGCTGTTCTCTTCCTTACTGATCATATCAGCATTCAGATCTTTGCAGAAATTATATTGAGACAACAATGTATCTACTTCTACATAAGCGATTTTCAGACCAGAAGTGGCATTTGCATTTCCGGAAGCAGCAGGAGCAGCAGCATTGTCGGCTTTACCAGCGCATTGTGAAAAAAGAAAGAGGAATGCAAGAGCAGCAAATCCGTTAATGAGGTAATTCATTCTCTTCATACTTGTAAAATATAGTTTTTTAATTAATTAGTTCATACTATCGTTTAAGGTTTTCTCAATTTCATCAATAGAAAAGCGCCGTTTCTTTTGTGCTTCCCGATCTTGAGACTGTGCACAACTTATGCCTCTCTCCCTTAACGCTTTATTGCCGCTGACGTGCCCGTTGGGAAATTTTCCGCCTTTTGTAAAGAAGACTTTTATGCCTAATAAACCAAGGCAAATAGCAACTATTAACAGAGTTATCAGTATTGTATAGAGCATTTCTATTAATTTTGTGGGTGCAAATATAGACTTTTGTACTGACTAAGCCTCCTTTTTTACCATAAAAAAAGAGAAACGGGTTCAAAATTCGCAAGCAAATTAACCATATTTAGCAATAAGGGGTTAAAATTGAATTTTTAATTCCATAAAAAGAAAAGAGAATGGAAAAATCAGAACTGAAACCGGCCGGCGTATTTCACTTCTTCAACGAAATCTGCCAGGTGCCCCGTCCTTCAAAGAAGGAAGAAAAGATAATCGCTTATTTAAAAGCGTTCGGAGAAAAATATAATTTAGAGACAAAAGTGGACGAAGCCGGTAATGTACTTATCAAGAAGCCGGCTACTCCGGGTAAAGAAAACCTGAAGACAGTGATCTTGCAATCACACGTAGACATGGTGTGCGAAAAGAATAACGATACGGAGCATGACTTCCTGACCGACCCTATCGAAACGGAGATTGACGGGGAATGGATGAAGGCAAAAGGAACAACTCTGGGGGCTGACAACGGTATCGGTGTAGCTACTGAGTTGGCCATTCTGGCCGACGACAGCATTGAGCACGGTCCTCTCGAATGTCTGTTCACTGTAGATGAAGAGACAGGTCTGACCGGTGCTTTTGCCCTGAAAGAGGGGTTCATGAACGGGGAAATCCTATTAAACCTCGACTCGGAAGATGAAGGTGAACTTTTCATCGGTTGTGCAGGTGGTATCGACTCGGTTGCCCAATTCAAATACGAAACGGTGATGACACCCATCAGCCACCTTTGCTTCCATATCACCGTGAAAGGTCTGAAAGGCGGGCATTCCGGTGGAGATATCCATCTGGGACGCGGCAATGCCAACAAGATTCTGAATCGCTTCCTGTACCTGATGCAGAATACTTATCAGGAAGACTTCTTCCTCTTCGAATTCAATGGAGGTAACCTGCGAAATGCCATTCCGCGTGAAGCTTCAGCTGTATTCTCCGTACCGGAACATTATAAGCACGATGTGCGCACAGCCTTGAATGTCTTTATTGCAGAAATAGAAGACGAACTTCATAAGCTAGAACCGGATCTGAGTATTCTTCTTGAAACGGAACCTCGTCGTGACTGGGCTATCGACCCAAGTACAGCCTATCGCCTGATCACTTCGTTGTATGCCTGCCCACACGGAGTTTATGCCATGAGCCATGACATCCCGGGTCTGGTGGAAACATCGACCAATCTGGCATCTGTCAAGATGAAACCGGAAAATACTATCCGTATCGAAACCAGCCAGCGCAGTTCCATTCTTTCTTCACGCGACGATGTAGCCAACACTGTACGTGCAGTATTTACTTTGGCAGGCGCGCAAGTGACTTGGGGTGACGGATATCCCGGATGGAAACCCAACCCGAACTCGGAAATCCTGAAAGTAGCTGAAGAGTCATATAAACGTCTGTTCGGTGTAGATGCCAAAGTAAAAGCAATTCACGCCGGACTGGAATGTGGTTTATTCCTTGATAAATATCCTGCATTGGACATGATTTCCTTCGGTCCTACATTGACAGGAGTCCACTCTCCGGACGAACGGATGCATATTCCTTCAGTAGATAAATTCTGGAAGCATCTGTTGGATGTATTGGCACATATTCCGGCAAAGAACTAAATCAATTTCACCACAGAGGACACAAAGAAGAATTCACTTGATAATTCTAAAATTAAAAATCTGTGTGCTCTGTGGTGAATCAAAACGAGAACTAAAATCTATGCTCCGTCTTTTCTTTTTATTGCTGATTTCCTCCACTTCACTTTTTCTTTCTGCACAAAATCAGCCTCCTTTTCGTGTCGTCTTTTGGAATACCGAAAACTTCTTCGATACCCGGCACGATTCACTCAAAAATGACAGGGAGTTTCTGCCCCATTCACTCCGGCATTGGGGCTATAGCCGATATAAAAAGAAGATAGATAATGTGGCCCGCACTCTTGCAGCAGTCGGAGAATGGAACTTTCCGGTATTGATAGGATTGTGTGAAGTGGAAAATGATACGGTTATGCGCGATCTCACGCTTTATTCTCCGCTTAAGGAGGCAGATTATCGTTATGTGATGACACACTCTCCTGACCAGCGCGGTATCGACGTAGCACTGCTTTACCAACGCGACCGGTTCAAACTCCTTACCTGTTCTTCCATCCCTGTCGGCAATTTTGAGAATCATCGTCCGACAAGGGATATCCTGCACGTCAGCGGATTATTGCTGACAGGTGATACACTGGATGTATTAGTGGCACATCTACCCTCCCGCTCGGGCGGAGCACGTCAATCAGAACCTTATCGCCTTTTTGCGGCACAAAAACTGAAAAATGCGGCAGACAGCCTAATGTGTGTCCGCCGTTCTGCCAAATTGATTATTATGGGAGATTTTAATGATTATCCCACTGACAAATCTGTAAAACAAGTCCTGAAAGCCCTTTCTCCCGAAGAGAATCCTGACCATAAACAACTGTACCACTTACTGGCGCGAAAAGCCAAGAACCGTAACTTCGGTTCCTATAAATATCAGGGTGAATGGGGATTGCTGGATCACCTGATTGTATCCGGTACACTGCTTGATACTTCCGGTACGCTTTTTACCGAGGAAAAAAAGGCAAGCGTACTGCGCTTGCCTTTCCTTCTGATAAAAGATGAAAAATACGGAGGCATGCAGCCTTTCCGCACCTACATCGGAATGAAATACCAGGGAGGATACAGTGATCACTTACCTGTATATACCGATTTCGAAACCAATCAATCCGAATATTGATATACCTTCAGTTCAAACTTGGGTACCATAGCAAAAAAATGATCGAAAATATCGGATTGGATACGTTCATATTCTTTCCAAACCTTGTTACGGGAAAAGAAATAAATCTGAATAGGTACCCCGTATTCAGTAGCTTCCTTCTGGCTGATAATCAGGTCGAGATCCTGATTTACCACAGGCAAACTGCAAAGATAACGTTCTACGTATACCCTGAATACTTGCGAATTTGTAGGCACCACTCCTTCCTCCGGCTGATAATCTGCCAACAGAGGTATCTCTTTGCGAAAGGTATCAAGCATTTCGGGGGTGCAGAACTTCAAAGTTGTCAGATCAAGAAAAATGCTCTTCATCACCCGCCGTCCTCCGGATTCCGTCATTCCCCGCCAGTTCTGGAACGAGCCGTTCACCAAAGAATAGGGAGGAACGGTAGAAATAGTATTATCGAAATTCTGAATCTTAACGGTATTCAATGTAATCTCTTCCACAATGCCGTTTGCATTGGTTGAAGGGATGGTCACCCAGTCACCGGGACGTATCATATCGTTGGCAGACAACTGAATGCCTGCCACAAACCCCAGAATGCTATCTTTAAAGACCAACATCAGAATAGCGGCAGAAGCCCCCAACCCGGCGAACAGCGTAGCAGGAGATTTATCGACAATTATGGAGACAATCACAATGCCGCCAATAAAGAAGACAAGAACCTGTAATACCTGAATAAAGCCTTTCATCGGACGATTCTTCAACTTTTCTTTTCCATTGAGTATATCCAGCAACATCAGCAGACTGCTGTTGAGAGCCAGTAACAAGGCAAAGATCATATAGATAACACAAATTTTCTGCGAAACCAGCAACAAAGTCTTTCCGTGTACAAATGCCATAGGCAAAAGCATATACATCAGAATACCCGGCAGAATATGGATCAGGTGGTGAATCACTTTATGTTTGACCATCAATGTATCCCATTTATAAGGAGTCCGCCGTGCCAGACGCTTTATTCCACCCACAAAAATGGCCTGGCAAAGATAATCCAGTCCGACCGCAATAAAAATCATCAGGATGGCAATAATCGTTTCATCAAAGGTATTCGCTATTTTCGGGTCCACTCCCCAACCTATAAGGATTTTATTCATCCAACTTCCTAAATCTATCATAACTATCGTCTTTATTTTAACATGTTCACTTTATCAAAATAACATCTGAATGGGCTTTAGGTTTAGCCCAAATAAAAAAGGCTGTATTGAAAAACGGTATTTTCAATACAGCCAGCTTCATCTGTTACCAGAAATCCTTATCCATTTACCTTTTTATAATCTTCCAGAAATTTCTTCAGCCCGGCATCTGTCAACGGATGATTCAGCAGCCCCTTAATGGCACTCAACGGGCAAGTCGCCACATCGGCACCGGCTTCCACACATTCCATAATATGCTTGGTGCTACGGATGGAGGCCGCCAACACCTGAGTAGGATAATTGTAGAAACGGTACATCCGCACAATATCGGCAACCAGTCCGACACCATCTTCACAAATGTCATCCAGGCGTCCTACGAAAGGAGAAACATACGTAGCTCCCGCTTTGGCAGCCAGCAAAGCCTGACCGGCAGAAAAGACCAGCGTACAGTTGGTGCGAATGCCCTGTTCGGAAAAGTGCTTGATGGCTTTGATGCCGTCGGCAATGCAGGGCACCTTCACCACAATGTGGGGATTGAGGGCTGCCAGCTCTTTTCCTTCCCGAATCATTCCTTCGTAATCAGTAGCGATCACTTCGGCACTGACATCGCCTTGCACGATGTTACATATCTCCACGTAATGCTTCCGCTGGTTCCCGACTCCTTTTATCCCCTCTTTAGCCATCAGAGAAGGATTAGTCGTTACTCCGTCCAAGACTCCCAAATCGTGTGCTTCCCGGATTTGCTCCAAGTTAGCCGTATCAATAAAGAATTTCATACCTAATAGTGTTTAATATCTTATATTCAAACAGATAACCTGGAGCAGTTGTTCAATGGAACGACTTACTTCTGCAAACGGATACCGATTTCGTTCAAAGCGACCTTTGCCGGAGTAGCGTCCGGTGTAGTGGCATCGAGTTTGATGTAGCGGGCACTGACCTTGTTGCCGAACGAAACGGTCTGCGGAACAGGGTTGTGCATAATGTTGCTGAACTCCCCGGTAGTCGGCACTTCTTTCCAGTCTTCACCATTGATACTTACATAGAATTTATAACGGAAAGCCATTGTCGGCTTCGCTTCCGCATTGGCAGGAGCATATACGAAACCTGCCATCTCTACGGCTTTTCCAAGATCAATCACCAACGGAGAGGCAGTCACTTGTTTCCATGTAGCACGAGGCAGATCGTTCCAATTTTCTTTCGCAGACGCCTCTTCCAACGGACGGGCATAGTAGGCAGCCACTTCGCTGATATTAGCCGTCAGACGGCAAGCATCAATCTTCACTCTCAGTTGAGTGGCCTCGATAGCCGGAATACGTATCAGACGTTTATAACCCACGGTAGTACCTTTGGCTATCTCCTTCCATCCTCCGGCAGTCAGTGCCTCGACAGTAAAAGCTTCTGTACGCTGTCCTTTCGAGATATCCTCACGCAGCATCACCACGTTGATTTCCGATTTCGGTTTCAGCTGATAGGTATGGGTATCACCCGGTTTGGCAGCCCATGGTTTCAATCCGCCTTTCACACGGTTATCGGCAAAAATTTCTTTGCGATAGTCGGCAAACTCTTTCAGACGGTTAACGTCGGCATCGCTGATGCGTCCGCGCCGATCGGGAGGGATATTGAGCAGCAACACCGAGTTGTAACCCACAGATTTGAAATAAATATCGGTCAGATGCTTGAGGCTCTTCACCTTACCGTCCTCCTGCTGATGATAAAACCATCCCGGACGGATCGATACATCCACCTCGGAAGGATACCAGAAGAGTTCTCTGGCATTAACCAACATGTCGCGTCCGCCCAAATCTTTGGAAGTCGCTTTTACACCTAACGCTTTGTTCTGCTCTTCACAACGGGCATAAGTGCCCGGAGTCAATACGGTGGCACTCCACTCCGTTTCACGTCCCAGTCCGCGTTCGTTGCCTACCCATCGTACATCGTCACCCATAATGGCAGTCACTGCATGGGGTTGAAGACGACGGATGGTAGAGAGGATGGCGGTCCAATCATATTCCTGTTTCTTTCCGTTGGGACCTTCACCATTGGCTCCGTCGAACCAGACTTCGTGTACTTCACCATAATTGGTAAGCAGTTCAGTCAGCTGTTCGATAAAGAATTCGTTGTATTTCGGAGAATCCCCATAACAAGATGCATTCCGATCCCAGGGAGAGAGGTAAACACCGAACTTGATACCGTATTTATCACAGGCATCACGGAGTTCACGCACCACATCACCCTTTCCGCCTTTCCAAGGAGAAGAGGCCACGGAGTGGTTAGTAGTCCTGGTAGGCCACAGGCAAAATCCATCATGATGCTTGGCGGTCAGGATAGCCATCTTGAAACCCGCCTCTTTGAGTGAACGCACCCATTGTTCCGCATCAAGTTCGGAGGGATTGAAGAGTGCGGGATCCTCTTTTCCGTCTCCCCACTCACGCCCGGTAAAAGTATTGATACCAAAATGAAGGAAAGCAGTCAGTTCCATCTGTTGCCACGCCAGCTGTTGCGGAGTAGGTACAAGACGCGCTGCCATATCGACTTTCTGCTCAAGGGTAGCACCTTGCGGAAATTCCACGTGCTTCACATAGTAGTCGTCTTTTTTTTGGGCCTGTCCGGCTGTACAGATAGCTGCAAGCAGAACCGTCGATAAAATAAGTTTCTTCATAAATCTATTGTTTTAAGTTTGATTCACCACAGAGTAACACAGAGTCTCTCACAAAGGATTTTCCTCTCTTCAATATCCTATTAACAAGAACTTAAAAACTCTCTGAAACTCTGTGGTAAACCGTATCCTTTTCTATTCCACGTTAAATATTCTGTCTATTTCACTCCTCTCAGCGTGAACTCAAAACTCTGCTCCGTCAGCGGCACACGGTATTGCGGTTGTACACCGGGACCACAGGTTGCTGTCCCTACACCTGCCTGTTCGGTATCCAGATGAACAGTGATACGGCCGTTACGTTCCAGATCGTTAATGTGGCGGGCTTTCTCCAGCACATCGTCAGTAAACGGAACGACACTGAACTGGAACGGACGGTTCGAATCGACAAAGATTCCTTGTCCGGCTTCATCCTCCAATTTCATCCAGCGGACATCCGTACGATTTCCGGTAGACTGCGGAGTCACGTAATAGTGGAACATCCTTTCGGCAGTAGTCCGATACAGCCCTATCTTGCCCGACTGCATACGGTCAGCGTAAGTCTCGTTATCACCGCGTCCCAGATAAGCCACATTGCCAAACGTATCGTTCATCTCGAAGGCCAGCCCCAGGCGTGCCATTGATTTCACCACAGCCGTATCGGGACGGAAAGTCACTTTCACCTTCAAAGCCCCGGCAGCATTCAGTGAGTAAATGAAATCGGCATCCCCCACTTTAGTTCCCTTCGCATTCAGGACTTCTACTCGTGCAGTAGCGGTACTCTTGCTCTCCTTCAGTGACACCACTTTCTGGCTCAGCTGATCGAGTCCGGATTTACGCCAAAGATAAGCACCGTTGCGATCGCGGTTATCATTGTCCGTAGCGGGACGGAAAAGACTCAGTGTAACAGGAGTTGCCAGCAATTCCTGCCCGTCCAGTGTAAAAGAGTTCAAAGCACCAGTCGCCTTATCCAGCGTAAAAGCAGTCTGTCCGGCCTTGGCAGGCAGATAAGCTGTACTGTTCTTTGTTCCGGGCAATACAAACTGGTCGTAAGCCACCTCCCAATCAGTACCCACCATCGGTGAAACTTCTTTACGAGTCCAGCTCAGGTTGAGATATCCTTCACGCACATTGGCAGGCAAGACAACTTTTCCTAATGTCATATCAACCGTAGCATGTGGCGCACAATTCACTTCTTTTGTTCCTTCTGTGACCGTTTGTCCGTTATCGCCCACCACCTGCCAATGCAGGATATATTCGTTCAGATTGGAGAAGTCGAACCAGTTTTTCACTCTTATGGTCAGATTACTCTTATTGAGCAAGGTACACTTGATGTTCTGATAAATCTTTTTCACTTCAAGCAAGTGCGGATGCGGGACACGGTCAGCGCTTACCAACCCGTTGCAGCAGAAATTACCGAAACTCGGAACTCCTTTGGGACCGTAGTCCCCACCATACGACCAATACCAACGCCCATTCGCGTCTATCTCACGGAACGACTGGTCTACCCAGTCCCACACGCAACCGCCTTGTGCCATCGGATTATTTTCGAACACATCCCAATACTCCTTCAGGCCACCTACGCTGTTGCCCATGGCGTGCACGTATTCGCAAAGAATGAACGGACGGTAAATATCTTTCTGTGCCAGATAGGTTTTGATTTCATCGACACTGCGGTACATCCGGCAATAAATATCGGTGTTATAATTCTGCTCGGCACGTTCGTATTGAACGGGACGATTCTTTTCTACCGATTTCAACCAGTCATAGGTACGTTCGAAGTTAATTCCGTTTCCGGCTTCGTTACCCAACGACCAAATGACGATGGCAGGATGGTTCTTCGAACGCTCGTACATACGGTGTGTACGATCCATGTGTGCTGTCAGCCAAGTGCTGTCCTTGGCAAGCGAAGCAGGACCGTAGCCCATACCGTGCGACTCGATGTTGGCCTCGTCGATCATATAAAGTCCGTAGCGATCGCAAAGCTGATACCAGTACGGATGAGTGGGATAATGTGAATTACGCACGGTATTGATATTGTGCAGCTTCATCAATCGGATATCCTGCTCCATCAGCTCTTTGCTGACAGTACGTCCCAATTGCGAATGTTCATGCCGGTTGGTTCCCTTCACCAGCACAGGTACACCATTGATGCAGAAACGTCCGTCCTTGATCTCCGAAGTACGGAAACCCACTTCGCAACCGGTAACTTCCGTCACCCGTCCTCCCGCATTTTTCAGTTCCAACACGAGCGTATAGAGATTGGGGTGCTCGGCACTCCAAGGCTTCACGTCTTTCAGGCGCTGTTCACCGAAAGTGATGAAGTTACTCAACCCACGTGATTTGACAGGCATTTCGCCCGAAAGTACGGGACGTCCGGCTGCATCATTCAGGCTATAAGTTATAGATACCGCTCCATTGGCAGGTCCCTCAACGGTAACATCGAGTCCGAAGATACCATCTTTGTAACGCTCCTTCTCGAGGGTGGCATTTACTTTATAGTCGGCAATGTACTGCTTCGGAGTACTATATAAATATACATCACGTTCAATGCCGCTCAAACGCCACATATCCTGACATTCCAGGTAAGAGCCCGAACTCCAGCGGTAGACTTCAAGTGCGACGGTATTCTCGCCTTCTTCCAGCTTGTCAGTAATGTCCCACTCGGCTGCCGTCTTTGAGCCTTGGTTGTAACCGAGGAAATGGCCGTTCACCCATACATAATAGAAAGAGGTGACACCTTCACAACAGAGAACCACCCGGCGGTCTTTCCATCCGGCAGGCACAGTGAAAGTTCGGCGGTAAGAGCCAACTTCGTTTTCTTCAGACGGTACGAGAGGAGGATTTTTCTTGAAGTTGAACATCTTATCATCGAATTCATAAGTCTCGTTCACATAAATAGCAGTTCCATATCCCTGACGCTCCCAGTTTCCGGGTACATTAATGTCTGCCCACCCTCCGGTATAGAACGAAGGTTTATAAAAGTCTTTCGGACGGAGGTCGGGATTCTTCACCCAATGGAATTTCCATTTGCCGTTCAGGCTCAAATAATAGGGAGACTGTTCATAGTCCCCTTTTTTCACATCGGCAGCATCTGCGTAAGGCCACACATAGGTGTGAGGGGCCAACTTGTTCAGGCCTACCGCATATTGGCTCTGCCATTCGGGAGTCTTCTGCGCCTTTGCGGGCACCATAACCAGACAGGCCAGTAGCAGTAGAAAGGTTAGTTTGATAGGTTTGTTCATTGTTTATCAGGTATTTAATATTCAATTATCTTTCTCGGGGGATGTGTCAAAACTCGCGACAGAAGACTTTTGACACATCTCCCTTTGATTTTTAAAGGTAAATACGGATCCTATTCGATCATAACTTCGTCAAAAAAGACGCGCGCTTCCTGTCCGGGACGCACATGATCAGGAGGACATTTTCCGGCTCCACGAACTGTAACGCGCACATATCTGGCCTTTGCCGCTCCCAGATCGAATTTCAAATCATCCACATAAGTTCCTTCACGGAAAATATCTTCGGGAGTAAATCGCTTCTCTCCCACTTCCGTAAAATTAATGTTATCCGAAGACAACGCAACACTGACGGACTCCGGTTTGTGCACAGCCATTCCGTACACTGTAATAGAACCCAGCGTAAAAGTATGGATATTTTCTTCTTTTTGCAAATCTATCGTAAAAGAAATACTATCATTGTCTGTCCACGAGCACCATTCGGAATCGGTTTGTTTCAAGCTGCCACGCACTCCGTTGGTTAAAACCGGAACACCGGAAGCCCCCCGGGTGAATACCGGTTTCGCAGTAGCCTTATTGTATGACAAAGGTAACACGAGGGTCTTTCCCATCTGCCGCCCATCGGCAAAAGTGGCACACTTCAAGGTCTGTGCGGTACGGAACATGAGTGACTGAGTATAGAGAGCAGAAGCTGCTCCCGGCTCGGCGCCATCGGTTGTATAACGGATTTCCACATCGGGACGCATGCACTCCAGTTTCACTTGCAATGTACCATCAACCGGAGTAGACGTATGTTGTATGTTGTACATAGAACGGGCGTATCCCACCCCTTTGACGGCAAGGTGTTCGTTATAACGATCCAGCGCTTTCAGAAACGAAGCCCAGTTTTTCTGCTCCGGGCGACTCCATCCCACTTCGGCAAGTGCTGCCAGACGGGGGAAGACGAGATAGTCCACATCCTCGGGACGGTTACAGAACTCCGTCCATAACGATGCCTGTACGCCCATCAGTAACGAAGCATATTCGGGCTTCCAATTCTTCTGCACAGGTTCGTATTGATAAACGTCTTTCAGCGTATTGTTACCAAAATAAGTGAGTGGTTCAAACCATTGCGGTCCTTGATAACGGATCAGGTACATCACACGGGCCGGAGTCATCACAAAGCGATGTCCCTGCGCAGCAGCTTTCAGGGCAGCGTTGCCCATCCCTTGCCAACCGAAGACAACGGCTCCCTCGGGGATGAAGCTGTTTGTCAACTCGTCCCATCCCATCACCTCTTTACCTTTACTGCGCACATAGTCGCCTATCCGCTTCATGAAATAGCCTTGAAGGTCCTCTTCATGGGCAATGTGTTCTTTCTTCATACGATCCTGGCAAAGAGGACACTTTTTCCAATAAGTTTTCTGCGCTTCGTCGCCACCCAGATGGATGTAATGTGAAGGAAAAAGCGCAGCCACTTCATCAATGACATCTTGCAGAAAAGTGAATACACTATCGTTTCCGGCACAGTAGATGATTCCTGCATGGTCTCCACCCAGACCGGGCAATACACCGATAAACCGGTCTACCACGGGACAAGCCAGATGCGGATAAGCAGCCAGTGACGAATTGGTATGTGCCGGCATCTCTATCTCGGGAATGATCTCTACCTGACGGTCGGCAGCATAAGCTATCATCTCCCTCATATCCTCCTGGGTATAAAAGCCACCGATGGGAGTCGGTTCTCCGGGCAACGGATTCCGGCGCGAATGGAATGGCACATCGGTATGATCCACCCGCCAGGCACCGACCTCGGTCAGCCGGGGATATTTCTTAATTTCAAGCCGCCAGCCATTATCGTCCACCAGATGGAAATGGAGTTTATTCACCTTCAGCATAGCCATGCAATCGATGATTCTCAACACATATTCTTTGGGAAGAAAAAAGCGGGAAACATCAAGCATTAGCCCCCGGTAACCGAAACGGGGCTCGTCCTGAATGCTCAAACAAGGAACCGTCCACAGTGCATTGACTGTATGATGATTTTCAATATCGGGAGGAAGCAACTGGCGGATGGTCTGCAAGGCATAGAAAAACCCTTTCACATCCGATGCTCTGACCGTAATCTGTTCTGGAATGATATCCAACCGATAGGCTTCGCTTTTCAATGACTTGTCGGTGACGAAACGTACATCGCCTTTCATCTTTCCCGTTTTCAGTACGGGAGTAAACCCGGCAGCTTTGGTGAAGAGGTTTATAAAATTCTGTACCACTTTCGCCTGCTCGGCATTTTCCACAACCAGCGTAGTACCTCCCGAAAAACGGAAATGCCCGGTGCCCGATACCATTTGTACCGGGCAGGGGACTATAGAAACTGTTTGTGTTAAGTCATCGGCCTGCAACGCCGCAAGGGGGCAGAGCGTCAGCAGGAGTATGCATATTATAATGTGTTTCATATATCCGGGATTTCCACTTATTCTTTATCTCTCTCCGGCGAGAAACGTACCGGATCATTATACTGTTCCTGAAGTTGCAGCATCTGCTCTTTGAGTTCTTTCACTACAGGTTCGTATTCTTTCTGCCCGTACAGATTATGCATCTCCGTCGGATCAGCCTGCATATCATAAAGTTCCCACCAGTTGATGTCATTGTAGAAATGAATCAGTTTATAGCGTTCGGTACGTACCCCGTAATGGCGTTTCACCATATGTTCGGCGGGATACTCATAGAAATGATAGTACAGTGCCTTCCGCCAGTCTTTGGGTTGTTCACCCTTCAGCAACGGTAACAGAGATACACCCTGAATATCGGCAGGAACGGGAGCACCGGCCAATTCAAGGAACGTAGGTGCATAGTCGATGTTCTGAACCATTTCGGTAATGTCGCCACGACGGTCAAAGCCCTTCGGCATACGCATGATCAGCGGTGTGCGCATCGATTCTTCGTACATGAAGCGTTTGTCGAACCAGCCGTGTTCGCCCATATAGAAGCCCTGGTCAGAAGTGTAGACTACCAGGGTGTTATCCAGTAATCCTTTCTTTTCAAGATAGTCAAGCACACGTCCCACATTGTCGTCCAGCGACTTCACTGTCTTCATATAGTCACGCATGTAACGCTGGAACTTCCAGTTGGCAAGTTCCTTCCCACTTAGATTCTGCTTGTAGAAGTCATCGATCAACGGACCGTAGAATTTATCCCATGCCGCACGTTGTCCTTCGTCCATACGTCCCAGAAATCTCTGGTAGAGCGATTTTAAACGTGAATCTTTATCGGGGCGAAGCATCTTCAGGTCATAAATCATATCCATATCCTTCACAATACTCATCTCTTGCGCTGCGGCAGCCGGACGGCCTTCGTAATCGTCAAAGAAATTGTCGGGCAGCGGGAAGGTTTTGTCTTCGTACAAAGCCAGGTTACAGGTATCCGCCATCCAGTTGCGGTGGATAGCTTTATGGTGAATCAGCAGGCAGAACGGTTTGCTCTCGTCACGTTTGTTCTCCATCCAATCGATAGCGTCATCGGTAATCAGGTTGGTAATGTACCCATGTCTGTGAACGGTGTCGTTGTCCTGAGTGATAAAGTCGGGGTTATAATAGTCACCTTGTCCGGGCACGATCTCCCAATAATTGAATCCTGAGGGCAGACTCTCAAGGTGCCACTTGCCTACGAGTGCAGTTTGATAGCCGGCCTTCTGAAGCAGTTTCGGGAAAGTTTGCTGGGCACTGTCGAACACGCAGGTAGTATTGTCATAAAACTTGTTGGCACAACTATGCTTGCCTGTGATCATACAAGCACGGCTGGGACCGCTCAGAGAGTTTGCAACGAAGGAATTTGTAAAACGTACGCCGTCACGGGCAATACGGTCGAGGTTCGGAGTTTCCATATAACGGGTATCGTAGCAGCTCATCATTTGTGCCGTATGGTCGTCCGTCATAATATAAACAATGTTCAGGGGTTTTTGCTCTTCTTTCTGTTTGCCTGTGGCACATGAAGCCAAAGAAGCTACTGCCGCCGCACCTGTCAGCGAGCAGAGAATTCCGGAAGATAGGTTGTTCATCATAAAGTAGTTTTTCTATTAGGGATTAATTAGTGGTACAAATATAAAGAGTTTTAACACCCCATAGAGTTCAAAAACAACTATGATTCTTCTGAAAACGTCTAATAATGGAATAAAAAGGGCATTTATAGACGTTTTTGAACATCGGATAGACAAAATCGGAAGCCTGTTGTGAACGAGTCTTAACTGAAATTTGTATATTTGCAGACATAGAAGCCTGACAAAACTGTTTAGAAATGAATACGATTCACCACAGAGTACACGGAGGACACAGAGTTTTGATCTCTTGTTGATTAAGATGTTTGAGAGAAAGATATTCTCTGTGTTCTCTGTGGCCTCCGTGGTGAATTAAACTCAAAAACAAATACTGAATGAACTAAATACAAACCTAATCAACAAACTCTTTTTATGAATCAAAAATTATTGCTCAGCAGTGCGCTGCTTGTCGGCATGGCCGGAACACAACAAGCGTTTGCACAAAAGAAAAAAGTTCAGGACCCCAAAAAGCCGAACGTAGTTTTCATTTTGGCCGACGACCTCGGATTCGGTGACCTGAGTTGCTACGGACAAGAGAAGTTCGAAACTCCCAACATCGACAAACTGGCCCAGGAAGGAATGCGCTTCACCCAATGTTATTCGGGAACAACGGTAAGTGCCCCCTCACGCTCTTGCCTGCTGACAGGCACTCATAGCGGACATACGGCTATCCGTGGTAACGTCGAACTCGATCCGGAAGGACAATTCCCTCTGCCGGCAGATGCACAGACCATCTTCCACGATTTTCAGAACGCAGGATACAAAACCGGCGCTTTCGGTAAATGGGGACTGGGATTCATCGGCTCTACAGGCGATCCGAAAAAACAGGGAATTGACGAATTCTACGGTTACAACTGCCAATTGCTGGCACACAGCTACTATCCCGATCACTTGTGGGACAATGACAAACGAGTAGAGTTGAAAGACAACACACTGGATGTGCAGTATGGCAAAGGTACTTACTCACAAGACCTGATCCACTCAAAGGCACTCGACTTCCTTGACCGGATGGGAAAAAGCGGAGAATCGTTCTGCATGTGGTATCCTACCATCATCCCTCATGCCGAACTGATTGTGCCCGAAGACAGCATTATCAAAAAGTTCCGCGGCAAGTATCCCGAGAAGCCTTTCCATGGCACCGAACCGGGTAGCCCGGCATTCCGTAAAGGCGGATACTGCTCTCAGTTCTACCCTCACGCAACCTTTGCAGCCATGGTTTACCGCCTCGACGTATATGTAGGCCAGATTGTACAGAAGCTGAAAGATATGGGTATCTATGACAACACCATCATCATCTTTGCCAGCGATAACGGACCGCACATGGAAGGCGGAGCCGATCCGGACTTCTTCAATAGCAACGGCATCTGGCGCGGATATAAACGCGACCTCTACGAAGGAGGAATCCGTGTACCGATGATCATCTCTTGGCCGGAACGTGTACAACCCAGTACCCAAACCGACTTCATGTGTTCGTTCTGGGATGTAATGCCCACTTTCCGTGAAATATTGAACCCGAAAGCCAAGAACCAACAGATGGACGGTGTGAGCCTGTTACCACTACTTGAAAACCGCAAAGGACAGAAAGAACACGAATATCTGTATTTTGAGTTCCAGGAGATGAACGGACGCCAGGCCGTACGTAAAGGCCCGTGGAAGTTAGTTCACATGAACGTTCGCGGCAAAAACCCGTATTTCGAACTCTACAACCTGAATTCCGATCCGTCGGAACGCCACAATGTACTGAACCAGTTCCCGGAAAAAGTGGCCGAACTGAAAGGCATCATGCAGGCTGCACATGTGCCAAATCCTAATTTCCCACTGTTACCGGGAGAAAAATAAGAAGAAACATTTTACTTCATTACAGAATACACAGAGGGCACAGAGATAATTTCTTTCAATGGAAAATCTCTGTGCCCTCTATAATTATTAATAACTTGCAGTTATTGCTTCACTGCCACCGTATCTGCCGCAAAGACATCTTTCCGGTAGCTATACCCCAGGTCGGAATAAATCTTCAACATCTCAGGCAGACGTTCCATGAAACGGTCAAAATTTTTATGTTCCGGCAATGTCCATTGTATTTCGGACAAAGCAGCCATTCGAGGTAAAATCTGCCACTCCATCTTGGTTGAATCGGCAGTCCACTCCGTCCAGATACAACCTTGAGTACCGATTACAAACTTCTTTTCGGCATCGGTCAGTTCGGCAGGAACAGGTTCGAAGTTATATACACGATTCATCCATTCGAATCCGGTCATCTTATTAATGCGCGGATTGCTGAAATAGAGCCGTTGGATAGGAGTCATGATGACATCGTGATGCTGGCGCGCAGCTTCGATGCCTCCTTGAATACCCCTCCATGACATGATGGTAGAATTCGGGGTCAGACCGCCTTCCAATACTTCGTCCCATCCCAACATACGGCGTCCGTGGGCGTTGATCTCTTTCTCCAACTCAGACATGAAATAGGTCTGCAACTGATTCTCTTTCGAATGTTTAGGCAGCGCTTTGATACCCAGTTCCTTAATTTTAGCCTGACATTTAGGGCATTTCTCCCAACGGCTCTTCGGACACTCGTCTCCACCGATATGAATGTATTCGGAAGGGAAAATATCCATAATCTCGTCCAACACGTCTTTAGTAAACTGAAGTGTCTGTTCGTTACCGGCACAAAGCACATCGGGAAATACACCAAATGAACAAAGCACCTTATAGGGACCACCCGTGCAACCCAGTTCCGGATAAGAAGCCAGGGCGGCTGTAGTATGTCCCGGAAGGTCTATTTCGGGAACTACCGTAATGAAGCGATCGGCCGCATAACGGACAATCTCACGGGCTTCATCCTGTGTATAGAAACCACTGTGAGGCTTTCCATCGAACTTCTTGGTTTCCCAGTCAATAATGGTAGAATCTCGTCTGGAACCTATTTCCGTTAGTTTGGGATACTTTTTGATTTCAATTCGCCACCCCTGGTCTTCGGTCAGGTGCCAATGGAAATAGTTGATGTTATGCAATGCCATCAGGTCAATCATCTGTTTGAGGTAGCTGACGGGGAAGAAATGGCGACCTACGTCGATCATGAATCCACGATAACGGAAACGGGGAAAGTCGGTAACCGTCCCGGCAGGAAGAGCTGCCGCCACTTTTCCGTCCTTCAGAATCGGAAGGGCTTTGTGGATGGTTTGGGTACCGTAGAATACTCCGGCCTCACTGCCTCCGGTGAGAAGAACCTTCTCAGGGGTGATCTCAAGTTTATAACCTTCCGGGTGAGTCATTGTCGTATCTACAGCAAGGATAATGGCGTTACTGCCCTTCTCTTTATCGGACACACGGACTTCGGTTCCGGTCATCTCTTTTATAAAGGTAGCCAGAAAATCGGCAGTACGATGCATTTTTTCATTAGCTGCCGGATAGATGATCGTAGTACTGTGGTTGATAACAAAAGGTGTAGTGTCTTGGGCAAGGACAATCTCTTGCGGCTGAGGAATTACGTCCAGATTCCCCTTTTCGATAACTGCGGGGCGACAGGCACAGAATAGCACAACGGCCAACAAACCGGGAGCTAAACGGAATAATAATCTCTTGTTCATAGTGTTTTGATTTGCTCACCACAGAGTCACACCGAGTTCCATAGAGGAAGGAAGCATAGAAGATACGCTCTATGGGACTCTGTGTACTCTGTGGTTAATGTTATTCATTTCGGCAAAGATAAGATTTTATTTCCATTTTTTTGGTCACGTCTATGCAAACTGTTACTTTTGCCGTTAACGTGATAGATATGCATCCATGAAAAACAACCCATATACCGGCCTTCTCTGTTGGTTGACCATACTTCTGGCAGTCTGCTGCCTCCCGCTGAAAGCCGGCCATTACTACTATAAACAGATTTCCCTGAAGGAGGGACTCCCTTCTACCGTGCGATGTGTCTATACCGAACCCAAAGGTTTCGTATGGATAGGCACCAATGCGGGATTGGGAAGGTTCGACGGAGAAAAGCTGAAGAAATATATCCACCGGAAAGAAGATGCGCACTCGTTGCCACACAATTACATCCATCAGATCATTGAAGACAATCAACACAACATCTGGGTACTGACCGATGACGGAATAGCGCAGTATCGCAGGCAAAGCGACGATTTTACAACTCCACAAGACGAACAGGGACATTCCATCCTCGCCTATTCCGCTTGCCTGACGGAACAGGGGGTGATCTTCGGCGGCCGCAACCGCATCTATCGTTACGATTATGAAAACCGTTCCGTAAAACTTCTGCTGGACTTCAGTTCCGACCCTTACTTCGCCATCTCCGCCATCAGCCGATGGGACGAAGAGACGCTGCTATGTTGCAGCCGGTGGCAAGGTCTCAGGTTGATCAATCTCCGTTCGGGAGAACGCCGTCTCCCTCCATTCGACTGTGGGAAAGAGATCATGGCACTCCTGATCGACTCGCACAACCGCATCTGGGTGGCCCCCTACAATGAAGGCTTGCGCTGCTTCAGTCCCGAAGGCAGATTGTTAGCCTCGTACACTACCGCAAACTCCCGCCTCAGCAACAACGTGGTGCTTAGCATAGCCGAACGGGACTCGCACATCTGGGTAGGAACAGACGGAGGAGGCATCAATATCATACGTCCGGACAACCATCAGATCAGCGTTCTTGAACATATCCCCGGAGATAACTATTCACTTCCCGTCAACTCTATCCTATCGCTCTACAACGATACCTATAACAACATGTGGGCCGGAAGCATTCGCAAGGGTTTGATCAATATCCGTGAAGTATCCATGAAGACCTATACCGATGTCTTTCCCGGAAGTAGCAAAGGGCTGAGTGATCCCGCCGTACTGAGTCTTTATCAGGACGAATCGGACGGACGGATCTGGATCGGTACAGACGGCGGAGGTATCAACAGTCTTGACCCCGACACGGAAGAGTTCCGTCACGACCGGTCTACCTGGGGAGACAAAGTAGTCTCTATCGCCGGTTTCACCCGGGAAACACTCTTACTCTCTGTCTTTTCAAAAGGATTGTTTGTTTACAACAAAGCGAATGGAGAACAACAGTTACTGACCATCGACCATCCCCGCCTCAAACAATATCTCTACTACAGCGGAATGGCGGTAAATGTCTATCAGGACGAACCGGGCAGCGTCCTCTTGCTGGCAGGACATATTTACCGATACGACACCGGCTCGCAGAAAATACGCGTAGTGAATGAAGAAGAAGGTATGGAGATTGCCGGCAGCATGAATGCCATTGCCCACAACGAGCGTTTCACCTACCTCAACGACAGCCGTACCCTCTACGAACTGGACCGGACAAACAACTGTCTGAAAAGACTTTTCAGCTGTACGGGCGATACATTATTATATTCTGTTTCGATGGACGAGAAAGGTGATTTCTGGATTGGCAGCAACACCGGACTGGGACAGTATACGCCGTCGACCAACCGGTATCATCCGTTGCCAACTTCCCTGTTCGGTGAAGTGAGTTCGGTCATTTGCGATCATCGGGGAAAAGTATGGATCGGGGCAGACCACATGTTGTTTGCCTGGATGCTGCAATCCCGGAAGTTCATCCTTTTCGGCGAATCGGACGGAGTTATTCCGAATGAATATCTGGCAAAACCCCGGCTTGTCTCCGGCAAGGGAGAAGTTTATATGGGAGGCGCAAACGGACTGCTCTGCATCGATAACCGTTTTTCGACAGCTCCATCCGACTTTCCGGAAGTGGAACTGACCGACGTATACATAAACGGTGAGCCGGCCATTAACCAGATAACAGGACAGCCGGAGAAACTGACCCTCCCGCAGGACAGCCGGACCATAACCTTACGCATAATGTCCCACGAACAAGATATTTTCCGTAAAAAAAGATACCGTTATCAGATAGAAGGATTGAACGACGAACCGATTGAATCGTACGATCCGGAACTGATTATCCGTTCACTTCCGGCAGGCAAATATCGGATATTGGCCGCATGCAGTACCAAGAATGGCGACTGGACTCCCTTCCGTCCTATCCTGTCACTCACCATACTACCTCCCTGGTACCGGAGCGGATGGTTCATCATCTGTGTATTGCTTATTGCATCGGGTGTCATTGCTGCCGTCATTCTCACCATTCTGCGCCGCAGGCAAAACCGGTTGAAATGGGAACTAAAAGAGCGGGAGTTACAGGAATATGAAGAAAAAATCCGATTCCTGGTCAATGTCAGCAACGAACTCCTCCCCTCGTTCACCGAGACGGGTGAAAGAGAACTGCAAATCGTAGAGCTGATACGAAACCGGCTCCGTAACGGAGAGAAAAGTAAAACGGACACCGACATTAAAAATATCCCCAAAGAGGAAAAGAGCGAACTCAGCCAACCAGACGAGACTTTCCTACGAAAACTGAACCGGCTAATCACCGACCACTTGGACAGTCCCGAACTGGACGTCACCTTCCTCTGTACGGAAATGGGATTGAGCCGTGCTTCACTCTACAACAAGTTAAAGGCCATGACCAACATGGGCGCCAACGATTACATCAATAAATTCCGCATGGAAAAGGCCATCCAACTGATCTCAACCACCGATCTCACCTTTACAGAGATAGCGGAAAAAATAGGATTTACAACATCCCGTTATTTCAGTACTTCATTCAAGCAATATACAGGAGAGACACCGACTCAGTATAAAGAGAAAATAAGGAAAAAGCAATAGGGTGTAGCCATCCGATGCATAGGGTATAACCATCCGGAGTACATGGCTACACCCTATGCCTCGGATAGCTACACCCTTTCGGACCCAGCATATTTCTTATCCGAATATAACTTCACTGAATAAAAAATGGAGTACGACACAGCCATACCCCATTCTCCATTCTAACAATCAAACTCAATCAAGCAATGGTGACAGATGCATCCAGATATACATCCTGGATGGCATTGAGCAATTCCACTCCCTCTTTCATCGGTTTTTGGAAAGCTTTACGTCCGCTAATCAACCCCATACCACCGGCACGTTTATTCACTACCGCTGTAACAACAGCGTCTTTCAGGTCGGAAGCTCCATGTGATTCGCCACCGGAATTAATCAAACCGACACGTCCCATATATCCGTTGGCTACCTGATAACGGCAAAGATCAATCGGGTGATCGGTAGTCAGTTCGGTATACATTCTTTCGTCTGTCTTTCCAAAATGAATTGCTTTGAAACCACCGTTATTAGTAGGCAACTTCTGCTTCACAATATCCGCTTTAATGGTAACTCCAAGACGGTCTGCCTGCCCGGTTAGGTCGGCGGCAGCATGATAGTCTACCCCGTCTTTCTTAAAATCGTTGTTGCGCAGATAACACCACAAGATAGTGGCCATGCCCAATTCATGCGCATAGTCAAAAGCCTCGGCAATCTCTACCAACTGACGACGGCTTTGCTCGGAACCGAAATAGATAGTAGCTCCCACAGCCACCGCTCCCATCTCCCATGCCTCCTTGACGGTGCCAAACAACACCTGATCATACGAATTGGGATAAGACAGCAGTTCATTATGGTTCAGTTTCACTACAAAAGGAATTTTGTGAGCGTACTTACGGGCAACAGCCCCCAGAATACCGAAAGTAGAAGCAACGGCATTACATCCGCCTTCAATGGCCAGTTTTACAATATTTTCCGGGTCGAAATAGATGGGATTCGGAGCGAACGAAGCTCCGGCTGTATGCTCAATATCCTGGTCGACAGGAAGAATGGACACATATCCCGTATTTGCCAGACGACCATGTCCCAGCAAAGTCTGCAAACTACGTAAGGTCTGTATGTTACGGTCCGAGTCAATCCATATCTTATCGATCGTATCCGGTGACGGCACGTGAATCAGTGATTTATCAATGGTTTTACAAGTGTGGTTCAGGTAGTATTCAGCCTGATTACCCAATAGTTCTATAATTTTATTCATAATTGTAATGGTTTTGAGTTTTATTCACCACGGAGTACACAGAGAACACAGAGAATATCTTTCTCTTAAACATCTTAATAAACAAGAGATTAAAACTCTGTGTCCTCCGTGTACTCTGTGGTGAATAATATTCATTTTTATTCCGTAATGAGGGGTTTCCTCTTATCTTATTTTTTCTTTCCCTGATTGGCAACCGCTTCCATCAGTTTCCGGATTTCTTCGGGGTCACCCAGGAAATAGTCTTTTTCCAGATTCAGTTCGTCACTGAATTCAAATACGTAAGGAACAGCAGTCGGCAGATTCAGTTTCACGATCTCTTCATCGGAGATGTGCTTCAAGTGCTTGATAATGCCCCGCAAACTGTTGCCGTGGGCAACCACCAGAATTTCATCAGCGGTTTTCAGATTCGGGAAAATGATACATTTCCAATAAGGCATGATGCGGTCGATGGTATCTTTCAAAGATTCCGTCCGGGGAAGTTCTGCATCGGGCACTTCCCGATAGCGGTTCTCAAAACGTGGATTTCTCGGATCGTCTTCCGACAGGGCATTGGGAGCTATATCATAACTCCTACGCCAGATAAGCACCTGTTCGTCACCGTATTTGGCAGCCGTCTCGCTTTTATTCAATCCTTGCAGATCGCCATAATGCTTCTCATTCAGACGCCAACTCTTCTCCACCGGAATCCAGTCCTGATCCATCCGGTCGAGCACACAATTCAGCGTTTTCACCGCTCGTTTAAGGTACGAAGTATAAGCTTTATCGAAATTAAATCCATTTTCTTTCAGTAGTTCACCCGCTTTGCAGGCTTCGGCAATTCCCTTTTCTGTCAGATCGACATCTGTCCAACCGGTAAAACGGTTCTCTTTGTTCCATGCACTTTCTCCATGACGGAGCAATACAATCTTTTTCATTCAACTCTCCTTTCTTTAGGTGTTTACTATAGAACATTTGTACTGAGTACAAAGTTCACGAAACTTTTTCTAAATATCTATGCTGAAGTATGCTGAGAAAAGTTACCTTTGTGCACTGTAAGTAACCTTTTTATTTAATTTCTAAATGAACAACACATGAGAAAACTCTTTTTTCCATTACTACTATTCGTATCCGGTCTGCTATCCGCCCAAACAGAGATAACACTCTATGTATCACCTTCGGGCAGCGACCATCATCCCGGAACAGCGGAAAAGCCGATGGCTACTTTAGAATATGCCTGGAAAAAGGCCTCACGGCAGGCCGGCCGGCGTTCCATCACCATCTACTGCGAAGGCACCAACTACCTGTCCACTCCGATTCTTATCACAAACGAGACTTCGGGCACACCCGAACATCCGGTCCGTTTTTCTTCGTATCCCGGACAAAAGGCGGTCATCAGTGGTTCGCGTATACTCCGGAACCTGTGTTGGAAAGAGTATAAAAACGGTATCATGCAGACCCAAGTGGAAGAAGAACTGATCCCCGACCAGCTCTTTGTGAACGGAAAAAAACAGATATCGGCACGGTATCCGAATTTTGATCCGAATATACGCATCTTCAACGGATATGCAGCTGACGCCTGCTCGCCCGAACGTGTGAAAAACTGGAGCAACCCCGCGGGAGGTTATCTGCACGCCATGCACAGCAGAGAATGGGGAGGCTACCAATACAGCATCGAAGGCAAAGACGCCAAAGGCGAACTGATACTGAAAGGCGGATTTCAGAACAACCGCCAGATGGGTATGCACGACACTTACCGCATGGTAGAAAACATCTTTGAAGAGTTGGATGCCGAAGGGGAATGGTATTTTGATAAAGAAACCCATACACTCTATTTCTATCCGCCACGAGAACTCAATCTGCAAACCGCCTTGTTCGAAGTGCCGCAGACAGAAACCCTCTTTATCCTGAAAGGAAAACCCGGAAATCCGGTCCGTCACGTATCCGTAGACCATTTGGAACTGACACAAACCCTGCGCACCTTTATGAAAACCAATGAACCCCTATTGCGCAGTGACTGGAAAATCTATCGGGGAGGAGCCCTGATAATTGAAAATGCCGAAAAATGCTCTGTAAACGGCTGCTACCTGCACGATATAGGAGGCAATGCTATCTTCTTCTCCAATTATAACCGCAACCACCGTGTCAGCCAAAATCATATCACCCGTATAGGAGCCAGTGCCGTTTGCTTTGTAGGCTCTCCGGATGCCGTCCGTTCCCCTCTGTTCGAGTACGGAAAGTCGCAAACCTGGGAGCAGATGGATAAAGGGACAGGCCCTCTCACCCCCGACTATCCCTCAGACTGCCTGGTGGACGACAATCTGATTCACTCGATCGGAGAGATAGAAAAGCAGGGAGCCGGTATCCAGCTATCTATGTCCGCACGAATCACCATCCGTAACAACAGTATTTACGACCTGCCCCGTGCCGGCATCAACGTCAGTGAAGGTACCTGGGGAGGACATATGATAGAAGGAAACGATGTGTTCGACACCGTACTCGAGACAGGCGACCACGGGTCCTTCAACTCCTGGGGACGCGACCGCTATTGGCATCCCGACCGGAATGTGATGGATGAGTTCGCGAAAGAACATCCTCAAATGGTATTCCGGGACGCTACCGAAACGACTGTCATCCGCAACAACCGCTGGAGGTGCGACCATGGATGGGACATCGATCTGGACGACGGTTCTTCCAACTATCACATCTACAACAACCTCTGCCTACACGGAGGATTGAAATTGCGCGAAGGCTTCGCGCGAACGGTGGAAAACAACATTATGGTCAACAACACATTCCATCCGCACGTTTGGTTTGCAAACTCTCAAGACATTTTCCGTCACAACATCGTCACGACTCCCTATCGCCCCATTCAGGTAAAAGAATGGGGAAAGGAAACAGACACTAACTTTTTTGTCACCGAGCAAGGACTGGAGCAGGCGCAAAACAGAGGAACGGACCTCCATTCACTTTACGGTGATCCGCTCTTCATTGCTCCTGAAAAAGGAGACTACCGGGTAAAAGAAAATTCGCCTGCCTTGAAGACGGGTTTCCGGAATTTCGATATGGAGCACTTCGGCGTACAATGCCCACACCTGAAAGCTTTGGCGGCTACTCCGGAATTGCCGGTTTTCAAAATTCCGGAAGAAAAACCAGAGACAGTACAGACGTATTCGTGGAAGGGGTTAACCTTGAAAGAGGTGTCGACCGAAGGAGAACGTTCGGCCACGGGACTCGACAAAATACGAGGTATACTGGTAGTGAAGATCGAAAAGGGAATAACCGCCCTGCAAGCCAATGACGTGATTCTGAGCATTAACGGCAAACCAATGAATAACCGGACGGATATAGAAACCGAGACCCGGAAGTCACCCGAAGGCAGCAAGTTCCGGATCATCTTCTTCCGAAATCAGAAAGAAAATGAGGTAACGATGTAAAGCAAGATACGGCTAAGGGCATCAGTGGAGCCCGTTTCGGCGAAGGACACCCATCACGCATACGGGCATGCCTGCCTTTTAAACCAAAGGACCATAGGTTTGAAAGGCAGGAGGCGTTGGTTTAAAATATAACAGAGTGTATATCACCATGCGCCACAGGGAAAGATTAATCCACTGATAAACAACATAACCCAAAACAGGCGTTGCCGCCCGTCACGCTCAACGATTTCTCTTTAGAAAAAGGCGATCGGTAATGACAGAGGGCAGTTCCGACTCATAATGGGTTACCATAATCATCGTTTTATCTTCACGGCAGCAGAAGGCCTCGATGATCTTTTTCACCCGCCGGCGATTGTACGTATCGAGTCCGTGCAGCGGTTCGTCCAGAATAAGTAATTCCGGATCTTTCACGAAAGCACGGGCCAGCAATGCCAAGCGCTGTTCACCACTCGAGAGTTGAAGAAAAGGTCTGTCTTTCAGAGCGGCAATGCCAAACACATCCATCCACCACTCGCAGGTGGCCATCTGGCTTTCCTGTGGACGCTTATACAAGCCGATGCTGTCATGCAACCCGGAAGCTACAATCTCAATGGCCGGTAGATTCTTTAGATAAGCACGGTGCATTTCGGGACTGACGTAACCGATATGCTTTTTTATCTCCCAAATGCTTTCACCTGTACCCCGCTTGCGTCCGAAAAGGCTGATGTCACAGGCATACGACTGAGGATTATCCGCACAAACCAAACTAAGCAACGTAGATTTACCGGCACCGTTTTCTCCGCTCAATGCCCACTTCTCGCCCCGACGGACAGTCCAGTCGAGTTCTTTCAGGATGGTACGGTCATCATAACGGATGCTGACCTTATTTAATTTTACCACCTCTTCGGAGTCATAGTTTGCTCCGTCATAAGGTAATCCGGCTATACGCTGTTGCAGTGCGTCCAGGACTTCGGCCTCATTGGTCACACAAAATGAAGCCAGATAAGCCTCCCTTTCCATTTTCGGAAGCACGTGCAGGTCTTCTACCGGAATCACATGGGTAATGAACGAAGGGATATCATCGAGCATCGAAAGCACAAGAATGATTTGCACGGATGACAAGCGGGTGAGACGTTCGAGCAGCGAGAAAAGCAATTCACGGGTAGGCGCATCCAAACCGATAAAAGGATTGTCCATAATCAATACCCGAGGAGCTGTCAGGAGGGTTTTAGTCAGTTGAAATTTACGTAATTCGCCACTGGAAAGAAGGATGATCTTCTTGTCCAACAATGGCTCGATGTGGAAGAGTTCGAACAATTCCTCTTTCAGTCTTTCATCCTTGATCTCTCCCAACATCTCCCGCACAGAGGGGGCATCTTCCTGATCGTGGGCATTCCAGCGTTGCTGATAGTAATAGTTGGCATCCGCCGCCCCGTAGGTGTCACGGAAAGCAATATATTTCACGTTATCATATACCGTCCGGGTAGAAGAAGGAGAAAAATCGTAGTCCAATGTACCCTCACGCAAAGGATATTTACCCAAAAGCGTGTCTACAAACAAGCTTTTCCCTCCCCCATTGGGTCCTACGATAGCGATATGTTCGCCGGTAGCGATTTGCGCCGTGACTGGTTGTGCCAAACGCACAAGCGGGTTGCGTGCCACGCCACCCGCTATACTGAATGTGTATTGTTCCATGATCCTATTTCATTATTGGGCGGGGCAAAATTATACCAAAATCCGCACAAAGAGACAGAATAAGGGTAAAAAATCAATCGGAGGGGCATATTTATACGCTTTTATCCGTCTTCGGCGGCCTCTGCTGATCTTTCCGGAAGGGGATGCGTCGAAACTTTTCTTACCACAGAGTAGCACAGAGCCTTTTCACCAATAATCAATAACTTAAATCGCCTCTGTGTTACTCTTCGCCCTCTGTGGTGAGTTTTGACAACCTCCACGAACTCACCCTCCCGTAAGGCTTCGGACGATCGCGGCCGATCAGAACTTGAATTTGGGGTTCTCCGGTTCGGTGTGCGACTCTTCCATCAGCTTCGTCAGCTTGCGGACGATATCGGGATGTTCGGCAGCTACATCATGTTCTTCCCTGAGATCACTCTCCAAGTCATAAAGTTCCATTGTAGAGTTGCCCTTACGGATGTTGTTGACAATTCCTTTCCACTTACCCATGCGAATGGCTTTGAGACCGATCACCGGATCGGGATATTCCCAATACAGGTATGCATGTTCTTTCTGTTCTCCGGTCTTGCCGAGCAGAGTGGGCAGGAAACTGATTCCGTCAGTCGGCGGACAATCAACCTTCGCAATATCCGCCAAGGTAGGCATCATATCCTGAAATCCGCAGATATGGTCGGTCTGAGTGGAAGGTTTGATCTTTCCGGGCCAAGTAACGATGGCGGGTATCCGTATTCCGCCTTCATGTACAAAACATTTTCCCCAGCCATACTCCGACTTGAAAAGGCCTCCACTATTGAACCATGGCGAATCGCTTCCACCGTTAAAGGTCGGACCGTTATCGGAAGTGAACATGATGATAGTATGGTCATACAAATGATCTGCCTTGAGTTTCTCTATCAATCTGCCTATCTGTTCGTCGAAGTAACTGATCATGGCAGCATAAGTAGCATGCGGATACCGACAAGGCATATATCCGGCTTTCCCGGTGTAAGGCGCCTCGTCTCCAAACTTTTCGACATAGTGTTTCACCCATTTCTCCGGTGCCTGTAATGACACATGCGGAAGCGGAGTAGTCCACATCAAAAAGAAAGGCTTCTTCTTGTTCTGTCCGACAAACGAAATCAGCTCATCAAAAATAAGGTCATTGGCATACTCCTTCTGTGAAAATTTGGCATAACTGGCTTCATCGCGGGGATCTGTTCCGGGATCCAGCCGGGCAGTGTGAGGGTCAAGAACTTTATTGTTCAGATATACACGGTCTTCATCCTTATACAGAAAGGCCGGATAGTAACTGTGCGCTTGCCGCTGACAGTTATATCCGTAAAAACTGTCGAATCCCTGTTTATTGGGAGTACCCTCCGATCCCGGAGCACCCAATCCCCATTTCCCGTAACATCCGGTGACATACCCCGCCTGCTGCATCATCCTTCCGATAGTCATCGTATTGGCCTTCAGAGGATACTGTCCCTCCAGACTCGGATGCACATACATGGAGTCATAGTTCATGATAGCTCCCCGGTATGCCATTTCATCATTGGCCCGTATCTGTGCATGTCCCGAATGCATACCTGTCATCAGCACACAGCGTGCCGGTGCCGAAACAGGCGATCCGGTATAGTGCTGGGTGAAACTGATGCCGTCTTTACACAAACGGTCGATGTTCGGCGTTTCTATTTTCTCCGAACCATAACAACCGATATCCCCGTAACCCAAATCATCCATAATGATATATATGACATTGGGGCGAGATTCTTTCACCTGGCTTTTGGCCGATAAAGCAAATATAGATAGTCCGATATAGATTTCTATTCTTTTCATGATTGGTTTCTTTTTTTAGTCCCATTTATAGTTTACATCTACCTCTTTTTTCAAGGCAGGACCGAATGCATATCCCTGCCGTTCGAACCATGGCTGTTTCAGAAGAACTTTACCGTAAAACTCATCGAAACTTAACGGTTTGCCGGAATACCACATTTGTTCGGCAAGTGCGAGAATACGCGGAAAGACACGACGGTCAATCCTATCTTCCGTCACTCCATCGTCTGTCCACAATGCAGAACTCATTCCGAGGATCAGTGGATTTTCTTCCTGCCGCCTATAGGACGGATTATGCAGATATACGTCCTCCAGATCGAAAGTGCGGTCCTTGTCGTATCCCCTCCAAGGAGTTAGGGGAAAGTTGAGATAGGTGTAATAGTTCGTACCGCAAATCACCGGGTAATTATGCCTGACAGCGTTCTTCAAAGCCAGATCCTTATGTCCTCTCCAGTTCCACCACTGTATAACCACATTATCCGGCAACGGATAACCGTCTTTATAAATCACATCTCCCCAAAAGATTGCCTTTCGCCCTTTCCGCTTCAGGTAATCTGCCATTTGGGCCGAGAACCATAATTGCAGGTCATGGCTGCCTTTTAATTTTTCTTTCGCAATCCGTGCCTGGCAATCCATACATTTATCCCAGTTTCCTTTAGGTGCTTCATCGCCTCCGAGATGAATATAGACGGACGGAAACATCCGGCACACTTCGTCCAGTACATTCTGCAGGAAAGTGAGTGTATTATCTTTGCCCGCGCAAAAAATATTCTGTGTAAAACCGCTTTGGGGTACTTTCACCGGAATGTTGAAACATCCCAACCCAGGATACGCATTGAGCGCCGCCTCGGCATGTCCGGGCATGTCGATCTCGGGAACAACCGTAATGCCTCGATCCGCCGCATAGCCGACAATCTCTTTCACCTCTTCCTGAGAGTAGAAGCCCTGTTGCTCCGGTCCCTGTCCTACGAAAGCTCCGATCCGAGTCAGGAGCGGATAGCGTTTTATCTCGATACGCCAGCCGAGGCCCTCGGTCAGATGCCAATGAAAGTAATTCATTTTCAGCATCGAAGCCATATCGATATACTTCTTGATGGTAGAGACCTTCTGGTACTGACGTCCCGAATCCAGCATAAAGCTACGCCATTTCACCCGCGGAAAGTCAGTAATTTCTACACAAGGGAATATCAACTTGTTTCCTACCCGTATGCTCCATTGTCTCAGGCTCTGAATGGCATAAATAAAACCGGCGTTATCTGCCGCACAAACAGTTATTTTCGCAGGAGTAACAAGAATGCGATATCCCTCTGCCGGAAGTGTAGTATCTTTCTCCCAGCAGATTTGGCTATGCTCCTTCTCTCCACACCATTCCATATCACTTTCCGGTATCAGTTTTTCATAAAACAAACGTAGGAAAGAAGCGGAAGTATCTTGAGCATGCATCCGTATGGCACCTTGGAACTGCAACTGTCCATTGGCTTTTTCAAGGTAGTCAGGTGTAGGCAAGATGATTTGTCCGCATAGGCGGATGGCGTGCGAACCGAGGAAAAACAGTATTAAAATCAGGTATTTCATTTAAACATAGTATTTATAGTGTGACAAGAAACAGCCCAAAGATAAGAATTTCTACGGACAGTCTCTTATCACACGGTTAAAACCATTTGTCAATCAGGAAAAGTTCCTACTTTACTCCGTCATCCCAACCCGGATTTTGGGTTAACTGAGGATTCAGCACCCTTTCATTACGTGGAATAGGATTCAGATAATAATATTCGGGCCAAGTATGGGTTTGTACAGGATGGAATTCAAGATATCCCTCTACACCTCCTCCGTCAATCGTCACCTTCGTTCCGGCCGGAAAATCCGATGCTTTGACGTACATACCCAGCTTCTTCTTTAATGCGTAATGGCACTTTTTCCACCTCCGCAGATCATCAAACCTGAACCCTTCGGAGAATAACTCGATACGCCGTTCGCGACGGACCTCCCACAATAAAGGATCGACAGCATAATCACCCGGATAAGAAGGGTCTCCCAAATCACGTTTAGGATCGAAACCGGCATTGATTTCCGCCACCTTCATAGACGCTACGTTGGCACGGCTACGCAGTTTATTGATCGTCTGATCGGCTACCGACTGATCGAATTCACCCAACTCACACATTGCCTCGGCATAATTCAGCATCACCTCTTCCACCCTGAACAGTGGCATATCGGTCTCTTCATTTCGCTGCGATCCCATCGACAGGTAAGTGCAATAATACTTCCAGTTATTATACCCAAATGCAGACTTGTACCAAGGCTGATTCTCCAAATAGAAATCGAAATGTGGAACTGCTCCCAGAATACCTCCGTCATACCCTTGGCGGAAAGGCAGTGTCTTCTGTCTCTCTTTGCCACTTCCATACCCTATTCCTAACCGGATATTCAAGCTATCGATGAAACTCCTGTCCTTAGCGACATCGGTGAACTTCCACTTGTTACCCCACGCATCGGTAGAAGCCGAACGATCTACTCTGAAAGGAGGGGTCACTTGCAGCCAAAGTCGATGATCCCGGCAACTGAACTCACTGTACATGTCTTTGTCTCCTTGGAAAAGCGGACTGTTCCAACGGGTTTTACCATCCGAACAAAGATAACTGTCCACCAAATCACGGGTCGGATTATAGTAAGACGCCCCGGTTGTTCCTCCAATGCTGACAGCATGCACAACATTTTCCGCATTTGAGAACTCACGATAGAGTATAACTCCCGGTACGTCTTTCAAATCAAGCGAACAAAACAGATCGTCGTAGTTGTTGCAAATTTCCGGATAAGACTTCATGACCTCGGCAGACACCCGTTTACATTCTTTCAGATAAATATCGGCATCATTCAATCCGTGATACCGCCTCCATGTGCCTTCAAAAATACAAAAACGGGACATAAAAGCCTGTACGACAGCTCTATTAATCGTATTTTCGCCATCACCATTGACGTTGATATGTTGTTCGGCATATTGCAGATCCTCAAGGATATGCTTCGCTATTTCGTCTCTGGAAGCACGGGGACCGTTGATCAACTCCGTATCATTATCACTCAGCACCCGGTCAATCCAAGGTACCCCGCCGTAAGCGGACAACAGTGAGAAGTAGCGGTATGAACGAAAGAAGTATCCGACACTTTTCCAATGCGCTTTCTCTACTTCAGTCATTTGAGAAGCGTCTATACGCCCCAGCATCAGATTGACACGGCGGATAAAGCCATAATAGTTCCAAGCTGTGCCGTCACGCTTATCGGGCACAGTAACCAGCCCCCTGATCCAGTTGCTTTCGCTGCTTCCCCGCGTTTGATTGTATGAAATGTCATCCGTCGAAGTATCACCATATCCTAATGTAGGAAGTGTTTCATACAGTCCCCAAGCATACGCCTTGAAGTTATCATACGTCACAAAGGCCGTCTCTTCCGTCGGATTGCCCAACGGATACCTTTCCATAAAATCATTGTTCAAGCAACCGGTCAAAGCGATCGCACAGAATATAAACAGGGCAAATGTATATTTCTTCATACTATTTCGGTTATTTAGAATGTGACATTAAATCCAAGTGAAAATTTCTTCATAAACGGGTATTCCCATGCTCCCTTTGAAAGCATATCCGACTCTAAGCCCTCCGGCAAATGATCCCATGTATGAAGGTTCTCCCCACTAAAAAAGACCTTGACTTCGTCAAAGTAAATCTGCTTAGTCCATACCTTAGGCAATGTATAGGATAAAGTGATGTTTTGCAGTTTCACATAAGCCGCATTGGCCAGATATTTGGTTTGCTTCCAGCGGTTCGTAGCGGTATTCACACCATTGTTTGCATATACTCTCGGAAAATAAGCATCCGTATGCTCTGGTGTCCAGAAATTAAGAGTTTCTTTAAACAAACTTCCCCATGTAGCGGTAGGCCATGCAATCTGATCGGTACGCCAAAAGTCGCGTTTGCCCACACCACGAAGGAAAATGGAAAGATCAAATCCCTTCCAACTCAAGCCTGCGTTGATGCCATAATGGAAACGCGGCGTAGAGTTACCGATAATACGTTGGTCGCCCGGATCGTCCGCTGTCCCTTTTCCACTCCAGATGGTAGTGGCATCATCATCAAAATTCTTATAAAGCACATCTCCCGGATACACTTTCCCAGCTCCTTTAGGGATAGGAATGCCTTCTTTAAGAGTTCCATCGGCATTGAAATCGTCTTCTCTATAAAAACGATCGGTCACATATCCCCAGATTTCACCAATCTTCTGCCCTTTCCGATAAGTACCCAACAAATTGGTTTCATTGTTGAACTTGGTAATCTCGCTCTGCGAATCGTAAAGGTTGAATCCGATACGGTAACTGAAATCTTTAATGCGGTCTCTCCAGTTGAGTTCCAGTTCCCAACCATAGGTTTTCAGATCTGCGGCATTTTGCTTGGCAGCAGCTACTCCCACCACCCAAGGCAAATCCATACCCGGCGCCAACATTCCTTTCGTATCACGCCGATACCAGTCGAAAGTCCCGTTCAACCTGTTATCAAAAAATCCGAAGTCGACACCGAAGTCAAGCGTATATACTTTCTCCCAGGTAAACGCACTGCTGACCATCGGCGGCGTAGAGAGAGTCGTAGGTTTTTTACCGCCTACCAACCAATTAGTTAATCCCGGAGCCATTTCCGGTATATACGGATAATTGTCCGGCGAGCCATCAGACAGCAAGATAATCTGATTTCCTATCGATCCCCAAGATGCACGGAACTTTAAATTAGACAGAACACTCCGGGTTCCTGCCATAAAAGACTCTTCCGATATGCGCCATCCTCCCGAGAAAGAAGGGAAAAAACCAAACCGATTGTTTTTAGGGAAACGTGAAGTTCCGTCATAACGTCCGTTGGCTTCAACCATGTAACGGTCTTTGTACGAATAGTTAACACGGTAAAAGAGTCCCCTAAGGGCATATTCATTGAATGTGTCTGTAGCCGTTGTAGTTCCGGTAGCTCCCGATATGGACGGCAGGTTGCTCAATAATACATCTTTTCTTTCCGTCCACTGTGATTCGGCGTGATTCTCTTCCTGATTGAATCCCCCCATCACCCCTATATTATGATTACCTATTGAAAAATCGTAATTTGCAAAAATGTTGATCGCATTGTAGTTGTTAAATCCCTGAGTCAGAGCATACCGGGTATTTTCCGTATTATTCAGGATACCAGTAAAATTCATTCCTATGTATTTATACTGCTTCACATACATACGGTTGTAATTTGTCACCCTATTGTATGTATATTCACCTGTTATCTTCAAGTTCTTCAGAGGTGAAATAATAATGCGTCCCAAGGCTCTAAAGTCAGTTTTTTTAACGATACGCGGTTCCCCATAGCGAATATAAGTAGCGGAAGTTTCAGCGGGATAAGTAATCCCGTCCACTTCATAAGGCGAGATATTCTGATAAGAAGGAAGCTGCATGGCACTTCCCCAGACTCCATTCCTTCCGCCTTGTTCCACTTTGTTCTGGGTAGAATTAGCATACCGTATATCCAACTGAGTTGTCAGCCATTTGTTGACCTCCACACTAAGAAAACTCGACAGATTGGCACGTTCATACCGGTCCTTATCCGTAATCAGGATTCCGTCTTCATTGGTATATCCCAAACCGATGCGGTAATTCGTTCTGGAACCTCCGCCCGAAACCGAGAAGCTATGGTTTTTCATAAAACCATAATTTTCCATCATATCCGCAAACATGTCGTTTTCTCTCATCAGGAACAGATTTCCTTTTTCATCGAAAATGTAGCCTTGAGGATATTTAGAAGGATTATCCATATAATCACGTACATACGTTTCCCACTGAGGTATATTCTTGCCATCCACATATGTATCATTGGGCCATCCCATTTCTTTATATGCCAATACGGACTCCAACGGGTTTGCTTTTTGAGGTAATTCCAATGCTTTGGAGAACGAGAAATTATTATTATAATTGAATTTAGGCGCCATATCCTTTTTGCCTTGTTTAGTAGTAATAAGGATCACTCCAAATGCCGCACGTGCCCCGTAAATGGCTGCAGAAGCAGCATCCTTCAAAACAGAAACCGATTCTATATCCTGCGGATCAATCATATTTATATCCATCGGTACATTATTGACCAACACCAACGGACCACCACCGTTGATAGAAGTGGTTCCACGAATATTATACGATAGATTGTCACCGGGCGTACCGGTTGCACCTTCAATTTTTAACCCGGGAACAACTCCCTGCAGGGCCGCCGTAATATTCGCTATCGGACGATCTCCTAATGTTTCCTGCACATTAACAGCTGTAACCGCTCCCGTCAGATTGACCTTCTTTTGTGTTCCGAAGCCGACAACCACTACTTCATCCATCAATTGTGAATCTTCTTTCAACTGAATGACGATTTGAGTTTTTCCATTGGTACTGACCTCTTGCGGCAAATAACCGATATACGTAACCTGCAGCTTGCCGTCCGCAGGAACTTCTAACGTGAACTCTCCGTTGAGATTCGTGATCGTAGCCTGCTTACTGCCTATGGCAAGTACATTGGCCCCTATGAGAGGCTCACCGGTAATGCCGGTTACCTTACCCATTATTTTTTTCATCTGGACAGTTTGTTTGGCAGCAGCTTTCTCTTTTGGCTGCACAGAAGGAGTAATAACTATATGTTCAGGTTCATAGTTACAAGTAAACCCGGTATTCTTCAAAAGAGCATCCATCACAAAAGAAAGCTTTTTGTCTATAAAGTTTTCCTTAATTTTCTTGTTTACATCCAGCTTGGTCTGATTGTATGTCACACTTAACTTGGTTTGCTGCTCTATCTGTTCGAATACTTTTTGCAAAGATTGATTGTTACCATATACACTTATTCGCTGATTCTGCCCGTAAGCAGTGTTATAAATGCATAAAGCGAGAAGTAAAAGGACTATTTTATGAATTTTTACGGATAAAATATTCCTTAAATTGATTTTTAATTTCATAATTTTGTGAGTTAATCAATTAATACTGTTTAAAGTCTCTAAAGGTTAAAAAGTTTTTGATTGATTTCGGGGATCGGAAATGGGTGTGGTAATTTGTTTCCGGTTCCCTTTTTTTCATATGGCAGCTCTCCTTTCTTTTATTTTAGCGGACAAATAGATATGGTTTCGTCCTTCCCCACTTTATAGGTGATACCTCCTACAGTTTTTGTCACAATGTCCAAAACATGAAAGATACTATCACGGTACTTAAACTTTATTGTATAAAGATCCGAGTTGATACGGTCCGATTCTGTCAGATCGGATGATAACCGGATGGATACGGCATATCTTCTTTCCAGCGTTTTCAGGATTTCCCTAAATGATTGAGAGACAAAATTCATTTCACCCTTAGTCCAGCCCGAATAGACGGAGGCGTCTATATTCCTTTTATAAAACTTTCCATCCCGGTTTTCATACTCCAGTTGCTGGTTGGGTTCTAAAGTAACAAAACAATCCGTCTGATTCTTCTTCCTAACGGCAACAGAACCGGTCTCCAATGTGGTAATCGTTCTCTTATCCAAAGGATACGCCTGCACATTAAACTGAGTACCCAGCACACAGACATCCAGGTGATTAGTTTCTACCACAAAAGGAAGTTTCTTGTCTGGTGCAACCTTAAAATGCCCCTCGCCCGAAAGATATACGGAACGAGTGTCGCCTGTAAAATGTGTGGGATATAAAAATACAGACCCGGAATTCAGGGTGATGACCGAACCATCGGGAAGTGTGACTTCTTTTTGTTCACCCTTGGGGACAATACATTCGACAAAACGGACATCGTGCGTATGCAGCCTGACATATACATAGGCAGTAGCAATGGACACCAACGGAATAAGTAGAAAAGCTGCTATACGTGCCCACCGATAAAGGTTTGACGGCTTACATAAAGGAAAGCCTGCTTTTTTTTGAAACTTCCGTAAAGAATGTCGGGTACAGGCATCTGCCGCAGGATGATAATCATCCCATATCTGATGGAGTGCTTTTTCTTTCCGTTCCTTGCCGGACGAATCAAGGAGCCATGTCCAGACTTTGCTTTTAAGATCCGGACTGGCTGTAAAAGCCATAAAGTTGCGTATAATTTTGTATGCGTCAGACATAGTATATTTTATGGGTTATGTATATAAGATACGTAACCCGCCAAACACACACAGTCCGAAAGAGATTTTTTTGGAATAAACTACTAAGTTTATACGATAGTAGCCATAATAACCAAGAGCAATATTTTGCGTATATCGGCCAGAGCCTGGGTCAGATGATTTTCAACCGTACGCTTACTAATGTTTAATTCACGGGCTATTTTCTCATTACTCAGTCCCTGTTCGCGGCTCATCCGGTAGATCTTTTTCCTTTGGGCAGGCATTCTCTCCACAGCGATGGCTATGATCAGTTCCAATTCTTTTGCATCAAGTTCCGCCTCTGTTTCACAATGTTCCGGATGATCATCCGATGTTTGCCAGGATTGATAATTCTGAAATAGCAGGGAACGTTCGATATGCCGGAAAACCGCATTCCGGGCAATACGGAACAGGTATGCATCCAGATTGTCTATCAATTTCAAGTTTCCCCGATTCTGCCACAATAATGCAAAAATATCCTGAGAGATATCTTCCGCCTCTTCAGCATTCTGCAACAAGCCATTAATGAACCCTTTTATTCGAGGGTAATAATCCAGAAAAAAAGCCTCAAACTTTTGAGGACTTTCCAGATTATCCATATCGGCCGGAGACTTCCTTATAAATTTCATCATACAGATATTTTAAGATTGCTCTATGCACACATATCCCACAAATCAGGACAGTTTTTTTAGAGATAATCCACTTAGGTTAACTTTATATTTGTTTTTTATGCCCTTACAATTTTTTATTATCAGCATTTACAAAGTTAAGCCCGGATTATCTCCGGGCTTTCTCCATATCACTGATACTACTGGTGAATGATCAGTGCCGACTGTGCCGGAACCGTTATCTCCGGACCGTACAACAGCCCCAAACCTCGCTCATCAATTACCCCATCTTTGCAGACAACGGTGTATTTGCCTTCAGGTATTGTCAGTTTGGCAGGAACGGAACGAGCATTGAGCACTACGATTATATTGTCCCAAGAGTCTCCGTTCGCACGGTCTTTCAAACGAAAAGCTATCAGGTTAGTGCCCTCCACCGGAAGAAATTCCAGATATTTACGCACCATCTCCGCATCGCCCATACGGAAAGCGGGATGTGCCTTACGAAGACTGATCAGACGTTTATAGTAAGTGAACACATCTTCATGGAGGGTTTTGCGGTTCCAATCGATGGCATTAATGGAATCGGGGCTTTCAAAACTATTATGCACCCCTTTCTTATCGCGCATCACCTCTTCACCAGCATAAATGAACGGAATACCTTGCGAGGTAAACACCGCCGTTTGTGCCAGTTTATCGAGCCGTGCAAGCTGTTCGGGAGTAATATCGGGAATACTTGACTTCAGACGGTCCACCAGGCACATATCATCATGGCAGGACACGTAACTGATCATTTGAGTCGGCTGGGCAGCCCAAGGAGCTTTGCTGTAATTCACAGAGTCATTGTTGACTTGAGGATGCTGGATAGCTCCGACAATTCCGAATTTAATGCTTTCTTCTCCACCGGGAATTCCGGCGAGGAAAGCCCCTTTATGGTTATCATTGAAAGGACCACGCAACGCATCACGCAGTTCGTCGGAGAAAGCGGCAATACCGGGCATCTCGAAAGTATTGGCCTTCATAGCCAGCGAATCCCCCGGATACTGTGGTGCCTCCGCAGCCCAACCTTCACCATAAATAATGATAGAAGGATCAATGGCATTGACTGCCTTGCGGATTTCATTCATTGTCTCGATGTCGTGAATGCCCATCAGGTCGAAGCGGAAACCGTCTATATGATATTCTTTAATCCAGTGGAGCACGGATTCGATCATATACTTACGCATCATGGGACGGTTGCTTGCCGTTTCGTTGCCGCAAGCCGAACCATTTGCCAGCGAACCATCGGGTTTCTGACGATAGAAATATCCCGGAACCGTACGCTCAAAGTTGCTTCCGTCAGTATTGTACGTGTGATTGTACACCACGTCGAGTACTACCCGAATACCGGCTTTGTGGAGCGCCTGCACCATCTGTTTGAATTCACGGATGCGAACAGCCGGATCATAAGGATCAGTAGAATACGAACCATCGGGCACATTGTAATTTTGCGGATCATATCCCCAATTGTATTTATTTTCATTCAGTTTGGTTTCATCCACTGAGGCATAGTCATAAGATGGCAGGAGATGTACATGGGTGACTCCCAGTTCCACCAGATGGTCAATACCGGTAAGCAACTTGGCAGGATTCAGTGTCCCATGTTCGGTCAGAGCCAGAAACTTCCCTTTGTTCCGAATGCCCGACGTGGAGTCAACAGAAAAATCACGATGATGCATCTCGTAGATGACTGCATCCGCAGGTGATTTCAACGGCGGACGCTGATCGTTTTCCCACCCCTGCGGATCGGTGGATTTCAGGTCGATAATGGCGGCACGCTTTCCGTTTACCCCCACCGCTTTGGCATTGATACCCGGCGTATCTCCCATCCATTTATCGTTTACCTTGACATTGAATGTATAGAATTTCCCCATCAGATCTTTACTGACCGTTGCTGTCCAAGTGCCTTCTTCCCCCGGCTCCATAGGAATTGTTTCGTAAGCATGCCCTCCTTCACCCGAATCAAACAACATCAGACGAACTTCATCGGCGGTAGGTGCCCAAAGGATAAACTTAGTAGCCTCCGGTGAATACTCCATCTCCGTGAGACTGCCCGAACGCACCGGATACAGCTCATAAGACGCATATTCTTTCTTGGCAGGAGTACAACTGACTACAGCCGTGGCCGCAGTCACTCCGATAAAGGCAAGATAGTTCATTTTCATGGTTTTTCTCTCTATTAAATTATTATCTGATTAATTAAGTAGCCCGCGGCTACTTCACCCTTTCCGGGTTCTTGGCTATAAAATCTTTCCAACCGCTATACCCTTTCTCCATCACAGGACGCCCCATCTGCAGGAAATGACAATAGGCAGCTGCCAGTCCGTCGGTAGCATCCATAAAGACAGGCATGTCTTCTTTGGCAAAATGCAGCATGCGTTGCAGCATGTCGGCCACTTGCTCTTTTGAAGCCTGCCCGTTACCGGTAATAGCCATTTTTATTTTAAGCGGAGCATATTCGGTAATAGGAATATCTCGACTCAGCGCGGCAGCCATTGCCACTCCTTGTGCACGTCCGAGTTTCAGCATAGACTGCACGTTTTTCCCGAAGAAAGGGGCTTCAATCGCCAGTTCATCCGGCAAGTAGCTTTCAATGATGCTCAGTACCCGTTCATGTATATGGCGCAGTTTAAGGTAATGATCGCCGAATTTACGCAGGTCGATAATCCCCATAGCAATCATCTCCGGCTTAGTCCCCCGGACACGCAGCACTCCGTATCCCATGATCGTTGTACCGGGATCGATGCCCAGAATAATCTTCTCTTTAACCGGCTGAATCACTCCAGTACCTCCATCAATGTCGGAAATCCGACTACTTTATCCTTGAATATCTTTACCAACTCTTGGTTAAGCCGTGCACCTTGTTCCTGATGCCAGCGATGCAAAAGGCTGGAATTATCCACCTCCCATTGGAGTGAATAAGAAGTGCCCTCGTCACGATGGCTCAACACACGGCAGATACGTGGTGCACGGAGTACTCCGTGTTTCTCTACTTCAGGGATATAACTTTCTTTGATCCAGATCAGGAAATTGTCATGAACCTCGTCATCCACCTGAAAAGTGGTATTGTATATCAGCATATTTTTTATCTTTTGATGATTATTTCCGCAAACATAGCAATTATTTCAGAATAATGCATTATATTTGCCGCATCAAAACAGATAAACGTTCGCAAACGTTATCATGAAAACAACGGGGGGTTAGCTCATCTGGCTAGAGCGTAACACTGGCAGTGTTAAGGTGATCGGTTCGAGTCCGATACTCTCCACACCCAATTAATAAAAATAGTAAATATTTCATCATTAAAATGGGGAAATCCGTGAGGACTTCCCCATTTTGTTTTTTATCCGGTTCTACATCAGTTTGCCACAGATCATGGACCAATGTTCCTCCCACACTCGATAGCCTCTCCCCTATCTCTACAACACGAAAAGTTTTCGTTTTATTCGGAACTGAGGATCAAGGGAAAAAAGAGCAACTACACAATTAATGACCAAACCGGAAACGAAGTTTATGCCAAAAGCCATCTTCTTTCTTTTTTCCTTCCACCGATGCAACCTCTGAGTCTGTATGTGTCGTGGTCTCTGCTTCCACTCCTGTTACCACTTCTTGTATAGAGACCTTCACCTTTTTCTCAAAATTCCTTTTAATCCAAACTTCAAGGACTATTCCGGCATAATCGCAACTGCGTATAATTTTCAAATGATTTTCCAATAGCTGTATCTCCCACTCGATTTTTCTGACCTCTTCACGCAAACTAATGATCCGGTCATACAGCTTTGATTTGCAGCATTGCAATTTCCCCACTTCAGAACGTTGGCCGTGTAGGTCTGTCGGCACCTCCGGTGTCTCTACAAGCGCTTCTCCGGAGCTTGCGGCATCTTCGTCCTTTTCCGGCCCGGCTATTTTTATACGCTCCCGTCCGCCAAGTACCTCTTCCAGTGTTTTTAGACGATTCGACAATTCATCTTTCTCTTTTTCCAAGCATCTATTCTGCTTGGACAGACTCTCATTTCTGTTCCACAAATCAGTATTACGTCTGCGCGCAGCTTCTATCATTTGCCACTCTTCCATCTGTTGCTTCTTGAACCACTCAACGCTCTTCCGACTTCTGGAAAGTTCTGATTGAAGCCCATTGATGATTTCGTTTGTACTTGCGGGCAGATCACTCAACACCTTCCTGAATTCCTTGATGTATTCGCATACAGAATCGAATCTCATTCTGGCGGCTACCTTTGAAAGAGGAGAGGCGGCAAAGGCACTATTAAACAGTTTTTGCTCTTCGGTACTCAAGCCACCCACCACCATAGACAATATCCGGCGCACGATGGGCGCAAAGTCATCAAAGAGGCGCATCTTAAGCGCGGCATCTTCGTCCTTCTCAAGTTCCGCCTCGATGCGCCGTTCAAACTTCCCACAAAGTTGTTCGTAATTAGTGGTCAGGCGCGCCAACCGCTTCTCGTTTCCGATCAATCTCTGTACACTCTCGTCGTCAATCAACACCACGCTACCCACAGTCGAAGAGGTTATCTCACACTCCCGTATCCATCCGAGCACCCGCGATTCGCTGATCCCATACTTATCAGATATACTTTTTACTGACATCCAATCGGCCATATCCATACAATTTAAGGTCTGCAAGATTGTACATAAGATCCAAAGCATCCGTAATTCACCTTATGACGAAAAGAATAGCTATCGTGCCCAATCACTCCCCCGCATCGGCTAAAATAATCATTTTTCACAGAACAACCTATTATTTGTAAAAAAAGAAAGTTATTTTTATTTTATCTCTTATATATGTCAATATGGTAGCGGTTGGAAAACCATTGAAAGGCATGCACGTTACCGACTCACTGCCCGAACTTATCTTGAAGTATCAACAAACCAAAAAAAGAAAGAAAAATATCTCTACCCTTCTGATTATTATACACCAATGAAAAACTGAAAAGCCACAGAAGTCATAAAGTAATTACCAAAGAAACATCTTTTTCCTTTATCATAGAGTTTCACTTCTTTGTTTCTCCTTTGTGTACCCCAAGTACTCTGTGATGAATTCAGCCGACTGACACATTTTATTTCTTTCTATCTCCTTTGATTGCAATATTATTGTTACTTTTGCAGCAATTTAAAGAAAAACCGAATAACAATAAATCGCAAGATATGATAGCTAAGATTAATCAACTTCTTGAAGAGGTAGCAGCCTTGAAGGCTGCCAATGCCGAAGAACTCGAAGCTCTCCGCATCAAATACCTTAGCAAGAAAGGAGCCATCAACGACTTGATGGCAGATTTCCGTAACGTGGCTGCCGAACAGAAAAAAGAAGTCGGCATGAGGCTCAACGAGCTGAAAACTAAAGCACAAGAGAAAATCAACGCACTGAAAGAACAGTTCGACAACCAAGACAACGGACAGGACGATCTGGACCTGACCCGTTCGGCTTACCCTGTGGAACTGGGCACACGTCACCCGCTCTCCATTGTACGCAATGAAATCATCGATATCTTTGCCCGTCTGGGATTCAACATCGCCGAGGGTCCGGAAATCGAAGATGACTGGCACGTGTTCTCGGCACTTAACTTTGCCGAAGATCATCCGGCACGCGACATGCAGGATACATTCTTCATCGAATCACACCCCGACGTGCTACTACGCACACACACTTCGTCGGTGCAGAGTCGTGTAATGGAAGTTTCACAACCACCTATCCGCATCATCTGCCCGGGACGCGTTTACCGTAACGAAGCCATCAGCTATCGTGCACACTGCTTCTTCCACCAGGTGGAGGCGCTGTATGTGGACAAAGACGTTTCTTTCACCGACCTGAAACAGGTGTTGCTTCTCTTCGCCCAGGAGATGTTCGGTGCCGATACGAAAATCCGCCTGCGTCCATCCTACTTCCCGTTCACAGAACCCAGTGCTGAAATGGACATCAGCTGTAACATCTGCGGCGGAAAAGGTTGCCCTTTCTGCAAACATACCGGATGGGTGGAAATCCTGGGATGCGGCATGGTAGACCCCAATGTGCTTGATGCCAACGGAATTGACAGCAAAGTCTACAGTGGCTATGCCTTAGGTATGGGTATCGAACGTATCACAAACTTGAAATATCAGGTGAAGGACCTCCGGATGTTCTCCGAAAACGATACCCGTTTCCTAAAGGAATTCGAAGCGGCATATTGATTTACGATCAGGCGATTTACAATTTACAATTGAAATTACCTCCCGACATGAAGGAGGTAAGAAAGATGTGTAGAGAGTAAATCGTCTAATTCGCTTCAAACTTCGTGTTCTTCACAGGATGAAGTGGCTTCAATCGCAAATCGTCCAACTGTTAATTATGAAACCATAATGAAAGATAGGCTTGTCACTCCCGGTTATGTCTTGATACTGGCAGCAAACTTCCTTTTATACTTTGCCTTCTACTTGATTCTGCCTGTACTGCCTTTCTATCTGACTGAAGTTTTCCAAACCGGAAATGCGGCAGTAGGCGTTATTTTATCATGCTACACTGTGGCCTCGCTCTGTATTCGCCCCTTTTCAGGCTATCTACTGGACACACTGGCACGCAAACCGCTCTATCTGATCGCTTATTTCGTGTTCATAACCGTCTTCGCGGGATATATCCTGGCGGGAGTACTGTCATTATTCATTATGCTCCGTGTAGTGCACGGACTGGCCTTCGGTATGGTGACCGTAGCAGGAAACACCATTGTAATCGACATCACTCCTTCTTCACGACGAGGAGAAGCAGTAGGCTACTACGGACTGATGAACAACACCGCCATGAGTTTCGGACCGATGATCGGGCTTTTCATGCACGACACTTGTTCATTCGAAACCATCTTCCTCTGCTCACTCCTCTCCGGCACAGCCGGTTTTGTAGCTGCATGTCTGGTGAAGACTCCTGTCAAGCAACCGGTCAAGCGGGAGCCAATCTCACTTGACCGCTTCGTATTAATAAAAGGTATACCGGCCGGCGTTGCCCTGCTCTTGCTATCTATCCCCTATGGCATGACAAGCACTTACATAGCCATGTATGCCAAAGAAATAGGAATCACACTCAGCTCCGGTCTGTTCTTTACGTTCATGGCAATAGGCATGGCCGTCTCACGTATGTTCTCCGGACGGCAGGTGGACAAGGGACACATCACGCAGGTTATCACTCTGGGACTTTATCTGGTGTGCATTTGTTTCTTCACTCTTTCTGCCTGTGACAAACTGATGCAGATAAATCCCGAACTAACCGATGTGCTTTTCTTCATGGTAGCACTGCTGCTGGGAGTCGGGTTTGGCACCATGTTTCCAGCCTTCAACACGCTGTTTGTCAACTTGGCTCCGAACAGCCAACGCGGCACAGCCACTTCCACCTATCTCACCTCGTGGGATGTAGGCATCGGAATCGGTCTGGTTCTGGGCGGCTATATCGCCCAATTTACCTCGTTTGACATGGCCTATCTCTTCGGAGCCTGCCTGACAGTGATCTCCACCTTCTATTTTAACTTGAAAGTCGCACCTCATTATCATAAGAACAAATTAAGATGACAAAGAAAGAACGTTATGAAAAAGTAATCGCCTGGTTTCAGGAGAATGTACCCGTAGCCGAAACGGAACTGCATTACAACAACCCGTACGAACTGCTGATTGCCGTTATCCTCTCCGCACAATGTACTGACAAGCGGGTGAACATGATCACCCCGAAAATCTATCAAGACTTCCCCACCCCGGAAGCACTGGCCGCTACTACTCCGGAAGTGATATTCGAGTACATCCGCAGTGTCTCTTACCCTAACAATAAGTCAAAACACTTGGTAGGCATGGCACGAATGCTGGTGAGTGACTTTAACAGCAAAGTGCCCGGTACCCTTGAAGAACTGATCAAACTGCCCGGAGTGGGACGCAAAACAGCCAACGTCATCCAGTCTGTCGTATTCAACAAGGCGGCCATGGCTGTAGACACACATGTATTCCGAGTGAGCCACCGCATCGGACTCGTGGGTGATGCCTGCACGACTCCTTTCAGTGTAGAAAAAGAACTGACGAAAAACATCCCCAACGAATTGATTCCCATTGCTCACCACTGGCTTATTCTACACGGACGTTATGTCTGCCAGGCACGTACACCCAAATGTGAAACCTGTGGTTTGCAATTAATGTGTAAATATTACTGTGAGAAGTATAAAGTTAGCAAAGACACACCGAAGAGGAAGAATAAATAACGATTTCATAGCAAAAAAGAGAAATTAATACTAACTTTGCGGTCATCATAAAAGAAACTAACACTTTTAAAGTAAATAAATAAAGTATTATGCAGACAATTGACAATTTCAATTTTGCCGGTAAAAAGGCATTCGTTCGCGTGGACTTCAATGTACCCTTGGACGAAAACTTCAACATTACAGACGACACTCGTATCCGTGCTGCACTTCCTACGCTAAAGAAGATTCTGGCAGACGGTGGCAGCATCATCATCGGTTCTCACCTGGGCCGTCCGAAAGGCGTTGCCGACAAATTCTCTCTGAAACATATCGTTAAGCACGTGTCAGAACTGCTGGGCGTTGAAGTTCAGTTTGCTAACGACTGCATGGGCGAAGAAGCTGCCGTGAAAGCTGCCGCTTTACAACCGGGCGAAGTGCTGTTGCTCGAAAATCTCCGTTTCTACGCTGAGGAAGAAGGCAAACCGAGAGGACTGGCTGAAGACGCAACCGACGAAGAAAAAGCCGCTGCCAAGAAAGCCGTGAAAGAAAGCCAGAAAGAATTTACAAAGAAACTGGCTTCATACGCTGACTGCTACGTAAACGACGCATTCGGTACGGCTCACCGTGCACACGCTTCTACGGCATTGATCGCCAAATACTTCGATGTGAACAATAAGATGTTCGGTTACTTGATGGAGAAAGAAGTGAAGGCCGTTGACAAGATATTGAACGATATCAAACGTCCGTTTACAGCCATCATGGGTGGTTCTAAAGTGTCTTCTAAGATCGAAATCATCGAAAACCTGCTGAACAAGGTAGACAACCTGATCATCACAGGCGGTATGACATATACTTTCACCAAAGCTATGGGTGGACAGATCGGTCTGTCTATCTGCGAAGATGACAAACTGGATCTCGCCCGCGAACTGATGCAAAAGGCTAAAGACAAAGGTGTAAATCTGGTATTGGCTGTTGACGCTAAGATCGCCGACTCTTTCTCTAACGATGCCAACACTAAATTCTGTCCTGTGAATGAAATTCCTGACGGATGGGAAGGTCTTGACATCGGTCCTAAATCAGAAGAAATCTTTGCCGAAGTGATCAAGAATTCCAAGACTATCCTTTGGAACGGCCCGACAGGCGTATTCGAATTCGAAAACTTCACTCACGGTTCACGCTCGGTAGGCGAAGCTATCGTAGAAGCTACTAAGAACGGAGCTTTCTCACTCGTTGGCGGTGGCGACTCTGTAGCTTGTGTCAACAAGTTCGGCCTGGCAAACGGTGTATCTTATGTTTCTACCGGCGGTGGAGCATTGCTTGAAGCAATCGAAGGAAAAGTTCTTCCGGGTATTGCCGCTATTCAGGAATAAGACTAAAGTGAATCACTATAAAACAGAAAAGGCAGCCCCTCACGGAGTTGCCTTTTTTAAAAGGAAAAAGTCAAGAGTGAAACCCTTTTTCAGCATCATATTACTGCTTTTTTTATCAGCCTGTGCAGACAAAAAAGAGGGACATACGCTGTCATCCGAACTTCAGCCTCTGACTTTCGGACTAATGCCTTCTTTCGACGGACTGCCTCATCTGATTGCCGCCCGCTACGGTGTTTATGATTCGCTGGATATAAAAGTCAACTTCATCACTTATGCCTCGGCAACCGATCGTGACGCTGCTTTCTTATCGGGCAAACTGGATGGTATGCTCACCGACTATCCGTGTGCCGCCCTTTTACAGACCAAAGGAGTCCGTTTGCGTCTGGTTATGGAAAATGATGGCTGCCTTAGCCTGATAACAAGCAAAAAATATGATGTCAGGAATCCGGAAGACCTAAAAGGGAAAAACATTGCCATCTCTTGCAATACCCTGATAGAGTATGCCACCGACGAAGTAATGAAACAGGCCCGTCTTACTCCCGGTGAAGCGAACAAACCCGAAATCAACAACATTTTTTTGAGGCTGATGATGTTGGAAAACGGACAGATTACAGCATCTTTCTTGCCCGGTCCGGCAACGGCAATCGCGGTAAACGACGGACACACAGTATTGCTGAATACAATCCAAATGGGGATACATTCCGCCGGAACGGCTTTCACAGAAGAGGCCATCAAAGAAAAAAACGAAGAAATAAGGAGGTTTATCACCGGATACAATCTCGGCGTGAAATACCTGCAAACTTATCCCCGGGATAAATGGGGGGAGATATTAACACAAGAATTCGGACTGCCGGAAACAGTGGCTGCCCAGGTGGACTTGCCCGATTATCGACCTGCCATGTGTCCGTCTTCTCACGACATAAAAAAAGCTATTGCCTGGCTGAAGAACAAAGGAGCAATCCCCGGTAACTATCAGGGTGAAAACTTAGTAGATACGACCTTCATTCCCGGCCAATTCAAACCATAATAAATACAACAAAGTAAAGATGAAAAACACATTCCTATTAACACTTGTGCTGCTACTGGCAAGCGGCAACCTGAATGCACAGGAAAAAAAAGAGGGTATGACGGTAAACAAAGTCGTCAATACGCTAAAAGAACGGATCACCCTTGCCGGATATGCGCAGCTGGGATATACTTATGACGATGCAGCGAAGAAAACCAATACATTCGACATCAAACGAATCATTTTCATGGCTCACGGACGAATCACCGACCGTTGGACCTGCGATTTCATGTACGACTTTTACAATGGAGGTATGCTGCTCGAGGTTTATACCGATTATCAGATTCTACCCGGACTGAAAGCCCGCATCGGAGAATTTAAAGTCCCTTATACGATCGAGAACGAATTATCACCCACGACAGTGGAACTGATTAACTGCTACTCACAGTCTGTGTGTTATCTGGCAGGGGTAAGCGGCAGTGACGTAGCTTGTGGCATGACATCGGGACGCGACATCGGTGCGATGATCCACGGAGGACTACTGAACGACCTGCTATACTACAAACTGGCGGTGATGAACGGACAAGGACTCAATATCAAAGATAAAAACAATCAAAAAGATATCATCGGCAATCTGATGGTAAATCCACTGAAATGGCTGTCGGTAGGCGGTTCGTTTATAAAAGGAACAGGACATGCCGTCGCCGATTCGGAAATAACCGGTATCCCGGCAGGGGAAAACTACACCAAAAATCGCTGGAGTATAGGAGGTATCATCACGACAAGCCCGTTCAGCCTCCGTTCCGAATATCTGGCGGGAAAGGACGGAACTGTGAAAAGTGACGGTTTTTATGCCACCGGAAGTTGCCGGCTCCTACGCAACTTCGACCTCGTAGTTTCATATGACTATTTCAACGCAGATAAAGCCATCGGCCGAAAACAGACGAATTACATAGCCGGACTGCAATATTGGTTCTATCCCAAATGCAGACTGCAAGCACAATATACTTTTTGCGACCGGAATAAGGGAAAAGACAGTAACCTGTTTCAGGCGCAGGTACAGGTAAGATTCTAAAACGATAATCAATGGAACATAAAATCAGCGAACCCAATGCCCGTGTAGACGTGGCCGATGTACTGAGAGGACTGGCTGTGATGGGGATCATCATCCTGCATAGTATCGAACATTTTAATTTCTACTCCTTTCCGGATGCCATCCCCGGCGAATGGATGAAGTTTACCGACAGAGCTATCTGGAACGGGCTCTTTTTTGTCTTCAGCAACAAAGCTTATGCCGTATTTGCCCTGCTGTTCGGCTTCAGTTTCTATATTCAGGATAACAACCAACAACGCCGTGGTAAAGATTTTCGCCTCCGGTTCATCTGGCGGATGGTGCTACTGTTCATCATCGGACAGTTCAACGCTGCTTTTTTTACAGGTGAAATACTGACGATGTATGCCATGCTCGGTCTGATACTCCCTCTGTTCTGTCGCCTCGGTAGCCGCAGTGTAACCATCTTCGCTACCCTGCTTATCCTGCAACCGATAGATTGGTTCAAAGTGATCTATGCTCTCTGCAACCCGGATTATGTACCCGGTCCCAGCCTGGCTTCCCACTACTTCGGGATTGCTTTCGACGTGCAGAAAAACGGTACCTTCCTTGAAACGATCCGCATGAACCTCTGGGAAGGGCAACTTGCCAACCTGACTTGGGCATTGGAGCACGGACGCATTCTGCAAACGCCTGCCCTCTTCCTCTTCGGTATGCTGGTGGGACGTAAGGGACTATTCCTTTATAGCGAACAGAACGAACAACGCTGGCTCAAAGCATTAGGTATGTCACTCTTATGTTTCTTTCCATTATATGGTCTGAATAACATGCTGCCGGGATTCATCACGCGCGATGCCCTCCTGATTCCCTTGCAACTGATCATAAGCTCTTTGAGCAACCTCAGCTTCATGGTATTGCTGGTCAGCGGACTGCTTATCACTTTCTACCGTGTCAAAGACCGCAGATTCCTGATGCGTTTCACCTCGTATGGCAAGATGAGTCTGACAAACTACATCGGACAATCCGTCATTGGCTCACTTCTTTTCTACCACTGGGGGTTTGAATTGGGACGTTTCTTAGGAATTACTTACAGTTTCTTTTTTGGCATTCTTTTTGTACTTCTTCAAATGGCCTTCTGTTCCTGGTGGCTCGGTCACTTTAAACATGGTCCCTTCGAAGGCCTATGGAAACGCCTCACTTGGATTGGAAACAATAAACGAAAGTAAATTATGAACGAACAACTTATCAACGAACAATATCAATACATCCTCCGCCTGATCGGACAAAAACGACTGAAGGAGGCGCTGACTCAACTGGAATCATTCCTCTGGAAGTGTCCGGAATGGTCGCTCCGTACCCGCCTGGAGCAGATACAGACTTCGTACAACTATATGCTGCAATACATGCGCCAGGGGGTAGAAGACCCGGAGCGTAAGAAATTATATCAAAGATTGCTGGCCGATACTCTTGAAATCACCGATCAGGCACGTATTACACTACTCGACAGCGTATCAAGCCATTATTATCATCAATATCGTACGCGACGTACTGAGGAACTTTCTCCCCTTACCCTGGAGATGCTGATACACACGCTTGAATCGTTCAATGATGACCTGGCCGTAAGCGGATTCATTTCGGATCAAAACATGGATGAAGTTTTGAAACGTCACGAAGATAATCTGCGGATTCTGTTCCTGCAAACTTGGACCAATAGCAACTGGAGTACGGAAGAAAGTACAACTGCACAATCCATGCTTCAGTCCGAGTTACTTCCGGTGAACGATCTTTGCCTTTTTACAAGTGCCGTTACCCTTAGTCTGATGGAATGTTTCGATCTCCGAAAACTTCTGTGGCTGATAGATGCTTACCGTCACCCCAATGTACAGATCAGCCAGCGGGCTCTGGTAGGAATCGCTTTTATTCTCCATGCCTATTCACCACGTATCGATTTCTATCCGGAAATCAATTTACGTATCACGGCACTGATGGAAGAAACCGCATTCGAAAAAGAACTGCTACGCGTACATATCCAAATACTTCTCAGTCAGGAAACGGAGAAAATCGACAAAAAAATGCGTGAGGAAATCATTCCCGAAATGCTGAAAAGCATGTCTCCCATGCGCAACATGAAGTTTGGTTTCGAAGAGTCCGATGAAGAGAAAGATGACACCAATCCCGACTGGGCCGATGCTATAGAGAAATCCGGACTGGGTGACAAGTTGCGTGAAATGAACGAATTGCAACTGGAAGGTGCCGATGTATATATGAGCACATTTGCACAACTTAAAAGCTATCCGTTCTTCAGAGAAATCTCCAATTGGTTCTATCCTTTCGACAGACAACAATCGGCTGTCATTAAAGAGTTTCGTAACCGGGAAACAGAAGGAGGAAGTCTGTTGGAAATCATCCTGCAGTCGGGTTTCTTCTGTAACAGTGACAAGTATTCGCTGTTCTTCACCATGCAGCAATTACCGCAATCACAGCGTGACATGATGTTGAGCCAGCTCACGGAACAACAAATGGAAGAATTGGCAGATCAGTCGAAAGCCGAAACACTGAAGAAATTTTCCGAACGCCCCGATACGGTAAGTAACCAATATCTGCACGACTTATACCGCTTCTTCAAATTGAATATGCGAAGACAGGAATTTCGCGACTTGTTCAAAGAGGCCATCTGCCTGTACAGCAATCCGGCATTGGAAGACATGTTGTTCAACCCGGATGCTCTGCTGGCTTTAGCCAACTTTCACTTCAGAAAAGAGCACTGGGAAAAAGCAGCCGAAGCCTATGACAAAGTCGCCTACATGGTCCCACGAGAGAATGAAGCTGAAGTTTACCAAAAGCAGGGCTACTCTCTGCAAAAACTGAAACGATATACACAAGCCATCGAAGCCTATCGGAAAGCAGATACCCTCAAACCGAACAACTTATGGACTAATCGCCATTTAGCCATTTGTTATCGTCTCGACCGACAATTCCGCAAAGCTTTGGAATATTACCGAAAAGTGGAAGAAGTATTGCCGGAAGACACTAAAGTAATTTTCTATATTGGCAATTGCCTGGCAGAGACATGGAATTACGAAGAAGCACTGAACTACTTCTTCAAACTCGATTTCCTGGAAAGTGATTGCATCAAAGCATGGCGTGCCATCGGTTGGTGTTCGTTCATGACAGGAAAACGTGAACAAGCCATGAAGTACTATGATAAAGTGATTGCCCAAAAGCCGATGCCGGTAGACTACCTGAATGCCGGTCATGTGGCATGGTCATTGGGAGATATAGAGAAAGCCGTGCCTTTCTACTCCAAAGCCGCAGAACTCTATGGCAGTAAAGAGCAGTTCCTTGAGATGTTCCGCAAGGACGAGGATATCATCATAGGAAAAGGTATTACCCCCGATGATATTCCATTGGTTCTCGATCTGATTTAAAACAAACAAGAAAGAAAAAACGAACAGGGTGTCCGATTGTGGACACCCTGTTTTTTTTATAATCTATTAATAATGAAGCTTCTAAATTCTGGCATACCTATTGATTCTTACTCTACAGAAAATAATCTGAAAAAAGATTGTATACCCGTGCAACTTAAATTCAAGTAACAACGTCTAACAAACAAAGAAAGATATAAACTAATTAAATAATAAAGGATATGAAAACAATTACATTTTTCAAAAGAGTATTAGCCTCTGCAGCATTAGTTTCGGTATGTGGATTTGCTTGTGCAACAAACAACGGTAAACAGTTTGTCCATAACGATACGATGGAGAAGGGAAGACTCGTCTGCCGTGAAATATATTCTATGGACAATCCTGTTTCAGGCATACTCAGTCCGGTAAAAATGCATAAATACAGCTACGATACCGACCATCAGAGAACGGTGAAATCCACCTATACATGGAATGTATTTAAAAACGCATGGGAAAAAGAATCTTTGACGGTTGTCTCCCGGTATGAAACAGAAACTTCGGTAGAGTATTCTGTATGGAATAAAGAAAAAGAATCATTTAGCCCATCAGAAAAATATATATACATCACCAACAGTAATAACCAACTGATAGCCCAATACGCATACAAAATGAACTCCCGCACCAACCAATGGATATTGGAGAAAGATGCCTTAGTACCCATTTACGAGAACATTTATGCAACAACCCGTTAATGGAGATTCCGGATTTCACAGATACGGAAAACTCAGGTAACATAATCAAAGAAACCAGAACATCAAAGAGAAAGAATTTAAATCCGGAAGTTGATAAAAAAGTAGTTATCCCCATCTCCTCTTTGCCAAGACTCTCTTGGGAGTTCAGAACATCGAATCAAGACAAAGCATTTATAACCAAACAGATAAATACACTTGGTATCTGAGTATAGAAAGTTAGTTTTAACACTGTATTAAAGTTGGTTCTTCAAACGCAAACAACAAGTCTTTTGCATGCAAAAGACTTGTTGTTTATATTCGGGAAAGTAAAAACGGAAATTATGTATTAACAATGTTAACGATCCACAGGTTGACTTACTTTTACCCAGTCTATCTCCATCTTCGCAGGCAGTTCACTATCCGTTATGGTACCAGGCCAAGTACCTGCACCGCCCAAAGCATAATTTAAAATCAAATAAAAAGAAGTATCGAACGGCCATTGCTTTTTGACGCTCTCATCGGCCAAATGTAAGTTAGGATAGACTAAAGTGGTAGCTCCATTCACTTTAAAAGTAAGAGACTCGGGAGTCCACTCGATACCAAATACATTGAATTGCCCTTTATTGTAAGGAACTGTTTTTGTTGGAACAGGCTTAGTGAATCCCAAGTCATTTTTGTAGTGGCTGTGAATTGTTTGATATACAATGCCGTCATGATTCAACTGCTCCATAATATCTATTTCACCGCAAGCAGGCCATCCACTGTAAACGGGTTTGGCAGGCATCATCCAGATGGCAGGCCATCCACCCTTTGCCGTCTTGGTGAAACGGGCACATATCTCTATTTTACCATATTGAAATTCTGCTTTACCTAATGACTGCACCCCTCCCGTCTTATATACTCCATTCACTTTCTCGGCAATCAGTACTAACTTCCCATCGTGTACATAAGCCTGATCATAACTTTCGGATAAATATTTGCTCCAGGCAGGACTACCTTTTTTGCACAAGCCCCATTTTGTTTTGTCGGGAATACTATCTGTCTGATTGAAGTCATCTTGAAAAACTATCTTTTCCGAAACAGCATCTGACCTTGTCAGAGGTGTAACCATCGAATCATCAGAAGACGAACAAGCATAGAAAGAAAGTACCGACATGACAGCACCGCATGATAAGACAAGAGATCTTTTCATAATACTAAGGTTTTAGAGTTAAACATAAAATTACTGATAAATAACAAACTGTATATTTATTTAGTTCATCAACTCTCTGTGATTTTTTATACGATTTAATAGGGACAATCTAATCTGACTTACCAGAATCCATAAAAGGTATCAATAAAGAGAGCGTCGTTTATGTCATTCAAAACTATAAGAAACATTACACCAAGCTATTTCATCATTCTCAGATGTCATCTGATTAAGATCTTCAAATACAGGATAATAATAAAAAAAATCAGAATAGTTGGCTATAAAGCCGCCATCATGTCCCCTCCCAAAAGAAGTGAAATGCCCGGTCGAACTGTAAGTCCAGAAATGAATTGAGTAGGTCAGCTGTAATTGATCACTATTGACATTATGATTTACCTTACCATAAAATTCCCAACGATTTTCGGCATGGGAACGCATGAAAAGAGAATCATTCCGCATCTGAAAATACTTTTCGTATGAAAGTGAAGTACCATCTTCAAAGTCGGAAGAGAATCTCAACTTATCAACAGATATAAACTCAATCTTATCATTTGGAAAACCCTTAATAAATCCATCCGAACTATTGAAACGGCTTTCCCAATAACTGTCTATCTCCGGAAAGATTTCTACACCTCCTTTACTACTGCCTTGATAGCATCTGAAACCTTCAAGTCGGTATTGTCCGCTATAAGCCACAGACCGGGACGCAACAACCACCGGAATAATATGCTCTTCTCCCCGATAAGATACACAGATATGAGTTTTTCCAACCCCAGCCACACGAACTTCAATGCATCTTTTTCCTAAGTAATACGGATTATACGTAGCGTCGACCACCGCAGTATCTTCCGAACGGACTTTTATCTGATCTCCGGATGCAGCTTTCAGAAAAATCATAGCCGGTGTTTGCAAAACATCCATCAAGAGTCCCTCTTCTCCCAGGAGACGCTCTTCAGAACCATTACCGGTATAAAAACGAATTTCATTTTCATCATCTTTCTCACAACCGCTAAGCACTATCACAACTACCGTAGCAAAGAGAACATAGTACAGACTTTTAAGTAAGGGTAAGGTTACAGGTTTCATATTATTTTCAGTTTTAGTAAAATCCCTATTCGGATAAAATGCAAATATAACGAATTAAAGAAGGAAAGCAAGGTTAAGAATACGTTATCACACAATTAACGTTCTTTAATTCATTGCCCGTAGGGAGATTAGTTCATTTCTCTGTCTTTTTAATAAATGATCTCAAGAAGATAGAAGGAATTCCTAACCCCAAAACATGAATAAAAACTAATGGATATGACAACATCTCCCCGGAAGGATATTACCAATGATATTCTTTCCGCCATGCAACGTTATCCCGAAAACGAAGCATTTATCATTGACGGTAAACATTATACTTATGCCCAACTTGGCAAAATAACAGCCTCCGTCGCCCATTCGCTATCAGAGATAGAAGATGAAAGAATCGGGATCATTGCGGAAAACCGGATTGAAACCTACGCAGCCATTCTGGCGGTACTGGCCAGTGGAAAAACATATGTCATTCTGCATCCTGCTTACCCGGAAGAACGTAATCTCAAAATAGCCGGACTGGCCGGATTGCATACTTTGCTCTGCACAAGCCATGTCGAACGCCCGGCATTCGGAACCGACCTCTTCAGAGTAATCAACACAGACAAGCTGTCGGGAAAAGCACCGTCGGAATTGTCAAGGCTGCAATTCTACCCGCCGGAAGAAGAAAGAAACGCTTATATCATTTTTACATCGGGAAGCACAGGCGAACCCAAAGGAGTCCCCATCACACGTGCCAATCTGAACACTTTTTATCAGGCATACGATTCCCTTAACTGGAACCTGGATGAACACGACCGCATGTTACAAATGTTTGAGCTGACATTTGACGTATCCGTCGTATCATTACTTTATCCCCTGACTTTAGGAGCTTCCGTTTATACAGTGGCCCATCAGGATGTAAAGCATTTCAAGGTGTTCGAACTTCTGGAGAAGTACGAGCTGACCTTCGCCACGGTCACCCCCTCTCTATTACAACTTCTTTCACCCTATTTCGATGAAATCAGCCTGCCTGCTCTGAAATATCTGGGAGTATCGGCAGAGGCTTCGCAAACCGAACTGTTGGAACGATTCAGAAAATCGGCACCCAACGCAGAGTTCGTCAACCTGTACGGCCCGACAGAGGCTACGATTTACTGTACCTGTTACCGTATTCCGGCTTCCGGTACATGCAAGCATTACAACGGAATGGTGGCTATCGGAAAACCATTTCCCGGTATCCGCGTCATCATTGTTAACGAAGAAGGAAATGGTCTGCCTCAGGGAGAGACGGGAGAACTTTGGGTATCCGGTCGGCAAGTAATGAAAGGCTATCTGGATGATCCGGAAAAATCGGCATCGGCTCTAATACACCGTCCTGACGGACAAATTTATTACCGAACCGGAGACCTGTGTATTTTAGACAACGATGGGGATATCATTTATTGCGGCCGTAAGGACTATCAAGTGAAAATACAGGGCTTCAGAATAGAACTAAGCGAAATAGAATACACTGCCCAGTCGTTTTTCAAGACTCCTTGCAACGTGGCTGCCCTTCCGTTAATCTGTGACGGAATTTGCAACGAACTGCATCTGGCAGTCGAAACGACCGAATGTGACCAAAACACATTGATAGAATATCTGAAAGAAAAGCTGCCACAATACATGTTACCGAAACAAATTCATTGTATCCCTCAGTTTCCGGTAACCAATAGCAATAAAACAGATCGAAAAAAAATTGTTGAACTGATAAGAGAGAAGGAACTCTAAAAACAATATAAATATGAACCGAGAAGAAGTATTAAAACAACTACAAAGCATTTTCCGTGATATTTTAAAGAAGGACAACGTCTGTATCAGCGAATCATCCACCTCTCAAGACGTAGATGGCTGGGACTCACTGACCCATATGCAAATTATAGCCCAAATCGAGAAACGTTTCGGAGTACGTTTCAACTTTCGGGAAGTAATTAAATTCAAGAATGTCGGCGACCTATGTAGTGCCTTATTAACCAAAATGGAATAAATCATGCAGTTTCTCTCCTTTAGTTTCCTGGCTCTGATTACTCTCTGTTTCTTTCTCTACTATGCAGTCAAAGGACGTGCCCGCAACTTCATACTACTGGCAGCCAGTTGCATCTTCATCGGATGGTATTATCTGCCATTCCTGTTGACAGCAGTAGTGGTGGCACTGTTCACCTTCTTCTGGGCACAATGGATGGAAAACAGGGCGAAATCCGGGAAAAAGACCAAAGTAATCTATATCGCAGGAATCATCGGTCTGATAGGCGGATGGCTCCTACTCCATGGCACAGTGATAGATAACATCATCTTTCCACTCGGAATGTCATTCTACACATTCCAGGCCATCGGTTATCTGACAGATGTGTACTGGCAGGAGCAACGTGCCGAAAGAAACTGGGTAGATTTCCTGATCTATATGCTTTTCTTCATGAAATTCCTCTCCGGCCCCATCGAACGGGGTGGAGACTTGTTGCCACAACTGAAAGATCCTCGCCCGTTCATCTACTCGAACGCAGTGACCGGACTGAAATATATTTTGCTGGGACTGATAAAGAAACTGCTTATAACCAATCAGATAGCCCCGCAGACGGATATCATGTTTCATTCGATCCATGACCTTTCGGGTGTCCAACTACTGATGACCTGCCTGCTCTATCCTATCGAACTATATGCCGATTTCTCCGGCTATACGGACATCGCCATCGGAGGAGCCTACCTGTTCGGCATCAAGCTATCGCCAAACTTCAACCGCCCGTTTGCCGCACGTTCCACCGCCGATTTCTGGCGCCGTTGGCACATGTCACTCTCTTTTTGGGTACGCGATTATCTCTATGTGCCGTTAACCGCCGGTACCCGTAACTGGGGACAGTGGGGAGTCTACTTCAGCCTTATCATCACCTTTCTGGCATTGGGATTATGGCATGGCTCCGGATTAACCTTCGCCATATACGGACTGATTCAGGGCATATTGATCTGCTGGGAAATGAAAACCTCTGCTTTTCGCAATAAGTTGCCCCAATATATCGGGAAATATGCATCCGACAGCCTGTTGATAATCCGTACCTATCTGTTGTTTGCGCTCTCACTTATTTTCTTCCGTGTACAATCATTGAGCGATGCCTGGTATTTTTTACGGAACATCTCGTTCGAAGTACATTCTTCCTGGAAGGAAATGAACATCGGCATACGCGACCACAATTGCATTGTAGCAGGTTCGGCCCTGTTACTGGTATTGATCTATGAATATTATGCATCTAAATATAACCTGATGGAAACACTCGAACGCCAGCCCGCATGGCTACGGTGGAGTGTTTACTATCTGCTGGTATTCGCCCTGCTGATGTTAGGTAAGTTCGATACGGAAACTTTTATCTATTTACAATTTTAACCGAAACCAATTACACCTATGCTACATTCACCGAAAATCTCTCCCAAAACACGTTTCTGCCTGAAACTCCTGTTATTGGCATTACCGCTTTTCCCGATAGTGGCCATCTATTTCATTTTCGACCCTTATATGGTGCTGCACTCCTACAAACGATTCGATAACTCTCCCGTGCTGCTCAACGAAGCGCATGTGGGATGGCAGAATTATCTTCAGAATCGTGATTCGATAGCCTATAACTCGTTTATACTCGGCAACTCCTGTACCATGGCATTCCTGACAGGAGAATGGGAGAAGTATCTGGATAAGGACGATCATGCCGTGCGCTTTTATGACAACTGGGAAAGCCTGGGCGGTGTGCGCCAGAAGCTTCAAGCACTCGATTCCGTAGGTGCCCCTCTGAAAAATGTATTAGTCGTTTTGGATAAAAAAGCACTGGATAGAAGTAAGCCCCTGTCAGGCAACGACCATCTGTTTTCGGCTGAGGCAGCCGGTATCAGCCAGTTGGGATTCCATCTGAGATTTTTGCAGGAATTCCTCTATCCTGACAAAACAATTCCTTACATAGGCTACCTGATCGGACATAAGTATGCTCCTTACATGAAAGGGGTCATAAATCCGGGAGATCCCATTCGGGAACCTTACACGAACAACTTTATCAATCCCAGAGAAAAAGAGATCGGACAGGATGGCGAATTGTACTGGACCCATCATGAAAAAGAATTCAAAAAACGAACGGATGCAGGCAAAGAAGAACTACCGGCTGTGTCTGTCAGCCAGATTCAAGTACTTCGTGCCATTAAAAAAATTTGTGATAAGCATCATACAAACCTGAAATTCATTATTGGCCCGGATTATTTTCAGAAAAAAACGAACCGGGAAGACATCAAAAGAATGAAGGAGATACTGGGTGCTTCTGCCGTATGGGATTTCACGGGAACTAATGAATATACAGCCGATATACATCATTACTATGATCCCGGTCATTATCGTCCTCTGCTGGGGGCACGCCTGCTGAAAGTTATTTATCAAGATTCGGCACCTGCCGGCTATGAAAACAACCCCATAGCAACATCAAACAACCCCAAAACATCTTTTACACCAAACAGATAAATATATCAGAGAAAATAATTATATAACATCAAAAACTTAATTTATGAAAAAGATTTTATTATTAGTATCCATCTGCATTTCATGTTCATCTTGCTGTACACTATTCAGCAGTTCCAAACAAGACATCACCTTTACGGGAATGAATGGAACTAAAATCTACGAAGCATCGACCAAACAGAAAATAGCGGAAATCAAAGAAGACAACAGTGTTACCGTCCAGATCAAAAAGAAAAGAGAAGACAAACAGCTATTGGCCAAAAAGGAAGGATACCAAACCACTCCCTTTGTCCTGGAATCTACTTTCAACAATGCCTGCCTGTGGAATATTTTATTCTGGCCGGGCTTCTTAGTCGACCTGGGCACGCAAAAGATGAACAAATGGGACAACACGATTATCAACATCGAAATGGAGAAAGAGAATACAGAAAACAAATAATCAACTCTCAGGATAGTGACCGTTACACAACTCAAGTTACCATCCTGATCCCTCCAAGGCAATAAACACGTATGGCATTCTCCTCCTTCCGATGAACGAGGAAAATGCCATACGAAATCAAGCGATATGAAGTTAGCGTCAGAAACAGCCTCCTACAGTTGTTTCAACTCCCGGTATAGCCTCTGGATAGGAAGCCCCATTACATTGAAGTAACTGCCGGAAATGGATTCAACCCCGACAAAACCGATCCACTCCTGCACGCCATACGAACCGGCTTTGTCCATTGGCTGATAGTGATCGACATAATAAATAATTTCGTCTTCATCAAGTGTTGCGAAACGGACATCTGTCACAGCAGCGAAACTCTTTTGCCACTCACAGGTGGTGAGGCATACCCCGGTGATCACCTGATGAGACTTACCGGAAAGATTTCGCAACATCTCTATGGCATCTTCACGTCCGGAAGGTTTCCCAAGTGCCTTACCTTCGTGCCAGACTATGGTATCGGCAGTTATCAAAAGTTCCTCCGGGTGCATCGCAGACTGATAAGCGGCCGCTTTCTTACGGGCTATGAACAGCGGAATCTCTTCGCCTTGCAGAGAGTCGGGATAAGACTCATCGACATCAAGCAATGTTTTTACCACATAATCTACCCCCAAGCCGGTCATCAACTCTTTCCGTCGTGGAGAATTAGATGCCAATACGATTTTATAACGATTCAAGTTAGCAAGCATACTAATAAATTAAAGAGTTATATACTAAAAATCACCACCCGAAAGCATCATCCGACAACCACTTGCCTTGCGCTTTAAGTACTTGCTCCACCACATCACGTCCGCAACCGTATCCGCCGTCGGCATATGAAATGTAGCGGGCAACGGCTTTCACCTCGGGAGCGGCATCTTTGGGACAACAGGGCAATCCGCACTCACGCATCACTTCCATATCGGGAACGTCATCGCCCATGTAGAGTATCTCCTCGTCCGCGAGTCCATGCTTGTCACGGAAATCACGATAATCGTGTATCTTTATGGCAGAGCCTAAATAGAGATCGGATACCCCCAATCCGGCAAAGCGCTTCCGCACCGCATCGGTCCGTCCACCTGTGATAATGGCAATATGAAGACCTTTTTTCACAGCCAGCTGGATCGCATAGCCGTCTTTTATATTTACCGTACGCATCGGTTCACCCGACGGATGGAGTGGAATCACATCTGCACTCAACACTCCGTCTACATCAAAAGCAAGTGCTTTAATCCGGGTGAGGTCGTAATTGATAGTACTCATTCTTATTTATATTTGGGGTTAATGTCTTTCGTGGATACTTCGGCTAAGTAATTCATATAATTGTTGCATCCCGGGATCATCGGCAAGCATCCGCAAATGATTGCCGATGACGTTCTCGTCATAACGGATCGCAGGTCCCGTCTGTGCTGCTTTAGGTTCCAATTCGTGCACTTTACGAGCCGTTTCATCAATTAGCGGCAACATCACGTCGAACGGCAAGTTATATTTCTTAAGCAGTTCGGCGGCAAGGGCATACATGTGATTAGTGAAATTGCATGTGAACACAGCAGCCAGATGAAGGCTCTTGCGTTGTTCCGAATCGGCATCATATACACGGTTCGACAAGGTAGACGCAATAGCTTTCAGAAATGCGGCATCTTCGGTCGACGAAGCTTCTATAAAGAAAGGAATCTCCTTAAAATCGACTTCCCGTTGCTTACTGAAAGTCTGCATAGGATAGAACACCCCATAATGTGACGCATGTCCTTCCCAAATACTCATCGGAATGCTGCCTGCCGTATGCACCATCAATGCCTCTTTCCGTTTACCGGCTACGATAGCGGGAAGAAGTTCGGCAAAGGCGGAATCTTTGAGCGAAATGATATACAACTTTGCATATGGATTCACCTCTTCAAGGCTCGTCGTATACTCAGCTTCTACTTTCTGCGCCAGCTCACGGGCCGACTCTTCCGTACGGCTATATACCTGTACGATACGGAATCCTTTCCGATAAAGAACCTTTGCCAGATTTGTGGCAAGATTTCCGGCACCGATAAACACAATCGGTGTATCTTCTATACTTCTTTTCATCGTGTTGAAATCAAATACAATATACCTCCGATTATCAATAAAGCCAAGGGCAGCAGGTAACCGGACATCGAACCAAGCAGTGAGACAATCAAGCCGATATTCAGCACCAGCCACAATCCGAGCAGCACCAGACCGACGGATTTGTCCCGTTTGATAAACAGGAAAATAACCGCAGTGTAGAGCAAAAGATTATCTTTATTCATCACCCAGGGTATACCCAATGCAGAAAAGTGTATCAGTTTGTCTATCAGATAGAGCATCCCTATCACAATAAGGGTGACTGCCGTGGCTTTATATGTATCTTTATTGTTTGCTTTTACCGCACTCACCGCTACTTGCCTCCAAACTTATTAATATGGATTTTCTCCCATTGCAGATTATCTTCATTGAAGGGCTTGCGCTCCATGCCTTTGTGCCCGATCGCAATAATGGACAACACCTGTAATTGCAAAGGAATGTCGAGCACACCACGCACAAACTCATCGGAAGGCATTCCGGCAGCAGTATAACGCTCGCGTACCTGCACCCAGCAACTGCCCAATCCCAAGTCTTCGGCCTGAAGCTGAATCATGATGGAAGCAATGGAAGCATCTTCAATCCAAACATCGCTTGCCAAAGGATCGGCAGTAACCACAATTGCCAGCGCAGCATCGGCAATGAAAGCAGAAGCCTGCTCTTTACAGTGCGAGAGTTCGCCAAGCAGCTTTTTATCATCGACCGCGATAAACTGCCAACTATTGCTACGTTTAGAAGTGGGAGCCATCAGAGCCGCTTTCAGCAAAGCGACTACCTCCTCCTGAGAAAGTTCTTCTCCTGTAAATTTCCGCATACTGCGGCGTTTCTTTATCAGTTCACTGAAATTTTCCATATACTATAAATGCATTGTTTTTAATAAACGAACATTTACCGCAGACTTATACAGAACCATAATAAAAAGTCCGATCTGTATGAATCTGCATAACCGGTAATGATTTCCCTGCAAAGATAGGCAATTTATTCCACTCTCGTCAATTCACCGGTCAGTGAATCGATGATAAAGCCATGCACCCGGACGTCTTTCGGGATCAGCGGATGGTTCTCGATAGAACGGACCGTCCCCCTGACAGACTCAACCGGATCGTCGAAACCTCCCAGCCACGAACTGAAATCAACACCGCAGTAGCGTATCATGTCGATCGTTTCAGATTTGATTCCCCGCTCTTTCATGTGGGCAATCATTTCATCACTGTTCATGTGGCAAGCACCGCAATCCGAATGGGCAATGACCATAATTTCTTCCACCCCCAGTTCGATGATGGCTACCAACAAGCTACGGATGACACTGCCGAAAGGATGGGAAATGACGGCACCGGCATTCTTTATAATCTTCACGTCTCCGTTGTGGATTCCCAAAGCAGCAGGCAGCAACTCAGTCAGACGGGTATCCATACATGAAAGGATGGCGATCTTCTTATCGGGGTACTTGTTAGTAATATACTTTTCGTATCCCTTGTTCTCAACGAACTTTTTGTTGAATTCAAGAATTTCTTCTAACATAATCGAAACGGATTTTATTGTAGTATATCTACAAAGATAATCACAAAATAACAGGTCAACAAAATAAGCCCCGCAAATGTTGTAAAGAGAAATAAAAAATGTAAATTTGTCCCGATATGCCATTAAAACTGACTACATATTACCGAGGGAGTGAAATTCCGGATTTTCCCGGAACCAATACATTTCATTCAAAGGAGTTATTTCAGATTTATGAAGAAACTCCGGGCTACACTCCGCTCCTGATCATGGCTTCGGAAGATGGAAAACCAATTGCCCGGCTGCTTGCCGCCATCCGCAAAAGCATACGCATGTTTCCTCCTTCCCTTATCAAGCGATGTGAAGTTTATGGCACCGGCGAATATCTGACAGCAGAAGCCGATAAGGAAAAAATATTCGGTGAAATGCTGGAGCATCTCACCACAGAAGTATTGCGGAGTTCGTTCCTGATAGAATTTCGCAATCTTGAAAATGCCATGTTCGGTTACAAATACTTCCGGTCGAACAAATACTTCCCTGTCAACTGGCTGCGGGTACGCAATTCACTACACGGCACCGAAAGTGCGGAACAGCGTTTCAGCCCTTCCCGTATCCGCCAAATCAAGAAAGGCCTGAAAAATGGCGCATCGGTAGACGAAGCACACACGATAGAAGAAATCCGCGAATTCTCGAACATGCTGCGACATCTCTACTCGTCCCGCATCCGTAAGCACTTTCCCAATATCATCTTTTTCCAGCACATGGACACACGGCTGATCCACAGCAAGCAAGGTAAAATTTTCATTGTCCGCTACAAAGGAAAAATCATCGGAGGATCTGCCTGTATCTATTCAGGCAACGATGCCTACCTGTGGTTCTCGGGAGGTATGCGGAAAACCTATGCTCTGCAATACCCGGGTATACTGGCTGTATGGAAAGCTTTACAAGACGCACATCAAAACGGGTTCCGTCACATGGAATTCATGGATGCCGGACTCCCCTTCAAGAAACACGGTTACCGCGACTTCGTACTCCGCTTCGGCGGCAAACAAAGCAGTACCCGACGCTGGTTCCGCTTCCGCTGGCAGTGGCTGAACAATCTGCTGATCAAAATATATGTCTAAAAATCAAGCATCCTCTGGGTTTAAAACCAAAGAAGAATTGGCTTGAAACCAACAATGCCTACCTTTTAAAGTAACGCCCCTTGGGTTTTAAACCTATTTTCACCATAATTAATTGCAGAAAAATTTCTTTATTAAACAAGAATTGATTTTCTTTGTGCTGTTTTATACCATTCCAAAAAGACGATTAAAACCAAAATTAAAAAATATAGTTATGAAGATTTCACACATTGAACACTTGGGCATTGCCGTAAAAAGTATCGAGGAAGCCCTTCCGTATTATGAAAACGTATTAGGTTTGAAATGCTACAACATCGAAACTGTAGAAGATCAAAAAGTAAGAACAGCCTTCCTGAAGGTAGGTGATACCAAAATCGAATTACTGGAACCGACATGTCCGGAAAGTACCATCGCCAAATTCATCGAAAACAAAGGCGCAGGTGTTCATCACGTTGCATTTGCCGTTGAAGACGGTGTGGCTAACGCTCTGGCAGAAGCCGAAAGCAAGGAAATCCGCCTGATCGACAAAGCCCCGCGCAAAGGAGCCGAAGGCTTAAATATCGCTTTCCTTCACCCGAAATCAACTTTGGGCGTACTGACCGAACTCTGTGAACACTAAAAAAGAGATACGACTTGACAAGCACAGAATGTATGATTGAAAACACCTTTGGTTATCAATTTTCAACCGTACATCGCAAATCGTCTAATCGTAAATATTATAACCCTTTAAATTAAGAAAAACTCATGAGTAACCAGCTTGAAAAAGTAAAAGAGCTTATTGAACTTCGCGCTCAGGCTCGTTTAGGTGGTGGCGAAAAGGCTATTGAAAAACAACACGCCAAAGGCAAATATACGGCCCGCGAGCGTATTGCACAGTTGCTTGACGAAGGTAGTTTCGAAGAACTGGATATGTTTGTTCAACACAGATGTACTAACTTCGGACAAGACAAGAAACATTTCCTCGGCGACGGTGTAGTAACCGGTTATGGAACAATAGAAGGTAGATTAGTATATGTTTTCGCACAAGATTTCACCGTATTCGGTGGTTCACTGTCGGAAACCATGGCACAGAAGATCTGTAAAGTAATGGACATGGCCATGAAGATGGGTGCTCCTGTTATCGGTATCAACGACTCGGGTGGCGCACGTATTCAGGAAGGTATCAACGCTCTGTCCGGTTATGCTGAAATTTTCCAGCGTAATATCATGGCGTCGGGTGTTATTCCACAGATTTCGGGTATTTTCGGTCCGTGTGCCGGAGGTGCGGTTTACTCTCCTGCCCTGACAGACTTCACGCTGATGACCGAAGGTACATCTTACATGTTCCTCACCGGACCTGCTGTAGTAAAAACAGTAACAGGTGAAGACGTATCTCAGGAAGACCTGGGAGGTGCAAGCGTACATGCCAGCAAGTCGGGTGTAACCCACTTCACAGCCGAAACCGGAGAAGAAGGTCTGGCGATCATCCGCAAACTTCTCAGCTTTATCCCGCAAAACAATCTGGAAGAAGCCCCATTGGTGAACTGTACCGACCCGATCGACCGTATGGATGACCTGTTGAACGAAATTATCCCCGACAGCCCGAACAAACCGTACGATATGTACGAAGTGATCGGTGCCATCATCGACAACGGTGAATTTCTGGAAGTACAGAAAGACTACGCGAAAAATCTTATCATCGGTTTTGCCCGCATGAACGGACAGTCGGTAGGTGTGGTTGCCAACCAACCTAAATATCTGGCAGGCGTGCTCGACAGCAATGCATCACGCAAAGGTGCCCGTTTCGTTCGTTTCTGCGACGCATTCAACATCCCGCTGGTAACATTGGTAGACGTTCCGGGATTCCTTCCGGGCACAGGTCAGGAGTACAATGGTGTGATCCTGCACGGAGCCAAATTACTGTATGCTTACGGCGAAGCCACTGTACCTAAAGTGACCGTAACCCTGCGTAAGTCTTACGGTGGTTCACACATCGTAATGAGTTGCAAGCAACTCCGCGGTGACATGAACTATGCATGGCCGACAGCCGAAATCGCCGTAATGGGTGGTGCCGGTGCAGTAGCGGTATTGTATGCCAAGGAAGCCAAAGATCAGGAAAACCCTGCTCAATTCCTGGCAGACAAGGAAGCCGAGTATACCAAACTCTTCGCAAACCCGTACAATGCGGCCAAATACGGCTACATCGACGACGTTATCGAACCGAGAAACACTCGTTTCCGCGTGATCCGCGCTTTGCAACAGCTGCAAACCAAGAAATTAACCAACCCTGCTAAAAAGCACGGTAATATTCCATTGTAACAAATAAAAATCGATTGTTATGAATAAGAAAAGAATCGGGATATTTATCGCTCTGCTGGCAATGGTTTGCATGGGGCTCAGGGCGCAAAGTGCCACCAGTCTGAAAATCAATGAAGTTTTGGTCATCAACGACCAGAACTATCAGGATGATTACGGACTGCACAATGCGTGGATAGAGATATTCAATACCTCTTTCGCTTCGGTAAATCTGGAAGGTTGCTTTCTGACGAACGATAAAAACAATCCGACCAAATATCCTATTCCCAAAGGCGACGTGCTGACTTTAATCAAGCCACGCCAACATGCTTTGTTCTGGGCAGACGGGATGCCTAACCGGGGTACGTTTCATGTAAACTTTACGCTCGATCCGGACAAAGAGAACTACATTGCTCTGTATGATTCCAACGGTAAAACTTTGATCGACGAGGTAACCATCCCTGCCGGTCAGCTTGCCGACCGTTCATACGCCCGTGAAAAAGACGGAAGTGCTAACTGGGTAGTAAAAGGTGGTGGAGAACATAGCTATGTCACTCCAAGCACCAACAATATGACTATCGACAAAAACCCGAAGATCGAGAACTTCAAAAAGCACGACTCTATCGGTATTGGTATGGCCATCATTGCCATGTCAGTCGTATTCATTGGTTTGGTACTTTTGTATCTTTCATTCAAGGCGGTAGGTAATATCGCTGTCAGACTGGGTAAGAAAAACGCAATGAAAGCCACCGGTATCACCGACAAGACGGAAGCGAAGGAGAAGAACCTGGGTAGCCACACAGGTGAAGAGACCGCCGCTATCGCCATGGCTTTGCACGAATACCTGAATGACGCTCACGACGTTGAAGACATGATTCTGACTATCAACAAAGTGAAACGCACCTACTCACCGTGGAGTTCGAAGATCTACACACTGCGTCAGACTCCGAGAAGATAATTACTAACCCTAATAAAATGAAGCAATGAAACAATATAAATATAAAATCAACGGCAACCTTTACAACGTTACAGTGAACGATGTAGAAGATAACATAGCCAATGTTGAAGTAAACGGAACCTCTTACAAAGTAGAGTTGGATACTCCTGTCAAAGCTGCTCCGAAACCGGTTACCCGTCCGGCAGCCGCTCCGAAAACCGAATCGGGAGCTCCGGTAGTGACCAAACAGCCGACAGCTTCCAAGAGAGACGGCGTGAAATCTCCGCTGCCGGGTGTCATCCTCGACATCAAGGTGAAAGCAGGAGACACTGTCAAGAAAGGCCAGACTATCATCATCCTTGAGGCTATGAAGATGGAAAACAACATCAATGCCAATAAAGATGGAAAAGTAGCAGAAATTAAAGTTAATAAAGGAGATTCTGTACTTGAAGGTACAGACCTCGTAATCATTGAATAATTATGGGAGATTTCGTATCATTCTTAGGGAATAACCTTGTTGACTTCTGGGGATACACCGGTTTCGCAAACGCGACACCCGGACATCTTTTCATGTTGCTAATCGGTCTTTTCTTTATCTACCTTGCCGTAGCCAAAGAATTTGAACCGATGCTGCTGATCCCCATTGGCTTCGGTATTCTGATCGGTAATATTCCATTCAATATGGAAGCCGGATTAAAAGTGGGTATTTACGAAGAAGGTTCGGTACTGAACATCCTTTATCAAGGTGTAACCTCCGGTTGGTATCCGCCGCTTATTTTCTTAGGCATCGGAGCCATGACGGACTTCTCGGCACTGATCTCCAACCCCAAACTGATGCTGATCGGAGCTGCCGCACAGTTCGGTATCTTCGGCGCTTACATCATTGCCCTCCTCATAGGATTTGAGCCTAACCAAGCCGGTGCTATCGGTATCATCGGTGGTGCCGACGGACCGACGGCGATCTTCCTTTCGTCTAAACTGGCTCCGAACCTGATGGGTGCCATCGCCGTATCAGCCTATTCTTACATGGCACTGGTACCGGTGATACAACCGCCCATCATGCGTGCGCTGACCACTAAACACGAACGCCTGATCCGCATGAAACCACCAAGAATCGTATCGCATACCGAAAAAGTGATTTTCCCCATCGTGGGTCTGTTGCTCACTTGCTTCCTGGTTCCGTCGGGTCTGCCTTTGCTGGGTATGCTGTTCTTTGGTAATTTATTGAAAGAAAGCGGTGTAACCCGTCGCTTGGCAAATACTGCCAGCGGTCCGTTGATCGATGTCATCACTATCCTGTTGGGACTGACTGTGGGAGCTTCTACCCAAGCCTCACAATTCCTCACCTGGGATTCTATCCTGATCTTCATCCTCGGTGCATTCTCTTTCATCATTGCCACTACCTCGGGCGTCTTGTTTGTGAAGTTCTTCAATCTCTTCCTGAAGAAAGGCAACAAGATCAATCCGCTGATCGGTAATGCAGGTGTATCTGCCGTACCCGACTCGGCGCGCATCTCACAAGTGGTCGGTTTGGAATACGATCCGACTAACTATCTGCTGATGCACGCTATGGGTCCGAACGTGGCGGGAGTAATCGGTTCAGCCGTAGCTGCCGGTATCCTGCTCGGATTCCTTATGTAGTTTAAAAGCTTTTTCATAAAATAGAACCGGGGCGTCTCTCTTTGCGAAAAGAGAGGCGCCTTGCATTTTACGTTAATCTATCTAAAAGACGTTACGAACTCTTCGTAGAGACGATATTTTTACTAACTTGCAGGCAATAAAACATACGCCCTATGAAAACAAAAGCTATGAAACCACTCATCTTTATCTTTTGCTTGTGTCTTAGCCCCATACTAACGGCACAGAACACGAATCAAAACAAGATTCAGGAAGCAATGGCAAACTATGATTACGAGACTGCCATTGAACTGATCAACAAAGAGAAGCCTACCATCCCGCTATTGATGCAGCAAGCCAAAGCCCTGAAAGGAATCGGCAACAACGCCGAGGCTCTCCGTGTCATCCGCCAAGTAATTACGGCAGATTCTACCAACCAACAGGCACACATCGAAGCCGCGGAATGTTGCAAAGCAATGGCTAAATATAACGATGCATTGGACTATTACCGGAAAACCATCACCTTGAATCCCAAGAACAAGTATGCCCGCTTGCAATTTATCAACTTGCTTTGCAATACGAAAAATTATGCCGAAGCTTTTGGAGAGAGCTCAATGATGTCCGAAACAGACAGTTCGGCCGTGGTACTCCACCTACAGGCACAGAGCCTTGAAGGAATGCAACAAATACTGCCTGCCATCGGCTGTTATGAAATCATTCAGGACAAATACCCGGACGACTATTTAGCAGCGGCCAAACTGGGAAATCTGAACATAGCGGCAGGATATCCCGAATACGCGATCAAAGCGACCGAACGCTACAGAGAACGGGATTCAACCAACCTGATCGTAAACCAGCAAAACGCACTTGCCTATTGTCGTGCCCAACAATACCCGATGGCCATCAAACGTTACGAAAATCTATGCCAGCAGGGAGACAGCAGTACACAAACATTATACTATCTGGGAATCAGCTATTACGCAGATGAATATTATTATGAAGCACACACATGCTTCAGCAAACTGTACAAAGATATGGAAGAAGATCCGAACTTGCTCTATTATCTGGGACGATGTTGCGCCAAGACTTCCTGGAAAAAGGAAGGCATAGAACATCTGGAGAAAGCCATCGAACTTACCATCCCCAAAGACAGTACCATGATTCGTCTTTACAAAGGCTTGGTCGATTGCTGTAAACTGGCAAGAGACACACCCAAACAAATCCAGGCCCTCAAAGAGCTGTATAAATATGATAAGACGAACCATAAACTACTTTATGACATCGCCTGGAATTATTCATATCAGCTAAAAGACCACAAATCAGCCGAACGTTATTTGCAGGCCTTCTTAAAGACCCGGAACAAAGACGCCAAAAAGGAGGAAGCCACCGCCGAAACAGGAGAACTCGTTCTGGGACTTGAAAACTACTACAACGCTGCCGATAAGTGGCTGAAGGACTTACAGAAAGAAAAATTCTTTAACGAGGGAATACCGGAACAAAGCCCGAAATAACAAAACCTATATTTACCCATATGAAATACCTCCTGATCCTCCTCTGTCTGGGCTTCAATGTAGCATTGTCCGCTCAGAACGTAACTTCTATCCAGGAAGCAATGGCAAACTATGACTACAAAACGGCCATCAGACTGATCGATGGAGAAACTGCTTCATCGCAATTATTGTTACAAAAAGCCAAGGCTTTAAAGGGATTGGGACACACTGCCGAAGCCTTGTCCACTTTACAACATATCATTTCCGAATTACCCGAAAACCAGCAGGCATTGATAGAAGCCGCTGAATGTTGCAGGCAACTGAGCAAGTACAACGAGGCCTTGGAATACTATCGGAAAGTTTTGAAGTTAAATCCGGAACATACTTACGCACACCTGCAATACACCCGTCTACTATACAACCAGCAGCGATATGGAGATGCACTGCACGAAAGCGTCACATTGGCCAAGAAAGACAGTTCCGCTACCGTATTACGATTAATGGCAGAAAGTATGGAAGGACTTAACATGCCGATAGAAAGCATGTTATGTTACATTTCCATCATCAGAAAATATCCTTCCGACTATCTGTCTGTTGCCAGATTGGGCAACATACTCAATACGATGCAGGATTATGAAGGGGCAATCTCCCTGACAGAAGGATATCGCCAAATGGATAGTACCAATGTAGAGGTAAACCGACAGAACGCCCTGGCTTATTGTCTGCACAAAGACTACCCCATGGCAATCAAACGTTATCAAGATCTGACAAACCAGGGAGACAGTACCCTGCTGACATGTTATTATCTGGGGGTCAGCTATTATGCCACGAAAGAATACTTTAAAGCACGCGATTGGCTGCTTAAAGCAAAATCCCGCCAGTCCCCCAGCGCCAACCTGCTCTACTACTTGGGACGCTCCTGCTCCAAGACTTTATGGAAACAAGATGGGATTGAGTACCTGAATCAGGCCATCGACCAGACTATCCCCACCGACAGTATAATGGAACGTCTCTATTTCGGACTTGCGGATTGTTATAAAGAGGCCAAACAGACCCGCGAGCAGATAAAAGCAATCAAAGAACAATATAAGTATGCCCCCGACAGGCATATATTGCTTTATAACATGGCCTTTCTATCCGATAAACTCAAAGATACAAAAGCCACAGAGCGCTACTTGCAAGCTTTTCTACGAACAAAGTCCCAACAGAAGGCAATAGAGCTGCAACAAGACGGCGATGTCGAAGAAGAGGAGCCCGCACCTCGCATAGACTATTATAAAAGTGCCGCCAATAAACTGGAAAGTATCCGAAAGGAAAAATTCTTCAAAGGAGAAAAGTAGGTATCCAAAGTGGCTTTTGTGCACATTACAAACGCCCGATTCAGGCTTAAGCATCTCCTATGAAAACGTTTGCATAAATAGATGGCGGACAGTAAGGAAGAAAACAGGAACCAATCCGATGATTTATCCTATATTAGCAGCATCTAAATAATAACGAGCTAATATCATGAAAAAATTATTGTTCTTCTTAGGTTCTCTCTTACTTTCATTAAGTACTTATGCAGCCATGAACGTATCAAAAATCGATCCGCCCTTCTGGTTCACCGGCATGAACAATCCGGAACTCCAGTTAATGGTATACGGCGAAGGCATCGGCCAGGCATCCGTATCAGTAAACTATCCCGGAGTATCACTCAGCAGCGTCGTGAAGCTGGAAAGCAACAATTATCTGCTTGTCTATCTTCATCTCGATAAAGATGTTAAACCGGGGAAAATGCCTATTACATTCACTCTCGGAAAGAAAAAGCTGGTTAAGGATTACGAATTGAGAGCACGTAGCAAAGCAGGAGCCGACCACAAAGGCTTTGACGCATCGGATGCCCTATATCTGTTAATGCCGGATCGCTTTGCCAATGGAAACCCGGACAACGACCAGATAGAAGGCATGGCAGAATATAAAGTAGACCGCAATGACCCGAACGCCCGCCACGGCGGTGACCTCGCCGGTATTGCACAAAACCTGGACTATTTTACCGACCTGGGAGTGACCGCACTCTGGTTCACCCCGGTACTTGAGAATAATATGAAAGGCGGTTCGTACCACGGCTATGCCACGACCGATTATTACAAGGTAGACCCACGTTTCGGTACCAACGAAGAATATCGTTCGCTGATAGACAAAGCTCACAACCGGGGCATTAAAGTCGTAATGGATATGATCTTCAACCATTGCGGAGTAGAACACCCCTGGATCAAGGATATGCCTTCGAAGGACTGGTTCAACCACTCCGATTTTAAAGACAACTTCGTACAGACGTCTTACAAACTGACTCCTCACGTAGATCCGTACGCCTCACAGTATGACTTCGACCAGATGAATGACGGTTGGTTTGTGGAAGCCATGCCCGACTTGAACCAGAAGAACCCTCACGTATACAAATATCTCCTGCAAAACAGTTTGTGGTGGATTGAATATGCCGATATCGACGGCATCCGGATGGATACTTACCCGTATGCCGACTACGATGCCATGAGCAACTGGATGAAGGAACTGAATGAAGAATATCCCAACTATAACACGGTAGGCGAAACCTGGGTAACCGAACCTGCCTACACAGCCTGGTGGCAAAAAGATTCCAAACTCTCCGCCCCACGCAACAGTAACCTGAAAACTGTGATGGACTTCAGTTTCTTCGACAAAATCAACACTGCCAAGAATGAAGAGACCGACACCTGGTTCAAAGGTCTGGATCGGGTATACAACAACTTTGTATACGATTATCTGTATCCCGATCCCGCATCCGTGCTGGCTTTCATAGAGAATCACGATACCGACCGCTTTCTGGGTGAAGGTGAAAATCTCAACATGCTGAAACAGGCCTCTACCCTTTTGCTGACCACCCGGCGCATTCCGCAGCTTTATTACGGAACCGAAGTCATGATGAACGGAGTAAAGAGCAAAAGCGACGGTTATGTCAGAAAAGATTTCCCCGGCGGATGGGCCAATGATAAAGAAAACGCTCTTACTCCGGAGGGACGTACCAAACTACAGAACGAAAGCTATAACTTCTACCGCAATCTGCTGAACTGGCGCAAAGGCAACGATGTGATTGCCAAAGGCAGCATGAAACAGTTCATGGTTCAGCACGGTGTATATGCCTATGCACGCGAATATAACGGAAAAACAGTATTTGTCCTGTTGAACGGTACGGATAAGGAGGTGAAACTCCCTCTGAAATATTACGCTGAAGTACTGAAAGATAAAACTCAAGGCAAAGACGTCATTAGCGGAAAAATGATAATGCTGAACGAGGAACTGACAATGGCTCCACGCCAGTCAATGGTCATAGAGCTTTAGCCCCGTTCACCCCAAAGCAGGCTCGGGGTGTCAAAAGTCTTTTTGTCACGAATAATAATAGTCAAACATTTGACTATTATCAAAGAATATTGCTACCTTTGCACCGACTAAAAGAATACAACGATGACAAACAACGAATCGGCACGCGAGCTTATTCTACAAATCCTGCGAACCCGGATGGCTTTCCGTCAAACCCTTCAACGGGTGCTCAAACGGCACAACGTAGATATGACCTTCGAAATGCTGCAAGTAATGAATTGCCTGTGGAACGAACAAGGCATCAGCCAGCAGTCTCTGGCAGAGAAAACGGCAAAAGACAAAGCTTGCCTGACTAACCTGATCAATAACCTGGAGAAGAAGAATTGGGTGATACGGAAAGAAGATTCATCCGACCGGAGAAACCGGCTGATTTTTCTTACAGCACAGGGCGAGGAACTTGCCCTTACAGTGAAACCGCTGATCAACGATATCTATACCCAAACGGGAATAGAGATGGAGGTCAGCCGGATAAACGAATGTACCGAAGATTTAAAAAGACTGTACGAAGTTCTCAACGAAATCTAAAATCAACTCAGGCCATGTCCACCCATCAAGCGAAACAAAAAGAATTAAGAAAGCTGAAGTACAGAAACATCTTTCTCAACACGGTATGCATATTATTAGCACTGGCAGGTATCTCGTGGACAGTAAACTATTTCTGGAAATATGCCCGCTACGAAATAACCAATGATGCCGTAGTGGACCAATACATCGCTCCGCTCAACATCCGGATACCGGGATATATCAAAGAAGTACGTTTCACCGAGCACCAGTATGTACATGCCGGCGACACGCTCCTGATTCTGGATGACCGTGAATACCGGATCCGACTCAAAGATGCGGAAGCCGCTTTGATGGATGCCTTAGGCTCCAGAGAGGTTTTGAACTCCGGCATCCGGACCTCGGGAGTGAACATTGCCGTACAGGACGCCAACATAGCCGAAACCCAAGCACGGCTTTCACAGCAGGAAGCCGAACTGAACCGATACACCCGGCTCCTGAAAAAACAGGCCATCAGCCAACAGGATTACGAACTGGCAAAAGCAAATTTTGAAGCGACCCGGGCACGTTACAATGCCCTCCTGCGCCAGAAAGAAGCCGCCCAATCGCAGTACTCTGAAACCAGTAAACGCAGTACCAGTGCCGAAGCCAATATCCTCCGTAAGGAGGCCGAAGTGGATATGGCTAAACTGAACCTGTCATATACCGTCGTCACCGCACCTTATGACGGATACATGGGACGGCGCACCCTTGAACCGGGACAGTTCGTACAAGGGGGACAGACTCTCTCGTATCTGGTACGAGGCAATGATAAATGGGTAACTGCCAACTATAAAGAGACTCAGATAGCCCACATCTACATCGGACAAAAGGTTCGCATTAAAGTAGATGCTTTCAGCGGCCGGACTTTTCATGGAACCGTCACGGCCATTTCCGAAGCTACCGGGTCAAAATACTCCCTGGTGCCTACCGACAATTCGGCCGGGAACTTTGTCAAAGTACAGCAGCGCATTCCTGTCCGCATTGACCTCAACGATGCCTCACCCAAAGAGATGGAATGCCTCCGTGCCGGAATGATGGTAGAAACGGAGGCGGTCCGCCCATAAGCCTATGGTAAAGCTCAACCTCCCTACCCGCCCCTGGGTGCCCCAATGGTTGGGCATCGCAACGATGTTCATCGTCATTTTTCCCATCACCCTGCTCAACGGAGCTTACACAGGCAGTATGATCGAAGTGTCGAACACGCTGGGAGTGATGAGCGAAGATATCACGATGGCCTATTATTCAGCTTCGGTGGGGATGGCTGTAGCCTACCCCATCGTACCGAAAATACGTGCTATAGCCACTTCGAAGACCTTGTTGCTCACAGACTTATTGCTACAGGTTTTCTTCAGTCTGATCTGTGCACAGACAGGCAGCATGGACGTCATCATGGGATGCTGTTTCTTCATGGGATTCCTCAAAGGTTTCGTCATGCTCGAGTTCATCATCCTGATCCGTCCACTTTTCAGTCCCAAAAACATACGAAGTGAATTTTACGCCTACTTCTATCCCATTGTCTTCTCCGGAGGACAGTTGTCAATGGCTATCACGGCACAATTGGCCTATCATTATCAATGGCAGCACATGTACTATTTCGTCACCATCCTTCTACTGGTTGCCATTCTGTTTGTATTGTGTTTTTTCCGTTACGCACAACGTCCCGTCCACATCCCGTTCAAGGAGATGGACGGAAAGAGCATGTTCATCATTGCCTCTGCCTATCTGCTGACACTCTATACCTTCACTTATGGCAAAACACTCGACTGGTTCGCATCCCCTAAAATAAGAGTATACGTATTCATCATCCCTCTCCTGATAGCTCTTTTCATCTACCGGCAACGGACACAGCCGAAGCCTTTCGTCAGTCTGAAACCACTTACTCTGCATAAATCCATCATCGGATACGGCTTCATGGTACTCGCCATGTTTCTGACAGCCACCAGTTCACTGGTGACCAACTACATGAACAGTATTATCCGGGTAGACAGCATTCACGCCAATTCACTCAGCCTGTGGCTGTTGCCCGGCTATGTCGTGGGAGCGATTATTTGTTTCTGGTGGTTCCGATGGCAACGGTGGCGGTTTCGCTTTCTGATTTCAGGCGGCATGTTCTGTTACGTCATTTATCTGGCAATTCTCTACTTTGGCATAACCCCGTATGGCACTTACGAAATGCTCTACCTCCCTATTTTATTCCGGGGAGTGGGCATGATGGTCCTGTTTATCGCATTCGGCGTTTTTGTCGTCGAAGATTTAGACCCGCGCCTGACACTGTCCAACGCTTTCTTCCTGATTTCCTTCCGGTCGGCACTGGCACCGGTCCTGTCGGCCTCGTTTTTCAATAACATGCTCTATTATCTTCAGGTGAAAGGCATGAATGTTCTTTCGGAAAATATGACGCTGACCAATCCAATAGCCGAACAGAAATATAACCAGGCACTGAACAGCGCCCTGGCACAGGGGCACGAATTCAGCGAAGCCGGCCAGTTGGCAACCAACAGCCTGTACTCCACTTTGCAACAGCAATCTCTGTTACTGGCACTGAAAACACTGATCGGTTATGTGCTGATACTGGCACTGGTGGTTGCAGTCGTTGCAGCTTTTATCCCTTTCCATAAGACATTGAAAGTGGCTGTCGTAAAGACGGGAGACGATATGGTATAACGAACGAGGAAAGAATAAAGATTCCTCCGGCAAATATGTAGTTTGACAACCGTCCCGATAAATTTGATAATCAACAGATTATATTTTCCAATATTTTTCTTTCAATGTAAATCCATTTATCCCGGTATGTAAAGACATTATCTCCGGTATGTAAAGGCTTTTATCCCGGCATGTAAAACCATTTACCCCGGTACGTAAAACCATTTATCCCGGCATGTAAAACTTTGATAAGCCAGTCCCGAAAACCCGGTGGATCTGATTATTCACCACAGAAGAGAATAACGTCTCACAGAAGAGAATTTCTCTCCGGAACCTTTCATAAACAAAAGATGAAAACTCTGTGCCTTCTGTACCCCTTCGTAGTGAATCAAAACCCGAACCGGATGGCAACCGGATTTTCGGACCGGCCTAAAAAAAGCCACTCAATCGCTTGAGTGGCCTTCCAAAAATGTAAATTAAATAAACATGAACAACATCATGTTTTTTTATTCAGCCAACTTATTGTCTGAACCCAGCACATTGATGATTTTGTGCTTGTAGAGTTTTTCCATGTTGTCGCGAGCCGGTCCCAGGTATTTACGTGGGTCGAACTCAGCCGGTTTTTCTGCAAATACCTTACGGATAGCAGCAGTCATAGCCAAACGAGAGTCTGAGTCGATGTTGATTTTGCAAACAGCAGAAGCAGCAGCTTTACGCAACTCGTCTTCAGGAATACCGATAGCAGCTTTCAGCGCACCACCAAATTGGTTAATGGTTGCAACTTCTTCTTCAGGAACTGAAGATGATCCGTGAAGAACGATAGGGAATCCCGGAAGTTCTTTCATTACGCCATCCAATACGTTGAATGCCAACGGAGGAGGAACCATACGGCCAGTTTTCGGATCGATGTGGCACTGTTCCGGAGTAAATTTATAAGCACCGTGAGAAGTACCGATAGAGATAGCCAATGAATCGCAACCTGTTTTAGTTACGAAATCAACTACTTCATCCGGTTCAGTATATGTGTGGTGGTCTGAAGAAACTTCATCTTCTACACCGGCCAATACGCCGAGTTCACCTTCTACAGTTACATCGAACTGGTGAGCGTAGTCAACAACTTTCTTAGTCAGAGCAACGTTTTCATCATAAGGAAGGTGAGAACCGTCGATCATTACAGAAGAGAAGCCTGAGTCGATACAGCTTTTGCAAGTTTCGAAAGTATCTCCGTGGTCGAGGTGCAAAACGATTTCAGGTTTTTTGCAGCCCAATTCTTTTGCATATTCTACAGCACCCTGAGCCATGTAACGCAACAGTGTAGCGTTAGCATACTGACGAGCACCTTTTGATACCTGCAAAATAACCGGAGACTTAGTTTCTACAGCAGCCTTGATGATAGCCTGCATCTGTTCCATATTGTTGAAGTTGAATGCAGGGATTGCATATCCACCCTTGATAGCCTTAGCAAACATATCTCTAGTGTTTACCAGACCTAAATCTTTGTAATTAACCATTTTGTTTAAAAGTTTATTGTTAGTGAATCAAAAATTCTACGCAAAAGTAAGAATAATCCTTTGAATAGAGAAACCGTCGGACGGAAATATCCGCCCGACGGGTGCAATTCAATCCTATTTCAATTTATTTCCCATCCTTTAAGAGCCGTTTGTAATGTCTACGTGGCAAATAAAGGGTTTTATTGTTTCCTCATATATATTATGGTAGGCAAGTGGTCACTGTAACCGTCCAACCATACCTTACCGCCGTAGGTGCGCAACGGTGAACCCTTGTATCTGCCCTCCTGCTGGAACAGGTATTCACGCAGAAAGACTTCGTTATGATCATATTTCAGTCCTTTTGCAGCCTGAAGCAGACTGGGTGAAATAATAATCTGATCGAACAGATTCCATTTGCCGCGATACAGCAAAGTGCCGACTCCTTTATCTTCCAGCGTCACCCACCAAGGATTATAGAGGTCATCCTCCGTCATATCTTCGACGTGTTTCTTAGCTCCCAGCACGGCAAGGCTCTGATCCATCGGGTCGTCGTTAAGATCGCCCATAATAATCAGTTTCAGGTCTTTGTCCGAACGCATTAACGAATCCTTCAATGCCTTCACCTGCATGGCGGCATGCATACGCACAGGCTCTTCCGCCCCACGGGATGGCCAATGGTTTACAATCATACATACCTTATCGCCTGCCAGTTCACCACCGACGATCAGGAATCCACGGGTCTTGTGAATCGTATCTCCTTCGAACGGAGTGGAAAGAACCAATGCCGTCGTACGGGGAGTAAACTGTTTGGGATCATACAGCAACGCACAGTCGATTCCCCGTTTATCGGGTCCTTCGTAATGTATGTAGCGATAACCTCCCGCAGCCATTTCCGGTTGGCGAATCAGGTCTTCAAGTACATTCCGGTTTTCAACCTCGGCCACCCCAATGGCGGCAGGTCCGGCAGGTACTTTATCGCGCGATAGTTCACCCAGCACTTTGGACAGTTTTTTCAGTTTGGAGTGATACTTCTCCGAGTTCCATCCCTTAGCAGCATCCGGCAGATATTCATAATCGTTTTTTCCGGCATCGTGAATGGTATCAAACAGGTTTTCAAGATTGTAAAAGGCAACGCTGTACAGCCCGTCTTTGTGCTCCTGCGCACGGACACCGACAGACAGCAACACTAAAAAGCCGAATGCAATAATCAGTTTCTTCATAATTTTGTTTTAAGTTTGATTCACCACAGAGCAACACAGAGCCTTAAGTTCTTGTTATCAGGATATTGGAAAGAAGAAAAAATCTCTATAAAACTCTGTGTTGCCCTGTGGTGAATTTAGTTCATTTCTTAACTATTTAATGTCCTTTTGGGATTTCAAACCAGCGGGACCTTGACTTTAAACCAACGGATTTTCTCCGTCAACCCTGCAAAAGTCTTAAAAAAAAGCGAGAATACGACTTTTTTTCCGAAACTTTTTTCCTAAGAAACAAAAAAGCATTATCTTTGCACTCTGAAAAATGACCATTACACTATTCTTACCAAATAGTAAACGATATAATAATTTAAAAAACAAATATTGAAATGAAAAAAGGTCTTCATCCTGAATCATACCGTCCGGTAGTATTCAAAGATATGTCAAACGGTGATATGTTTTTGTCTAAATCAACTGTGGCAACTAAAGAGACCATCGAATTCGAAGGTGAAACTTATCCGTTGCTGAAAGTCGAAATCTCAAGCACTTCTCACCCGTTCTACACAGGTAAATCTACATTGGTAGATACAGCCGGACGTGTTGACAAGTTCATGAGCCGTTACGGTAACCGTAAGAAATAATCAAACGGACTTCCGATTGATAAAAATAAGCTGCCTCCGCAAAGGAGGCAGCTTATTTTTTTGCCCGTTAGCTACCTTTCAAGGATAATTATCCAAACAACGACCTGTTTTAGTTTATTAACTATCAAAACACGTCACACAACTAAAACATTTAGTTAATTTGTCCCAACGAACAAAAGTTACCCAATTCCCCCTCCCCCCTTAAGTAACAAAGAGACTGAAAGAGAGTGGAGCCGGACGAGAGTAACCGGATAATCACAACCCAAAAACGGAGGAGGGAGTAACTATGAAATATCAACGAGTATGGCTTTTATTTTTGTTTTGTCTTTCTTTCTGGAATATGAATGCACAACATTTCGTTATCGAAGGGCAAACGAATGGATATATCCCGGACGGCTCCATTCTTTATCTGGGACATTGGAACGGAATGGGCCCGACCTTTTGTTTCACATCCGATGTTGTCCACAACGGTACCTTCCACCTGGAAGGAGAAAGAAAGAAAACACCGGATCTCATCTACCTGTATGGAACGGAGAAAGCAATCGGCACACTTGGCCTGCGTTTGTGGGTCGGTGATGATACGATAAGGATATCCGCCAATTCGGAAGTACCCGAAACATGGATTGTGAAGAACAATATGCCACAACAATCGGAAGAAGATTTATACCGGCAATTGAAGGGAAAGAACAACATGGTAATGACGAGCCGGATGAACAGCAGGCAATTATGGGATAAATCTCTTTCGCCGGACAGCATCCGGATACTATCGAGCCAGATGATACAGAATAATTTACCCGGACAGATTCGTATACTCTACAATCTGCATGAACAGCCGCAATTGACAGATGTCGGCTTAGTGTGGCTGTTTTTAACGAGTGCTTATGCCTCCTGGATGACAAGCCCGGAACATCTCCGCACAGGGAAAGAGACCTATGCCAAACTAACAGGAAAACAAAAACAAACCTATTATGGGAAATTAATCAAATCTTGTTTTTACCCTAACAAAGCACCCGAAAGGGGGGATCAATACATCGATGCAGAACTGACCGACTTGGAAGGAAATTCCTGCAAACTGTCAGATTACCTGAATAAAAACAAATACATTCTACTGGATTTCTGGGATCAATATTGCGCACCTTGCGTAAAATCTGTTTCCGGATTAAAAGAACTGGCATCTTCGTGTCCGGACAAACTGGCGATTATCAGTATAAATGTAGGCAGTCGTGAAAGTTGGGAAAAGGGTAGCCGGGATTTTCTATGGTACAACCTCAGCGACGGGCAGGGACTGGCAGGCATTGCAGCTCGTTACGGAGTAAAATCCATACCATTTTTTATCTTGATAGCGCCGAATGGCCGGATAGAAGAATGCTGGAAAGGCTATGCCATACACCGCTTCCATATGGAAGAAGAGATTATGGAAATCATCCTTCCGAATTCCTCATTAACGGAAGCACGAGAGTAAAACGACTGCCTTTTCCGACCTGAGACTGCACTTCGACACGTCCGGACAGCCGTGTGGCAATCACCTTGCAGATAGACAATCCCAATCCGGTGCCCTGCGCAAATTCATCCGCTTTATAAAAACGGTCGAAAATGGCGTTCAGGTGTCCGGTGTCGATCCCTTTGCCGGTATCTTCCACATAAATGCCTACTTCGGCCCGCCCGGGATCCACTTCACATCCCAGCGTAATGCTACCCTCCGCAGTAAACTTGTTCGCATTGCTGAGGAAGTTGGAAATGACCTGTATCAGGCGGAGCTTATCCACTGCCACATACACAGTCCAGCTATCGTCCATCTTCAACCGGAACTCTACAGGAGGATGGATGATCACCTGATGGGTACGATAAATTTCAGAAACAATCTTCGCCAGGTCATACCGTTCTATGACAAATTCCTGATTATTGGAGTCCAGTCGCGAAATATCCAGCACATCACTGATCAGCTTGAGCAACAACTCACTGTTATGATTCACAATTCCGATCATATCCTTCTTCTCCTCCTCGTCAAGCTCCCCGGCCGTCTCGTCTACCAGGATGTTGGTGAAGCCGACGATGGCATTTAGCGGTGTACGTATTTCATGGCTCATATTAGCCAGGAACGACTGCTTCAGTTCAGCGTTTTCCGCAATCTCTTTCGCCTTGATCAGTTCGTCCTCCCTTCGTACCAGTTCCTGTACATTCTGTATGACACCTGCTATCACCAATTCTCCCTGATTATCCTTCAGGCTGTCGCAACGGCATTCAAACCACTCGTACCCTTTCGCCTCATCAAAGCAGAACCGCAGCCGCTGCAGAGCCATCACCTGCAACTCTCTCGTCTCCCTGAATAATTTCTCAATGCACTGCATGTCATCGGGATGCAGATACTTTAAGAATTGCCTGAAAGCATAGCGCCGGCACTTGATACCGGTGAGTTGTACAAAGTTCTCGTCCAGATTCAGCTCTCCCCTGCGTATATACCACAAAGAGATATTTCCTCCCGAGGTGGAAAGAGACAAATGCTCGTGTGCGCTCTTCAAAGCCTGTATATCTTCATGTTCACGACGGACTTTGCGCCGGATGCGCAGCAGGGCAACGATCAAGCCAACAAACAGGCAGACAAAATAACCCCGGAAGCATACATTTCCCGGCGATATTTATCGTAGAAAGGCCGATTGAGTATCTTTACATTCTCCGGCACCGTGCCCACGTCGAAAACCTTAAAAGCAGAAAAGGGGGTCCAGTCCAATACATATTCCTTGGCAAGCTCCCGGCGTTTAGGCTCTTTGGCACCATTCCCCGACCAAAGGCCTTCTACCAAAGAAGCTACGGCTTCTGCCGATATTTCATCGGTAGCCATATATCCACCCACAATGCCGATATTTTCGTTAAAACCCTCACGGATGCAACTGAATGAAGGAATATTCAGCGTACGGGAAACAGGCATGGTAGAGACATCCCATTTATCCAGCAAGAAAGCCGTATCGTACTGCCGTTCTTCGGGCATGGAGGTGATCCCGAGCAGAACCAATCCTGCCATATAGCGGAAAGGGAACATTCTTATCGTAAAATCCCGGGGTTCTTTATTTTGAGGAAAATAGTCCTGTATGGTCAGATTTTCCTTTTGGGCCATATCATACAGTGACTGATAGATGTTTAAACTGAAAATACCGTTCTGTCTTCTCCACATCACAATATTCTTTTTATCCGTATCATCCAGTAACTTCTTCATTGAACATTTTCCCAGAAAAGTCAGATCCTGATTATAGACCACAGTGATATTGTCACGGTCAAACAACCGTTTCATAAATTCGATGTTCGACTTGAAATCGGGTTCGTCGGAAAGCAAATATACCGGAGCATCCGCATATTGCTTCAACTGCCCCTCGTTGGGAAAATGAATATTACTCAGCACCACAGGATGCTTCCACAGTAAAGGGTGTGCCGACTTCAAGACCGAATAAGCAGCCTGATCTCCCACAACCAGCAGCATATCCACACTATCTTCGCCAACTGTGTTGAGATAATCGCGCATACGTTCCACCTCTTCCTGCTCTCTATAGAATTCACAATTAAGATAAAATTCTGTAATCCGTGGAACAAATCCCCTTTCCTTCAACTCGTCTTCCAGATTCTGCCGGAACTTACCATACCCTATATCATCCGCGGCAAACGAATAAACCAATTGTATATTCAGTTGTATATTCTTCTTCCTCTGTTCCGTCCGCCGACTTTGTGCAGAATACACCCAACCGGCTGTTAAAATCAGAAGAAAGCCGATAACGGCGATGTATAGAATTCTGGAACGTTTCATTAAGACCCTTGCTGACGTTTGTTTTCCCTTTCAATTTTAAAAACTACAAATATAGACTATATTATTTATATATAAATACAAAGAGGCACATTCTTTATAGGGAAAATCCTATTGCACAATAGGGAAAAAAGCTGTGACAGAGGGAACTTCTTTTGTATCTTCGTAACATCTAAATAATAAATTTACTAAAAAAGATACGACTATGAAACGACTTGCTATTCTGTTTGTGCTTGTTCTGACATCGTGCATCCTGTATGCCAGAAGTGGAAAAGGGGATAATCTCAGCGGTCCTATCGCGCTGAAAGGCGAATTGACGGAGAAATATCAAAACTACTCAAAAGGGACTCCGGTCGTCATACGCGGAGTGCGAAAGATGAGAATTTCACCCAACGATGCGGTGGGCATCACTTACGGAGTGGAAATCGACGGACTGCAATATCCTATCGGAGAGGAAGAAGCCAACAAAATCATCCGGTTGAAACCGGAAACGGTCCTTGAGTACTGGCAGGGGATTTACCTGTCACAAGGCATGTACGATTACTACGACCGGAAAGGATACCGCTATGACATGCGGCAAGAGCTGGACGAGGAGTGCCTGGACTATCTGGACAAATTAAACGAAATCAGTTATAAAGACGCTTACATCGAGGATTACGTACAAGCCATTTTTGCCAAAGTCAATCCGGGAGAGGTGGATTCCAAACGTCCGGAACGCCTGAATGTACGCATCATCCAGTCGCCCGAACCGGATGCTTATATGTTGCCCAACGGCGCTATGCTGGTAAGTACCGGTTTACTGTGCACACTCGACTCCGAAGAGGAACTGGAAGCCGTCATTGCCAACGAAATGGTTCACTTCATCCTCGATCATCAGGTGAACAACGTGTCACGTGCCGAAACCCGTGCCAAACGTGCCGCTTTCTGGGCAGACGTGCTCGGTACGGTAGCCATGGCGGCCGATGACACCAACTGGATGTACGGATACGACGAACGGGTGGGCGCCATTGAACTGGCCGCCAGCATCGGAACCATTGCGGCATTGGTCAACGTACGGACAGTAAACCGCCTGGGAATGGATTACAACAGCAAACAAGAGATACAGGCCGACCGGATTGCAAGAGACTATCTGGCGTTCAAAGGATTGAACCCCGATGCATTATCTTCGGCTATCGCAAAAATAAAAGATTTCTATGGTTCAACGCACCGTTACAACAACCTGACACGATATGACAGCTATGCACGACTGAAAGAACGACTTGCCAAACTGGGAGAAAAAGAAAGCATCCACAGCCATGCTTATCAGAAAGCGACATCGGATATCGTGACGTTCAACGCAGCCATGTACCAGGGAGACAAACGCTACAAAATGGCCGAACAGCTTGTATGCAAGAACATAGACAACAAGGTGGCTTCGGACCACGATTACGTAATTCTGGTGAAAGCACGCATGGCACAGGAAAACACTCCCGAAAGCAATGAATCCTGCCTGAAACTGCTGGAGAAAGCCAAAGAGATCGCTACCGCCCGCAACCTGGACATCAACAAACAGGAGATCCTGCTGCTGATGCGCATGAACAAACAGGTAAAGGCTGCCGATAAGCTGAAGGAATACAGGGATCTGCTGATGCAATACCAACAGCAGAACGCGCTCGGTTCGGAAGAATCCGGATGGATCGGTGAAGAGATGAACTGGGCAGAGAAGATGCTGTCGAAGATCAGCCTGCTGTAAAGCCCAGTCACCAATATTTCAAAGGGTGTAGCCATCCGACCGCCGTGGCTACACCCTTTGCTGTGTATGGCTACACCTTCCGGAACAGAGGGTGTAGCCCTTTTTATAATCAGAAGTTAGTATAGACGCGACATCCATGGGCAGGTATCGTCAGGCCGGTCTGCATCGAGGTCACATGGAGTTTCGTACCATTCAGATACTCCGTCCAGACTCCCGTTGCCGGGAAGGTAGTGATTGCCTCTATCGGCTTAGCGGTGAAATTGCCCACCACCACCAACTTCTTGCCGTTGGCTGCCTCGAGGGTGAGAAAACGTCCTCCGGTCCAGTTGGCCGTCTTCACCAGCCAGGAGAACGTGGCTCCGGGATCAAAGAGTTCAGCATGTTCCCGCCGCAGTCTCAACAGCTTTGCGTACGTATCACACAATTCTTTCCGGGCTCCATTATCCAGATATTCCCAATGCAGGGGTTTCTTACCGGTCCGCCCTCCCTCTTCAATCGATACATCATATCCCATTTCACCAAACTGCCAGACCATCTTAGGCCCGGGTGCCGTGAAAAAGAATGAAGCATTCGTGGCAAGCTGTTTCATACGGGCATTCAGATCCGATTTTAAAGGCTCCCCGCTGTAAGCAATCTGCTTGAAGGCTGTCCGCTCTTCGTCATGGCTTTCCATAAAACCAACCCATCCTCCGTAGGGCATGGTAGTTCCGAAAGTGACCAACGGAGTAAAATCACTGTCCGACTGATAGCCCATTGCCGACTGGCAATAAGCATTGTTCAGGTTGCGCCAAAGCTGCATGCCTTCTTCCGCCAACTCGCTCTCCTCTTTTTCGTCACAGAAATGCTCAAGGATGACGACAGCCTGCGGATTCACTTCACGAATTGCCCCGTTATAATCTTTCAGGATGGCAATACGCGAAGCATCATATTTTCCGGCGGTGGCCTCCGTACTGCTGTTCTGCGTGAACCCTTTCGTCATGTCGAAACGGAAACCATCGATGTGATACTCTTCCAGCAGGAACTTCAGATTCCGTTTTACAAATGCACGCACCAAGGGCGATTCATGGTTGAAATCGTGGAAGACACCGTAAGGATGGGGCTCTTTCACATTAAACCAGGGGTTATCGGCTGCCGTACGGTTGTTTTTGGTATCCCAATACAAACGGGCAAAAGGATGCGAACCACTGGCATGGTTGTAGACAACATCAAAAAGGACAGCCATACCCGCTTCGTGGCATTTATCGATGAAAGCCTTATACATGCGGTCCGTACCGTAAGCCTTGTCCAGAGCGAAATAGAAACAAGGATTGTATCCCCAACTGTCGTTTCCGTCGAACTCCTGCACCGGCATCAGCTCGACGGCATTGAAGCCCAGACTTTTCAGATACCCTATCTTCTCCATCGCCCCGTTCAGGTCGCCTGTAGCAGTGAAGTCGCGCAACAACAGTTCGTAGATCATCAGGTTCTCTTTATCGGGTATCCGGAAGTTTTTGACCTTCCAGTTATAAGCATCCTCCCGTATCTTGAACACAGAAGCAATGCCGACAGCCCCCGAAGGATACTCTTTCGCATCGGGATAGGTAGAAGAGGAAATGTATTTATCATTATCCGGATCGAGTATCTTACGGCTGTAAGCATCGGCCAGACGAAGGGTCTCCCCTTCCCTCGTACCTACATAATACTGAAAAGCATATTCACGGGCGGGCTGAAGTCCGGTCAGCGTAATCCACCAGCACCCCGCAGCGTCATCCCGGTTCATCTGGCTGTTGCTTTCATTGCTCAGCTTCCAGTCATTAAAGTCGCCCACGACATGTGCAAAGTCCTTATGTCCTCCCTTTTTGTCTTTATCATACAGCACCAGTGTGACAGTCGACGGGTCCACCGGATTGATGCCTTCCTGCAAACCGCCGGGCATGGAGGCATATTTGACAGCCGCCGGCTCAAAAGGTTTGTACAAACGATCGGTAACAGTGACAAACGAGTCCCCGTCCAGTCCCTTTTTGCTGCCGTCGGCACTGCGGATGACGATGCCCAGCTGCCGGACCGGAGTCTCGCCCGAACCGAACCATTGGCGTATCGAAGGCTCCAGCTTAATGCTCCAGATATTATCTGCCACCCGGTTCATTTTGCATTTGTCCACATTGGTATTCCAGTCCACAGGCACATGCATCCAGCTCCCTTCCGACACCACTCCCGCATGTACATAAACATCACCCGTATAGTCATAAAGCGGAGAATCCTTCGTTGCTTTAAAGTACAGGGTCAGTGGGAGATCGGCATCCGGAGCCCCGGGCCGGAAACTCAGCCCGTCGTCACAGCTCCCCTCCTGTGTGATCCGGAGCTTTTCCGAAAGGCTGCCGCTCCTGATCACAATCTCTCCTTCACGCCCGGCCGGCCCCTGATTGGGAGCCACCGCAAAAGTCAGGTTTGCAGACACCAACCCGCGGGTATTGACCTGAGAAATCCAACTACGGTCCGCTTCCGGGATTTCGACCTCAAATGCGATATTGGCTTTTACTTCCACCTGCACATTTCCTCCTTCTTTGCCTATTTCGAAGCGGGAGGCCGTCAGTGTCAGCGCATCTTTCTGCTTTTGTGAAACGGTAAAGCTCTTTTCAATTCCTCCTGTCACCAAGGTCAGTTTCACGCTCCGGCTGTCATAACCGGTGTTTTCCTGTGTACTGACAGTGACGGAAGCGTCGCCCGCCCCACCCGAAGACGGGGTCACCGTACACCAGTCTGCCGCCGTACGTGTATCCGCACCGGTCAGCGAGATCCGCCACGGACGCCCTGCCGAGAACGACAAAGTCCGTGTTCCCGAAACAGCGGGAAAGTCAATGCCTTGCTCAAAATAAGTTTCACTATCAGACGAAAGGATCAGAGAATCGGTTTCTTCTTCATCCGACGAACAACCGAAACCAATCAGCGGAAGCAGGAGAAGCAGAAACGGAAAAGATAAATATTTCATAGATTAAAAGGTATTATTGTATATAAAAAGAAGAGAGGGATATATAAAAATTCACCACAGAGGGTACAGCGTAACACAGAGTCGATTTTTATGTCACTGATTATCGACATGAATACTCTGTGTTACCCTGTGTTCTCTGTGGTGAGAAAATTACCTGTGGTAAAAAATACAGGATTATTTCTTAGTCATGGTAGCCGTTTTGGCATCCGGATTCAACACAATGGTATAAGTTCCGGCTGTCACCTTCATATTGTCACCATCCTGAGTCAGTGCTCCCAGAGCGCCGCCCAGATTGACAGTCCATGCACCATCCCATCTGAACTTCATCTCACCGGCCACCAGAACAACATCCACCGACCAGAGTTTGGTTGCCGGATCATAATTCATCAAGGTTCCTTTATCCCATCCACCGGGCGTGGCGTCACCGATCACTTCCCATCCGGTCTTGGTCAACGAAGCTGTCAGCTTCTTCATATCGGCACCTACCCGATAGTAACCGGCTGTTTCAATCTTGATGTTATCGCCATCGCTGGGTTTCAGAATAAATGTCCCTACGTTCTTATCTCCATCCCAATTGATAGAGCCTACTATACCGATCCATACTCCGGCATCCCAGAACTTGAATTTGGTATCGGCATCGAAATAGTGTGTCCCGGTATAGATAAAGTCGCGGGCGGCAGACACTACTTTGTAGCAATCCTCTTTGGTAGCGTCCCATCCCTGATAGCTTCCCGGCAGCGCCATTTCCGCACTGGACAGTTCAACGGTGGTTTCCACCATGCTATAAGAATATTTACCGGCATTTGTCAGATTCAGGGTAATCACGTACGGGCTGGCTTTCAGCACCTTGAAGTTAGTAGGCCCTGCCACCAGTTCGCCTTCAAGCTCAGACTCCTTACCGGGCACTGCTCCGTAGTTATCGGAATCCCAGCTATTGTTCGACCTGAATTTAAACTCTTTGTCAAGCAACGGAGTAGTCACCGTCCATAAGCGGGTGGTGGCGTCATAGTCCATTTGCGTATCTTTATCCCAACCACTGGAAGTAGCGTCTCCTACCACTCCCCATACAAGGGGCCCGCTCTGTTCTGCCTTACCTCCGGCATCTACCTTGATTCCGTAAAATCCTTTTTTCGCAACCGTCAGGTCCTTTGCCAGAACCTTGGTAAGATCACTTCCGTCCACAATGGCATACGAAGCGCCGTCCGCGTCAAAGTTGGCATATCCCTGATATACCCCGTCGCCATCCGGGTCGCCCAGGAGGTAAGCATTCATATAGTCCCAGTCGGGATAACCCACGGCCACATAAGCAAATTTCCAGTCAACCGCATTCGGATCAAAAGGAGTAGCCTTGAAAGTAATCGAGTTCGAAGCCGGATCAGCTGTCACGTCATACGCTTTAGAAGTCAGCGTAATCGTAAAGTTATAAGTCTGTCCCGGATAAGCGCCCACTTTGGCCATCATAGCGTTCATCTGTGCATTGGTAAACTTCAGGACGGTAGCCCCGGTTTCACCTAATAAAACGGTTTTCGCATTCGCGTCATTCGTCAGCGTAACGTCATAGTTCACCACTGCCTTCACTCCATAGTCCGCCGGCGTCCACTTAATCTCAGGAAACTCCGCCGCAGCATTTTCATCGTTGAAAGTAAAGTCGCTTTGAGAGAAAGGCTCAAAAGCAGAGGCTTTCTGCAACTCCATGACGGGCGACTTCTCGTCTTCGCAAGCCGTAAAAGCCAGGAGCCCTAACAACAGTGTATAGAAATATATTTTTTTCATAATCTTATTCGTTGTTTTTAATGGTCATTCGATTTTAGTATCCTTCATTCTGCTTAAGATTGGTGTTAGAACCGATATCGTCTGACGGAATCGGGAACACGTTGTAGAAGTTCTCTACAGCCTTACCTTTAGCAGCGCCGCCCTTCCAGGGCCATACATAACCGGCAGTAGTAAACAGTCCGAAACGTACCAGGTCCGTACGGCGTTGTCCTTCGAAAAAGAATTCACGTCCCCGCTCGTCAATGATGAAGTTCAATGTCAAATCGGAATCGGAGATAGGAGCCAGCGTTTTATCACTGTAAGCTCTTTTACGCAGATCGTTCACATAACGGAGAGCAGTAGCTCTGTCGCCACCCTGACCGCCTCTGAGCACAGCTTCCGCATACGTCAGGTAGATCTCACCCAGACGGAAGAGCGGGAAGTCAACGTAAGCTTCCTTAGAAGGAGGCAGCGTTCCGTCCTTGTTCACATTGAAGTATTTGGTAACAGGAATACCATTATTCTGGAATGTATTTTCGTCAATAATTTCAATACTGGTTGTCAGATCGGTACGAAGCATTGCCTTACGGGTATCCGCATCGCTGCTGCTCTCTTTAAGGAACAGGTTGTAGAGTGAAGATTTTGCCCTCACACCCTGCCATGCTCCTTTGGCGTTGACTTCATCCTGAGTTGCCGTAGCCCCCCAACATAAGAAAGCGGTCATACCACCCCAGGTCATCGTCTGGTCGCCTTCATAGCGTACAGGGAAGATCATTTCGTTAGACAAGTGATTGTCTGCCTTGAACATATCCACATAAACAGGTTCCAACTGATAGCCCACTTCGATCACCTTCTTTGCATACGTGATACATTCGGTGTATTTGTTCAGGCCGACGTAAGTCTCCGCATTGAGGTACAAGCGTGACAAGAGTGCCCATGCGGCAGCCTTGTTGGCATGTCCGTAGTCCTGGCTGTATCCCACTGTCGGTTCCGACATATCTTCCACACACTCAGTCAGCTCTTTCTCAATCCAGTTGAACAGGTCGGCAGCTATGATCTGCTTCGGCGGAATGCTTCCGATCGGGCTGTTTTCGTCTACAAACGGTACATTGCGATACAGGTCGAGCGCATACTCATAGCTCAGTGCACGCAGGAAACGGGCTTCGGCACGCCATGTCTTGATCGAGGCTTTCAGTGAAGCGTCGCAACCGCGGGCATCCAGTTTATCTTCGGTCGTCTCGCGCAGATAGGCGTTGGCTACGTTGATCTGATAGAACAGGCGGTAATATGAACCCTTGATCCACGGACTGGATGCACCCCAGGAGATGTGGTTGAATTCAGGGATACCGGGGTCGTTCCATGCACAGTGTGCGATGTCCGAAGGCAGATCCTGCATATTCCACAATACACGGAGGAAGGAAGCCTGGCTACCGCCGTCGATACCTACCACATCCTGATCGGAGTCACCTCCGCTGTTACCACCGATGGCCATACCCGCATAAATCTTAGCAAGGCTCTGTTCATAGGCTAAAGGCTCGTTCCCGAAAACAACGTCGGAAACCAATTCGTCTTTGTCCAGTGGAACCGTATCGAGGTCGTTTACACAAGACGCTACTCCTAACATCATTCCCAGCAATGCACAGGGAAGAAGATATTTAAATTTTATTGTTTTCATGTTTTACAGATTTAAAAATTGAGATTAAGGCCGATCATGAATACACGGGGGCGAGGATAGATGTTGTTATCGATTCCTTCACCACTGATTTCCGGATCCAGTCCCTTGTACTTAGTGATGACAAACGGATTCTGTACCGTAGCATATACGCGTGCACTCTGTTTATCATTGAAGAGCTTGTTGAACGTATACCCTAAAGAGATGTTGTCCATACGCACGAACGAAGCATTCTGAACGTAATAGCTCGAACGGTATTGAGCGTTCTTGAAGTCGGTGCTGCGGGCAGAGGTCAGACGGTTCTTCAGGAATCCGGTCTGGTCATACATATTGGCGCCTTCGTATGCTTCACGGTTGGACTGTACGTTGTTGTAAACATAGTTACCAAAGCTGCCGCGCAAAGCAAATGAAAAGTCCCAGTTTTTATAAGAAAGTTGTGAGGTCAGCCCCATGAACACGTCGGGAGCAGCTTTCTTGAAGCAGATCAGGTCGGCGTCGTTAATCTGGTTATCGCCATTCTGGTCTACATAAGCACCTTCGATAGGTTTACCGTCGGGACCGTAAATCTGCTCGAACACGTAGAAGGAGTTGAATGCCTCGCCTACCCGGTGGATCAGGGCGTTGTATCCTGTACCACCGTCGATACCGCCATGGATGACACCGGCATAGTTGGGGTCGTCGTTGAAGGTCATCTTGGTGATCTTGTTCTTATTGTAAGAGATGTTGTAGCCGATGTTCCAGTTCCAGTCTTTGGTTGAAACGGCATGGGCATTGATGCTGAATTCAAAACCCTTGTTCTCCAATGTACCTACATTGGTCAGCAGTTGATTGCTGAAGTTGGTTCCGGCAGGAGCCGTAACGGTGTTCAGCAAGTCCTTCGTTTTACGGAAGTAATAGTCGATTGTACCCGTGATGCGTCCATTCAGGAAACCGTAATCAATACCTACGTTCCAGGTAGTGGTTTCTTCCCACTTCAGGTTCTGGTCGTAAGGTTGCGGAGCAATCAGAGAGTATTCGGTGTCACCGAAATAATAGTTGGCACCTGCCTTGGAGTACATATAGCGGGCCATATACGGATAATCTCCGTTACCCAGGTTCTGCTGTCCGGTCACACCATAGCCCAAACGCAGCTTCAGGTCCGAGATAGCGTTCACATTCTTCAGGAATGACTCCTCGTTCAGTTTCCACGCCAGTGCTACGGACGGGAACAATCCCCAGCGGTTGTCCGGGCTGAAACGTGAAGAACCGTCGTTACGCAAGGTGAATGTCACCAGATAACGGTTCAACAATGTATAGTTGAGACGTCCGAAGAAAGAAACCAGGTAGCTTTCGCTCGCATAGTCATCCCCCTTCTTATAGAATTCTTCCCCGGTCTTCTCTGCATAAGCGGCCGAGTAGGGATAAGAGTTGGTAGTCGAATTATAGAAATGCTGCCAGGAGTAACCTGCCATGACGTCGATGTAGTTGACTCCGAACGTATTGGTATAGTTCAAGTAGAAATCGAGCAAGGTGTTGCGCTTCAACTGTGTATAATGGCTGTTTTCACCAAAACCGCTTTTAAAATTACCCGTACAGTAAGTCAGCGGTGAATTGTCGGCGATAATCACGTCACCCTTACTCTTCGATACGTCATAACCTAAATTCAGGTTAGCGCGCAGTTCGGGCAAGAAGTGGAATTTATAATCGATCTGCGCGTTGCCGATACTGCGGTAAACGGTCGATTTGTCATCTTTCTCTTCAAGCATGGCAACAGGGTTGGCCAGACCGATATCAATCGGAGAAACCTTCTCTCCCTCCTGCTTCATATACATAAAGTATCCGTTTCCGTAAGGGTTGCCTTCCATATAGACAGGCTGTGTGGGGTCATACTGGGTAGCCAGACCGATAGCTGCACGGTCGGCAAAACGGTTCTTGTTGTACACTCCCTTCACATTCAGCTGGATGTTGAGCTTCTTGTCGAAGAAGTTGGGGTTCAGGTTAATGGCACCTGTCAGACGTTGCATGTTCGAAGTCTTCAGGATACCGTTTTCGTTTGTATACGCCACAGACACACGATAAGGCATATGCGGAACGGCTCCGGATACACTTACATTATGGTCGGTGCTGAAAGCCGTGCGGAATATTTCATCCTGCCAGTCGGTAGAGGTTTTGCCCAAAGCGTTGGCCTGAAGACTATTCTCGCCAAACTTCTCGATCACGAAATTACGGAAATCGTCTGCCTTCATCACATCGACCGTATTCGACTTCGTACTGATAGAGAACGTGCCGCTGTAGTCCACCTTCACGCGTCCCGACTGTCCCTTCTTGGTGGTAATGATGATAACACCATTGGAGGCACGCGAACCGTAAATAGCAGTAGCAGAGGCATCTTTCAGAATCGTAAACGTCTCGATGTCATTGGGGTGGACGGTAGAGAGCGGATTGCCCATACCTTTGATTTCGGTGTTATCGACAGGCACCCCGTCAATAACGATCAGCGGGTCGTTGCTGGCCGACATGGACGAACCTCCGCGCACACGGATCGTAGCCCCGGCTCCCGGAGCGCCGCCGTCGGTAATCACGCTGACACCTGCGGCCTTACCCACCAACAGGTCGGAAGCCGAAGTAGCCATACCTTTTACCATCTTGTCCGCATCGATTGCCATCACCGAGCCGGTCACGTCATTCTTCTTCACGGTACCATAACCGATCACCACCGCTTCCTGAAGCATCACCGCGTCATCTTGGAGGGTTACCGTCACACTGGGAGCAGCTTTCACTTCAACCGGCTTGTAACCGATGAAAGAAATCACGAGGGTAGAATGTTGAGGAACACTCAGAACAAAGTTTCCGTTCAGATCGGTAATCGTACCGATAGAAGAATTATCCTTCACAACCACATTCGCGCCGATTACGGGTTCACCCGTTGAATCTTTCACATGTCCCTTGACAGAGACTTGCTGTGCATAAGCGCTCAATGACAAGAATAGCCCAAACAACAGGGGCAGAATCATACGACAGATTCTAAGATTAACTTGCTTCATGCATTTAAAAATTAAAGTTAACAATATAAATATTAATATGATTTCTAAACTTTACATAGAGAATGAACGACTCCATTCCCGTTCTTGATTACGTAGCAAAAATAGTATATTAAGCAACAGCCACTTATTTAATGTCCGACAAATCCGCTCCCGCAACTACGCAAACGATTGCACCGTAAAAGCGGGGTTATAGCACATTGTCACCGAACTTTTTAGCCTCCTTTACACTATTTTTGTATCATATTAAACAAATCCGTAAATACATTGGTTTTGTTTTTATATAAAATCATTTACCTTTGGGTGAAAAACGAATCGAGTTCACCACAGAGGGACACAGAGTTTCACAGAGATTAATCAGCTGCGCTCTATTTGTTTTCAGACAAAAGAACAGATAAACAAATAAAGGATAGTATGTCCTTTGGTTCTTATGTCTAAAAAAAAACTCTGTGCCCTCTGTGTCCTCTGTGGTGAATTTCAAAACCAATCAACCATGAATAAACCGCAAATCACAATCAAAGACATCGCCCGCGAACTGGGAGTCTCCCCCTCCACCGTATCGAGGGCCTTGAAGGACAATCCCGACATCAGCCAGGAAACAAGGGACGCTATACATAAGTACGCGCGCGAACATAATTATAAGCCTAATGTATTGGCACTGAACCTGCGCACGAGCCGTTCCAACACCATCGGGGTCATCATTCCACAACTCGTGCACCACTTTTTTTCGTGTGTGCTGAGCGGCATCGAGGAGACGGCGGCAAAAGCCGGATACAACATCCTGGTGGCACAGAGCAACGAAGAGTATGAACGGGAAGTGAAAATCGTCCACTCTTTTCTCGCGGCACGGGTTTGCGGGGTCATCACTTCCCTGGCCAAAGACACCTCCCAATACGACCATTACCAGGAGTTGCTGGACAATAATATCCCCATCGTGTTTTACGACCGTATCTGTACCGGAATCAATACCGAACGGGTGGTGGTGGACGATTACGCGGGCTCGTTTGCGGCGGTGGAGTATATGATACAGACCGGATGCAAACGCATCTTTTTTTACAGCGCCGCCCCTCACCTCGAAATCTCCAAGAACCGGCGGAACGGTTATCTGGATGCCATGAAGAAGTACCGGATTCCGGTAGACCAGAGCATGATCAAGCTGTGTGATACCCGCGAAAAAGCAATTGCCATTACTCCCGCCCTGCTGGAAGGCCCCGACCGTCCGGACGGTTTCTTTGCCATCAACGACGAAACGGCATCGGGCATCCTCTATTCCTGCAAACTGGTGGGACGGAAAGTGCCGGACGAAGTGTCCATCTGCGGGTTCACAGACGGAGCCATTGCCCAAAGCACAGACCCGAAACTGACCACGGTAGAGCAGCACGGCGAGGAGGTAGGCAAAAGTGCCATCAAGCTGCTGATAGAAAAACTGGAGGGAAACGATGAAGGAAAAAGCAGCAACAAAATCGTGCGGACCAACCTGGTGGTACGAGGAACAACGAAATAAACCGGGTTCACCACAGAGGACACGGAGGACACAGAGGATGCAGAGTTTTAATCTCTTGTTTGTCGGATTATTTTAAGAGAAAATCTTCTCTGTGCCCTCTGTGTCCTCCGTGGTGAATCCATTTCTAACGAAATCATTTATCATAAATATCATGAAAGTAAAACCTGACTTAAGTTTTTGGAAGCTGTGGAACATCAGCTTTGGTTTTTTCGGCGTACAGATTGCATACGCACTGCAAAGCGCCAACATCAGCCGCATATTTGCTACATTAGGCGCCGATCCGCACAGTCTGAGCTATTTCTGGATACTCCCTCCGTTAGCGGGAATCATCGTACAGCCCATCATCGGTTCGGCAAGCGACAAAACCTGGACACGCTTCGGCCGGCGCATCCCTTACCTTTTTGTAGGTTCTCTGATCGCGGTGCTCGTGATGTGCCTGCTGCCCAACGCAGGCAGTTTCGGCATGGCAGTGGGCACGGCGATGACCTTCGGACTGGTGTCGCTGATGTTCCTCGATACTTCGATCAACATGGCCATGCAGCCTTTCAAAATGCTGGTGGGCGACATGGTAAACGAGAAGCAGAAGGGACTGGCCTACTCCATCCAGAGCTTCCTATGCAATGCCGGCAGCCTGGTAGGTTATCTGTTCCCGTTCATCTTCACGTTTATCGGCATCAGCAATACGGCGGGCAAGGGGACGGTACCCGATTCGGTGATTTACTCGTTCTACATCGGTGCCGCCATCCTGATCCTGTGCGTCATCTACACCACGGTAAAAGTGAAAGAGATGCCCCCGAAAGAGTTTGAAGAATTCCACGGTATCACAGCCGACGAAAAGAAAGAGAAAACCGACTTCATCTCTCTGCTGAAGCATGCCCCGAAAGTATTCTGGACGGTAGGCCTGGTACAGTTCTTCTGCTGGGCGGCCTTCATGTACATGTGGACGTATACCAACGGTGCCATCGCAGCCACCGTATGGGGCACCACCGACGTGCAGAGCGCAGGCTATCAGGAAGCGGGCAACTGGGTAGGTGTCCTGTTTGCCGTACAGGCCATCGGCTCGGTCATCTGGGCAGTGGTGCTCCCCCTGTTCAAGGCACGCAAGCAGGCCTACGCACTGAGCCTCGTGCTGGGTGGCGTCGGATTTATATCCACCCTCTTCTTCCACAACGAATACCTGTTGTTTGCCTCCTACCTGCTGATCGGATGCGCCTGGGCAGCCATGCTCGCCCTGCCGTTCACCATCCTGACCAATTCTGTTTCGGGCAAGAATATGGGTGCTTACCTGGGATTGTTTAACGGGACCATCTGCGTTCCGCAAATTGTAGCGGCACTCGTCGGCGGAGGCATCCTCCACCTTGTCGGCGGACATCAGGTGAACATGCTGGTATTGGCGGGCGTACTGCTGATCGTGGGAGCCGTTTGCGTCTATTTCATCAAAGAGACGGTGGTGCATCACGAAAAGTAAGCGGAAGAGGAGTGTGTGTCGAAACCCACCACAGAGGACACAGAGTAACACAGAGGCGATTTAAAGTTGTTGATTATTAATAAAAAGACTCTGTGATACTCTGTGTTACTCCGTGGTGAAAAGGGTTCTGACACAACCTCCTCTTCCGGCCGCTCAGCCTTGCCTGTCACTCCATAGATATGATCTTAGCGTTTTCGTCATACTGATAAGGATACCTCTTTGCCGCCCGGTTCATATCACTGACCTTATCGGTGACAGGACCCGCGATAATTTCCACATCGGTCAGCGTCAAACGGGTTTCATCAGACCCGGTCCCAAATCCATACGTTCCTTTATTGCAAGTGGTATAGCACCCGGTCATTCGGGCTACTCCATCGTAGAGTTCATATTCCCCGAACAGTCCGCCTACATTTTTATCATAGCTGCCGGTCGTGCTGACGGTTCCCGTAGCGTAACAGGCCAGTATAGATTGCGTAGATTGCTGCCGTGAAGCGCCGATAAGTCCGCCCAAATAATTCTCCCGATTATGGGTAGCGGACGACACGTCCCCCGTGGCGTAACACAGCACAATGCTTTGTGTAGCGCCATTCATGTCATTGCGCCCTATCAGCCCTCCCAGGTTAACTGGGCCGTTTCCACCGGAAGTAACCGTTCCGGTAGCATAACAGGCCATAATCGTCTGCGCACTAAAACTACTGGAGTTCCCCCCGATCAACCCACCGGCATAGGACCCTCGCACACCGGTCAGAATTACATTGCCCGTGGCGGAACAGTCCGTAATGGTACCGACTTGCTGGGCCAAGCCTATCAATCCGCCCACAACATTTTCGGCAGCCACAGCGCAGGCAGCCCTGCTATGAAGAACGGTACCTGCATTGACATCCCCTATCAGTCCGCCTACATAACTCTGTCCGATAATTTCTCCGCCAAGCACCGTGCAAGATTCTATGTCGCTATTTTCCGCCACTCCTATCAGGCCGCCGATATTTCCACAATTCTCACCGTTAACTTCTATATCCGTCACCTGACAACCGGTAACCGTACTGCCCTGGGCTCCTCCGATCAGTCCGCCTATACGCTCCCCTTGAAGCACCTCGAATTTCGGAGATTCAATCCGGATATTCTTTATCTCCGCCGACACGGCGTAGCCCACTAATCCATAGTAATAAAAGACATCCGCTTTTTCTATTTTCAGGTTCGACACCGTATGCCCCTGTCCGTCCAGCACACCGCTGAAGCCGGCCGAACCCAATTCCCCTCCGACAGGCGTCCAGCGGGTCCCGTTCAGGTCGATGTCCGCTTCAAGCCTGAAATGCCTGCCGCTGTACGCATCGCCCCGGTTCACACTGTAGGCCAGCCCCATCAGGTCCGCTTTGTTCCTGATCCGGTAGGGTTTGGCTGCCGTACCGTCATTTTCGGCGTTCTTCGTCAGGCTCAGGAGGTAGAAAGTGCTGTGTCCCGCATTGTCCGTAGCCATCAGCGTCACGTCATTCTTTCCGGTGATGGCGGTGGCATCGATCTTCCTGTTTGTCTCGTCAACAGTCACAAGCCATCCGTCATTGGTTTGCCTGAACAGCGATACACGCACTTTACCGGCATCTCCCTTTATTTGATAGGTGATTCCGTCCATCTCGTCCATGGCGATGGTCCGGCTCAGGTCTATCGGAGTGGTCCCCGAAAAGAAATCCAGCCCCAGCGCGATATACTTAGGGATGCGCAAAGTGGGATTGTCCGTCAGATCGTCCGGAGTGTTATCAGACAGAATGAACACGACGTAATCCGGATCCGAATTGTCCATGCCCGCGAAAACAGCGTCTTTTCCATCGGTTCCGTTGGTTCCGTCAACCCCGTCAGTTCCATTAGTTCCGTTATCGCCGGATACCTTCGTCCATGTCCCGCCGCCATCTACCGAAAGATACACAGCGTCCGCCTTGTACCCGTCCCCCAATTCCGACCCGGTTTTCAAAGTCGGGGAAATTGCCTTATCACCTTCATCCCCGGTGGTACGTATCTTGTCTCCATTGGCATCCGTCATCCAGGCCGGAGCACCTGTGCCCGTCTGCACGGTCCAGTAGTACAGGCCGTCGGCGGCTTTGGCCACTCCTATAACCGGGCTTACTCCGTTGACTCCGTCCTTGCCATCTTTGCCATCCTCACCGTCTTTGCCGTCTTCACCATCCTGACCGTCCTTGCCGTTCTTTATGGTAATATTGCCTCCTTTCGAGAACGTGATGACATACCCCTCTTCTGACGGCGTCACCCCGGTCACAAAATCATTATTTTCCAGAGCTTCCACCAATCCTTTCAATGATAGAATCTCTTGGTTTACGGTAGTACACCACTTTTCCAGTTCGGCTACCTTACCTTCCACCTGATCCAGACGCCCCCTTAATTCGGAGTCGTCATAATAGCAAGAAGACACTGCGAATAAGGATATTCCTATCAGCGCAGTTCTAATACATAAAAATGACCTTTTCATAAATATTCAATTATCATATTAATAAAACGAATTAGCAGCCAAATGCTTACAAAGTTACTCTTTGTCCTATTTCAAGACACGGGCACGATATAATCATTTTATTATCAGCACATTGCAATCTCCAAGCAGTATCTTTCATTACTATTTGTGTTTCAAAAAACGTACGTCTTTTGGCACTCCACTTTTCAAGTTTTAATTCACATTTCATTGTATCAGCTTTTCAACCTTCTCACCCGATGGTCAAAAATGCCTTGAAACCACGATAAAAACGCCTTTTGACAAACATAAATACATTTTATCCAAAAATATTATTTATAAATTATTTGGATAAACAAGAAGAAGAGACTATTTTTGTGCCAAAAGACGTACGTTTTTTGAAACAGATAAATAAGCATATTCTTCTTATAATCAGTAATATATTCCAAACATCACCAGACATTTCTTATTTATTAAAGAATGTTATCAAAGCCTCTAAACCGTTCGTTTTTCACTAATATACCTTAATTTTGCAGCTTCATTTATTGTAAATAATAATAAAATAATGAAGAAAGAATTTTTTTTAAATGTGAGGCTGAAATCAACGAAGGAAGCCTGAAATTAGTGTTTGAAGACCCGGAAGAGATTCTGGAAGTATGTAACAAGATTTACTCTACGAAAGAGGATCGCATTGTCATACAAAGAGAAAGAAATCAGTTACTTACGTTTGCTCTCCGGAATGCGGTCAGTCTTGATACCTTCGATCCGGACAAGCCGTTCATCCCCCATCTGACACACCAGCTATGCCGTGCCTATGACTTCCGGAGCATCTACCGTCCTCAACAGTCCGTATCGGAGGAATACATTGAAAGAGAGCTATTTAAGCTCTGGAACGAGATGAAAGAGAAAAACAATGAAGAAACACTCCGGAAGGCGTAGAACGCCTCCGGAGGATTATATGGAAATACGCACCCGAAGCCCTACCTTTGCTGCTGCAGAATAGGTTTGAAAGAAAGCATTCTGCACAGAATCAAATCATTTAACTTGCACTATTATGAAATACGAATTATTTTTCCGCTATCGCGTCAGCATGATGTCCGACGACCGGGTGATCGCCCTATGCGAACAGAACGGCATAGAAGGCATAGGCATCTATACCGTCCTGCTGGCCGAGTTACGACAACACGAGGGGTATCGCTGCGCCTTTGCTTCACTGCCTGCACTGGCACGCCGCTGGAATGTATCCCTGGAAAAGCTGCAAAAGATAGTGTGCGACTTCCGCCTGTTCCGCCTCTACGCGGAAGACGAAAGCGGGCGCAGCTTCTCAAGCATCTATCTCGACGAAGAGATGAACACCGAACCGGATACCCCCGTCCGGAACCGCATTTCAACCGGGACGGACCGTCGAGAATCCGCTGCAACCGGGACTGCGGTTGCCGGAGCCACCACCGCGGGTGGGGTGAAAGTCACCGTGAAACGTGCTGCCAACGGGCGTTTCACCGCAACACGGTGTAAGAAAAAGAATATATTAAAAGAAAAAGAAGAAGAAGAGATAATCAGGACTGCCCCCGAGCCTCCTTCCGTCCCAATAACGGAACCACCCCGACAGCCCTCGCCGCAAAGATGGGAAACATACGTGGAGAGTGCTTTCGGCGAACAGTCGTGGCTGGAGGTGCAGGCCATGCACTCAGGCATGGGCTTCCGCTTCATGGAGCTGCTGCCACACATCCGGACATTCTTCAAGCAACATATCGTGACGTATGGCAAAGAGCAAACCCTCTTCTCCATAGCCGACGCCAAAAGTTACTTCAGCAACTTCATCCGTCGCGGCTCTGCCACCCGGCAGGCGCTGGACACTGTGCTGAACCGCCTGGAAACAACCGAACGCCGAGCAGACGCTTACCGCTTTGAGCAGCGCGACCCGCTGACAGGAGCCCGCTCTTATTGCGGAGAGCACATCCCGGACGAAGCACCGCCCCGCCCGTCGGAGAACGCCGTGTGGAGCTCCGAGTCGGGGAAGTGGACGGAATGACGGCACCACCGGAGACTAATGGCGGCAGGGAGAACGGTCTCTGCCGGCAGGAAACGTAAAGAAAACCAATATCGCTCTTTGACTTATCGGAAACGGACATTCACCACAGAGGACACAGAGGACACGGAGTTTTTTTAGACAGATGAACAAAAGAACAAATTATTCTTTATGTGTTCATCTGTTCTTCTGTCTGAAAACTCACCACAGAATATCACAGAGTTTTTTTAGACAGAAGAACAAACGATTCTTTATGTGTTCTTTTGTTCTTCTGTCTGAAAACAGGCAGGGCGCAGCCAATTAATCTCCGTGTGAGACTTTGTGATAAATTAAACAGGCTCTAATTTGGAATCATCCCTTTTAAAAGCTATATTTGCGGGATATGAATACAAAGAGGAGGTACGATAATGGATTATACAGACAGATATATCCGATTTGACTGGGCGGTGAAACGGCTGTTGCGCAATAAAGCCAACTTCGGCGTGCTGGAGGGTTTCCTCACAGTGCTGCTGAACGAACCGATACGCATCGTAGAGATACTGGAAAGTGAAGGAAACCAACAGCGCGAAAACGAGAAATTCAACCGCGTGGACATCAAGGCACGGAACAGCAAAGACGAAATCATCATCGTAGAGGTGCAGAACACCCGCGAAATCTATTATCTGGAGCGAATCCTCTTCGGAGTGGCAAAGGCCATCACAGAGCATATCGAACTGGGAGAACTCTACTCGGAGGTGAAGAAGGTGTACTCCGTCAGCATACTCTATTTCGACATCGGACGGGGAAACGACTACCTATATCACGGGCAGAACACTTTCGTGGGGGTACATACAGGCGACTTCCTTGAAGTGACCACTAAAGAGAAGAACGCCATCATACGGAAACTGCCTGCCGAAATCTTCCCCGAATACTTCCTGATCCGGGTGAACGAATTCAACAAAGTAGCCGTCACTCCCCTCGAAGAATGGATTGAATATCTCAAAACCGGCATCATCCGCCCGGATACAAAAGCACCCGGACTGGAAGAGGCACGCCGGAAACTGATTTATTACAACATGGATAAAAAAGAACGACTGGCGTATGACGAGCATATCAATGCTGTCATGATACAAAATGACGTGCTGAGTACAGCCGCACTGGAAGGCAGACAAGAAGGCAGACAGGAAGGGCTGGCGGAAGGCAGACAGGAAGGGCTGGCGGAAGGCAGACAGGAAGGGCTGGCGGAAGGCAGACAGGAAGGATTTAAGAAAGGACGGATCGAAGAGAAAAGAGAAAACGCCCGAAAGATGAAATCACTGAACCTCCCGCCCGAAACCATTCACCAAATAACGGGCCTGCCCATTGAAGAAATAGAAAAGCTATCTTAAGGATACTCACCACAGAGGACACAGAGGACACAGAGTTTTTTTAGACAAAAGAACAAAAGAGCAAATTATCCTTTATTTGTTTGTTCTTCTGTTCTTTTGTCTGAAAACTTACTACAGAGCGCAGCCAATTAATCTCTCTGTGCCCTCTGTGTCCTCTGTGGTGAAATCAAAACCATTACCCAGATTTCCGTTTCCGGCAAGTTTAGAGAAACGCCTAAAAACAAATGGAAATCGACCATGAAATCATTTAATTTTCGTGAACTCGGCATCGAATTTGATGCCTACGGCCGCACAGCAGGCCACATCAAGACCAAATGCCCCCGATGTATCGGGCAGAGAAGCAACAAAAGTGACAAGTCCCTTTCGGTGGACCTGGACTCAGGACTCTACAAATGCCATTACTGCGGATGGAGCGGAGTGGCAGACGACGGAAGCGGAAAGCATGGCGGACGAAAGACAGGAGATCCGCTGGTGGACTTCCCCGCCGAAAGAAACCGGACAAGCCCCCGGCCAACAGCCCCGGACGGCACCGCTGTCCCCCAACGTCCCCAAAAACCTGCCAACGAAACCCCTCTCACTCCGGTGCAACTGAAATGGCTGGCGGACGAACGCCACATCAGTGCACACGCGGCGGAACAACTGCACATCACCTCGTCGGTGCAATACATGCCCCAAAGCGGACTTGAAGAACCCTGTCTCTGCTTCAACTATCTGGAAGAGGGACGGCTGGTAAACATCAAGTTCCGTGCCACGCTCCATAAACACTTCAAAATGCTCACCGGAGCGGAACTGATTCCCTACAACATCGACGGCATCAAAGGCACCCCGGAATGTATCATCACCGAAGGAGAGTTGGATGCAGCCGCCTTTGTCACGGCAGGGCGCACTGACGTGATATCGGTGCCCGGAGGTGCCAACCGTAACCTGAAGTGGATGGACCGCTTTGTGGACAGCCATTTCGAAGATAAGCGGGTGATCTACATAGCCGGCGATGCCGACCCGAAAGGGGAAGAACTGAAACAGGAGTTGCTCCGCCGCCTGGGACGCGAACGTTGCAGGGTGGTCAGCTACGGCGAAGGGTGCAAAGACGCCAACGAGCTGTTGGTAAAGGCGGGTCCGGAAGCATTGTCGCAGGCACTTGCCGACGCCCCGGAGATGCCGTTGGAAGGCGTATATACAGCGGCCGATGTGGACGAAGAGATGCGCATACTTTTTGAAAACGGACTGTCACGGGGAGCGGAAACGGGACTGAAGAACCTGGACGACCTCTGCACCTTCGAGACCGGAAGGCTCTGCGTCATCACGGGACACCCGGGCGACGGAAAATCGGAGTTCACGGACGAACTGGTGCTGCGCCTCTGCCTCAACCACCAATGGCGGACAGCTTATTTCAGCCCCGAAAACCAACCCCTCCCCTATCACCTGGCCAAACTGACCGAAAAACTGACCGGACAGCGTTTCCGCAAGGGACTGATGACCGAAATGCTCTACGAGAAAGCGCAACGCTATCTGGCGGAAAACATTTCGAGCATCCTGCCCAAAGAAGATTTCACCGTAGAATCGATACTGGAACGGGCACGCCAACTGGTGAGGAGGCGGGGCATCCGCATACTGGTACTGGACCCTTTCAACCGGCTGGAACACCGCATCCCGGGCGGACAGACGGAAACGCAATATATCTCGGCATTCCTCGACCTGCTGGCAAACTTCGCCCAAAGGCACCAATGCCTCGTCATCCTCGTGGCGCATCCACGCAAGATGCAGACAGACCCGCTGACGAAACGCCTGCCCGTACCCACGCTGCAGGACATCAACGGATCGGCGGCATTCGTCAATAAATGTGACTTCGGACTGGTGGTGGAACGCGACCGGCAGGCAGGGGTGACACGGGTACATGTGAAAAAGGTGAAGTTCCGCCACCTGGGAAATATCGGCGAGTGCAGCTTTGTGTTTAATACCGTGAACGGGCGCTACTCGCCCTGCGAAGAGGACGCCACGGCGGAACGCCCCGGCGACCGGATACGAAACACACAGTTCGACTCCAAACACTGGTTCGGAATGGGCGGAAACGCGGAGACCGAAAAAACGCTCGATTTCCTGCCGTGAAAGACCACCCCGCCATCGTCATCCCGGTTCGCCGATTGCCCCTACGATCAACTCCACCTGGGCGGGCGTATAGCGCTTGTCTTTAGTACGCAGCCCGGTAGCGGAAAGGGCCTCCGTCAGACCGGGAGACTTGCCGATCCATTTGCGCAATTCGCTTGCGGCACTCTTAGGACTGATTTCGGGCATATAGAGCGAGGCCAGTTCGGACTTGCCATAACTCTTTATCCGGAACTTTTTCTCTGTGGTTTCTGGTTTCTTTTCCATACTGTTTTTTTGAGTTGGGTTCACCACAGAGGACGCAGAGGACACAGAGTTTTAAATTCTTGTTTATTAAGATATTTAAGAGAAAAATATTCTCTGTGTCCTCCGTGTACTCTGTGGTGAACCGGATTCATTTTTGCTTTGTGACACTTATTGATTCAGAGTACTAAGATACTAAAAAAGCAGGGAACGGGCAAGGCTTCTTGTCCGTTTTTATCTTCAAAAAGGCACTTACGGGACCAAAGAGCCGCCAATGCCCGCATCTTGCCCCGGACAGCCTGTGGGATAAAGCATAAGTACTACCTTTACATCGTAATCAGAAAGGCCTTGATGTATTACAGAAAGAAAACATTTTATGAATCCAAAAAACATTTTATTATGGCAGTACCTGTGATGCGCTATCAGCGCTACAAAGATCTGAGCGACAAATCGTCGCCCCAAAAGTATTATCTGAAACAAGAGCCGGGCAGCTCCAAAACAGCTACCATCGCCTCCATCGCCAAAGAGATAGAAATCACCGGAGCCCTGAGCGCGGAAGACGTGACACACGTCATGCAGGCATTCGTCCGGCAACTGAAAAAGTCGCTGGTGGAGGGAAACAAAGTGAAGGTGGACGGGCTCGGTACGTTCTACATCACGCTGACTTCCGCCGGAACGGAAACGGAAAAAGAGTGTACCGTAAAGGGTATCAGGCGTGTGCATATCCGCTTTGCCGTGGACAACAGCCTGCGACTGGCAAACGACAGCACGGCTACCACCCGCGGAGGAGAGAACAATGTGTCGTTCTACATCAAGAGTGAAACGCCCTCCGGCGACGGAGGCGACGGAGATATTGTAGATGATCCGACGGCATAAAAATGAATATTTTAAAACACACGAAGCAATGAAAAAAACAATCTGGCACAAAGTGCTGAAAGTGGTGATAGCCGTGGCTACTGCCATACTCGGAGCATTGGGAGTCAACGCAATGAATCCTTAGACGATCGATTATCGACATGAATACCCTGCGGGACCCTGTGTCCTCCACGGTAAAAAAAGACTTTTGATGCACAATGATTGTGCATCAGAAGTTTTTTTTGTATCTTAGGTGCCGATCTAAAAAACACAATCCCAATGACCATGAAAAAATTCCTCAAGGTAGACGAATGGAACATCATAGAAGAAGGTTTTCACGCCGACAACCTTCGCGCTTCGGAAAGTATATTCAGCCTCGGTAACGGACGTTTCGGACAGCGAGGCAATTTTGAAGAGTCCTACAGCAGCGACTCCCTGCAGGGATCATACGTAGCAGGAATCACTTTTCTGGACCGCACCCGTGTGGGATGGTGGAAAAACGGTTACCCGCGATTCTTCTCACGCATACCGAACACTCCGGACTGGAGCGGCATCTACGTGCGCCTGATCGACGAGGAACTGGATCTGGCACACTGGGATGTGGAGAGCTATGAACGCAGGCTGGACATGAAGGCGGGAATCTCGTACCGTGACTTCAGGGTGACTTCGCCCAAAGGCAACACGCTGGAAGTGCACATAGAGCACATCAACAGCATGGACAACCAGAACCTGTGTCTGATAAAATACAGTGTGACATCGGTGAACTATGAAGGCAAAATCTCGCTGGTACCCTATCTGAACGGCGACGTGAAGCACGAAAGCGCCAATTTCGACGAAAAGATGTGGAACATCCTGCGCGCCGAAACCACCAACGACTACGCTTACCTCTGGGCGCAAACCCGGCGGGAAGATTCACAAATCTGCTGCGCACTGACGTACCGGTTCTTCAGGAACAGCAAACAGATAAGCGTCAGCCCCATCAAGATAGAAAAAGAAAAACTGACAGGATTCAGCGCCGGAGCGGACGTGAAGCCCGGCGAGAAGGTGACTCTTATCAAGTATACCGCCATCGTGTCGTCGCTGCAATGTGACCGTCAGGAGTTGGTAGAGCGCGCTGTGAACGAAGCCAAAGCAGCCAGGGAGCAGGGATGGGAATCGCTGACGGCAGCCCATAAGGAGCGGTGGGCAAAAATCTGGGAGGAGACGGACGTGGAGATCAAAGGAGACCCGGAAGCACAGCAGGGCATACGGTTCAACATCTTCCAGCTGAACCAGAGCTATCAGGGAGACGACGAGCGGCTGAACATCGGTCCGAAGGGATTCACGGGAGAAAAATACGGCGGCAACACGCAATGGAACACAGAATTGTGCTGTGTGCCCTACTTCCTGCTGTCCACCCCGAGAGAAGTGTGCCGCAAACTGTTGCTCTACCGCTATAACCAGTTGCCCAAAGCCATCGAAAACGCACGTAAACTGGGATTTACCGACGGGGCGGCACTCTATCCGATGGTGACCATCCACGGAGAAGAATGCCACAACGAGTGGGAAATCACTTTCGAAGAGATACACCGCAACAACATCATAGTATATGCCATCATGCAGTATGCCAGGGTGACAGGCAACAAAGAGTACATTGCCCGCTACGGACTGGAGGTGATGATTGCCATCTGCCGGTTCTGGAGCCAGCGGGTATCCTACTCGCAGGCACGGCAAAAATTTGTGCTGTTGGGAGTGACGGGGCCTAACGAATACGAAAACAACGTCAACAACAACTGGTACACCAACTTCTCCTGCGTGCAATGCCTGCAAAGCACCATAGACAGCATCGAGATGGTGGCCCACGAATTTCCGGAAGAGTATGCACGGGTGCGCCGTGTCACCCGCTTCAATTATGCCGAAGAGACTTCGCGCTGGCAGAAGATTATCGACGGAATGTATCTCCCCCGGGACGAACAACAGGGCATCTTCATACAGGATGACGGCTATCCGGACAAGGAGCTGACCACGGTGGACGATATCCCGGCAAACGAACGGCCGATCAACCAATGGTGGTCATGGGACCGTATCCTGCGTTCGTGCTACATCAAGCAGAGCGACGTGCTGTTAGGACTGTTCCTGTATTACGAAAACTTTGACCGTGAAACGATTCTCCGGAACTTCCGGTTCTACGAACCCCGTACCGTACACGAATCATCCCTGTCACCTTTTGTCCACGCCATTCTGGCTGCCTGGATAGGCGACACGGAAGAAGCCTACCGCCTCTTCCTGCATGCCACGCGCCTGGATCTGGACGACTATAATAATGAGGTACACCAAGGGTTGCACATCACAAGCATGGCGGGAAGTTGGCAGGTCATCGTACGCGGATTTGCGGGAATGAAAATACTGGACGGACAGCTCGACTTCAACCCCATCATCCCCCAAGCGTGGGACAGCTATACATTCAAAGTAAATTTCCGTGGATGCACCCTGCAGATGAAAGTCGAAAAACAGGCGATAAAAATCTCTCTTTTAGAAGGATGTGAGTTGAACATCCGTATCTCCGAAGTTGTTTATAACCTGAAAAAGGGTAAAGATTTGACTGTACCGAGGCAGAAATAAACGATCAACGGTTTTCAACGATGAACGAGGGCTCACCACGGAGGACACAGAGGACACAGAGAAGATTTTCTCTTAAAATAATCCTATAAACAAGAGATTAAAACTCTGTGTCCTCTGTGTCCTCCGTGGTGAGTTCTCGTTCATCGTAACCAAGTCTCGCCACACCCGCCTCAGGTTGTTAATAATATTAAATTATCAAACCGGAAAACTGTTTATAGTTTTTCAGTTTCATATCTTTGCCCCCTCAAAATGAGACTAAACAGACTCTTAATCAATGGGAAATATGAGAAAAAACTATGGATGTATCCTCGCAGCACTTATTCTATTAACGGCTTGCGGACAAAAAAAAGAAGACAATGCGGCAACAGTACGCCCCGTAAAGACGGCCAGGGTAGAGTCCCGGTCGGAAATCAGAAAGGACTTTTCGGGCATTGTAGAAGCTGTAGATTATGTGAAACTGGCCTTCCGCGTGAGCGGACAGATCATCAACCTGCCGGTGGTAGAAGGACAACGGGTCAAAAAAGGACAACTGATTGCGGCCATCGATCCGCGCGACCTGGCCTTACAGTATGCAGCAGACAAATCGGCTTACGAAACCGCCGCTGCCCAAGTGGAACGTAACAAACGATTATTGGCACGGCAGGCTATCTCGGTACAAGAATATGAAATCAGCGTATCGACCTTCCAACAAAAGAAATCGGCTTACGAACTTTCGAGCAACAATATGCGCGACACCAAACTGACCGCCCCTTTCGACGGGTCTATCGAGAAAAGGTTAGTGGAGAACTATCAGCGCGTGAACTCGGGCGAAGGCATTGTGCAGCTGGTCAACACCAAGAAACTGCGCATCAAGTTCACCATCCCCGATGCTTACCTTTATCTGCTCCGTTCCAAAGACCAACACTTCCGCGTGGAGTTCGATACATACCGCGGACACATCTTCAATGCCAAACTGGAGGAATATCTCGACATCTCGACGGACGGTACGGGTATCCCGGTGACGATCACCATCGACGATCCCGCTTTCGACCATGCCCTGTATGAGGTGAAACCGGGTTTCACGTGCAGCATCCGCTTCTCGGCCGATGTAGGTCCGTTCCTGGAAGAAACCATGACGGTAGTGCCCCTGAGTGCCATATTCGGTGAAAGCGAAGGAAACAAAACCTACGTGTGGGTACTGAACGGGAATCAGGTAAACCGCCGTGAAGTAACCGTTTACTCTCCGACGGGAGACGCACAGGCCTTTATCTCGAAAGGACTGAAAGCAGGGGAAACGGTAATAATAGCCGGCGTAACACAACTGGTGGAAGGCGAAACGGTGAAGGAACTGAAATAAGAGTGCCCGCTCAACGCAATAGAAATGAATACGATTCACCACGGAGGCCACAGAGGACACAGAGTTTTAATCTCTTGTTTATAGGATTATTTTAAGAGAAAATCTTCTCTGTGTCCTCTGTGTCCTCCGTGGTGAATCAAACTCAAAACCATATACAATCATGAATTTAGCCAAATATTCATTAGACAATACCAAAGTCATCTACTTTTTTCTGGCTGTATTGCTGATCGGAGGTATCTCCTCTTTCAGCAGCCTGGGCAAGAAGGAAGATGCTCCTTTTGTCATCAAATCGGCCGTCATCATGACGCGCTATCCCGGTGCCGAGCCCGCCGAAGTGGAACGGCTGATCACCGAGCCCATCTCCCGTGAGATACAGAGCATGAGCGGAGTATACAAGATCAAGTCCGAATCCATGTACGGCATTTCCAAAATCACGTTCGAACTGCTCCCCTCGCTACCGGCCTCCTCCATCCCCCAAAAATGGGACGAACTGCGGCGCAAAGTGCTCAACATACAACCCCAATTGCCAAGCGGAGCTTCGGTACCCACAGTATCGGACGACTTCGGTGACGTATTCGGTATCTACTACGGACTGACAGCCGACGACGGATTCAGCTACGAAGAAATGAGGGACTGGGCCGAACGCATCAAGACACAGGTGGTCACTGCCGACGGGGTGATGAAAGTCGCACTGTTCGGCACACAGACCGAGGTGGTGAATATATTCGTCTCGGTGAACAAGCTGGCAGGCATGGGTATCGATCCCAAACAGCTGGCAAGCCTGCTGCAATCGCAGAACCAGATTATCAACACCGGAGAAATCAGCGCCGGCGAACAGCAGTTGCGCATAGTAGCCAACGGTATGTATACCACGGTGGACGACATCCAGAACCAGGTAATCACCACCCGCGCCGGACAGGTAAAACTGGGTGACATCGCCGTCATAGAGAAAGGATACATGGACCCGCCAGGCACCATCATGCGTGTCAATGGCAAACGTGCCATCGGTATCGGCGTATCTACTGACCCGCAACGCGACGTGGTGCTGACGGGTGAGATGGTAGACCAGAAACTGGCCGAACTCCTCCCACTGATGCCTGTGGGACTGAACCTGGAAAGCCTTTATCTTGAAAACGTCATAGCCAAAGAGGCGAACAACGGATTTATCATCAACCTGATTGAGTCGATCCTGATCGTAATTGTCATCATCATGCTGGTGATGGGGATGCGTGCCGGAGTATTGATCGGCTCTTCACTGGTCTTCTCCATCGGAGGTACGCTGCTTATCATGTCCTTCATGGGTGTAGGACTCAACCGTACGTCACTGGCGGGATTTATCATCGCCATGGGTATGCTGGTGGACAACGCCATCGTGGTGACGGACAATGCGCAGATAGCCATCGCCCGCGGAGTGGACCGCCGGAAAGCATTGATCGACGGAGCCACCGGACCACAATGGGGATTGCTGGGAGCCACGTTCATCGCTATCTGCTCGTTCCTGCCGCTTTATCTGGCACCTTCGTCCGTGGCGGAAATCGTGAAGCCGCTTTTCGTCGTACTGGCCATCTCACTGGGATTGAGCTGGGTACTGGCACTGACACAAACCACCGTATTCGGAAACTTTATCCTGAAAGCCAAGGCCAAAAATGCAGGCAAAGATCCGTACGACAAACCGTTCTACCACAAATTCGAAAAGATACTGAGCGTCCTGATCCGGCGCAAAATTGTGACGTTAGGGTCGATGATCGTGCTCTTCATCGTCTCACTGGTGGTGATGGGAATGATGCCGCAAAACTTCTTCCCGTCACTGGACAAGCCCTACTTCCGCGCCGACGTGTTTTATCCGGACGGATATGGGGTGAACGACGTGGCACGGGAGATGAAGAAAGTGGAAGCCCATCTGCAAAAACTGCCGGAAGTGAAAAAAGTATCGATCACCTTCGGAAGCACTCCGCTGCGTTACTACCTGGCGTCTACCTCCGTAGGGCCGAAGCCGAACTTTGCCAATGTATTGGTGGAACTGAACGACAGCAAGTATACCAAAGAGTATGAAGAACAGTTCGACGGTTACATGAAAGCCAACTTTCCGAACGCCATCACCCGTACGAGCCTCTTCAAACTGTCGCCGGCTGTGGATGCAGCCATCGAAATCGGTTTCATCGGGCCCAATGTGGACACGCTGGTGGCACTGACCAACCGGGCACTGGAGATCATGCACCGGAACCCTGACCTTATTAATATACGTAACTCGTGGGGAAATAAAATACCCATCTGGAAACCGATCTACAGCCCGGAACGGGCACAACCCCTGGGAGTCTCCCGCCAAGGCATGGCTCAAAGCATCCAGATCGGGACAAACGGCATGACTCTCGGTGAATTCCGCGAAGGAGACCAGGTGCTGCCGATTCTGCTGAAAGGCAACAGTGTGACGGATTCCTTCCGCATCAACGACCTGCGTACATTACCGGTATTCGGCAACGGGCCGGAAACCACCAGCCTGGAGCAGGTAGTGTCGGAGTTCGACTTCCGCTATCGCTTCTCAAATGTGAAGGACTACAACCGCCAGATGGTGATGATGGCGCAATGCGATCCCCGGAGGGGAGTGAATGCCATCGCGGCCTTCAACCAGATATGGTCGCAGGTGCAAAAAGAGATCAAGGTCCCGGAAGGATACACCCTGAAATACTTCGGCGAACAGGAAAGCCAGGTGGAATCGAACGAAGCTCTGGCAAAAAACCTGCCGCTGACCTTCTTCCTGATGTTCACCACCCTGCTGCTGCTGTTTAAAACCTACCGCAAGCCGACGGTAATCTTGCTGATGCTGCCGCTGATATTTATCGGTATCGTACTGGGATTGCTGCTGTTAGGCAAGTCATTCGACTTCTTCGCCATCCTCGGTTTGCTGGGACTGATCGGTATGAACATCAAAAATGCCATTGTACTGGTGGACCAGATCGACATCGAAAGTCAATCGGGACTCGATCCGCGCGAAGCCGTGATAAAGGCAACCGTCAGCCGTATCGTACCGGTGGCCATGGCTTCGGGTACAACGATCTTAGGTATGCTTCCGTTGCTGTTCGACGCCATGTTCGGCGGAATGGCGGCTACCATCATGGGCGGACTGCTTGTGGCTTCGGCACTGACACTGTTTGTGCTTCCGGTAGCTTATTGCGCCATCCACAGGATTAAGGGATAAAGAAATGAACTAAAATTTAAAAGTATATGATGAAGAATAAACTTATACTTCTGTTTGCATTGGGACTTTGTACACAAGTGCAGGCACAAGCCCCGCATCTGAGCCGTGAGGCATATCGTGACCGTGTGGAAGCTTACAGCCAGGTGCTGAAACAGCAGCATCTGAAATCAATGGCAAGCACGGACGCACGGAAAATAGCCTTTACAGGATTCCTGCCCAAAGTGGACATCTCCGCCGAGGGAACACTGAACCTGAAAGAGATGGACTCCTGGGACGGACCGGCCGGACAATACCGCAACCACACTTATCAAGGGGTATTCGTCGTGTCGCAGCCACTCTATACAGGCGGTGCCCTGCAAGCCCAAAACCGTATAGCCCAAGCTGACGAAAAACTCGATCAGCTGAGCGAAGAGCTGACACGCGACCAGATTCACTATCAGAGTGACGCCTTTTATTGGAACGCCTCTTCAGCCCGTGCCATGCTCAATGCTTCGGCACAATATCAGGAAATCGTAGAGAAACAATATGAAATCATCCAAGACCGTTTTAAAGACGGCGCTATCAGCCGCACCGACCTGCTGATGATTTCGACACGCCGTAAGGAAGCCGAACTTCAATACATCAGCGCACGCCAGAATTATACACTGGCTCTACAGAAACTCAATATCCTGATGGGAGAAGAACCCAACGCTCCCGTAGACAGCCTTTGCTCCATCGGTGTCGTGTGTCCGCCTGTCACCTTGCTCCCACTGGACGATGTACTGCAACGCCGTGCCGACTTTGCCAGCACAGAAGTCAACATCCAGAAAAGCGAGGCGCAACGCAAGGCAGCCCTGAGCCAGTACAATCCGCAAGTAAGCATGTACGTCACCGGCGGATGGGCCACCGCTTCTCCCAACATGGGATATGACGTGAAGTTTACACCCATCGTAGGCATGAGCGTAAATATCCCCGTGCTACGCTGGGGAGCCAGGTTCAAGACCAACCGGCAACAGAAAGCCTACACGGGTATACAGAAGTTGCAGCAAAGCTACGTAGTAGACCAGATCAACCAGGAACTGGCTGCCGCACTGACCAAGCTGCAGGAAACGGAAGAGCAGGTGAAGACAGCCAAAGAAAATAAAGAGCTGGCAGAAGAAAACCTGGACCTGATCACCTTCTCCTACAACGAAGGAAAAGCAAATATGGTCGACGTACTCTCGGCACAACTTTCGTGGACACAGGCACATACCAGCCTGATTAATGCTTACCTGGCAGAGAAAATGGCAGTGGCAGAATACAGAAAGGTTATCAGCGAATAAACGAAAGCTCTATTTTATACAGACAGAGGCTCTATTCCGGGTGAATAGAGCCTCTGTTTCGTATATACGCAGCCTCTATTCTGCCAAAAGTTGACTATTCCAACCACATATACACATAGAAAATCAACATTTTATATAAAAACAAGACACAAAGTAACATAATATACAACTTTTCATTGTATATTGCAGTCACAAACGAACAAGTAAATAATCCTAATCACAAAAATAATGAAAACAACGCATTGGATGATGTACACCCTACTGGGAGCAACACTTGCTTTAACAGCATGTGTTGAGGATGACAAAGACCTCTCACAACCCCAAGAATCGAAAAAAACAACAGACCTAATCATACCGGATGATGCGGACTGGACCACTACAAGGAGTGTCAATCTCTCCATTACTTCGCCCGTGGCAACACGAGTGGCGATTTATACCGACGAATCATGCACCGACGCAAGTTTACTGACAGAACTGCCTGTATCCGAAGTTGCCAAAAACATCCGGCTGGATGTAGCCAAGGCAGACCGGGCATTATACGTACAGTATGCTACAAGCAAAGGGAAAGAAATGATGAACATCCCCCTCAATACGGCTTCTACACGTGCAGAGACCTTGGTCAAACTGCCGGAAAACGTGAGTGGATTTGACACAAACGGAGGAGAGGGTGCATACAGACATCAATGGTATCCCGCAAAAGGAGAAACGGCAACCCTGATGATGGAAGATAACTGGCCCGAAATGGGAGATTATGATTTCAACGATTTCGTTATCTGGTATCACACGCAAGCGACCTTCTTTGACGGCTACAACACAGAGGATAAAGATAAATATGAGGCAGACGGAATTGAATTTGAAATCACTTTCCGTGCAATGGGAGGCTATCTGCCTTATCGCCTGGGACTGCAATTGGACCAAACATCTGCCAAATATATCGACGAAGTGGTCGAAATAAACGGGAACGACCTTGTTAAGATGGAACTTCAGAATCCCGGAAAAGACGCTCCTGCTATCTTCATATTCACCGGCACCGATCAATTACGGAAACAGAATAACGGCGGAACATTCTATAATACCGAAGCTGACCATCAGATAGCAGCCAATGACCTGGTAACGATTAAATACAGATTAAAGATCAACTGCTTCAACAGCTTAGAAAGAGCAAAGGCATTAGGGGCAGCGGCAACCTCAGAAAATCAGAACTTCTTCCTCCAGAAAGAAAGGAACGGAGGACGTGAAATTCACCTGAGAGGTTACGAACCGACTGCTTACTACAGCGATTCATACGCCGGTGAAGCCGGAAACAATATGCGCAGTGACATCAAATATTGCAGTACCGACAATTTCGTGTGGGGTATCAAAGTGCCTGTTAAGCTTGCACATCCACGCGAAAAGAAAGATATCATGGAGGTTTACGGCAAGTTCAGAAGCTGGATCACTAATCCGAATCTCTCACCGGACAGTCCGGACTTCAACGAAAACTGGTTCAAATATCTCGATTCATCTCAAGCAATAAAATAAGCCATCAAACATTTCATACCCTAATCCTATTATTCAAATAGGTATTTGTTTGATTTATTTTTCAGCCTGTCCGGTCATTCCCCCCTTGACTGTGGCAGGCTGAAGTTTTTCTTTATTGATTCTCTTCGCACGAATAGACTATCAGACCCTTAAAAGTTGAACATTTCAACCACTTTTGCCACATTCTTTGCGTGATTTGACAATATATACAATAAGTTTGTATCAGGATTCAAACAGAACACACAGCAAACTTACATGAATATACAATAAAATTATGAAAAGAATGAAAACCGCAATGTACACATTAGCAGGACTAATGTGTCTTTTGACATCTTGTGTAGACGACGACAAAGACCTTTCGGTACCACCCACCGGAAACACCACTGACCTGGTTATACCGGATGGTTTCGACTGGTCTACAACACGCACCGTCACCCTTGCGACCAATGCGCCGCATGCCGTTTCCGCTTCCATCTATCTGGACGAAGCATGTTCCGAACAGATAGCAGACCTTGCGATCCCGGAAGGAGACAACAACACTTCTTTGGAAGTGCCGAGCGCCAATAATGCCATCTGGATCAAATATCCGGTAACCAACGGGGGATACGAGACTCAAAAGATAAGCATCAAGTCAAAAACCCTCACACGAAGTGAATCGCACCGTTGGGAAGCCGACTGCTTGTTTCCGGACAGCGCAACCCCAATAAAAGGGGGTGATTATTCAACACACATATATAAGCCCGCCAAAGATAAATACGGTACACTTATGTTTGAAGACATGTGGCCTGAATTGGGAGACTATGATTTCAACGACTTCGTGATAAACTATCAGACACAAGTGACTTGGGGAATGAATGGCGGTTGGTCTAATAACTATTTGGATATTACCATCAGCCTGAAGCTACGTGCAATGGGAGGGAGTCTGCCATATCGTTTCTGCATCCAATTGCCGGGTAAAGCAACGACCATGCAGGGAAATCTCATTGCTTCCCCGACAATAACCAATAATCAGATCACAGATTTTAACATTGAATCGGCTACCAAAGGCATTGGTGTAGAGTTTCTCGCAAATGCTTCAAGCCCCATATTTGCCTTGACAGGACTTGAAAAACTAAAAGGACCGGACGGAACCCAATTCTACAACACACAAGTTGGTAAATTGATCGCATCCAGTGAGGAAACACCGACTGTCGTTTTTTCATTCAAATTGAGTATAACGCCAGATAACTATAGTTTTATACTTTCTAATTTCTCTTCCTCATACGACTTTGACTATTTCCTCCAGAACCCCGAGAACGGACGTGAAATACACTTCGTCGGATTCAAGCCTACTGAATTATATAAAGGTTATGAAACTGACCGGAAAGAGGCTGGAAAGAACTATTATTGCAATAAAGACGGTTTTGTATGGGCACTGAAAGCACCTGTCGAAATGGGATGGGCAGTAGAGAAACAACAGTTGCTGAAAGTTTATCCACTCTTTAAGAATTGGTTGGAGAGCGGAGGATATGAGTTGGAAAATGCCACACAAGAACTTCAATGGTATAATCACCCCGACATGCGTTTTCCCTACATCAATCCCCAAGAACACTAATCCTTCATCTCAATAGTAAAAATTAGTATCGGTTTTCTAAGGATTGCGCGAAAGTTGTTGGCAGAATTCGCCCTCAAGCCGGCAACTTTCAGAATCACAAATCAGATTAGTTTTTGCCTTCAGCCTGCCCGTTGTCTCATTCCACGGCAGGCTGAAGTTTTTTTATTGCATTTCTTTCTCACCACCAACGAATTTGCTTATCTTTGCACGCAAAGAAAACAAAATCGTATATACACACATGATTCTTTTTTTCAGAACCCCTTCCAAGAGCGTGATTGCCGTAGAGAGCAACCACGAACTTAACGCGAACGACAACAACAAACTCTGCTGGCTTTTTGGTGAAGCCGTGCCGGAAAGTGAAGAAAACCTGCAAGGCTGCTTTGTTGGGCCACGACGTGAGATGATTACTCCATGGAGTACCAACGCAGTAGAAATCACCCAGAACATGGGACTCGAAGGTATCAGCCGTATCGAGGAGTATTTCCCTGTAAAAGATGAAAATGCCGACTATGACCCAATGCTGCAACGCATGTACAAAGGTCTCGACCAAAACGTATTCACGACCAACCGCCAACCGGAAGCCATTATCTATATCGACGATCTGGAAGCCTACAATGAAAAAGAAGGTCTCGCCCTGTCAAAAGAAGAAATGGACTACCTGAAAAAGGTAGAATCGGATCTTGGACGCCGCCTGACTGACTCGGAAGTTTTCGGATTCGCACAAATCAACTCGGAACACTGCCGTCACAAAATCTTTGGCGGAACATTTATCATCGACGGCGTAGAGCAGGAATCGTCCCTCTTCCAGATGATTAAAAAGACTACTCAGGAGAATCCGAACAAAATCATCTCAGCTTACAAAGACAACGTGGCTTTTGCCGAAGGTCCGGTAATTGAACAATTTGCCCCGGCAGACCACTCCAAACCCGATTTCTTCCGGATAAAAGATATCAAAAGCGTCATTTCGCTGAAAGCGGAAACCCATAACTTCCCCACCACAGTAGAACCTTTCAACGGTGCATCGACAGGCACAGGAGGAGAGATCCGCGACCGTATGGGCGGAGGTAAAGGCTCATGGCCGATTGCCGGAACAGCCGTCTACATGACTTCTTATCCACGCACGGAAGAAGGACGCGAATGGGAAGAAATCCTGCCGGTACGCAAATGGTTATACCAGACTCCGGAACAGATCCTGATCAAAGCTTCCAACGGAGCGAGTGATTTTGGCAACAAGTTCGGCCAACCATTGATCTGCGGTTCGGTACTGACTTTTGAACATACGGAAAACAATGAAACTTATGGTTACGACAAAGTAATCATGCTTGCCGGAGGCGTAGGTTACGGCACACAACGCGACTGCCTGAAAGGACAGCCGGAAGCCGGAAACAAAGTAGTAGTGATCGGCGGTGACAATTACCGTATCGGATTGGGCGGCGGTTCGGTTTCGTCGGTAGATACAGGCCGTTACAGCAGCGGTATCGAACTGAATGCCGTACAGCGCGCCAATGCGGAAATGCAGAAACGCGCCAACAATGTGGTTCGTGCCCTTTGCGAAGAGGACGAAAACCCGGTAGTATCTATCCATGACCACGGTTCGGCCGGACACGTAAACTGCCTCTCCGAACTGGTGGAAGAGTGCGGCGGGCTTATTGACATGAGTAAGCTGCCTATCGGTGACAAAACGTTGTCGGCCAAAGAAATTATAGCAAACGAAAGCCAGGAACGCATGGGACTCCTTATTAAAGAAGAGGCCATCGAACACGTACGCCAAATTGCCGAACGTGAACGCGCTCCGATGTACGTGGTAGGTGAAACGACCGGAGATCATCGTTTTGCTTTCCAGCAAGCCGACGGCGTCCGTCCGTTCGACCTGGCCGTAGACCAGATGTTCGGTTCTTCTCCCAAAACTTACATGATAGACAAGACCGTAGAACGTCACTATACAATGCCGGAATATGAAACATCCAAACTTCACGAATATCTGACCCGGGTGTTGCAGCTGGAAGCCGTGGCTTGTAAAGACTGGCTGACTAATAAAGTGGACCGTTCGGTTACGGGTAAAGTAGCCCGCCAGCAGTGCCAGGGAGAAATCCAGTTGCCTTTGAGCGACTGTGGTGTCGTTGCACTCGACTATCGTGGCGAGAAAGGTATCGCTACTTCTATCGGACATGCTCCGCAGGCCGCACTGGCCGATCCGGCAGCAGGTTCCATCCTTTCCGTATCCGAAGCGCTGACCAATCTGGTATGGGCTCCGCTGGCCGAAGGTTTGGACAGCGTATCACTTTCCGCCAACTGGATGTGGCCTTGCCGCTCTCAGGAAGGGGAAGACGCCCGTTTGTATACAGCCGTTAAAGCACTGAGCGATTTCTGCTGTGCATTGCAGATCAATGTTCCGACCGGAAAGGATTCTTTGTCTATGACTCAGAAGTATCCGAATGGAGAGAAAGTAGTTTCTCCGGGAACGGTAATCGTATCAGCCGGCGGTGAGGTTTCGGACGTGAAGAAAGTGGTTTCTCCCGTCCTTGTCAACAATGCCAAAACTACACTCTACCATATCGACTTCAGTTTCGACAGCCTGAAACTGGGCGGCTCGGCATTTGCGCAGTCATTGGGTAAGGTAGGTGACGAAGTGCCTTGTGTACAGGATGCCGAATACTTCCGCGACGCTTTCCTGGCAGTACAGGAGTTGGTGAACAAAGGACTGATTCTTGCCGGACACGACATTTCGGCAGGTGGTCTGATCACTACGCTGCTTGAAATGTGCTTTGCCAACGTAGAAGGTGGCCTGGAAATCGAACTTGACAAGATGAAGGAAACGGATATCGTGAAGATTCTGTTTGCCGAAAACCCGGGTATCGTTATCCAGATCAGCGACAAGCACAAAGACGAAGTGAAGAAAATCCTCGAAGATGCCGGCGTAGGCTTCATCAAGTTGGGTAAACCGACGGACGAACGTCATATTCTGGTAAACAAGGACGGTGCTACTTACCAATTCGGTATAGACTATATGCGTGATGTGTGGTATTCTTCTTCTTACCTGCTCGACCGCAAACAGTCAATGAACGGATGCGCCAAGAAACGTTTTGAGAACTACAAGATGCAACCACTTGAATTCGCATTCATGCCGGGCTTCAAAGGCAAACTGTCTCAATACGGCATCACTCCGGAACGTCGTACTCCGAGCGGTATACGTGCCGCCATCATCCGTGAAAAAGGTACGAATGGCGAACGTGAAATGGCATACTCGCTCTATCTGGCAGGTTTCGACGTGAAGGATGTCACCATGACCGACCTTATCAGCGGACGCGAAACACTGGAAGATGTAAATATGATCGTTTACTGCGGAGGGTTCTCTAACTCAGATGTATTGGGTTCTGCCAAGGGATGGGCCGGAGGTTTCTTGTTCAATCCAAGAGCAAAAGAGGCACTCGATAAGTTCTACGCACGTGAAGACACACTGTCATTGGGTATTTGTAATGGTTGTCAGTTGATGATGGAGCTGGGATTGGTAAATCCGGAACACGAGAAGAAAGGAAAAATGCTGCACAATGAATCACATAAGTTCGAATCGACCTTCATCGGTGTCACTATCCCTACCAACCGCAGCGTTATGTTCGGCTCACTGAGCGGCAGCAAACTGGGTATCTGGGTAGCACACGGAGAAGGAAAATTCTCTCTGCCATACGATGAAGACCAATACAACGTAGTAGCCAAATACTCCTACGACGAATATCCGGGCAACCCGAACGGTTCCGATTATTCGATAGCTGCCTTGGCCAGCACAGACGGCCGCCATCTGGCAATGATGCCTCACCTGGAGCGTGCCATCTTCCCATGGCAAAACGCCAATTATCCCGCCGACCGCGTACACAGCGATCAGGTAACTCCATGGATTGAAGCTTTCGTAAATGCACGTAAGTGGATCGAAGAAAAGACTAAATAACAGGATATGCAACAATAAAGAAGGGCGGGTCTCAAAGTGAGGTCCGCCCTTTTTCGTCATTCAGCGTCCGTAACAAATCCTTTCGTAAAGTTTGCACTTCTCCACTCTTTTTATTAATTTTGTAAAATCATTCGCCCCCCGAAAGAATAATCATTAAAGGATTCCAGCTTGTATGAAAAAAATTCTTTTTCTTCTGCTCTTATTGCCTCTTATGGTCTCTGCACAAACCTACAAATATATCGGTGTAGAGGATGGGTTAAGCAACCGGAGGGTATATTACATCCAAAAAGATAAAAAGGGATATATGTGGTTCCTTACCCATGAAGGTGTGGACAGATATGATGGCAAAGAGTTCAAACGATATAAATTGATGGATAACGGTGAAGAACTGAATTCACTGCTTAACCTGAATTGGCTATATCTGGACCACGAAAATACCTTATGGGAAATAGGAAAGAAAGGAAAGGTGTTCCGTTACGACCCGTTACGGGATGAATTCACACTTGTCTACAAGCTACCGGAAGACGTGGTCAAAGACCGCCCCGCTCCCATCAGCTACAGCTTCATCGACAAGAATAACAACATCTGGCTGTGCAACGATGAATATCTTTATCTATACAACACCCATACGCAGCAAACCCTGCAGATCAGAAATGAAATTGAAGAAGATATCACTGATATCGAACAAATAGACGAAACACATTTCTTTATCGGTACGGAACAAGGCATTCATCACGCCGAACTAAAAAATCGGGCATTGCATCTGCTTCCGTGTGACAAACTGGACAATCTCCCGATACAGATCAACGAACTTTATTTCCACCGCCCTTCACGCAAATTATTCATCGGTACTTTCGAACGCGGCATATATGTCTATGACATGAACACCAAACGAAGTACCCAACCCCGAATGAGCCTGACAGACGTCAGCATCACACGCATAAAGCCACTGAACAATAAGGAACTGCTTGTTGCAACAGACGGTGCAGGAGTATATAAGATAAATGTAAACTCTTATCAGACCACTCCATACATCGTAGCCGACTACAACCAACACAACGAAATGAACGGCAACAACATCCCCGACTTTTATGTGGATGACGAACAGCGCATCTGGCTTGCAAACTATCCAATCGGCATCACGGTACGCAACAACCGCTATTCGGGCTATAACTGGATAAAGCATTCCATTGGCAACAAACAATCACTAATCAATGACCAAGTAAACTCAATCATTGAAGATAGTGACGGAGATTTATGGTATGGTACCAACAATGGAATCAGTTACTACAACTCCGCCAACGGGACATGGCATTCGTTCATGAGTTCCTTCGAAAAGGACGAACGTAATAAGAATCATATCTTCCTTACTTTGTGTGAGGTAGAACCGGGGATCATCTGGGCTGCCGGCTATAGTTCGGGGATTTACCAGATAAACAAACGGACCCTGTCTGTGGAGTATGTTACTCCGTCTTCACTGTATGGAATCAATATCCAGCCGGACAAATATATCCGTTCTATCATGAAAACAGCCAATGGCGATATATGGTCGGGAGGTTATTACAACTTGAAGCGCATCAACTTTAAAAACAGAACTCTCCGCCTGTACCCAAGACTCAACTCCATCACCTCCATTATCGAAAAAGACAGCAAACAGATGTGGATAGGTACGGCAACCGGGCTTTATTTACTCGAGAAAGAATCCGGTAAGTATCAACGCATCGACCTGCCGGTAGAGTCTATGTATATTTATTCGCTGTACCAAGCAAAGAATGGACTTTTATATATCGGGACAAGTGGTTCGGGGCTATTGATATACGATCCGGAAAAGAGAAGCTTCACCCATTACCACAGAGATAACTGTGCGTTGATTTCCAACAATATATACGCAATCCTCTCGGACGCGGATGAAGACATCGTCATGAGTACCGAAAACGGGCTGACCAGTTATTATCCGGCAGAGAAGCTATTCCATAACTGGACCAAGGATCAGGGACTGATGGCCAGTCATTTCAATGCCGGAGCAGGCACGTTGCGTAAAAACGGAAACTTTATATTCGGCAGTTCCGACGGTGCCATCGAATTTAGCCGAACGATGAAGATACCCAGAAAGTATAATTCCAAAATGGTACTCAGCGATCTGAAGATTTTCTACCAGACTGTTTATCCCGGCGAAGAAAGTTCTCCGCTAAATATGGATATTGATGACACCAAGGAGCTGAAACTGAGCTATAGCCAGAATATATTCTCACTCAAAGTATCGTCTATCAACTACGACTATCCGTCGAACATTTTATACTCGTGGAAACTGGAGGGGTTCTACGACCAATGGAGCCGTCCCGGAAATGAAAACATCATTCGCTTTACGAACTTGAGCCCGGGTGAGTACACCCTCCACATCCGTGCGGTATCCAATGAAGACAAACGCGTCGTACTTGAAGAGCGTACCATGGAAATCAGTATTGCCCAACCCATCTGGCTCAGTTTTTGGGCTATGCTGATTTATGCCGTCGTACTGGCGGTGATAGCCATCATTGCCCTACGTATGATCATCCTCCGGAAACAAAGGAAAATATCGGATGAAAAGATCCACTTCTTTATCAATACGGCACATGACATCCGTACTCCGCTGACACTGATCAAAGCTCCGCTCGAAGAGATACGCGAACGGGAAGCATTGACCAAAGACGGTATCAGCAACATGAACACGGCTTTACGAAACGTGAATGCACTGTTGCGCCTCACCACTAACCTTATCAACTTTGAACGGGCAGACGTATACTCGTCGGAACTTTATATTTCGGAATATGAACTGAATACTTACCTGACGGAGACCTTCAATGCGTTCCGTCCATACGCTACCGTGAAACACATCAACTTCACTTATGAAAGCAATTTCCGTTACCTGAATGTATGGATCGACAAAGAAAAGATGGATTCAATCCTGAAAAACATCATCTCGAATGCCTTGAAATATACTCCCGAAAACGGCAGCGTACACATTTACGCTTCCGAAACGAACGATACGTGGAGCGTTGAGGTGAATGATACTGGTATCGGAATCCCTGCCAATGAACAAAAGAAGCTATTCAAGATACATTTCCGGGGAAGCAACGCAATCAACTCCAAAGTGACCGGAAGCGGCATCGGGCTGATGCTTGTATGGAAACTGGTTCATCTGCACAAAGGAAAAATCAACCTTAACAGTGTAGAACATCAGGGTTCGTCTATCAAAGTGACTTTCCCGAAGGATAACAAGCATTTCCATAAAGCACATCTGGCTACCCGCGCACGCGAACTCAGCACGGAGCAAGTACCTCCTGTTTCTCCCGCTGATATTTACGAAAAGGCGAAAAAGCAGCATGACCAGAACCTGCAACGTTTACTGATCGTTGAAGACAATGATGAATTGCGTAATTACCTCACCCACACGTTATCGGATAATTACACCATCCAAACTTGTTCCAATGGCAAAGAGGCACTGACTATCGTAAAAGAGTATATGCCGGAATTGATCATTTCGGATATCATGATGCCGGAAATGCGGGGAGACGAACTTTGCGCCGCCATAAAAAATGACATTGAAACGTCACACATTCCCATCATCCTGCTTACGGCGCTGAATGATGAGAAGAATATCCTGGAAGGACTGAAAATAGGAGCAGACGAATACATAGTCAAGCCGTTCAACATCGGCATTCTGAAAGCAACCGTTGCCAACTTGCTGACAAACCGCGCACTGCTGAAAAGCAAATATGCCAACCTTGAAGTCAGCGAAGAGGAAGAGGCCTCTCCCAATTGTGCAACAGATCTCGACTGGAAATTCATTGCTACGGTCAAGAAGAGTGTCGAAGAAAACATAGACAATCCCGCCTTCAATGTAGATGTACTCTGCAACCTTTTGAATATGAGCCGCACGAGCTTCTATAATAAGCTAAAGGCATTGACCGATCAGGCTCCCGGAGATTATATCAGACTGATCCGCCTGAAACGGGCTGCAACATTATTAAAGACCGGACAACACTCCATCACCGAAATATCCGAGATGACGGGATTCAGTGACGTCAAGTATTTCCGTGAAGTATTTAAGAAACATTTCAATGTGAGTCCCAGCAAGTACTCTAAAGAGGGCGGCAAAGAGGATAAGGAAGAAGACCCACAAGAGTAAGAAAAAAGAGAATAAGAGTAACATATCAAATGAATATTTATCTTGAAGCGTTCGGCATCTTTTTCAAGATTGGTGCCTTTACTATCGGAGGTGGCTATGCCATGGTACCTCTGATAGAAAACGAAATCGTAACCAAACGGAACTGGATTTCCAAGGATGACTTCGTTGATCTGCTTGCCATATCCCAGTCGGCACCGGGCATCCTGGCGGTAAACATTTCCATCTTTATCGGATATAAACTGCGCGGTATACGCGGAAGCCTTGTAACTGCCCTTGGAACGGTGCTCCCGTCGTTTATCATCATACTGGCCATTGCCATGTTTTTCCATAACTTCAAAGATAACCCCATCGTAGAACGTATCTTCAAGGGTATCCGCCCGGCAGTGGTCGCACTGATTGCGGCACCCACTTTCAGTATGGCGAAATCTGCCAAAGTCAACCGGTATACAATCTGGATTCCGGTTGTTTCTGCCCTGCTTATCTGGTTACTGGGCTTCTCTCCTATCTGGATTATTATCGCGGCAGGCGTAGGTGGCTTTTGCTGGGGAAAATGGAAACAGTCACATCGCTAATCATCCACTTTGACATTTAAACATTATGATCTACCTGCAACTCTTTTATACATTCTTCAAGATCGGACTATTTGGCTTCGGAGGCGGATATGCCATGCTCTCAATGATTCAGGGTGAAGTCGTGACACGCTATGACTGGGTTAGCACTCAGGAGTTTACCGACATTGTAGCCATCAGTCAATCCACTCCCGGACCTATTGGTATCAATGCCGCCACTTATGTGGGTTTTACGGCTACGGGCAGTGTCTGGGGATCTGTCATCGCCACGTTTGCAGTAGTGCTCCCCTCTTTTATCCTGATGCTCACCATCAGTAAGTTTTTTCTGAAATACCAAAAACATCCTGCCGTAGAAGCTGTTTTCAGCGGACTCCGCCCTGCTGTGGTAGGACTGCTGGCGTCGGCAGCACTGGTCTTGATGAATACGGAGAATTTCGGTTCACCGACAGGGGATACTTATACATTTGTAATCAGCATTATCATCTTCTTAGTGGCCTTTATCGGAACGAAAAAGTACAATGCCAACCCGATTCTGATGATTATTGCCTGCGGAATAGCAGGACTGATATTATATTAGGAGAGGATTGATGAACCACAGGATGACACATTGATGAACCACAGAGTTTTCAGACAAAAGAACATAAGAACAAATAAAGAATAGCCTGTTCTTTTGTTCTTATGTCTAAAAAAAAGCTCTGTGTTACTCTGTGGTGAACTACTTTATAATTTCACCTTCTTACTTACCGATTTCGATTCATTGTGCAAGCGGTCGAGTGCTGTCACAACATAACGGTATTTGGTCTTTCCGTCATCGTAGGGAAGTTTATAGAAATTGTTTCGGGTAATGGCAACGATATGCGAAGCGTCATCAATGTTCACTTTCTCTTTTCCATCAAAACGGTAAACCACATATTGCACGGCACGGTCCATCTCGTCTTTTGCTTTCGGAGCAGTCCAGAAAAGCATATAGCCATCTTCCGTCCACACTTTTTTCACTTTACGCACCTTGCCCGGAGCCTTATCGTCCATAAAATCGAAGACAGGAACCAGAGCAGGATACTTATGATACTCTTGCACAAGTGCGTCCCGATACTTCCCGGCATTTTCCACCACAGCGCTTGCCGGCCATTGGCAACTTCCGCCGATAGTCTGATAAGCTCTTTCCAGAGCCATCTTGCGAGGCAACTGATTGATGGACGGATTTTTCGGATCGGCATTCTGAACCGTATTCATTACGGATTGGCCGATGAACAAAGGACGGTTCTCCGTATTCTTTGCCCACCACTTCACCAAGGTTTCATAATCGGCAGCGGGATGACCTATCTGCCAGTATATCTGCGGGATATTATAATCCACCCAGCCATTACGCGCCCAGAGCAATACATCGGCATACAGGTCATCGTAATTCTGCAAACCATTTGTTTTACTACCCAACGGATCGTTCTTCTCGTTACGGTAAATACCGAACGGACTGATACCGAATTTCACCCAGGGTTTCAAGCCACGGATGGTTTCATGAATCTTCTGGATCAGTATGTTCACGTTGCTTCGGCGCCAGTCGGCACGGTTGGTGAATCCTCCGCCGTAACGGGCAAAGCTCGCATCATCGGGGAAGTCGACACCCTTTGCCGGATAAGGATAAAAGTAGTCGTCCATATGGATGGCATCCACATCGTAACGCGAAACAATGTCTGCCACCACCATACAGATGTGACGGCGGCTCTCGGGCAATGCCGGATCAAAATACAATTGATTATTGTAGGTGACAAACCATTCAGGATGGATATTGTACAGGTGATTGGCTGCCAGTTCACTCTTGAGCGATGTCTTTACCCGGTAAGGGTTGATCCACGCATGGAACTCCATTCCCCGTTTATGGCATTCGTCAATCATAAACTGCATCGGGTCCCAATAAGGCGAAGGCGCCTGTCCCTGCACACCGGTCAGGAAACGGCTCCACGGCTCCAATTGCGAAGCATACAAGGCATCCGCTTCGGGGCGCACCTGAAATATGATTGCATTGATACCTGCTCCCTGCAAAGAGTTGAGCTGATCAATGAGTGTCTGTTTCAGCTTCTCGGTAGGTATGCCACGGAACTGACCATTCACTGCCTGTATCCACGCTCCGCGGAATTCTCTCTTCGGATAAGGGCTTTGTTGTTGGATTTGTGCCCCCACTCCTGTTGCAAGGAAGAGAGCTAAAAGAAGAATCAATTTTCTCAGGTTCATAATCGGTTTCATAAAAATGTGGTGCAAAGATACAATTTTGCTCCTCATTTGCAACGGCTAAGCGAGCAATTCACTATTCGCAAGGTGTTTTTAAGATAAAAGTTCCTTTCTCTGTTAGGTTAAACGTTTCCGACTCGTTATCTTTGCAGTCCAAGTAACGAAAACGCTTATGACTGACAGTAAATACATCTCCATAAAGGGGGCCAGAGTCAACAATCTGAAGAATATTGACGTAAACATTCCCCGCAATAAACTGGTGGTGATAACCGGCCTTTCCGGTTCCGGAAAATCATCGCTTGCTTTCGACACCCTCTATGCCGAGGGACAGCGCCGCTATGTAGAAAGCCTCAGCAGTTATGCCCGCCAGTTCCTGGGCCGAATGAGCAAACCGGAATGTGACTTTATCAAAGGGATTCCGCCTGCCATCGCCATCGAACAGAAGGTAAACAGCCGCAACCCGCGCTCCACGGTGGGTACTTCGACCGAAATCTACGAGTACCTGCGCCTGCTTTATGCCCGTGTGGGCAAAACCTACAGCCCTGTCAGCGGTGAAGAAGTGAAAAAACACTCCATCGAGGACATTGTAAACTGCATGCTCTCATATCCCGAAGGAACCCGCTACACGGTGTTGACGCAGATTTTCCTGCACGACGGACGCACACTTGAACAGCAATTGGAGATCGACCAGAAACAAGGTTTCAACCGTCTTGAAGTGAACGGTGAGATGGTGCGTATCGACGAATACGCTGCCGGCAAAGACGACGTAGTCTACCTTCTCGTCGACCGAATGACGGTGGCAACAACCAAGGATGCCGTCAGCCGCCTGACCGACTCGGCCGAAACAGCCATGTACGAAGGCAATGGCATGTGTATGCTTCGCTTTTATCAACCGGACGGATCGACCCGGCTTCACACCTTCAGCACCAAGTTCGAGGCCGACGGCATCATATTTGAAGAACCGAACGACCAGATGTTTTCGTTCAACTCACCGATCGGTGCCTGTCCGGTATGCGAAGGATTCGGCAAGGTAATCGGCATCGACGAACATCTGGTAGTGCCCAACCGTTCGTTGTCGGTCTACGACGGAGCCATCGTCTGCTGGCGGGGCGAGAAGATGGGTGAATGGCGCGAAGAACTGATTCACAATGCAGAAAAATTCAACTTCCCGATTTTCACCCCTTACTACGAGCTGACCGATGAACAGCGCCGGGTGTTGTGGGAAGGAAACCAATATTTCCACGGCATCAACGACTTTTTCAAGATGCTTGAAGAGAACCAGTACAAAATTCAATATCGTGTGATGCTGGCACGCTATCGTGGAAAGACGCTTTGTCCGAAATGCCACGGTACCCGCCTGAAACCCGAAGCGGGATACGTGCGCGTAGGTGGAAAAAACATCTCGGAACTGGTGGACCTGCCCATCACCGAATTGCAGAAGTTCTTCGATTCGCTTGAACTGAACGAACACGACCAAGCCGTGGCACGCCGCATCCTGACAGAGATCAACAGCCGCATCCGTTTCCTGATCGATGTGGGATTGGGGTATCTCACCCTGAACCGGCTCAGTAATTCGCTCTCGGGCGGCGAAAGCCAGCGCATCAACCTGGCCACTTCGCTGGGAAGCAGTCTGGTGGGCAGTCTCTACATCCTCGACGAACCCAGTATCGGGCTTCACAGCCGGGATACGGACCGCCTGATCCACGTACTCCGCCAACTCCAACAGTTGGGCAATACGGTAGTGGTGGTGGAACATGACGAAGAGATCATACGTGCAGCGGACTACATCATCGACATCGGCCCGAATGCCGGCCGGCTGGGCGGACAGGTAGTCTACCAGGGGGATATGAAAGATTTACAGAAAGGCAGCAACAGTTACACTGTGAAATACCTGCTGGGCGAGGAAAACATTCCCGTACCGGAACACCGCCGCCCGTGGAACAACTATATCGAGATAAAAGGTGCCCGCGAAAACAACCTGAAAGGAGTAGACGTACGCTTCCCACTCAATGTGATGACCGTCGTAACAGGGGTCAGCGGATCGGGAAAGAGCACACTGGTACGTGACATCTTCTACCGGGCGCTGAAGCGTGAACTGGACGAATGCACTGAACGCCCGGGTGAGTTTGCATCCATCGGAGGCGACCTGCGCAACCTGCGCAACGTGGAGTTTGTCGATCAGAACCCCATCGGTAAGTCCTCCCGTTCGAATCCGGTAACCTACATCAAAGCATACGACGAAATCCGTAAGCTCTGGGCAGATCAGCCACTGGCCAAGCAGATGGGCTATACGGCAGGCTATTTCAGCTTTAACAACGAGGGCGGACGCTGCGAAGAGTGCAAAGGCGACGGAACCATCACAGTGGAGATGCAGTTCATGGCCGACCTGGTGCTGGAGTGTGAATCATGCCACGGCAAACGCTTCAAAGCCGATACGCTGGAAGTGAAGTTCCAAGATAAAAACATTTATGACGTACTGGAGATGACGGTCAACCAAGCCATCGAGTTCTTCACGGAACACGGGCAAAAGAAGATCGTAAAGAAGCTGATCCCCCTGCAGGATGTCGGTTTGGGATATATCAAGCTGGGACAATCATCGTCCACCCTCTCGGGAGGAGAGAACCAACGCGTGAAACTGGCTTATTATCTGAGTCAGGAGAAAGCGGATCCAACTTTGTTCATCTTCGACGAACCGACCACCGGACTGCACTTCCACGATATACGCAAGCTGCTCGACGCATTTGATGCGCTGATCCGTCGCGGACACTCCATCGTGATCATCGAGCACAACATGGATGTCATAAAATGTGCCGATTACGTGATAGACCTCGGACCGGAGGGCGGAGACAAAGGCGGTAATATTGTGGCAGTCGGGACACCGGAAGAGGTGGCTGCCTGTGCGGCAAGTTATACGGGACAGTTCCTACAAGAAAAGCTTAATACACTGTAGTTCAAGCTAATTAGAGAGCTTCAAATAGGTTTAAAGGAGCCCCCGTTGGTTTAAAACCAACGGGGGCTCCTTTAAAATGCGACAATCAGAAGTAGAATCCGAAGCCTACTTTCAGTCCGAACTTCGACAAATCACTGTCTTTGAAACTCAAATCATAATAGACAGCCGGTTCGATGGTAACAGTCCGTGTCAGGAAAAACGCATAGCCAGCCTCCGCACCGAAGGCAAAGTCGGTCGTGTCTCCTACTTTCCAGTTATAGCGGTTCATCTTCAACCCGGCCCCCAGATAAATGCCGCACTTATCGAAATAATATCTGCCACCCACGCCCAGTGTGTATTTATCTTCCGGTTTGCTCCAATTGGCTCCGGCCGTGAGCATCAGCGCCACATTGTCCACCAGGAAAGCACCGCCTTGCGCCTGCAATCCGAACTGGGTTTTCTCAGACTTGCTGTACGAAAGTCCAAGTCCCGTCACCGAGGGATTCACAATCCACTTTCCTTTCTCAAACTGTGCCTGTGCCGTCACTGAAACGACAAGCAGACATACGATCCACATTAATTTCTTCATAACGTTTCTACTTTTTCAGGTTATTCATATGTTCTTCCTCCCGGCGGCGCTGCTGCATCTGTTCTTTTTTTCTCAGCACCAGCCAAAGAACCAGAACAATGACATACGAAGCAGCCAGGGTGAGATATTTCTCCGTGTCGCTCACCTCATGATTGCGAGGTAGCAGATAAGCCGCTGTTGCAGATACATAGATCAGCAAGGCGACAGTAACCCAGGTTGACTTTTTTACTTTCTTCATCTTTATACGAATATCGAGTTTATTTTTTATACGAGTATCAAATCCCTTTTTTCCAAACAATAAACCAAACGGCTCCAATCAGTGTACAAACACCTCCTGCCACATACGAAACCCAATGTGACAGTCCTAATCCTTCGGGGGCGATGCAGATATAAGTGGAACAGACAGCTGTCATAAACAGAGCGGGAACCAATGTCAAACCATACCACTTGCGGGTACGTGCCAAGTAGACTGTGATGGCCCAGAGAGTAAAGACCGATAAGGTCTGGTTGGCCCAGGCAAAATAGCGCCAGATCATGTCAAACCCGTCTTTATCACGCAAACTGTAAAGCAACAGCCCGATGGCGGCAACGAACATCGGCACACAAATATACAAACGGCGACGAATGCTTTTTTGTTCCAGTTTCAGGAAATCGGCTACGATCAGGCGTGCCGAACGAAACGCGGTGTCGCCCGACGTAATAGGCGCCGCAATCACTCCCAGAATGGCAAGCACCCCACCTACCGCACCGAGCCAACCTTTCGTTATGGTGTCTACAATGACAGAAGCATTGTTCTCTTCCATACCGTGTTCACGATAAAAATAAGTCGCGGCGGCAGCCCAGATCAGCGCCACGATACCCTCGGTAATCATGGCACCATAAAAGACAGGACGTCCATGACGCTCGGAAGTCATGCAACGTGCCATCAGCGGGCTTTGGGTAGCATGAAATCCGGAGATGGCTCCACAGGCAATACTGACAAACATAATCGGGAAAATGGGTAACGCTGCTGCATCCGGATTAGTATTCTGTAAGCCGTCCCACAACTCCGGGATGACCGGATGATAAACATAAAGCATCACCAGGATACCCACCGCCATAAACAACAAAGCTGCAGCGAACAAGGGATATATCTTTCCGATGATTTTATCGACCGGAAGCAGAGTGGCAAGAATATAATAGATGAACACCACAATGATCCAGAAAGTAGTGTCGAGACTGTCGGGAGTCAACTTCGCCAGCAGTCCTGCCGGTCCCGCCACAAAGACCGCACCTACCAGAATCATCAGGACAACGGTAAAACCCCGCATCACCTGCTTGGTAGTCATCCCCAGATAACGGCCGACAATTTCAGGCAAGCTCTCACCACCATTACGCAGAGAGAGCATTCCAGCGAAATAATCGTGTGTAGCACCGGCAAAGATACTTCCCAATACAATCCACAAATAGGAAGCGGTACCAAACTTCGCCCCCATAATTGCGCCAAAGATGGGACCGAGACCGGCTATGTTTAAAAATTGAATCATAAAGATTTTCCAAGTAGGAAGGGGAATATAATCCACTCCATCGGCATGTGTCAGTGCCGGGGTCTTTCGGTCGTCGGGGCCAAAGACACGCTCCACCAATCGTCCGTAAATGAAGTAGCCTGCAACCAATGCCAGCAGGCAAATTGTAAATGTAATCATGGCGTGTTGAATTGTTAATCAGCGCAAATGTAACATAATCTGTCGAAACTACACAACTTTACAAAGGGTTTTGCTAACTTTGCGGACTTCTGTTCACCACGGAAGGCAGTTTAAAAGACGTTTCACCGCAGATTACACAGATTAATACGAATTAATACGGATTGATACGGATTCTTTAACCGGATTCTCAATGAAATAAATTATCAATCTGTGTTAATCCGTGTAATCTGTAGTGAACATCAAAACCATTATATTTATGAATACCATCTATAAAAGCCATAACGACTCTTTCTCAGTGAAAAAGAGAGCCGGAAGAGGAACATCCCTCCTCTTTCTTTTTCTCCTCTCCTTACTTCCGCTCCATGCGCAGACCTCCCCGAAACACGAGGTACGGGCTGCCTGGATCACTGCCGTCTACGGACTGGACTGGCCACGCACCAAAGCAACCACTCCCGCAGGCATCCGGCGGCAGAAGGAGGAGCTGATCGACATCCTCGACCGCCTGAAAGAAGCCAACTTCAATACAGTCCTTTTCCAGACACGTACCCGTGGAGATGTACTCTACCGTTCGGACATTGAACCTTTTAACTCCATACTGACCGGCAAGGTCGGCGGCGATCCCGGATACGACCCTTTGGCCTTCGCCATCGAAGAGTGCCACAAACGGGGTATGGAGTGTCATGCCTGGATGGTGACCATCCCACTTGGAGGCAAGAGACACGTAGCCTCACTCGGCAAACAATCGGTAACCAAACGCCAGCGGGACATCTGCGTACCTTATAAAAACGAATATTTCCTCAACCCCGGACATCCCGCCACCAAAGAGTATCTGATGAAGTTGGTACGTGAAGTGGTCAGCCGCTACGACGTGGACGGAGTTCACTTCGACTACCTCCGCTATCCCGAAAACGCGCCCCGCTTCCCGGACAGTTACGACTTCCGCCGCTACGGTAAAGGACGTTCGCTGGCACAATGGCGCCGTGACAACCTGACGGACATTGTGCGTTACATCTATAACGGAGTGAAAGCCATGAAGCCCTGGGTGAAGGTGAGCACCTGCCCGGTAGGAAAATACCGTGACACCTCACGATACTCCTCCAAAGGCTGGAATGCTTTTTTCACCGTTTACCAGGATCCGCAGGGATGGCTGGGCGAAGGCATTCAAGACCAGATCTACCCGATGATGTATTTCCGCGGCAACGGCTTCTACCCCTTTGCGCTCGACTGGCAGGAGCAAAGCAACGGACGCCACATCGTGCCCGGGCTGGGAATCTACTTCCTTCATCCCGACGAGGGTAACTGGACCTCCGAAGAAGTGGAACGCCAGATACATTTCATCCGCGCCAACCACTTGGCAGGCGAAGCGCATTATCGGGTAAAGTACCTGATGGACAATACCCAGGAAGTATACGACATCCTCCGGGAGCAGTTCTATCAATATCCGGCACTGCAACCGCCCATGCCGTGGATCGACAACGCGGCTCCTACCGCACCGTCGGAACTAAATGTAGTTTCCACCGGCGACGGATATACCCGGCTCAGCTGGAAAGCTGCCACGGATAATGACAGGCAGAATGCACCGATGTACATAATTTACGCTTCGGACACCTATCCGGTGGACATTACGAACCCGGAAAACATTCTCGTACAAAACCTGCGGGACACGCACTACACCTATGCTCCCATCCGTCCGTGGATGGCCCGGAAATATTTTGCCGTCACGGCAGTGGACCGCTGCGGGAATGAAAGTGAGGCATGCAGATAGCACGTCTCAGTCCTCCACAAGGATATATGCCCGGTAACGGCTCGTCTTCAGGACGGGGACCAATGGCAGATACCCCTTCACCACCCTGCCGTCTTCCGTATGCAGCGGGTGCCCGGTCTTCATCGCATTGTGTTCCTGCAATGCCTGCCCGTCGGATGGATAATAAGAGACACGAAACACCCCCGAAGCCCCGGATTGTACATAACGGTCGTATATCAGGCGGGACACAAGCCCCATATTCATGCGCAAATTGATTTCCACACAAGGATGGATGCGAAACTCCGGAAGAGCCCCGGACCGGCAAATCATCATATCCACCCCCAGATAACCGGCATATTCATTCCCTAAAGAGGCGGACAACTCTTTTTCCAACTCCTTTTGAATCCGGAACAAAGCATCCACAGGCACGTAAGCCGACAATCGCCGTTCGATCTCCGCGTCGGACAGCAGACAGTTGCCTTCATAAGCTCCACCGACATTGGTGTGAAACAAAGAATATCCGGCAAAACGAACCTTCCCCTCCCCATCGGAGCAGAACTCCATCGCAAAATCTTCCACCTTATTATATATAGGTTCGCCAACAACGCCTCCCTCCCGGTCTATGATCCGGGCACACCAGCGCTCTATAAGAGGAGTGAACTCTCCCTTACACCAGTTCAGTCCCTTACCGCTTCCGGACAAGGGCGCTTTGAGCAGACAGCATTCCCGATCCTCTATAAATGTACGGCAATCGGACAAAGTCGTCAGGTAGAAAGACTCTCCGCAAAACCTTTCATCCACTTGCAGATGTGGCAACAGCTTCACAGCCTGCGACCGATGGGAGAGGTTGCGCAACCGCTCCATCTCGCCCACCGAAGGAAGAACAGCATCGGATATCCCCAACGAAAGCAAACGCTTCCGGAGTGCCGGATTCCATCCCCAGGGAATTACCGAACGAACGTCAGAAAAATCCTCTGCCTGAGTCCTTAAGGAAACAGGGAGTGGAAAAAGCCGGAGCATCTCTTCCAGAAAAGGCTGGTTATAAGCAGACGGAGCAAGCACACTGCACTCCCCGTCCGCAAACCATATCGGGAGCAGCGCCAACTCTTCTGCCATCTTGCGGGCAGAAGCAGGCGCCATATAATTGGTCTCACCACTGGCGAGAGCCAGATCCTGATCCGGATTAAACAGGTAAAGAAGGTTTGTCATTACAATCAATCATTTAAAAACAGGAAGTGCCATTAATCTTGTCAAACGGATGGTCTACTGTCCTTTTGTTTCCATTTCCGGTTTTTCACTTACAAGCCTTTGGGATACAAAGAGGCAACCGGCCGAAAAACCGATAAGTTTCCCGCAAATATATGCACAAAAACGCACATAAAGCCGGATAAACCGTCACTTTCTGCCGGGCAAAGGCTCACTTACTCCCGGGCAAAGGCTCTGCTATCCCCAGAGGGTGTGTCGGAATTCACCACAGAGGACACAGAGGACACAGAGTAACATAGAGTGAATTTTAAGTTATTGACCATCAATATTCTTATTCTGTGATAATCTGTGTAATCTGTGGTGAAAAGAATTTTGCCCCCCCCAAAGCAACGATTGATTATCCGCAAACAAAGGCTCTTCTCCCCTTCCCCGACTCTATTTCCTCTCTCCCAGCGAAGCATTTCAAACTAACAAAAGAAACCCTTTTTCAAACAAATACCGGCAAAAACTACCGAAAACAAAAAACAATGTTTATATTTGCAAGCAAACACTGAAGTAGACAAGCAAAAGCATAATTGCCCGATTGAACTGGCTGCGTTTTTTCAGAAGCAGCTTGCCGTTGACCCGAAATAACGCCTCTACCACCTATTAGGAATACCGTTTTGACAAAATGAAGCAAAAGATAAACTTGCTAAACGAAACTACAATTTTGCTATCTCTACTTTGCAATTTCTAAAAAAAGGCTTATATTTGCCCCCCGAAAAACCCAAGAAAAGAGATGGAAACATTCTACCGCACACATGCCTACCTTGTTGAGCACACCAATGCCCCGGTCCGCCGCGACTTAATGGACGAAATAAACTGGAGTGACCGACTGATTGGTATCAAAGGAACACGTGGCGTGGGAAAAACCACTTTCCTGCTTCAATACGCCAAAGAGAAATTCGGAACCGACCGTTCATGCCTCTTTATCAACATGAACAATTTCTATTTCTCCGGACACAGTATCGTCGACTTCGCCAATGAATTCCAAAAACGGGGCGGAAAGGTATTGCTGATCGACCAAGTATTCAAGCATCCCGACTGGAGCCGCGAATTGCGTATGTGCTACGACCGTTTCCCCAATCTGAAAATTGTATTCACCGGTTCATCCGTCATGCGCCTCAAAGAAGAGAATCTGGAGTTGCGCGACATTGTGAAGAGCTACAACCTCCGGGGCTTTTCGTTCCGCGAATTTCTGAACCTGCAAACAGGCATGAAATTCCGCCATTATACACTCGAAGAGATATTAAGCAGCCACGAACAGATAGCCAAGGGAGTACTTTCAAAGGTCCGCCCGTTGGATTATTTTCAAGACTACCTCCACCACGGTTTCTACCCCTTCTTCCTTGAGAAACGCAATTTCTCGGAGAATCTGCTCAAAACCATGAACATGATGGTAGAAGTAGATATCCTGCTTATTAAACAAATTGAGCTGAAATATCTCTCAAAGATAAAAAAATTATTATATTTGTTGGCTGTAGACGGGCCGAAGGCCCCAAACGTAAGCCAATTGGCAAGCGACATACAAACATCACGCGCCACGGTGATGAATTACATCAAATATCTGGCCGACGCACGACTGATCAACCTGGTCTATCCCAAAGGGGAAGAATTCCCCAAGAAACCATCGAAGATTATGCTGCACAACCCCAATCTGATGTATTCCATCTACCCTGTAAAGGTGGAAGAACAAGATGTGCTGGACACTTTCTTTGTAAACACGATGTGGAAAGACCATAAAGTGCACAAAGGTGACAAAAACACCTCGTTCATGGTAGACGAAGTGATGCCTTTCAAGATATGCTGCGAAGGGGCGAAGATCAAGAACAACCCCGGAGTGACGTATGCTTTGCATAAGGCCGAAATTGGCCGTGGCAACCAGATACCTCTCTGGATGTTCGGTTTTTTATATTAACATCTAATCTCAGTCATTATGGATTACGAAAAGCTTGAACAACTGAAACGCCTCCACGACAGCGGAGCGTTGAACGATGAAGAATTTGAAAAAGAAAAGAAAAAGATATTGGATGAAGAAGATGCGGGTAAACCCACAACCGTACTCCCCATGGGACTGACGGAAAATACTTATCTGGCACTGATGAACTTCGCCATGTTCATACCGTATGTAGGCTGGATTGCCCCCATTGTACTTTGGATCATGGGCAAAGAAAGTTCCGCACCCGTCAACCGCCAAGGTAAATACATCCTGAACTGGTACATCAGCTGGTTTCTGTACGGCATCGTGCTGACGGTACTCTTCATCATATTCATGTTCAGCGGCATAGTATCCATAAGCGATATGAATTATGAAAACGACCAGAGTTCTCCATTGGCGGTCCTCTTGGGCATATTCGGCGGAGGAGCCGGAATTCTGCTTCTCCTGATACTCGGAGTAGGCTGTTTCCTGTGTCTGCTGTTCCCTATCATCGGAGGCATCAAAGGGCTGAACGGAAAAACATGGAAGTATCCGCTTTCCATACCGTTTTTGAAATAAACAAATAAATTACTTACTTAAATATTATTTTTAGTTATGACTAAACAGAAGAAATTCATCACATGTGATGGTAACCAGGCTGCTGCGCATATCTCGTATATGTTTTCAGAAGTAGCTGCCATTTACCCCATCACTCCTTCTTCTACGATGGCTGAATACGTAGACGAATGGGCTGCCGCAGGACGTAAGAACATCTTCGGCGAAACAGTATTGGTACAGGAAATGCAATCTGAAGGTGGTGCGGCAGGTGCTGTTCACGGTTCTCTTCAGGCCGGTGCACTGACTACTACTTACACTGCTTCTCAGGGTCTTCTTTTGATGATCCCGAACATGTATAAGATTGCCGGTGAGTTCCTGCCTTGCGTATTCCACGTATCGGCCCGTACACTGGCTTCTCACGCACTGTGTATCTTCGGTGACCATCAGGACGTAATGTCTGCACGCCAGACAGGTTTCGCCATGTTGGCTGAAGGCTCTGTACAGGAAGTGATGGACTTGGCCGGTGTTGCACACCTTGCCACAATCAAAGCCCGCGTTCCTTTCATGAACTTCTTCGACGGTTTCCGTACTTCACACGAAATCCAGAAGATCGAAATGCTGGAAAACGAGGACCTCGCTCCGCTGGTTGACCAGGAAGCTCTTGCTGAATTCCGTGCCCGTGCGCTGAACCCGATGAATCCGGTTGCCCGTGGTATGGCCGAAAACCCTGACCACTTCTTCCAGCACCGCGAATCATGCAACAACTACTATGACGCTGTTCCTGCCATCGTTGAGGAATACATGAACGAGATTTCCAAGATCACAGGACGCAAATACGGTTTGTTCGACTACTACGGAGCCGAAGATGCAGAACGCGTAATCATCGCCATGGGTTCTGTAACCGAAGCTGCCCGCGAAGCTATCGACTACCTGACCAGCCAGGGCGAGAAAGTAGGTTTGGTTGCAGTTCACCTGTACCGTCCGTTCTCTGCCAAACATTTCATGGCTGCCGTACCTAAGACTGCCAAAACAATCGCAGTACTCGATCGTACAAAAGAACCGGGTGCTAACGGCGAACCTCTGTATCTGGATGTTAAAGACTGCTTCTATGGCACAGAAAATGCTCCGGTTATCGTAGGTGGTCGTTACGGTCTGGGTTCTAAAGACACTACTCCTGCCCAGATCATCGCCGTATTCAAGAATCTGGCTATGCCGATGCCGAAAAACCACTTTACTATCGGTATCGTAGACGACGTAACTTTCACATCTCTTCCTCAGGAAGCAGAAATCGCTTTGGGCGGCGACAGCATGTTCGAAGCTAAATTCTACGGTTTGGGTGCTGACGGTACGGTAGGTGCCAACAAAAACTCAGTGAAGATTATCGGTGACAACACTGATAAACACTGTCAGGCCTACTTCTCTTATGACTCTAAGAAGTCAGGAGGTTTCACTTGCTCTCACCTGCGCTTCGGTGACGACCCTATCCGTTCTACTTATCTGGTAAACACTCCGAACTTTGTGGCTTGCCACGTTCAGGCTTACCTGCATATGTATGACGTAACCCGTGGTTTGCGTAAGAACGGTTCGTTCTTGCTGAACACCATCTGGGAAGGCGAAGAACTGGCAAAGAACCTGCCTAACAAAGTGAAGAAATACTTTGCACAGAACAACATCTCTGTATATTATATCAACGCAACCCAGATTGCACAGGAAATCGGTTTGGGCAACCGCACCAACACCATCCTCCAGTCTGCTTTCTTCCGTATCACAGGCGTGATCCCCGTAGACCAGGCTGTAGAACAGATGAAGAAATTCATCGTGAAATCTTACGGTAAGAAGGGTGAAGACGTTGTGAACAAGAACTACGCAGCTGTTGACCGCGGTGGCGAATACAAGACTTTGGCTGTTGACCCGGCTTGGGCTAACCTGCCGGATGATGCTAAAGTTGAAAACAACGACCCGGCATTCATCAACGAAGTGGTTCGTCCGATCAACGCTCAGGACGGAGACCTGTTGCCTGTATCTGCATTCAAGGGCATCGAAGACGGAACCTGGTATCAAGGTACTTCGAAATACGAAAAACGCGGTGTAGCTGCTTTCGTACCGGAATGGAACGCAGAAAACTGTATCCAGTGTAACAAGTGTGCTTACGTTTGTCCTCACGCTTCTATCCGTCCGTTTGTACTCGACGCAGAAGAGCAGAAAGGTGCAAGCTTCGAACAACTGAAAGCTGTAGGCAAAGCATTCGACGGCATGACATTCCGTATCCAGGTTGACGTTCTCGACTGTCTGGGTTGCGGTAACTGTGCCGACATCTGTCCGGGCAACCCGAAGAAGGGTGGCAAGGCTCTGACTATGAAACACCTTGAAAGCCAGTTGGCTCAGGCTGATAACTGGACTTACTGTGCAGACAACGTGAAGAGCAAACAACACTTGGTAGACATCAAGGCTAACGTGAAGAACTCTCAGTTCGCTACTCCATTGTTCGAATTCTCGGGAGCTTGCTCAGGTTGCGGTGAAACTCCGTATGTGAAACTGATTTCTCAGTTGTACGGTGATCGCGAAATGGTTGCCAACGCTACCGGATGTTCTTCTATCTACTCAGGTTCAGTACCTTCAACTCCATATACAACAAACGCAAAAGGACACGGTCCGGCTTGGGCTAACTCACTGTTTGAAGACTTCTGCGAATTTGGTCTGGGTATGGAACTGGCTAACGAAAAGATGCGTGCACGTATCGTGAAGTTATTCAACGAAATCCTGGCAGCCGACAATGCTCCGGCTGAAGCTAAGGAAGTATTGAAAGCATGGATTGAAAACATGTACGATGCAGACAAGACCAAAGAACTGGCTCCGCAGATCGAAGCAATCATCGAACAAGGTATTGCGGCAGGTTGCCCGATCAGCAAAGAACTGAAAGGTCTGACTCAATACTTGGTTAAACGCAGCCAGTGGATCATCGGTGGTGACGGTGCTTCTTACGATATCGGTTACGGTGGTCTCGACCACGTTATCGCTTCGGGTAAGGACGTTAACATTCTGGTTCTGGATACAGAGGTTTACTCTAACACAGGTGGTCAGTCTTCTAAAGCCACTCCGGTGGGCGCCATCGCTAAATTTGCCGCTTCCGGTAAACGCGTACGTAAGAAAGACCTCGGCCTGATGGCTACTACATACGGTTATGTATATGTTGCACAGATCGCTATGGGTGCTGACCAGGCTCAGACTCTGAAAGCTATCCGCGAAGCTGAAGCATATCCCGGACCGTCACTCATCATCGCTTACGCTCCGTGTATCAACCACGGTCTGAAAGCCGGTATGGGTAAGAGCCAGGAAGAAGAAGACAAGGCTGTTAAGTGCGGTTACTGGCACTTGTGGCGTTACAACCCGGCGCTGGAGGCTGAAGGCAAGAATCCGTTCACGCTGGATAGCAAAGAACCGAACTGGGATGACTTCAAAGGCTTCCTGAAAGGCGAAGTTCGTTACGCATCGGTTATGAAACAGTATCCTGCAGAAGCAGAAGAACTGTTCCAGGCTGCCGAGGACAACGCTAAGTGGCGTTACAACAACTACAAGCGTCTGGCCAACCAGGCTTGGGGTGTTGCTGAATGATCTTTGATCAGATAATATAACTCTCAAAGGGGGAAGGGACTAAAATAGGTTCTTTTCCCCTTTTTTGCCAAATAGAAATGAATAGGTTTCACCACAGATTACACAGATTAACACAGAACTCTTAATTCGATATATTGACGAGATAAATTATCAATCTGTGTTAATCCGTGTAATCTGTGGTGACCCCCAAACGGAATAATTATGAACATAACCATACGACCAACCCGACTTGAAGAACTCGACCAAGTGATGCCATTCTACGAACGTGCCCGCCGCTTTATGGCTGCCAATGGCAATGCCAACCAGTGGATCAACGGATACCCCGCTTCCGACGACATCCGGCAGGACATCGAAAACGGGGACAGTTATGTATTTGTAAATGAAAACGGGGAGTTGGAAGGTTGCTTTACCTTCATCCGGGGAGAGGACCCCAACTATAAAGTTATCAAAGACGGCGCTTGGCTCAACGATGCCCCTTACGGGGTAATCCATCGCATCGCATCCGGCGGACGGGTAAAGGGATTGATGGACTTATGCCTGGAATGGTGTTCGTCCCACTGTCCGAACCTGCGTGTAGACACTCACCGTGACAATAAAGTTCTCCAAAACATTCTCTTGAAAAACGGTTTCACCTATTGTGGCATCATTTATGTGAAGAACGGTACGGAACGGCTTGCCTACCAACGCACCGCCGTTACCCGATAGACAGAACTCAGAAGTTGGATTCCCGGACACACATATACCGCTTATGATTCAGGAATCCAGCTTTCTATCAGTTCCCGGTGTTCATCACGCCATTTTCGGACAAGGTCTTCTTCGTCCATCCGTGCATCTTTCAATGCTTTCATCAACGAACTGATCTCTTCTGTAGTGAATTTAATATTGCTGAAAAACTTTGCCGCAAAAGGATCTTTCTCCGTAAATCCTTTCCATCCGACGACATAGATAGATTCCACATTCCCATAAGTACCTTTCGGATCATGCAGGAACTTCAGGGGATAGCGGTCGAACATCCAATGCGGTGTCCATCCGGTGATGACGATCCACGATTCTTTATCCATGGCTTTCTGCAAGGAAGCCAACATGGTAGAGCTACTGGAAGTAAGCAACTTATATCCATTGAGCCCATAGTCCGCAATAGCCTTATCCGTAGTTTTCATAATGCCCGCTCCGGCATCGATCCCGACAATCTCAGAAGAGAATTGCCCTTTATGGGAAGCGAGTTCTCCGATTGAGTCGATACTGACGTACTGAGGCACTACCAACCCGACCCTTGCACTGTCATATACCTCACCGATAAACTCGATCTGATCGCCATACTGACCCATGTAGTCTTTCATCGTCACAGGCAGCCAGGCATCCATAAACACATCCGCTTTCCGACGCGAAACCGACGCGAAGATGGGGGCCACATCCGCATTGAGCAGTTCTACCTCATACCCCTGCTCTTCCAGCACCACTTTGGCCAGATGACTCATGGCAATGCCCTCCAGCCAGTTGGCATAGGCGATGCTTATCTTCTTTTTCCCGGTATCCGGGTTACAGGCCGTACACATCACGGCCAGTAACAACAACAAACTTCCTATTATCCTATATTTCCGCATATCGATTCTTTCTCCTTTCTATTTTTTGTTCTTACGACGAACCATCCCTTGGGTAATCCGGTCCAAAATAATTGCCAGTATCACAACCGCTATACCTCCTTCAAAGCCCAAACCGATTTTCATCTGGGTAATACCCTTCAGAACGATTTCGCCCAAGCCGCCTGCCGCAATCATAGCTGCAATGACAACCATAGAAAGAGACATCATAATCGTCTGGTTCACTCCGGTCAGGATAGTGGGCAAGGCCAGAGGCAACTGCACTTTATAAAGCAGCTGCCACCGGGTGGCCCCGAACGAACGCGAAGCCTCTACCACGTTCTTCGGTACCTGGCGAATGCCAAGTCCCGTCAGCCGAATCACCGGAGGCATTGCAAAGATGATGGTGGCAAACACTCCCGGCACCACTCCCAGCCCGAAAAACAGGACGGCAGGTATCAGGTAGACAAAGGCAGGCATGGTCTGCATCAGGTCCAGTATGGGGTGTATCACTTTCTCCGCACGGTTACTGTTTGCCGTCCACACCCCGATGGGCCCCCCCACGATAAGGGCGAGACAGGTAGATGACAGCACCAGTGCCAATGTCTGCATGGTGGCCTCCCAAAAGCCCATACCGTAGATAAGCAGCAACCCTAAAAGGGTGAAAACCGCCACCCCGCGCCCGGCTTTCATCCATGCCAACAACACCATTGCAGCAATGGTCAGATAAAAGGGGATACCAAACAAGATATGCTGAAACCCATTGATAAAACTGCCGATGCCCAGATTCAGCGCATCGAAAAAAGCGGAGAAGTGTATCATCATCCAGTTGATGAGTTCTTCAATATATTGTCCTATGTTGATCATAATTCTATTGCATTTTGAATGATTTCATTGATTTCCTGTTTGTTCTTTCCGGTCACTTCGAAAATGAGCGATGACAAGGGGACGACTCCCTGAAATTCACGGCCTTCGTTCACTACCCAGATAGGCGAATTGGTTTTGGTCATCAGCGGCAGGATGTCTTCCAATATCGTATCTCCCAGCACCGAATGCACTTCTTCGCGAACGACCGACTCTATTGACTTCACCTGCTCTTTACGCAACCGGAGCAAATCCTTTAAACGCACCTCTCCCACCAACACATTGTTTGCATCTACCACAGGCAACACGGTCAGATTATGTTCGAACATTTTACGGATCAGAACTTCCGGCCCTTCTTTCTTCAACCGGGCCACGAGGGGTTTATCAACCATCACCGAAGAGGCAGTAATGATCTTGCTACGATCCACACTCTCCACGAAGCGTTCCACATAAGCATTCGCCGGCTCTGTCAGAATCTCCTCCGAAGTACCTACCTGCACCACTTCCCCATCCTTCATGATGGCAATCCGGTCGCCCAGCTTGATGGCTTCATTCAAATCGTGAGTAATAAACACAATGGTCTTTTTCATTTTAGACTGTAAAGTCAGCAATTCATCCTGCATTTGTATACGGATCAAAGGATCGAGGGCAGAAAAAGCTTCATCCATCAGCAGCACTTCAGGATCGTTGGCCAGAGCACGGGCCAGCCCGACGCGTTGCTGCATCCCGCCGGACAGTTCGCCGACCATCTGATTCTCGTAACCTTTCAAACCCACCAACTGCATACTTTCCATCGCTCTGTGCTCACGTTCCTGTTTTTTCACTCCTTGCAGCTCCAGCCCGAAAGCTATGTTATGCAACACCGAACGATGGGGCAACAGTCCGAAATGCTGGAACACCATAGCCAGTTCTTTTCTCCGAATACGGAGCAGCTCTTTATCGGTAACATTCGAAATATCTCTTCCATTGATGATTACCTCACCGGAAGTAGGTTTTATCAATCGGTTGATACAACGCAGCAAAGTGGATTTCCCACTCCCCGAAAGTCCCATAATCACAAATATCTCTCCCTCCCGGACAGAGAGGTTTGCATCTTTTACGGCAACCGTGCATCCGGTTTCCTTTAAGATCTCACTCTTGCTCTTTCCTTCTTTCAACATACGCAAAGCATGCTGCTTGTCGTTGCCAAAAATGAGATACAAGTCTTTAATCGTTATTTTACTCATACATAATAGGGTTTAGATTATTAAAAAACGGACCGGGCGGCCTACACACACGAAAACAAACACTTCTTTATAGTAAAAAAGTTGATACCGGAAAACAACGGTTGTGTTGTTCCCCCGGTCAAATATGATTTCTTAACCCGGTTATTACAGACAGGATTCCTGTCAACAGATAGTTACTATATCCCGAAAGTCAAATTCACATCCATACACAGGTATTACCCAAAGATGTGTGTACGGACAATTAAATAAACAAGCCGAGCGTTCAAATAGTTCATCACATTATTTTCGATGAACACGCCGCATGTACATAAACTGCCACAAGAAAGCCGGCATCACCCCACTCAAATACTGTCGCTCTTCCACCTGTGAAGTTTAAGGTCGACACAACCGTTTTTTCGGAATGAAACACCTTCATCGGACAACAGTTGCCGTTGTTCATCCCATCCGGGCACCAATCGTCCTATAGCATTGACTACCCGATGACAAGGAAGGCTTAAACCGGCAGGTACCTGCTTCAATGCACGCCCCACCATACGTGAATATTGCGGCATCTCGAGCAAAGCGGCAATATCACCATAAGTAACAACGCTACCGGCAGGAATTTCACGCACGACACTGTATACTTCATTGCAAAAAGTTTCGGACAAATTAGATTTATTTTCTTTATAATCTTTCATGGGTGTATCGCTTTTATGCAGCAGGTTCTTTTATAATCCGCTTCTTTTTAAAAACTCCGTCGGGCTTTCACCGAACTGTTCTTTGTAGCATTTCGTAAAGTAGGAAGGTGACGTAAAACCCACTTCATATCCAACCTCTGCTATCGTCATGTCCGAAGAGGCCAGCAGCGAAGCCGCTTTCTTAAGCCGTGCCATGCGAAGCAGTTCGTTCGGCGCAAAATTGGTGAGCGACTTGATCTTCCGGTAGAGCTGAACACGGCTCAGCCCCATCTCCTTGCCCAAATCTTCCACATTCAATTCCGAATCACCCATCTTTGCTTCAATCAGCGACTTGAACCGTTCGACAAAATCTTTATCCATATCGCAGATATCCTCTTTGGCCAATGTCTGCCGGTCGCCAAAGAACTGCTTCATGCGCCGTCGTGACTCAATCAGATTGCGGATACGGGTCAGCAGCAACTGCGAACTGAAAGGCTTGGAAATATAAGAATCGGCTCCACCGGCATATCCCTGAATACGCTGCTCGTCAAGCGAACAAGCTGTCAGCAGGATCACGGGAATGTGGCAGGTCTGCAATTCCCCCTTCAACCGCCGACAACATTCGATACCATCAATCCCCGGCATCATCACATCGGAGATGATGACATCGGGAACATACTTCATCGCTTTACGGATTCCTTCGGTCCCGTCCGCAGCTTCGATGACGGAGTACTCCGAATTGAGCAATGTGTGCACATAAGCACGGATGTCAGCATTGTCGTCGATCACAAGTACAGAAGGTTTGGACGGATCATTGAAGTTCTCCGCTTCATCCTCCCGGAGCAGGTTATCCACCTGGTCCGGAGCAGATGCCTCCACCGGAGCAGATGCCACGCCGGTCTCCGCTTCGCATGTCCGCACCGGCAAATCGACGATAAAGACAGTTCCCTGCCGTTCGTCGCTCTCCACCTCGATGATTCCGCCATGTATCTCGACAAACGCTTTTACCAGTGCCAGCCCGATACCGGAACCGGTATGATGCCTGTCGATCTTATAGAAACGGTCGAAGATGCTGCGGATATGTTCTGCCGAAATCAGACTCCCGGTATTGGCGACTGTAAAACGGAAGAAAGGAGTGCCCTCTTTCTGCAAAGCCGAAAGCCGGACAGTGACTTTACCATTCTCGGGGGTAAACTTGAACGCATTGCCCAACAGATTGAAGTAGATACGCTCCATCTTCTCAGCATCCGCCAGAGTGTGGTAATCGGCACCGGGCATGCTGTCGAACGAAAAATGGATATGCTTCCGCCGGGCGGCTGCCTGAAACGAATCGTTCCACTCTCCGAAGCACTGCAACAGATTGAGCGGGACCGGGGTAAACTCCATCTTTCCCGTCTCATATTTGCGAAAATCGAGTATCTGATTGACCAGACGCAACAGGATCTGTACGTTGCGCTGCACCAGCAACAACATCCTGCGCCGGTCACCCTCCAATGACGGGTCGGCCAACAACTGCTCCACCGGATCGGCAACCAGAGTGAGAGGGGTGCGGAAGTCATGTGAAATGTTGGTAAAGAAAACCAGTTTGGCATGTGTGGCTTCCTCCAGTTGATGGGAAAGTTCTATCAGTTGGTCTCTCTGCTCTTCCAGTTGCTCCTTCTGGCGGGAAAGTTCCCGGTACAGGCGATTCTTGGAACGGAGAGATTTATACACGACAATCAGCAATCCGACGATCAACAACAGGATGACAAAGCCCCCATACAGCACCACCTGCTGCGTGGCCACCCGCGAAAGATACGTCCCTACCCGGCTGTTGAGCGTCTCGATTTTTCCATCCAACTCGCTGATATGGGCTGTCTGCAATTCCATCACGTGCGCATTTACCGCGTCAACTACTGCTGTCTTCAGTTTTGTCTCCCGTTTAAAAGGTTTCTTTTGTAGAATATCCATCGCCAGCTGAACCACCTTGTCTCCTTCGGTGGGATAAATGAAGGTAGCATCCAGCACGCTGTCCAGTACCAGTTCCACTCCGTTACCCTTGCCGGGCAGAGCATCGATACCTACAAACAGCATCTCCTCCTCACGTCCCAGACGTCTGGCGGCCTGATAAGCACCGGCGGCCATACGGTCGTTCATCCCATACACGGCATCAATCTCCGGAAAACACTGCAAGAGAGAATCCATCTTTATTTCGGCAGGCTGCCTCAACCAACCCGCATCCTCCCGGGCAAGCAAGGTGATGCCCGGATACTGGCTGATGGCACTCATAAAGCCTTGGTGACGTTCGATGGCAGGAGTGGAACCGACAAGTCCGCTCAGTTCGACTACTTTTCCACGCCCCTTCAGGCGATGGGCTATGTAATTGCCGACGGCTTTGCCCAACTCGTAATTGTCGGCTCCGATGTATGCGGTATATTTATCGGAAAGTATCCTGCGATCCACCATAATCACCGGAATACCTCTATCGAAAGCTTCCTCCACAACGGGAGTGAGAGCCATTCCCTCGTTGGCAGCCACAATAAGCAAGTCTACCTTCTGCCGGATGAAGTGACGTATATCTTCTATCTGTCGCCGGCTGTCGTCATTCGCCGTACGCGTCTCTACCTCTACGCCTCCGTAAAATAAGGCTTCGCGCTGTATCTCGTCATTCATCTTATGCCGCCAGGTATCATCGCTGCATTGCGACACGCCGATGACGTACCGGGGAGCATCATGGCTACACGAGACAAGCAGTCCCGACAAAACCAGCCCAAGTAAGAAAAGTACACGTTTCATGGTTGGTTATTACATAAAAGGTTCCGGAGGCAAATATAACAATTTCCCCCCGAAATCTTCCATCCGATTGGTTTAAAACCAAGACGGATGTGTGTCAAAACTCACCACAGAGGACACAGAGTAACACAGAGATGATTTTAAATCGTTGGTTATTAAAAAGACTCTGTGATACTCCGTGATACTCTGTGGTGAAAAGAGTTATGACACATCCCCACGACTCTATCAACCAATCAATAACCCTATATAAACCAACACATTAATCATCTAAACGATTTCTCAGAGCATCCGGTAGTACGGGCATCGCACCGCTCTGTGTACACACGTAAGCCGACACTTCCACTGCCAGTTTGTGTGCCTCGGGTATACTCTTTCCTTTCAGAACAGATGAGCAGAAAGCTGCCGTGAACGAGTCACCTGCCCCCACGGTATCGGCAACCGGCACTTTCGGGGTTTCCTGGAAAGAGACCGCACCGGGGGTAAATACATAACTACCGTTCGTACCGCATGTCAGGATCAGCATCTTCAGGTTGTACTTGGCCAACAGAATCCAGCATTTATCCTGAAGGTCGATGCCCGGATAGCCGAACATACGGCTGATGGTAACCAGCTCCTCATCGTTAATCTTCAGCACGTTACACTTCAGGAAAGATTCGCGCAACACTTCCCTGGTATAGAAACTTTGGCGAAGATTGATATCGAATATTTTCAACTGTCCGTCCATGTCGGGCATGGTGTCGAGGAAACGGTTGATGGTGGCGCGGCTCACCTCGTTGCGCTGTGCCAGCGAACCGAAACATACGGCCCGCGTGTTCAGTGCCAAACGCTTCAAATCGTCCGTGAAGGGGATATTGTCCCATGCTACGCCTTCCTTAATATCATAACACGGCACTCCTTCACCGTCAAGAGTCACCTGCACGGTTCCTGTCGGATAATTGACCCGCTCAAGCTGGTGCTTCAACTGTTTTTCCCGGAATACTTCCAGAATTTCATCCCCCAGCTCGTCATTTCCCACCGCACTGACCACACGGCTGTCAAAGCCAAACTGCGACACATGATAAGCAAAATTAGCCGGGGCTCCCCCGATTTTCTTTCCTTCGGGCAGCACATCCCAAAGTGCTTCGCCCATTCCTACGATTATATTGTTCATGGCATGAATTGGGAAGCCTCACCTCAGGAAGGTGTGTCGGAACTCGTATTCACCATAGATTACACAGATAAATATCCATTAGCTATCAACAGATTAAGTTCTCTCTGTGAAACTCTGTGGTGAATTATAACACACCCTCAAGGTTACCGCTTCATTATGGTTATTAAATAAATTACTTTCTGATTCTCAATGTATAGAACATCAGATAGAGTACCCCGACCGTCATCACGGCCACGGCTCCGCTCTGTCCCACTGCATCCGAAGCCACTCCCATTGCCAGCGGGAAGATGGTTCCTCCGAAAAGTCCCATAATCATCAGGCCGGAAACCTCGTTCTTCTTGCCCGGCATATAAAGTAATGCCTGCGAGAAGATGATAGGAAATACATTGGAATTTCCAAACCCGATCAGGGCGATACAAACGTAAATCATCGTCTGATCCTGGAAAATAAACAACCCTGCCATAGCCGCCAGCATACACAACACGCTGATGGCGAAGAAGGTTTTGGCTGCCATCTTCTGCAAAACAAATGCCCCCAGAAAACAACCTGCCGTACGGAAGATGAAGTAGAGACTGGTTGCAAACCCGGCATCTGCCAGAGTCATGCCCAGACGTTCCATCAAAATCTTCGGTGCTGTGGTATTGGTGCCGACATCGATCCCGACATGGCACATAATGCCCAGAAACGAGAGCAGGATGAAAGGTTTGCCCAGCAAAGCCAGACACTGCCCGAAAGTGGAGGGCTTACCCTCTTCAGGCTCCTCGGTGATCTGCGTGGCATTGAGCATCAGGATGGCAGCGACTGCCACCACCATGTAGATGGGGAACAGTACCCGCCAGCCTAAATCGAAGGTAGGGATAGCCTGCGTAGCTCCCCACATAGCGATGTAAGGGGCAAGGAAAGAGGCAATGGCCTTTACGAACTGCCCGAAAGTAAGGGTGCTTGCCAGGCGTTCACCGCTCACGATGTTGGAAAGCAGCGGATTGAGTGATGTCTGCATCAGTGCGTTGCCGATTCCGAGCAACGAGAAAGAAACCAACATCAGCAGATAGCTGTCGCCAAAGACAGGCAGCAGCAACGATGCAAAGGTGATCAGCAGACTAAGCAACACGGTCTTTTTACGCCCGATGCGGTTCATCAGCATTCCCGTAGGCACCGAGAAGATCAGAAACCAGAAGAACACGAGCGACGGAAAGATATTTGCCTGTGAATCCGTCAGTCCTAAATCTGCTTTCACATAGTTGGAGGCAATGCCCACCAAGTCTACGAATCCCATGGCGAAGAAGCAGAGCATCACCGGGATAAGTTTCATGTAAGAGTTGTTTTTGGTATTTTCCATGATATGTTAATTTAAAAAAAGCAGATTTAAGCTACAGCCTGTACACCTTGCACTGGCTGACCTTGAAAGCTCCCCCACGGCTGTAGAAACTCATCTGGTTATAGGGAGTTGTGGGGAATATCAGGTTTGTCATGGCAATCTTTCCACCGTTCAGAAAGATTTCCACCGAACATTTATCAACAAAGATATCCAGTTTATAGCTGTCGGCCTTCTTCACCGGAGCCCAGGTACCCAAGGCAAAATCGTCCACATAGTTGATGGAGTTCTGCTTCCGACGGTCGTGTGCCTCGATGGCATGAGGGGCGCTGTCCTTTCCGAAATCTACAATGCCGCTCTTAGTGCGGTCCATCACCAGTTTCTTCTCCGGAAGGCTGATATAGATATCTACATTCTCCCCTTTCTCATTGAACAGTTTCAGTCCCATGATTTCCGCCGAACCGGCAGCCAATTCCAGCTCTATCTCGTAAGCTCCCCGGTTATCGGCCAGCAGTGAATCCACATGATAGGCGTCCGCCACCTCAAAGGCCGGGATCTCCCGCGACTCCTTACGCAACGACTTCGTCTCTTCCACCGGAGCGGCAGCCATATAGATATCTCCATCCTGAGTATAAAGGCTCAGTTCGCGAGGCAACGCATTGGCACTACGGAACTGGCGGGTAGGCACAATATTGGCATACTGCCAGTTGCTCATCCAAGGCACGGCAATCGTACGGTCACCCGTATTCGAGAAGCAGACAGTCGCATAGTGATCTTTTCCCCAGTCGAGCCACTTCACCGTTTCCGGCCTATTGTCGCAAACAAATTTCTCGCCGTCAAAATCACCTATAAAGTACTGAGTGGCACTTCCACCGAAGTAGCATCCCGGATTCACGTTGACTATCAACGCCCATTTCTTATGATTCGGATCACCGTCCACCGGAAGTTCCACCATATCGGGACACTCGAACTGACTGGGCTGAACACCGTAGCCTTCGCCCCAACCGCTCATATACGTCCAGTCCTTCAAGTTCAGTGACGAATAGAAACGCATCTCTTTATCGGCCGATACCACCATCACCCACTTCTGATCCGGAGCATACCAGAACACTTTCGGATCGCGAAAGTCCTTCAATCCGTCAAACGGAGTCAGGATGGGGTTCTTTTCATATTTGGTAAACGTACGACCGTTATCGGTGCTGTAAGCCATACACTGTATCTGTCCGTTCTTGTCACTGGCCGAGGTATAGAAAGAAACGATGGTACCTGCGCCGTAACCGGCTGTATTGGCATCGTCCACCACCGAACTTCCGGAGAAGATATGCCCTAACGTATCGCGGGCAAGCGCCGGTTCCAGATGTTCCCAGTGTACCAGATCCTTACTTACCGAATGCCCCCAGTGCATGTTGCCCCACATAGAGCCGTAAGGGTTATACTGATAGAACAGATGATATTCGCCATCCTTGTATACCAGCCCGTTGGCATCGTTCATCCATCCGTAAAGCGGAGTATGATGATAGACAGGACGATACTTGTCCGTATTGGCGGTATCAAACGTATCCGAGAGTTTGAGCTCTTTCCAGCACAAAGCGTCTTTGGGCAGGTGGCGGATGCGCACAGCTACTTTTTTCTCTCCTTCAGGTAAGGCATACGGGACGAAATAGTCCACTTTCTCCCTCGACAGGCGCACGTCCATCTCTACCGGAACGGAATCCGAAGCGATGCAGATCTGCGCTTCGGGAGTCTTCTCCTCGACAGGCAAAAGTAAATACTGCGTAGGATTTGTAATATGGATTACGGTAAGGCTGTCGCCTTCTTGTTCAATGGTCATTTTAGTTTGTGAGCTTTGGCAAGACGAAATTCCGAGAGAGAAAGCCAAAGCGCCGATCACTCCTCTACTTACATTCATAAAAGTTGTTTTCATGATAACAAGGTGTTTTTTATTAGTAATGTAATAGCTGTGTTTACTGATGGCAAAGATAGCGGAGATATCTGCCACCGGCTATTAATTTTGTTTCAAATTGTATAACGATTGATACCAAAGCCCCGTCAGAAGCGGATGCTGGCCGCAAACTCCACGGTAAACGGACGAATATAGCTGCCCGCCATCCAATGGCCGTTATAGGATGCCGCGTCTTTTTTGTCCACCAGTTCGGCACCGGCAATACTTCCTTTGGCTCCGGTCTGATTGAGGAAATTAACGACTGTGGCGCTCAATGCGAGATGTTTGTTCACCGTCCAGTTGATGCCCCCGAAAGTCTCCCAACGCCCGTTGAAGTAGTAAGCGTTTTTAATGTTGGCGTACGTCTTGCTGAAATAGCGGAAGCTGGCCCAGACTCTGAGGTCGTTCGTAATGTTGTAGCTGGGATCGAGCTCGACGAGCACTTTCGGAATCTCCGTCACAATATTTCCCGTGGCATTGATTTCACCTATCGTACCGTCCTTGAAAGTCACACTCGTTTCATATTTCTTGTAAGTCGGGCTTTGGTAGGTAAACAGGAAATGGAAGTTGAAGCCTTTGAACGGTTTGATCACTGCATCCGTCGTCCAGCCGATGGTCTTGATGTCATAACTCAACGGAGCGGCAAGAATCTCGGTCCGGTCGTTCGGGTTAATCAGATTGAGCGTCGAGTTATTGTTTGTTTTCGAGATGTAGGAGAACAGAGAAGTCAGGCTGATCCAGTCCGTGTTATAATAGACCCCGGCACGTCCCAGGGGAACGGATATTTTATCGGTATTGGGCATAGTGGCAGGTGAAAAGTTCGACAAACCGGGACGCTGTGTGTTGTAAGTGAAGTCGGCGGTGAAACCGAACTCCCGGGTCAGTTTATAGGTAGCGGCGGCGGTGAAGGCCATGTTCATCCAGTCGTAGTCGAAAGGGCGGGGTGTAATCCCGACTCCTTTATCGGATACGGCGCCCAGATAATAATCTGCGAAACGGCCTACGGCATTTCCTTCTGCGTCATACACAGCCGCATTCTCTCCTTCCAGATGCTGCCATTCCAGGCGTGTACCATAATATACATTCCATTGGGGAGAAATATCCCAGTCGTGGGTGGCATAAACAGCTAACTTGTTTTCGTGCCCTTTGTAGTATTCCGAAGCATTCTTATTGAAATCGTAGTACACGCCGTCCGTATTCCCCTCACGCACCAGACGTTCGGGGTACTCTTCTACCGTATGGTCATACATGGTTGTGTTCGAAGCATAATCCACTTTGTAGTGCCATTCGTTCACACCGAGCCTCCAGGTCATATTGCGATATTGGCGTGAAAGTTCGGAAGTGGCGAAGAACTCGTCAATCGTACCCCGGTTAAAGCAAGACATACGGCTTTGCACATATCCTTCATACGGTTTCAACGTACCGTCCGTTCCTTTCAGAAAATAGCCGGCGGAGGCATCCTTCTGCTCCATGGCCATCGGGGTCTGATAGACATACGAACCCAAGGCATGATCATACTTCAGGTTAACCTTCCAGCTCAGGCCGTTGTCCCAAGTGTAGGTATTGAGCAAAGTCAACTGGTTTCCTTTATTCAGAGTGGCATCATAAAGATTGGTCTTTTTCAGCTCTCCCGTACGCATATCACGATAAACCATTTCTCCCGTGGCAGGCAGGTAAGAACTTGTTCCGAGGCTGAATCCCGGTATTTCTTTCACGCTGCCGTCTCCAACATAGATGAAAGGAGCGGAAGTCGTTTCATTACTCGGCCAACGGCTGTTGCTGTAGTGATAGATGGCCGATAGCTGTCCGCGCCCCTCGCTGTAATTCTTGGTCAAGGCTGCTTTATAGATTTGAGTGCGGTCCTGATTGGAAGTAAAGCGCAGTTTAAAACTGCCCGGGTCAAAGTTCTGGTAGACACTTCCGCTATAAAACCAGCCTTTCCCCATACCACCGCTGATATTGGCATCGAACTGCTGCTTGCCAAAGTGGTTGGTGCTGTAATTGACGATTCCACGGAATTTCTCAGTTCCCAACTGAGTAAAAGAGTTTACGGCATAGCCGATGTTTCCGGTAGTAATAGCGGTTTCGGAGATTTTGAGCAGTCCGACGTGTCCGAGACTGCTGTCTCCACGCCAGTGAGTATTTACGTTATGCGGATTAGAGGTATAGACTACAGGGAGTCCGTTTTCGAGTACGTTTACGTCTCCACCCGGCAGGCCGATAGAGATTTCGCGGGGACCGTTGGCGCTCGAAGCGTTCAGCATAACGTTGCGATTGCCTTCTTCTTTCGATCCGGATGGTGTCCGGGAAGATTCTTTCTTTTCTTGTGCGGTTGTGAAGCCGGCCATCAGCAAGCAAGCCAGCAGCCAGACAGCTCTTTTTTTGTTCTTCGTCATGGTACTTAAATTTTTTAGTTGATTGAGATTGTTTTGATGCCGCAAAGGAACGCGGAATCCCATTTCTCAACTAAAAGATTTGTTTCAAAGGCTGCAAAATTTGTTTCGTCAGCCAATCATACATTGTATATCAGCAATTTACAAAACAAGAAAAGAGGCTTTTAAGAATAATAAAAACAGAGTAATCCTCTTCTTACTTCAATTGGTTGATAGCAAGAGCGGATAAAGGGAAGCTGTCAGATACGCAAAATCACTTTCCCTTTCCTTCCAGCAGATCTGCGATCTTCTGCTTCAGGTTTAGTTTCAACATTTCATCAGGACGCAACTCGATCTCTAAACTGATCTTTGCACTTCCCACTTTAAACGGAGACTCTTCGTCCGTAGCAAGGGCATGCTCCCTTTTTATGGAATATAGAACAGCGAAATCATAATCCAGCGCCAACGACAGACTATACAGTGTATCCGTATCGATGCTCTTTCGTGTCAGCAGATAGTCCACACTCTGTGGCCTCACCTCCAACCTACGGGCAAGTTCGGCTTTGGTCACCTGCCTTTCGGCCATGACCTGTTTTATCACTTCACCTATGTATACATTACTCTTCTTCATATTCCAAATACCGTTCAGTCGTCCCACATGCCAATCACGTAAAAAATCCCCGACAGCCGTCACGGACACCGGGGAGGTATAAATAAATGGACTTATTTATTTATAAAATCACCCACCCGGCCGAGAGGCCGGATGGAGATAGAGGTCAAAATTTAAATCCGATCTTAAACGTCGGAGCCGCCAAAACACTGTAGTTGTGGCTATCTGCCGACAGATCGCCAAGACCGGCTTGCGGATTATACGTAGTCTTGTTGTACGTATAAGCAAACGGATCGATCTGTGCACCGATGTAAAGGGCAGGAAGAACATAGTAATCGACACCGACAGTCAGGGCGCCACGAAGATTCCAGCTCTCGGCAACAGATTTGCCCATAGAGGTCTCTTCATCATACTTCATTTCATTTTCGCCGTAAGCAAAACCTACGCGAACACCTGTATACCACATCAGGTTAGGAACACGCTTGATGTTGAAATAACGATCAACACCTGCCGACACATTATAGGCGAACGACTGAGCACTGGCTACGGCACGGTAGTTAGGGATTTCTCCCATATTCTCGTCTGCCGAGTTATTCATATTCGAATCGTCTATCGTGCCGGGAACAGCCGGATAACCGGGGTTATTCGTGAAGCTGACACCGCCACCCAAATTTAGTTTCCACTGATCTTTGAAGAACCAGCCCCCTTCGAAACCAACCATCAGCTTTTTGTCTGCCCAGTTGGTTGAGAGCGCTCTGACTTCATAGTCAGTCAGCAGCCCCGAAGGGGCTGTGACGTTTGTGTAACTATTGTATCCAACAGTAGCTGCTACCGTAAAGTCTCCTTTTTTAGGAGTATTGTCTTTACTACAGTTCTGCGCATTTGCTGCAAGACACATCATGGGTAGAACGGCCAACACTAAAAGTCTTTTTATTTTCATACGATACTTTTTTTGATTTGTTGTTTATTTGCCGTTACTGAATATGAAGAAGATTACAAAGCAGCAATGGCATCATCCAGTTGCTTCTTATATTTCTCCACAATCTGTCCCTGACTTTCAATCTGAGCATTCAAAGCTGCAATACGATCTACCATATAAGCATGTAAAGCCTCAGCTGTATCTTCTCCCATATTATTTGGGTCAACAACATAACCTGGATACCATGTATTAGTCACACGGTCGTAATGAGCATAATCGTTCCAAACATAAATAGTTTTAGTACTATTCGCCTTAGCAATATCTTCTTTTGCGTTAGCAATCTGAACATCACAATCAGCAATCAGTTCATCAATATTGGCAGTTGAGTTCAAAAGAGTACTTACATCCTCTTGAGCTGTTTCGTTTGCATCTAACGGCAACTTCGCTGCATCATCAGCATCACTTGCTGCAACTAAAGCCTCAGCCAAAGTTTTTGCATCAGCGATATCTTTGTCGTATGCAGCTTTCGCATCTGCATTAGCAAACAATGCTACTGCATCTTGGAATGCTTTAAATTCAGCTTCAGCTTCAGCCAATTCTTCTTTTGCAGCCTCTAAAGCCTCGTCAGCTCTTTCAATATCAGGTTGCAATTCATCAATAGAAGCTTGAATATCAGCTTTTTCTGCGTCAGTAGTAGCTGCTGCTTTATCAGCCTCTAATTGTTTTTTCTGTGCAGCCATAGATTCTATATTAATATATGCACCTGAAGCCTGTATACCCTTATCTGCATTTGAAGGTACACCTACGATGTTCTCTTTAATATATTTTATTTTATTTTGGAAAGCAAGAGTTGCAGATGTAGTTTGGCTCTTCACATTCAACTCATAAAAGTCAACAGACTGAGCATTATTACTGTTCTCGCCAACTTCTACAGAATTAGAAGTAGTCACTGAGAATCTGTGAGTTTGGTTATTATATTCAACCTCAACATCTGTTAACTCCGCTCCTACTTTAGCTAAATCAGAAGATAATTTATCAGTATTGCCACTTTGGTTATAAATTTTCTCTTGTGCTTCGTCAAATTTAGCCTGAGCAGCTGTTTTAGCATCTGCCGTTTTTCCTTTTGCAGCTGTAAGTTCAGTAGATTCAACTCTAAGTGTCTGTAATTTTTTCTCTAATGCAGCACGGTCAGAAGCAATCGAAGATAATTTCGACAATTGATCTTTTCTCTCCGTCTGTTGTGCTATAAATTGATTCTTCTCTACAGCAATCTTTTCAGCAGCTTTCTGAGCAGAAACTACACCTGCTTTTAAAGCGATTTCATCAGCAGTAGCGTTGATTAACTCTGAGTTCAAGTCAATTAACCGACTACTTGCACTGGAATAATTCCCCCAAAGAGTACTGTTAATCCACTGATCCTGATTAGTAATAATAGCCATTTCCGCATTTTTCTGATCTCTTTGAGCCTCTGCTATATCACGAGCTGCCTCAGCTTGGATTACAGTTAATTTAGCTGCCCATTTTGCTTTATCAGCTTCAGTTTTCGCATCTTGATAAGCAGCTTCCGCTTCCTTCAATTTAGCTTCTGCATTTGCTCTAATCGTTTCAGCCTCTGCCTGCGCATTAGCCAATGCAGCAGCACCTTTCAGTTGTTCTGCTTTTGCGTTACGCACCGCTGTTACCGATGCCGATTCGTCGTTGTCTACGCAAGCTCCCAGTGACAAAGCACCCAGAAGCACTGCAACCATCATGAGTTTCTTTTTCATAATCTCAATTTTTAGTGTTAATAATATAATTAATTCAATATTAGTGTAATACCTTTATTTTTCTCTAATTCTATCAAAATTGGCTATATTTGCCAATGGTTAACATACTTTTCAAAGAACCCTTTAATAATTGGGTATATTTAATTGTTCGAAGCAAATGTAGATATTATAATTATACTAAGCAAGAGTTAAGAGAAAAAAAATTAGAGTTTTTTGTATAAGTCTGAGTTTTAATGGAATCCAAGTAAAAAGAAAAAGCCTAAACAGCTTCTTCATACCTATATAATAATAAAATAAGGAAATATCCACGTAATATAGAACTGTGAAAAGAGCCCTCGCTATAAAAGAAAAAACATAATCATTATATAATAATGTATATCATAATATATATTAAGCAAAAACACATGCAGATTGATATGATGAAAGCAATATTCCGAAATCCATATCAAAAAATCGCAAAAAGTCATTTCAGACTAACTGTTCATTTTTCCAAAAACTGTAAAATAGGAGTGAATCGGCAAGTCATATGCAAAAATTTGGCCTGTTTATATAATGAAATCCGAAAGCCGTCAGCAGGAAGTTAACATCGTAAAAACAAAGAACCAACTTCCTGGCAAGAGAAAGTTAATGTCCTGAAAGCAGGAAGTTAACTTCCTGCTTTCAGGACATTAACTTTCAGAAAGAAAAGCAAGGTTAAGTCGTAGAAAAGAGAATAAATTGACCCTGAAAAAGAACGTTTTCTTCCGGAAGCCAATCAAAAACGAGCATCATGCGAATAGCATTTTGAAATCACGCCAACATTTTGAGCTTCAATTTTATTACAATACCCGCCAATTTCCATTCATCTTGAGCAAAATATTCCCCAAACACAAGACGAATGAATTATGCTATCGCAAAATCTACGCATTTTTATCCTGTCTGTCTCCTTTGGGACCGTAAAAAAGCGTTTCTACGCATTTTCAAATACAAAATGACAGATTGTATAAGTGATCGTGAAAAACAAGTTGTATTGCCTTACCTCAATAAGATAAAAAGTTGAATTGAGAACATTAAATGGAGTGTAGACTATTCCAGTTGGCTTCCGGATAATATAACGGTTGCCTATTTAAAAACTAAAGAGAATAAACCTATCAATAACCAGCCAGAAAGCCCATTGCACGGACATCTATCAAATGATAGCGGGAAAGCAAATCCCTGGTCCCCTTCGACAAACGAGTGGTTCGGATTGATTATGTCCAACAGATAAACGATCATGCTAAGTTGGTAGGTTGCCTGCCGTCTCTTTCTGTACGGCTTCATTGTCAACGACTATCTGCGCATGGAAAATTGTCTGTTCTATTTGTAATAGATGTTTCAAAGAAAATCCAAACATGTGCTCCGTTGCCCGAACGAGAGCGTTCGATGTAACAAGGGATTTTCCATTCTTTGCAAACACAAACAAATGCAAGTACATCGTTTTGATAACCGTGTTCACAACTCTTGTCATCAAAGTCAGTACATAGAAGCAGGTGTTATCATACATTATCGGATACACACCTACAACATCTCTACCGAAACCATCTTTTCCCGCAAGATGGTTATAAATATACTCTTCAGTCAGTGATGCAAATAGACGATTGGGGCATTCTTCGTACGATAATGTTATGGTTTTAATCCAAGACTTTTTGAGCGACCTTTATTGCTTCTTTTTTCGAATTATCATTGTCCTCTTCAATAGCGTCAAGTACTTTGTCTGCAAGCCATAGCGTTAAGAGTTCCTTTTCATCAACCTTAAATTGTTTGGCAAGGGTGATTACCTACTCACGTTTTGCTCTTCTATCGCCACGTTCAATTTTGCTAAACATAGGAGTGTCTATTTCAAGAATAGCTGCTAATTGCCGTTGAAGCAGTCCTTGCTCCTCTCTTAATTCTTTTATTCTCTTTCCCAATAACATATGTAATGAATTAAAGAAGTTTTTCTAATTCTTCTACAGGAGGGAGCAGTCTCTTTAGACGCTCATCCATATCGGCAGTAGTCTTATATGTCGCCACTCCCATAGGCTTGTCATAGTCTTGGATTACATACTCAACAAATTTCTTATTGGCACTCTTGCAAAGAATGATTCCTATAGACGGATTCTCATTAGGCTTGCGTACTTCATCATCCAAAATACGCAGATATGCCGCCAATTGCCCTAAATACGAGGTCTTGAACGGACCATCTTTCAATTCCACACAAACAAGAGCAGCCAACTCTCTATTGAAGAATAGCAAGTCCGGAAACTCCTCTACACCGAATTTTTCCAAATGATATTGGTTGCCTACAAATGTAAAATCTTTGCCGAATGTCATAATAAACTCTTTCACATTCTGCACTATGCTTTGTTCGATTACCCGTTCATCTCTATCCTTGTCCCTAACGAACAACTCTTCGGTGTTGATAAAGTCAAGCAGATATTCATCTTTGAACATCGTGATTGCACGATATGCCTGTAGCTGATCAGGGATTGTTTTCTTAAAATTATTTGTCAACTCACCTTGATGACTATACAAATCGTCATTTATCATTCGTTCCAAATCCTCTACCTTTGCTTTTGTGTCAGCTACGAATTGAATGTAGAATTTTCGTTGCTCTGTATCCTTAACTTTGCTGATGATAACATAATGGTGGGTAAAACCAATGTCCATAAATGCTGCAATCGGGAAATTTGCATCTATCTTAAACTGCACTGTAGGCAATTCATTCGTTCCAACGAACGAATTATGCTTTTCGCTTATTAAATTGTTCGTTTCAACGAACGAATTGTCCGAAAGCATCTGCCACTCCTCATAGAATGTACGCATCTTTCGTAAGCTTGCTGCGGAAAAGCCTCTTAACCCGGGTAATTCTTTACGAAGTTGTTCGCTGATTGCTTCAATGAATCCCGTGCCCCAATTCTTATTGCGGGTATTCACAGAGACAAATCGTCCAATGCCGTAGTAAAGTGCTAATTGTTCTTGGTTAATTATAGCCAAAGCTCGTTGTTGGCTTTGCAAAATCGCACCTTTAATTGCTTAAACAGCATTGGCGAGTTCTGTATATTTCATTGTATTAATAATATTGCTCATTTTAATATCAAATTATTGTATATATCTTGAATAGTCAATATTTGACAACAAATTTAGTAAAAAGATTCTATAAGCAACCTTAGTTGTCCATTATTTTTTCTCCTAACCCAATAAATAGACTACTATCTTTTTCTTTCTGTTGGCATAAACTATTCAAAACCTTTAGCCTTATCTTGCTTGCCTCGTATGTTTTAAGCCTAAACGTATTGATATACAAAATGATGCAGAACGATGAAACGTAATGCCACAAAGAAAAATCAGACTCTGTCATCGGGTAATGATTTGAAAACTGTCCGCCTTCATTCCCTTGCTTTATTGCCATTGTTCCTATTTCCGAGCTTCTCTGTTTAATGCGTTATGAATCAGTTCTTAACGCATATATTCACTTTTTTGTTCCGAGAGGGGCAGCCGGATGTAATTGTGCGATAGTGAACTGCCTTTGTGCGTGTTCGCACAATAACAAGAGAGCGTTCGAGAATATATTGTATTATATAATAGCTATTTAGCGACATGGCATGATTCTTGCAAGCATAAAGAAAAAACAGTAATAGAACATGATTAAGCATTACTTGAAAGTAGCATTACGCAATCTAATGAACTTTAAAGTTCATAGTCTTATTTCGGCTGTTTGTTTGGCGATAGGCATCACCTGCTTCTGTATGATGAATCATTTTATTGATGCCGTATCCGGTAAGATTGAACTGTCCGATGATAATGAATACAGCATCCGGTTGCTCGGAGCATCTTCCCAGACAGCCGCCGATATCTATTTGTTTAAGGAGGATTTTGATTATCTGAAAGGGTTGCCTATAGCGGGCATAGATCCCCTTGTGGCCTCTTCTTATAGCAATGAAAGAGAAATTACGGCCATTGACAAAAAACAACGGGAACTGCCGTTTCTGGTGTCGTTCAAAGATGTATCATCTAATTATTTCACTTATAATTCGCTCCAATTGAAGTATGGCAATCAAGAGATAACAGCTCCCAACGAGGTGATCGTTTCCCAATCGTTTGCCCGGAAAGCATTTGGACAAGAAGATCCGATAGGTCACGTCATCCGTCAGGAGACAGAGGCTAACGACTCGTCTGATCTTGTGGTGTATAAAATTGTCAATGTTGCTTTGACAGAAGAAAAGGATCATCGTGGAAAAACAATCGATTGTTATTTTCCCCTGTCCGCAAAGTCCCGTACTCCACTCAGCATCAGATCACGTCTCACCGGACAAACCACGACGGAAAGCCTGAATAAACAGTTAAAGAACCTGACCTGGAAGCATGGAGAACAGGATATCTATTTATATGCTTTCCTGGAGTCGGAACAGAATGACAGTGTCCAAAGAACGATAAGTATTCTGCTCGCCCGGTTTATAGCTTCGCTGATTTTATTGTCGGGGTTGATCAATTTTCTGAAGTTCATTATCCAAATGTTCTATAACCGGCAACGAGAACTGGTGCTTCGCAAATGTATCGGTTCGGACATCAAAGGATTGTTTGCCTTGCTTTTCGCCGAAATCTTCTGGATACTATCTGTCGCTTTCTTTCTGTCATTGGCCGTGACGGAAATCACCCTCTCTCTGGCATATACATACATCCGTCCGGAAGACATGATCTCATTCTCTTTGGTAGATCTATATGGTTCACAATTAGGATTGTATCTCGTTTTGCTGTTGATCTGCATGCTCGCCATTCTTTATCCTATCTATCGGTTACGCCGGTTGAGTGTCCTCCATTCGGTCGTGCAGAGACAGAAGCGGCACGTGTTCCGCAATTTCATGATTGCTTTACAATTGGCGATTTCCATCCTTTTCACAGGCGGTGTATTTGGCATAACGCTTTTGTTCGATGAGATGTTTGAAGGAATGTACCATCCTTTGAGCACGGAAGAAGAGAACCGGGTGATTTCAATATCGGTCAATACCATACGCATGCAGAAAAACATGGATGCCATTCTTTCGGATATCCAGTCCTTGTCCGAGATAACCGATCGGACATCCGCTTTCAATACTTTCGATGCCGATGTTTATACCTACATGACCTACATGAAAAACGGAAAGCCGAGAGGAAGTGTGCTGATGAACGAAGCAGAACCCCATTATTTTGAGTTCTTCAAGATCCCGTTCTCCGGAAAATTGGTGGATAAGGATGCTCAAGGCTTTGTTTATATAAGCGAACAGTTTAAAGAACAATTGCAAAAGGATAGTATAGAAGGTAGTGTCACGTTGGATGGCAAAGAATACCAGATTGCCGGAACTTACCGCGCACTGAACAAGGAAAATGCTCAGAACAGGGCAGTCGGTTCTGTCTTTTTAGTTAATCCGCAAGCTTATACCTATTACTTCAAAACCCTCCATTCGGATATTACTCCGGTCGCCCTAGAAAAAATAACGGAGATCTGCCGGCGTTATGTACCTGAGACATTGCCTCTTGATATTCGTAATATGGGTGATTCCAAACAGTCCGTTATGGGAACTGTAGCACTCTTGCAGACAGCATCCCTGTTGTTGGCAATAGTCAGTATCCTCTTGTTGATATTAAGTATTTATTCCGGAATCTCCATGGATGTGGTAAACCGTCAAAAGGAAGTAGCCATCCGAAAAATAAACGGAGCTACCCCGAAAGTGATTGCCCTGTTATTCGGCAAAATCTATCTGATCATTTACCTCTCTGTCTTCGTAATTATCTATCCGTTAGTACGATTGGTGTTGATAGGGATCGCACAAAAAAGTAGTTTGAAAAGCATATATAGTTGGAATTGGGGAATCTTGTTGTTCTTCACGATGGCCCTTTTGATCTTCTTGGTTACGGCATACAAGATTTATAAAGTAATGCACTTGAATCCGGCAAGTGTTTTGAAAAAGGAATAAAAACGACCTCTGTCGCGTCTGCCTGTTATGAGGGTGTGTCCAACTGAAGTACCCCCCAAAAGCTTTGTGTCTGACTTTTGGGGGTAACATTAAACTCTATGATAAACTTCATCAAACGGTACTCTGCCCCGCTCGCCCCAGATTCCTTTATTTCCATCTCGTATTCCGCAGCCGATCACCATGTTCACTTCGGCACCATGAGGCAATTTCAGCAGTTTCTTCATTTGTTTACTGTCAAAGCCTTCCAAGGGGCAGGTGTCGTATCCTTCGTTTGCCATTGCGATCATAAATGTCTGAGCGGCAAGCGCACAAGATTTATGGACGACGACACGCATATCACCCTCGGAAACTTCACGCACAATGGGGCGGAAAAGGCCGATGGCTTTGGCCAGCAGGACTCTTAAAAAGCCCAGCAGACCAAGGAACCGGGCATAAAGAAACGGCATTAACTTTCCATAATAGAGTTCTCTGTCCTTGATACGTTTTTCCTGACGCTCCCGGGGACTGTTTCGTCTGACGTTCCCTCTTTCAAAATCGAGTACAAACCTGGCCCTGCTCCGATATAAATCCTGACGTGTAACAAAAACGACAATCTCTGAAGCTGTTGAAGTCGCAGTCTGGTCAAGACAGGCTTTGGATATCTTTGCCAGCAACTCCGGTTGCGTGACCTGATAAAACTCCCACAATTGCATATTTGAACTGTTGGGTGCCAACGTTGCCAGTTCCAGACAATGTTTCACCTTTTCCGGATCCAACTGTTTCTCTCTATCAAACACCCGTACAGAACGACGATAATTTAAGACTTCCTCTAAATTCATTTTTATCTGATCAAATTATTTTTCCCATTTAATTGTTGCATTACCACCTCCGCCATTTCTTTTGAACTGAACGGGTTTTGCCCCGTTATCAGATTATGGTCCACCACTACTTTTGAGGTCATCGGAATTAATGCTTTTTCGTAATCGGCTCCTCTTTTTTTCAACTCTGCTTCAAGATCAAAAGGTACCTCCTTCTTTCTCCCGGCAACACTTTCCTCAAACCAGGAAAATCCTGTGAGCCTTTTATCTTTTATAAGATACTCTCCGTTGGACAATTTGACATTCAAAAGCCCACTTACACCATGGCAGATCGCGGCTACTATTTTAGTATGCTCATAATGCTCCTTAATAATCGTCTGCAAAGTGGTATTATTAGGAAAATCATACATCGTACCATGTCCGCCCGCCAGATAGATACAATCAAACAGCTCTCCGGCAACCTCGTCCAAACTCTTCGCATGTCGCAACTCATTCCTAAATTCAGGATCATCCCAATACTCTTTCGAAAGTTTGTCTAAAACCATCGGCTTTAAACTTTCCGGATCAACAGGGACGTTGCCACCTTTGGGGCTTGCTATGATTATTTCATATCCCTTTTCTTCCGCACAATGATAGATGTGAGTCAACTCACTGAGCCACAATCCTGTTTCCAGATTTCCATCAGCATACATATCCGTTCCCGTTACAACAGCCAGCATTTTCAAAGTATCCATATATATTCTTTTTATAGTGACGTTATATAGGAACATGGCTGTAACCTACTTGTTACTTTACCAATCAGACTTTTAACTTTATTTTCAACCACTTGTGACCCGGCTTCTTAAAACATCCACATTCTTTGCCGGGATATCAGCCAACTTCAAACTTCTGCTTCGCACATTCGTATCCTTCTTCATACAGATCGGTCAGTTTATGGATGTCACGTTCAATGCGATCGACAACAACCGGTTTCCGGGGCCGGATAACAGTTATATTTCCCTCTTCTTCCATACGCTCAACCATCTCCAATTGTTCGTTGTATACAGCACAACGCCTGCTCAACGCTTCACGTATCTTCGGATATTTACGATAAACAAAAGAGGGAACGCGGATGTCTTTATTCTCTTTCCGATAACCGCGGTTCCGGGTAAGAACAACCACATTGTTCCGATATCCATCGTCTATGGCACGTTGCAAAGGAATAGAGTCGACAATACCTCCGTCCAGCATGGGAATACCGTCTACATAAGCTATGGGGCAAACGAAAGGAAGGCTGCTGGAAGCACGGACAATGTCGATCACACGGTTTTTATCCTCTTTCTCCTCAAAATAATTGGCTTCTCCGGTCAGGCAATTGGTAGTCACCATCACATAACGCCCGGGAGAATTGAAGTATGCCTGATAATCGTATGGAAGTATATGCTCGGGAAACTCCGTAAAGAGGAGATCGAAGTCCAGAATATTCCGTTTCTTAAGCAGATGTTTCAGCCCGATATAATGATATTTTTCTAACAGGTCTATATTACTGTACTTGGCACGCCCACGCTGTCGGGACATATACGAAAGGCCGTTACAAGCCCCTGCAGACACCCCGATCGTATAAGGAAAACGAATATCATGGTCCATCAGATAGTCCAGTACCCCACAGGTAAACACTCCGCGCATACCTCCGCCTTCAAGCACCAGACCGGTTTGATTATCAATTGTCATCTTTCAGAATAATTAATCGTTAGAAATTAGTAGTACCTTAGTTTTTCTTAGGCCGCCGGATGACTAACAAGGAAGGAAAATCACGGAACACTTCTTCCTCTTCGGACAACTTCGTATAGGACAGGTGGCTCATCACAAGCAAGCCGTCCTTTGCTACCGAAGCCAGATCAACGGCGCTATTAAAGGATTGCGTTCGTATCCGGGAGGAATATTTGGCCAGTATCGGCTCTGTAGACTGCCGGAAAGCCTCATCATCCGTATCGAAGAGGAAAAGATGTACCTGTGCGCCCCCCTCCAGCATACTCTCAAGATAAGTAAGCAGAAAAGCATCGATCACCCCACCCAACACAAAAGAGACGGGGACGTTTCCGCTATAACCACGGTTGACAAAAACGGCTACCGGACATTTCACCTGTTCCATCACATCATCTATCTTATCACGAAACAGAGAGAGCCATAACACTCCACTGCCTCCGGCAGCATCCGGTCTGTACTTACTTCCTGCTCCCAGCAGAAACATGTCAGGACGCTCTTTTCGTGCCAACCGGATCATATCCTGCACCAATTTATCGGTCACCCGGTAACGGTTTTCAACACTAAGTCCCAACTCTGAAGCTTTTTCGTCCACCAGCGAGAAACTATCACGGGCATATTGCTCTGCATTCAATGGGTTTAAGTCCGTCCCCACCGTAAAATGGGCAGCGACCACATGGGCAGCTTTCATCTTTTTTCCAAATAATAAGAAAAAAACGGAAAGCAGGCTGCGTCCCGACTCCGGTCGTCCAAAACAAAAGACCAACTTCAACTTAGCCGATAAACGTTCTTCGCGACGGGCAAAAATCTGTTCAACAAAATGCAGCAACGGGGTGGTCATGAAGGTAGTCACCAGAGCCATAATGACCAGGATTACAAAAATAGAAGGTGGAAGCACTCCCATTTCGTATCCGATGTTTAGTGCAACCAACTCCATCAATCCCCGTGTATTCATCAGCGTACCGATAGTAAAACTGTCTTTCCACGACTCTCCCACCAAACGGGCGGCAACGGCGCAACCACCCAGTTTTCCTGCCACAGCAACCGTAATCAACAACAGGCAGACTCCCCAAAGCGCCGGACTGTTAATCAACCCGATCTCCGTACGCAACCCGGTAAAGGCAAAGAAAAGCGGAAGGAAAAAGACAAGAGCAATGTCTTCCACTTTTTCCATCATCACCTTACGAAATCCCAGGCTGGGAGGCATCACGACTCCTGCCATGAAGGCTCCGAACAGGGCATGAATACCGATAATCTCGGTAAGCGTAGAGGAAATAATCAAAATCAGCAGAATCAGGGCCACAAATGTTTTATTAATCACCTCCTGATTGGCATACACCTCTCCTACTTTCTTGAGAAACGGCCGCACCACCATAAACATGATTATGATATAAAGGGCAGTCAGCCCGATGGCATAAAGAGCGCTGGCAAATGTTCCGGCCTTGGCAATGGCTATGACTACAGCCAGCAAACACCAGGCAGTGACATCATCATTGGCAGCCGAAGCTATGGCCAAAGTTCCCAAAGGAGTTTTCGTCATATTCCGTTCCTGAATGATGCGCGCCAATACCGGGAAAGCGGTAATACTCATAGAGATACCGATGAAAAGGGCAAACGGCAGGAAACTTGTCTGGGCAGCGGCATATTCTTCATAAATCCAGTAAGATGCGACGATGCCGAGGAAGAACGGAACCAATATACCTGCATGGCTGATGACCAATGTTTCGTTGATCTTGTTTTTAAGTACACTGAAATCGAGTTCCATTCCGATCACAAACATGAAAAGTACCAGACCGACCTGGCTCAATAATTCAAGATTCGTAAGGGACTCCGGAGGGAACAGGGCCTGAAATACATCCGGAAAGAAATAGCCCAACACGGAAGGTCCCAACACAATTCCCGCCACAATCTCACCAATCACCCCCGGCTGCCCGATATGTTTAAACAGAAAACCAAAAAGCCTCACCATCAACAAGACAGCGATTATCTGTATCAACAATATACTTAACGGATGATGCAGGTTGTCGGTGACAAACTGACAAAACATAGCGAAAGGAGTCCCCTCCGCAACAGCTGATGATGCTACCACATGGTGTGAAAAACGGTCACCTTCCTCGATAGCCATGTAAATAAGTGCCCCGAAAAGGAGCAACATGATTACATAAATAAGATAATTTTTTTTGGCTCTCTGCATACAAGCATATTTTTGTGTGAAGTGTGTCTATGCAAAGATAAAACAAACCAAAAGAAAAAATAGTTTTAGAGCAGGTTTAAATATTGATTCATATAAAAAGGCACTGAAAAGAATATATGGACACTCTGTTTACTTTCCTTATTTCCGCTTCAAAGTTCCTGTTTGTCATCAGGAAAACAAGATTATAACAACACACAAAATTGATTTAAAACCAAAGGATTGCTGATTTAAGAGGTAAACCCCGTTAGTTTAAGCCCCAGAGAACTTTGGCTTTAAACTAACGGGAACATAGTTTCGAATGTATCCTAAAACACCTGTTCACTAATCGCCGGTAATTCCCTGCCCCTTCAGGTCGGCAACCGATATTGTAAAATCATTTCCCTGCCTGATCCGTTCCAATACCAGGTTGCCTACTTTCCGGGCATCTTCTTCCAAAGCAAACCCTTTCCACCCCGGAAGGGAAGGTATGTATGGTTGGCAGATCACTACCCGGTCGCCACAAAGAATCTGATAACCATATCCGTTCCCATTTTCTGTTTCAATTACTTTGAGACGATACGGACAAGCTTCATGCCGGTCATAGAAAAAGAGGACTGAAACAGCGCAGGCAACGCATATCATACAAAGTAGCTTCTTATTCCTCTTCATATTCATAAGGTTTCAGTTCCCAGGTATCGTCAAAGTAAGAACTCGAACCACTGCCACCCGTCGCAACAATACCCCGGGTCCCGGTAGAGAAGCAAACAGCATGAATACGGGTACTTCCTTCAAACGCCGTCAGGTCGTCACCTTCCCAAAGATCGGTTGCCGGATCATAAATCCAATAATTCGAATAATAGCTTCCTCCGGCAGTGGAACCCAGAGTCAGATAAGCTTTTCCATCGATCACAAAACTGACTCCATAGGAACGGACAATAGATGTATAGTCATCATCGTAATCATCATCACTCGTATTGGCGATGTCTCTCAGTTGTGTCCAAGGTGTAGCAGCGGAAGGGTCGAAGCACCAGAAGTCCGATACATCGGAATTATTGTTCTGCCCTCCGCAGACATAAGCTTTCCCGTCGATGACAAATGCCGTACCTCCCTGACGCTTTTGTCCTCCGAAACCATTCACGATAGTCCATTGTGAACCGGCTGCGGCAGTAGGGTCGAAACGATAAAAGTCCTTCAGGTAATTATCGTTGTAACCGGTTCCCACATAACCATAATTATCAATCCCGAAGCCAAGGGCATAATAGCGGGCTCCTCCCTTGAAGTCGTCCATCTGCCTCCAACTATTCGTTTCCGGATTATACTCCCACGTATCGGACAGGTATTTCTGATCGGGATTGTATCCGGTAGTGACATACCCTTTGCTACCTACCGAGAAGCCGGTGGCAGCATTGCGGACCGTACCGGGCATATCGGCACGCTGAGTCCACCAGTCATTGTCGATATCATATTCCCAGGTATCGGCGAGCCGGGTCGTTTTTCCGTTATAGCCTCCGCAGATGTACCCTTTATTACCAATGGTGAAACCGGCAGCATCGGTCCGTGCTACCCCGTCAAAGTCCGAACGCCGGTACCATACTCCGGCCGTATAGGAAGCATCTTCCGTACAGGCACACAAACAAAAGAGTATGGCACAAAGCACCAATACTCCGGACGCGGACTTACTCGCTACAGTTTTTTCTATTCCAGTCATTCTTTTATTCTGTTTTTTAATCGTTAATTACTGACCGCAAATGTAGACGACATCAGTAAGGGTGAAAAAAAGGATCGACTAACAGGCACATTCTCTCTACCAACCAAAATGCAGTCGATAAATCATTCCGGTTAGTCGATAGTTTTTTAACAGGGAAGAGAAATCGACTTCTTTTGCGGCAAAATTATCCGATTAATGAAACAGAAAACCTTATCATTTTTATTCATCACTCTTTTAATATCCCTCCTTGCCTCTTGCCGGGACGAACTGTCGACAGTAGGAGGCAAATGGGTGGAAAGTTCCCTGCGGACGGTGCAGACCGATACTTGCACGGTCCGCATCAACACTATCCTTAGTGATTCTCTTGCCACATCGGGCGACACAGTCTGCCAGATAGGAACCATTGACGATCCTGTCTGGGGCAAAATAAAAACCGCTTTCTATGCAGAATATGACGTACCGGGAGTTTCATTCAGCGAAGACGCAGATTATGGTTTCGATTCCATTACCATCCGGTTCTACTCTTCGGGCAACTATCTGGGAGATACTCTGAATCCGCAACGCATCTCACTGCACAGCCTCTCAGAAAATCTGTCGCTGGACGAAGGATACTTGTATAGTAAATCGACAGTGGCTTACCACGCCACTCCCTTAGCTTCGTTCACCTTCACTCCCACTCCGGGCGAAACCACCCGGGAACACGAAATCCGCCTCCCCGACGAATGGGGACTCGAGTGGTTCGAACGTTTCCAAAACGGATCACGCGAGATGGAGTCACAAGAATACTTCCGCGACTATTTCAAAGGCATTGCATTCATTCCCGAAGAGGGAGGAAGTTGTATCAACGGTTTTATGGTGAATGATTCAAGCCTGTGCATCACACTTTATTATCACCAAACGAAAACAGACGCAACGGAACTGTCCGCCAGTTTCCCGGCCAACAGCGACTTGAGATTCAACCAAGTCAGTTGTGACCGTAGCCAGACAGCCCTCTCCTCCTTACAAAGCGGAATCAATAACGGGCTTCCTTCAGAAAAGTCCGACCACCAGGCCTACCTGCAAGGACTGACGGGAATGTATCTCAACATTGACTTCCCATTCCTCAATGACTTGCGAGCCGAAGGCAAACTGGTAACTATCGAAAGTGCGCTCCTCCGCCTTTACCCGGTAAAAGGGACGTATGGCGAACGGTATCCTCTCCCCGAATCGCTGACACTATATACAGCCGACGAAAACAATATAACGGAAGATGTCGTGACGGATATTTCAGGCAGTTCGGTACAAACCGGAAGTCTGGTAACGGACGAAATGATGGGAGAAGAGACCTATTACTCTTTCGATATTACCTCTTTCCTGCAAAGCAATCTGGGGACGGTGGGATACAACCGGAAAATCCTTCAGCTGATGCTTCCGGACAATTTGTTTTTCACCACCCTGAGTGGAGTCGTATTCGGAGATGCCGGCCATCCGGACAGTAGCCCCGTGAAACTAACCATACTTTATAAAACATATAACCCATGAAAAGACAGCTGATTCTACTGCTTACGCTTTGTCACTCTACCTTATTAATATATAGTCAGAACACAACCAACTCCCCTACATCCATGTTCGGCCTGGGCGAACTTTCGACCGGAGAAGGCGGACAGTACGCCGGACTGGGCGGAGCGGGAATCGCCCTGCAAAGCTATAACTTCCTGAATACTGCCAATCCTGCCTCACTTACCGCCATCGAAGGACAACGTTTCCTGATAGACACCGGACTGATGGGAGCATACAAAATCTACACCCAAACCGGAACAAACAATCATTCGGTAGTGGGAAACCTGAATAACCTCAGCATCGGTTGCCGTCTCACTCCCCATTGGTACGGGGCTGTATTTATGGCACCGGTCAGCAGTATGGGATACGCTATCACACTGGATCAGGACATCACGGGAAGCGGAAATTCCACCGTATCATCACTTTTTGAAGGAGAAGGGGGGCTATCTAAAATGGGTATCAGTACCGCCTACCGCCTTTTCAAAGGTTTCTCTGTCGGTGCCAATCTTTCGTACGTGACCGGAACCACCAAACAAACAGAGACTCAGGGAAGTCTCAGTGTGGAAGAGAGTTCTTACAAGCATGCTTTTTATGTCGATTTCGGCGTGCAATACAAGTTTTCCCTAAATAGGGACAAGTCCATTATAGCAGGGCTTGTATACGGGTACTCACAAGATCTGGCACAAGACAACAACCTGTCGGTGAGCAGTTCGTCGAGCAGCGAGTCGATTGATGAAAGCCAACGTTATGTGCGCCAATGCCTCCCGCAGTTTATCGGGGCGGGATTATCATACAATAGCCTCCGCTGGATGCTGACAACCGAATACAAATATACGGATTGGAGCCGCATGAAGTCTTCAAAAAGCAACGTCCGCTTCGAAAACCAACACCGGTTATCGGCAGGTATGGCCTACACAGCAGGCAATATCTACCGCAATCCGGTGAAACTGTTACTCGGAGCGGGCGTCAACAATTCATATATGGTCATCCAGAAGAAGAAAGCAACCAACTACTACATCAGTGCAGGAAGCAACTTCACTCTCTATAACGGAAATGTCCTCTCGTTAGGAGTGAAATACAGTGATCAACTCCATCTACCCAACAGTATGCAACGGGAACAAGGGCTGCTACTCTTCTTCAACTTTACCTTCTCGGAACGGACATACCGGGCGAAAATACAATAGACTAATCACGGAACACTTCTTCCTGCTTCAGAACGTAAGCATCAGCCAAAGCACCGGTAGCAGGTTGTTTCTCATTGTTCAGCATCACCAGGCTGCCCTCCTGCACCTTAAAGTAAGAGACTTCGCCTCCTTTTTCAGTAAGTGTCAGCAGATTGTCTTTTACCGTGAATGTGCCGGTTTCATCAAACTCGGCATCTTTGCGGTCAATGTAAAGCCAGTGATATGTATAAGTGCGGTCCTTTTTCAGGGTCAGAGTCAGTTCTATACCCGGACAATCGGCAGCCGGAATCGTACCTTTGTAAACTCCATAGTAATCGAGAGAGGTTTCGGCAGTGTGCATATCTACCACTTGTGTGGTATCGCTGCCTGCCGCAGACACATCGGCTTTCTTCACATTTGTACAACCTACAGCAGTTAAAGTGATGAATGCTGCTGCCATCCAATAAAGATTCTTTTTCATCGGTTTAAGTTTTTATAAATGAAACATTAAAATATGATAGCAAAGATAGGCGTTCATTTCCATATTTAAGGATATTCAGCTATCTTTGTCGCATAAATATTAATAAAAACGACATAATAATGAAAAAGACAATCCTCCTGGCCGCTTTAGGCTTGATCAGTCTGAGCGCATTGGGCAAAGACAAACCAAAAGAAGAAGGCTTCGTTTTCACGACAGTGAAAGAAAACCCGATTACATCCATCAAAAACCAGAATCGTTCAAGCACTTGCTGGAGCTTCTCGAGCCTCGGCTTCCTCGAATCGGAACTGCTCCGTACGGGAAAAGGCGAATACGATCTTTCTGAAATGTTCGTTGTACACCACACAATGGTTGACCGCGCCGTTAACTATGTCCGCTATCATGGCGACAGCTCCTTCTCTCCGGGCGGAAGCTTCTATGACATCATGTTCTGTATGAAGAACTACGGACTTGTTCCGCAAGAAGCTATGCCGGGAATCATGTATGGTGACTCACTGCCCGTTCACAACGAACTGGATGCAACAGCAGGAGCCTATGTTAACGCTATTGCCAAAGGTAATCTGAAGAAACTGACTCCCGTATGGAAAAAAGGTCTTTGCGCCATCTATGACACTTACCTCGGACAATGTCCGGAGAACTTCACTTACAAAGGTAAAGAATATACTCCGATGACTTTTGCACAATCTCTGGGTTTGAATCCGGACGACTATGTATCTCTGACTTCATACACACATCACCCCTTCTATTCACAGTTTGCCATCGAAATTCAGGACAACTGGCGCAACGGATTGTCATACAATCTGCCGCTTGACGAATTCATGGCTGTAATGGACAATGCTGTAAAGAACGGATACACGTTCGCATGGGGTAGTGACGTCAGCGAAGAAGGATTTACCCGTGACGGTATCGCCGTAATGCCGGACGCAGCCAAGGGTGCTGAACTGACAGGTTCGGATATGGCCCGCTGGACCGGAATGACCGCCGCCGACAAACGCAAAGAACTGACTTCAAAGCCACTGCCGGAAATTAAAGTTACTCAGGAAATGCGCCAGACGGCTTTCGATAACTGGGAAACAACCGATGACCACGGAATGATTATCTACGGTATCGCCAAAGATCAGAACGGAAAAGAATACTTTATGGTGAAAAACTCTTGGGGCACTAATAACAAGTACAAAGGTACCTGGTATGCTTCTAAAGCTTTCGTTGCTTACAAGACTATGAATATTCTGGTTCACAAAGATGCGCTTCCTAAAGATATCGCAAAGAAACTGGGAATCAAGTAAGAAACTACAAGTTACAGAGCCACGGGCTGTAGTCTGCAAGGTGCAATCCACTTGTAGATTACAGCCCGTTCTTATGGTCTGTAACCCGACCTTAACTGCTGATACAAATCTTGTTGATATATTCTGTAAACCTCTCCTTATAATTATCGCCGACAGGTATGTATATATTCTTATTAAAAATGATGCGCAACCGTGAGACCTCCGTTATTTTCCGGAGATTGACGATATAGGAGCGATGTACCCTCATAAACATTTCTTGCGGCAGACGCTCTTCCAGTCTTCTCATACTCAGCAGAGTGACTACCGGCTTATCCGCCATATTCGTGTAAATGCGCACATACTCACTCATGCCTTCGATATAACAAATATCCGCCACATTGATACGGATAATCCTGGATTCGGACTTCACAAACAACGAACCGTCCCGTTCCAGCAAATCCGATTCCGCCCCTCCCCCGTAATCCTGCAAATGATACTCAAACTGCCTGCGTGCCTTGTCCGCCGCCTTCAGGAGATCCTGAAACTCGAACGGCTTCAACAGATAGTCCACCGCATCCACTTTAAAACCTTCAACAGCATATTCCGGATAGGCGGTAGTAAACACAATCAGAGGTTTCACCACCAATGAACGCACCAGATCGAGTCCGTTCAGGTCCGGCATATGAATATCGACAAACATCAAGTCGACTTCTTCTTCAGAAAGCACCTGCATGGCACCGAAAGCATCCTGACAGGAAGCAATTAGTTGCAGGAAGGGGACACGTGAAATATAACCTACCAATTGTTCAAGCGCCAGCGGCTCGTCATCAATAGCAATGCATTTTATCATAACAAAGGAATGATTAATAAAACGTTAAAACTACCCTCGCGCTCGTTAATAGACAGGGTATAGTCCTGCCCGAACAAAAGCCTCAACCGCTTACGGACATTTTCCAATCCGATGCCATGATTCTGTTCACCGGATTTTCCCCAATTGCTGTTGGAACAACGAAACGCAAGTTTCCCATCTTCTATAGTCATGGCAACCCGTATGAACGACTCTTTCTGATAACTCACTCCATGCTTAAACGCATTCTCTACAAAAGAGATAAAGAGTAAAGGCGGTATCTGCACTTTTGGTATTTCGCCGGGCATGTCGCACATGATGCAAACCTTATTGGTATAACGAAGCTTCATCAAGGTAATATAGTTATCAAGAAACTGTATCTCACGCGAAAGCAAAATCGTTTTATTACTTGCTTCGTAAAGCACATAACGCATCAGTTTAGAGAGTTCGACAATGGTCTTCTTGGCTTTCCCGGCATCCATATCGACCAGTGCATGAATGTTGTTGAGCGTATTCATAAAAAAATGCGGATTGATCTGATACTTCAGATATTGCAATTCCGATTGCAGATGCTGGTGTTCCAACTCTTTCAGTGCCTCTTCATCCCGCATGGACTTGAATAGAAGCTTGATAGCCACATTGAACCCCACTACCAGTAAAGCCAGTGAGAAACGTCCAAAAAGATAACCCGGCAAAGGATAAGGCCCCTGCCGGAGCGGATCCATCACTCGCTTGGGCATGGGTGGTTGAGACGAATGTTCTTCATAAATATAACCGGGAGGAACAGGCATCGGGTTGTTGAACTGCCTGTGCCTCGGCCGGCTGAAGGAGGGATATAAGAAAAAAAGCAGAACAATGACTCCTATCAACGAAAATGCATACTGCCAATATCGCTTCCGAAGCAACAATCGGGGGGCGAGTAAATAGTTGTTCACTACAAAAAGCAGAAAAAAGGGTAACGTCAACAGCCATGCCACCCGTATGGTCTGCCAACTGAAGGTATGTATCGAACTGATGGATGAAAACAGATAGTCGCCCACCAACGGTACGAAGATAACAGTCAGCCAGATGACGAGATAAACCACCTGCTCCAGTAATTGCTGCTTATTAATCTGTTTCATTATGATAAAGTCTTTCTGAAGATTAGTCCACAAAAATACCCCCTTTTGTCCATACCCGACAAAAGAACTCGACAAAGAGGGACGTTTTGACGATAAAGCATGGTAAATCATGAACTTCCCTTTTCTCCGCCGGTGCATTTATTCGTTACCCTGAAAAGATCGATGCCCCTCAGCCACGAATTTTGCCAGTAATTACCTATCTTTGCAGCCCGAAAAAATAATCCGCCATTTTAATGAAGAAATTAGCCATACTTGCAGCTTTCATCTTTTGCCCTTTTGCCATACAGGCACAAGAAGTATTTATCAATGCCGACCTGGTAAGCAGTTACATCTGGCGTGGAATGAAGAATGGAAATGCTTCCGTACAGCCTACTCTCGGTGTAGAGTGGAAAGGATGGACCCTATCGGCATGGGGATCGACAGAATTCAGAAACGAGAATAATGAAATAGACCTTACGCTGGAGTATGAATATAAAAACCTCCAACTGTGCCTTAATAACTACTTTTACCAAAGTGAAGACGAACCATTCAACTATTTCCACTATACTCCCCGCACCACAGGTCACACCTTTGAAGCAGGAGCTGTCTATACCATTAGTGAAAGTTTCCCGTTATCGTTGGCCTGGTATACCACCTTTGCCGGAAACGATTACCGGGAAAATGAAAGACGTGCCTGGTCCAGTTATTGCGAACTCAGCTATCCATTCACTGTAAAGGGAGTAGACTTGGCTGTCGAAGCCGGGTTCACCCCATGGGAAGGAGAATACGCTGACAAATTTAATGTAGTTAATGTCGGGCTTTCGGCTACCAAAACATTGAATATTTCATCCGGATTCACTCCATCTGTTTTTGGTAAACTGATAGCTAATCCATACGAAAACCAACTCTATTTTGTTTTCGGAATAAGTTTGTAGAGCAGTATCTTCTACACAGCACTAAATATAAAGCCCGGATCAAACAGACTTGCACCCCAATCTGTTTACGCAAATCTGAGATACTCCGGATAATATACCTGTGAAGTTTTATACCTATTTCAAAATTCCATTTTCATTTTAGTTTAATACTTTAACATGCATCCTTAAATCTAAATCCAATACTGGACTTAACCCGTAAGTACGAACCACTGCATCTTTATTCCCACAGGTAAAGAGCAGCACTTCTCTTTCAGATATCTCCCGATATTCCACGAAAAATAAAATAATCCATCTTTTATTCACGAAAGTACATTGATTTATTAAGCTATATGCTCTTTCTTTACCCAATAATATCATAAAAAACAATGTATGAAAAACAAGCTGACAATTCTCTTACTTTCTCTCTGTTTTACCGGTTTTGCCGATGCCCAGCAGGCAGAGATAAATCTTGGCATAACAACCGGACAGCTCTGTCTGGAAGTTACTTTTAAAGGCGAACAGGTCATCAGTGCGTCACCTCTGGGCATGAACATTGATCATATAGACTTAGGTAAATCAGTATGTATAAAATCTGTACAACAAAGAAGCGCGGAATACAAAACATATACAATAGAAAAAAAGGACGGAAGTGTCTACTACCTTGATACCCGTGAGTTTAACGATGGGATAGCCTTGAGATATCGCATCCCTTCCACCGGCAGTTGTTGTGTATATGGCGAGGAAACGTCTTTCACTTTTCCGGCCGGAACCCGGGTATGGTACGCCAGTGGCCCTTTTCAATACGGATGGATACAAGCTTACCAAGATCGCACCACCGACAAAATAGAAAACGAGCTGTTGGCTCCTCCCGCCACTTTCCATCTTCCCAACGGGATGTATGCCGCCATTACCGAAGCTAACCTGTTTAATTTTCACGGTGCAGTATTGTTCGGATGTAAAGACAACAGGGTACAATTCGGCTATGTAGATAACAAAGGGCATTTGGAAACAGGTGTATCAACAGGTCTCCCCGCCGGTAAATACTGGCATGCAGAAGTACGCAATTCACCCTGGATCGTTTCCCCGCGCAACGGCTACAAAGAGATAACCACTCCCTGGCGCATCCTGATGTTATCGGAGGATCTGGATGGATTGGTGAATAATCGTATCATAGCCCAAGTATCAGAACAGCCGGATCGCACACTTTTTCCCGAAGGAAAAAATACCCAATGGATTAAACCGGGACGTTCGATTTTCACCTGGTTAGTGGAAGGAGAGAACAGACTGAGCGTAGAGAACCACAAAAGATATGTTGACGGAGCAGCCGAGTTAGGTCTGGAATCTGTTGTGGTGGATGATGGCTGGGAACTTTGGCCGAAAACAGAGAAAAATGCCAATGGACGTACCAAATGGGAATTACTCAAAGAGTTAGTCGATTATGCCCGCAGCAAAAACGTAGATATCTGGGTATGGCGGCCTTCTTCTCCAAGATATGGTAATAAATCCGATGTCGGTTTGCTGGATGCGGACGAACGCAACAATTTTATGAAAAGATGTGCGGAAATCGGTGTAAAAGGATTAAAAATAGATTTCTTCCACACAGAAAATCTATTTACAGTCAATTTTATGGAGAATATATTGAAGGATGCTGCCAAAGCACATCTGATGGTTATTTTCCATGGGGTGAATAAACCTACAGGCGATAGCTATACGTATCCCAACCTGTTGGCCAAAGAGGCTGTACGCGGTTTAGAGTCCGTAGGTGGAGAAAATAACTGGGCTCCAGGGCCACCGTGGCCTTATCACAATACGGTGTTACCCTTTACCCGCTGGCTGGCAGGTCCTGCCGACTATACCCCATTGAACTTCCGCCAATTCTGCCCTCCATCTGTCACTTTCACGCATCAATTGGCGAGTATCTACACGTTCACATCGCCCATGCTGATCTTTGCAGCCGACATGGAAGATATGCTGACATGTCCGGGACGTATGTTTATTGAAGAAGTACCAGTCGTCTGGGATCAGACAAAAATTCTAAAAGAAAGCCGGATAGGCGAATTGGCCGCATTATCCAGGAGAAAAGGGGATATATGGTATCTTTCCATCTTAAATGGAGAAAAGGCTGTTACCCAAGAAATCGAATTGGACTTTTTGCCCAAAGGCAACTACCGCATGACTTATGCATCCGATGACGGAGAAAACAGAAAAAAGATTGTGATAAACAATCGAAAAATAAAATCGGGTAAAACGCTAAAAATAAAGTTATTATCGGGAGGAGGTTATTTAGCCAAATTTGAAAAAACCGACAAATAGCATGAAACTAATCCCCTGCAACATATTGTCAAAGAGATAATGTGATCTATCAACCTGAGTGTGTGTCGGAACTCACCACAGAGGACACAGAGTAACACGGAGGCGATTTAAAGTTGTTGATTATTAACAAAATACTCTGTGATACTCTGTAGCACTCCGTGGTAAAAAGAGTTATGACACACCTTCAAGATTAAAAACACTTCGCCCACTGTAAACAGAACACCTTTAGCAATTCAAACAGGATCGCCAGAGGAAAAAAGAACACACAAACAGAACCAACATAACAAATGTCGGACATTCAATCACAAAAATTTCGAATATTTCATCGAGATTCACACCTTCTTTCTTGTAACCGGCAGATTGTTACAACATACGGAACCACAATTCGATTCATCCCCCAACCTGACGCATATACACCTATTATACAACAGGTTAACTAAAGACAAAATAATAAAATACAGATTATTCCTAACAGAACTATAACCAAATTAATCGGTTTTAAAGAAACACATTTTATAATGTATTAAAAAAGAACAGAATATTTTTTGTTTTTTAGATTAACAATGATGCAAATATAGCGATTATTTTAAAAATAGATAATAATCACAAAAGTTTTTTTCATTCTAACCCAATATTCCTCACCCTCTACGCTCCTTCCGGAAACAAATCAAGAGAAACAAACTTCGATATATGTCAGGGTAGACAGAGAGGATTGCAAAAAGTCTTCAGTTTGTCATAAAACACTAAATACCAAACAAGATAATCGGTCATTTAGTAGAACAACAGGCCATTTCAATCTTTTATTTCCCGTCTACAAAGCTATTCACAATAAAAGCAGAGCTGTACATAAATGCGCATACCCTGTGATAATAAACGCCTTACAGTACACCAAGTTCTGTTAGAACTAATCCTATTTTAAAGAAAAAGGAAAGGCAGATGAATGGAGAAAGTGAAATGTAAAAGAACCGAACAAAACCTTTATTATTAATCTAAAACAAAATTGTTATGTTAAAAATCACTAGACAAGTTACTCTGCTCTTGCTCGCCGGTGCACTAAGCTTCCCAGCTTATTCGTATGCAACGCAAGCCACAGAAGCATTGGTTCCTGAAGTTACTCAAGAGAAAGTAACAGGAACGGTTGAAGATGCAATGGGCCCGGTTATTGGTGCCAGTGTCATGGTAAAAGGCACGACTAACGGTGTCATCACAAATTTAGAAGGTAAATTCTCGTTGGATGGCGTGAAAATAGGAGATATTATTGTAATATCTTACATCGGATATGTCACACAGGAAATTCCTTATACCGGAAAGCCCATTCAAGTGAAGCTTGCTGAAGACAGCAAGGCATTGGAAGAGGTGGTAGTCGTTGGTTATGCCACCGTGAAAAAAGCCAACCTGACCGGAGCCGTATCGGCTGTGGACAGTAAGGTGCTTGAAGATCGCCCGATTGTCAATCTTGGACAGGGGTTGCAAGGCGCCATCCCTAACTTAAACATAACCACCAGTGGTCGTCCGGGCGAAGGTTCAAGTTTCAATATCCGTGGAACCACCGCCATGAGTGGAAGTTCACCTCTGGTATTGGTCGACGGTGTGGAAATGGATCCGAACCTCATTAACCCGCAAGACGTGCAAAGTGTTTCCGTATTAAAGGATGCTGCATCCGCATCTATCTATGGTGCACGTGCAGCCTATGGTGTTGTGCTGATTACCACCAAAGGAGGCCGCAAAGACCAGCCGACACAAGTATCATTCGATGCTTCGGTTTCTTTCAACGGACCTACTACGCGCCCCACCTATATGAACTCCATGCAATATGCTACTTGGATGAACACCGCACAGCAAAACACAGTGGGACGAGACTATTTCGATGCAGAATGGATGCAGCACATTGAAGCTTACTATAAAGATCCGGCAAACAACTCTCCGGTATTTATCCACTCAGATCCGAGTATCAGTAAAAACGGCACCAAATACACGTATGCCGGCAATACCAACTGGATGAAAGAATTGTATAAGAAGAATTATCCTGTCCAGAAATACAATGTCAATATCAGTGGCGGCGGTAAGAAGGCTACCTATTATACTTCTTTAGGATATACCGACCAAGGATCTCTGATTCGTTTCGGTAACGAACAGTTCAAGAAGTTCAACGTGATGAACAACATCAACTATGACATAAACGAATGGTTGCACCTCTCCATGAAAACAAGCTTCAACCGCACCAAGCTGAGAGGATTGAATCAGGACAACGTGCATGGCGATAATTTTATGGGAGGTGATACGCGTCCTATCATGCCGGTGAAACACCCGGATGGGAACTGGGCCGGACAAGGCGACTTTACCAACTTTCCTGCCATCCTTGAAGACGGTGGTAGCCGGCAAACCAACAAGAATGACCTTTGGAACACGATCACGATGAAGCTGACTCCTATTAAAGGTATGAGCATCAACATGGACTATACGTTCAATTACTATAGTGAGAATAATAAAGTACACATGAAGTCATTCGACGAATATGGAGCCAACGGACAATTCCTGCAAACTTTTGCATGGACCAATCCGAACTCTGTATCCCAGTCACAAGCCAACGATACCTACAATGCTTTCAACTTTTTCGGCGATTATGAAAAGACATTGGGCAAACATTACCTGAAGGGAATGATCGGTTACAATCAGGAAAGCAAGCACACCACCGGATTCAATGCCGGACGCGAACAACTGATCTCAAATGACCTGGGCTCATTGAGCTATGCCACAGGCGACCGTTGGGTAGGCAGCTATGACAACTCCTGGGCTACCCGAAGCGGCTTCTTCCGCATCAACTACGGATATGACGATCGTTATTTACTTGAAGTAAACGGTCGTTACGACCTCTCTTCCAAATTCCCCAAACACGACCGTGCCGTGTTCAATCCTTCTTTCTCGGCAGCCTGGAGGCTATCCAATGAAAGCTGGTTCAAGAACTGGACAAACAGTTTCTTTGATGAATTGAAAATCAGAGGTTCTTATGGTAGTTTAGGCAATCAGGCACTCGACAATGGATGGTATGCTTATCTCTCTAATTACAGTACCGGACAGACCAGTTGGATCATGGGCAGCAACCAGCCGCAATATGTGGTTCCCGGCGGGCTCGTCAGCTCGTCCATCACGTGGGAAACCGTTACACAATGGGATTTGGGACTTGATTTTAACCTCCTGAACAGCCGGTTGAAAGGAGCTTTCGACTATTATCAAAGACGTACATCGGATATTCTTGCCGCAGGTAAAATCCTGCCGGGTATCCTGGGTGCCAACGAACCTCAGGAAAATGCAGCCGAATCATTGACGAAAGGTTGGGAATTTGAGATCAGCTGGAACGACCAGTTGGCAAGCGGGTTCCACTACACAGTCGGATTCAATCTGTCCGACTATCAATCGGAGGTTACCAAGTTCGATAATAAGTCAAAAGAACTGGGCAACTGGTATGTGGGACAGAAACAAGGAGAAATCTGGGGTTATGAAACCTATGGCTTATTCCAGTCCGAACAAGAGATAGCCGGAGCTGCCAATCAGGATAAAGTATCGGGAGGTATCAAACTGATGCCGGGTGACATCCGTTTTGTAGACCGCAACAACGATGGCGTTATTGACTGGGGTGACAACACTGTTGATAATCCGGGCGATATGAAAATTATCGGTAACAGCACTCCGCGTTATCATTACGGTATCAATCTGGGAGCCGATTGGAAAGGCTTCGACTTGGGTATCTTCTTCCAGGGTGTGGGCAAACGTGACCTCTATCTGCCGGGCACTTCATTCCGCAGCCATTACGGAAGCGAATGGCAGGTACCTTCAGCCTACAACAACGATTACTGGACTGAAGAGAACACCGGAGCCTACTTCCCACGCGCTCGCTTCAATGGTGGTTCGGCCATCAATCAGGCTCAGACACGCTATCTGGTTGACGCTTCTTACTGTCGTCTGAAATCGCTCAGCATTGGTTATACATTACCTAAAGTATTGACCAAGAAAGCTTCGATCGAAAAGATACGTATCTACTTTACCGGTGAAAACCTTTTCACTATTTCAGACACTCCCGACGGACTCGATCCGGAATTGGATAACCCATACAAATATCCGATGCAAAGATCATTATCTGTTGGTTTAAATCTCACATTCTAATACAAAGCATCTTATGAAAATCAAATATTTATTCTATATCGGAGTGGCAACACTCGCCCTATCGAGTTGTAACGACGGTTTCCTGGAAAGAGCCCCGGAAGCAATCAATGACAAAACCTTCTGGAATACCACAGGAGATTTGGAAACATATGCCAATCAATTCTATAGTTACCTCCCCGGAGGTGTAACCTCAATAGCAGACGGTGAGAGCGATAATCAAGTACCTAACAGCATCCCCCAGTTCTTCTGGAATCAGTTGAGCACCCCCGCAGAGGCAGCAAGCTGGTGTAACTGGAGCAAAGGCGGATGGCAGCCGATCCGGCTGGTAAACTACTTCCTGACCCACTATCAGACGGTAAGCGGCAAGGAGTCGGAAATCAACCAATATGTAGCAGAAGTCCGCTTCTTCAAAGCGATGCAATATGCCGGATTGATGAGAACGTTCGGCGATATCCCCTGGCTGGATAAAGACCTGGGCACGGGTGATACGGATATTCTTTACGGACCGAAACTGAAACGGTATGAAGTGATGGATAAAATCATTGAAGAATTTGATTTTGCCATCCAATGGTTACCCGAGAAACCGGCTACCGGACGCATCGGAAAAGATGTAGCACGCCAGTTGAAAGCCAGGACTTGTCTGCACGAAGGTACATATTATAAATATCACACCGAATTGGGATGGGCAGACAAAGCAGACCGTCTGCTGAAAATGGCAGCCGACGAAACAGATGCAATCATGGCAACCGGCAAATACGAGATCTATAACACCGGACATCCGGAAAAAGACTATTACGACGTATTTGTAATGGAAGACAAAACAAACCTGAAAGAGGCTATCTTACCGGTGATCTATCTGGATGGCAAAAGAAAACACGGTATGAGCCGTACGTTGTCCGAAGCCAATACCGGCTTTTCAAAAGACTTTGTAGAAAGTTATCTGTGTCTCAACGGTAAACCCATTACAGGAAACGACCAATATAAAGGGGATGACAATATGAAAAATGAAACTACCGACCGCGACCCACGCCTGAAGCAGACCATCCTGACCTGGGACTTCCCTACACGGGTGACTGTGGCCACCAACGACAGTACGTATGTTGAAAAGGAAGAAGATTTCATTTCGCAATACTGCCTGACCGGATATAAGTCCATCAAATACCTTATTCCGACAGATAAAGCCTTTGAGGCAAACAACAATACTTATGACGGCATCGCCTATCGTTATGCAGAAACCTTGTTGATCAACGCAGAGGCTAAAGCCGAACTGGGTACGATTACACAAGCGGACTTGAACAAGACCATCAATGTATTGCGCGACCGTGCAGGTATGCCTCACCTGACTATGGAAGTAGGTTTCACCGATCCGAACTGGCCCGCCTGGGGATACAGCCTTAGCCCGCTATTACAGGAAATCCGCCGCGAACGCCGCATTGAGTTGGCTGGTGAAGGATTCCGCTGGGACGACCTGGCCCGTTGGAAAGCCGGAAAAATATGTGATAATGTGAAGACATACGTCGGAAAACGTGAACCTTATAAGGAAGGCAAGTACGCAGTCGTATATCCTGCCTATACCAATGCCGACTACTCTTATGAAGCAGGCAAAAGCCGCACCTGGAATGACAGGCTTTACCTGAGGCCGATACCGACCGGGGAACTTCAGAGAAACGAGAACCTTCTCCCGCAAAATCCGGGATGGTAATAATTGCTTTTTAGTTAATCCCCGGAACGAGTTTCCGGGGATTTTTTTATCTTTGCATCATTAACCCTTTTAACATATCATGAAAATAAACAAACTACTGTATGCCGGAGCTGCCCTGACCCTACTTGGCGCTTGTGCTCCTGCTGTGAAAGCTCCCGAAGCTATCTTACCTGTTCCCGAAGAAAAACAAGTGGAATGGCAGAAAATGGAAACATATGCTTTCGTTCACTTCGGTCTGAACACTTTCAACGACCGTGAATGGGGATACGGAGATTCGGACCCGAAAACGTTCAACCCATCCAAGCTGGACTGCGAACAATGGGTGAAAACCTTTGTAGAATCGGGTATGAAAGGAGTAATCCTTACCGCCAAACACCATGATGGCTTTTGCTTGTGGCCTACCGAACTGACAGAATATTGTATCCGTAACACTCCTTACAAGGACGGTAAAGGAGATATTGTAGGTGAACTGGCAGCCGCCTGTAAGAAATACGGCATTAAATTCGCTGTTTATCTCTCTCCCTGGGACAGACACCAGGCTAACTACGGTACACCGGAATATGTAGATTATTTCCATAAACAACTGACTGAGCTGATGACCAATTATGGCGAAGTATTCGAGGTTTGGTTTGACGGTGCCAACGGCGGTGACGGATGGTATGGCGGAGCCAAAGACAGCCGTACCATCGACCGCAAGACTTACTACAACTATCCACGTATCTATGAAATACTGGATAAACTCCAACCACAGGCCATTGTTTTCTCCGACGGAGGTCCCGGTTGCCGTTGGGTAGGTAACGAGAACGGATTTGCCGGAGCTACCAACTGGTCGTTCCTGCGTGCGGGCGAAGTGTATCCGGGCTATCCGAAATATCGCGAACTGCAATACGGACACGCTGACGGTAACCAATGGGTACCGGCAGAATGTGATGTCTCTATCCGTCCGGGGTGGTTCTATCATCCGGAAGAAGACAACCGAGTAAAAACCGTAGACCAATTAACAGACCTTTATTACCGGAGTGTGGGACACAACGCGACCCTCTTGCTTAACTTCCCGGTTGACCGCGACGGGCTGATCCATCCGATCGACTCGGCCAACGCAGTAAACTTCCACAAGAATGTACAGAAACAATTGGCACACAACCTGCTCGCAGGTATCCAACCGAAAGTATCGGATGAACGTGGAGGAAAATTCTCAGCCAAAGCCGCAACAGATGAAAGTTGGGATACTTACTGGGCTACCAACGACGAGGTGACTGCCGCAGAGATTGAGTTCGACTTCCCCAAAACGGAGAAGGTCAACCGTATGATGATCCAGGAATATATTCCGTTGGGACAACGTGTCAAATCATTCGTAGTGGAATATGACAAAGATGGAAAATGGCTGCCGGTGAAACTGAATGAAGAGACTACGACCGTGGGCTACAAACGCTTGTTGCGCTTTGAAACCATTTCGACCGACAAACTCCGCATACGCTTCACGGATGCACGCGCCTGCCTCTGCATCAACAACATAGAGGCTTATTATGCAGGTGAGACACCCGACACATTCACCGTAGAGGCCAAAGAATTAAAAAGTTATCCGTTTACACTCGTAGGAGTATCCGAAGAGGAGACTAAGAAATGTATGGATAAAGACAAGAGCACCACTGCTTTTGTTGAAGGGGACGCATTGGTGATCGATCTGGGAGAAGAACGCACAATTACCTCTTTCCATTATCTGCCGGATCAAAGCGAATATAACAAAGGATTAATCTCCTCTTATGAACTATCTGTAGGTACTGAAGCAAATGCGGTAAACCAGATAGTAGCTAAAGGGGAATTTTCAAACATCAAAAACAATCCGATTCTACAGTCTGTCTACTTCACTCCGGTGAAAGCACGATACCTTTCTCTGAAACCTACCAAAATGGTAACAGAAGGAGAAACTATGGGATTTGCAGAAATAGGAATCCAATAACAACAGTACTCCGGAGGTATGCCAAAAGTAATTATAAATCTGAGGCATACCTCCAATATTCAACCCTTTCTCTCTTTTTTATATATTCCTTATAAGAAGGATAATGCTAAAGGATAACATAGTTTAACTATCAGGTTTTATCTAAGTTACGAATATTACGTAGTTTTATGCCATTTACTAAAAAGCATAGACTATGAGAACGAACACAACCCTTTTCAGCTTACTCCTTTCCTCCGGTTTACTCTTCTTGGGATGTACCAATAAACCCTCTTCGTCACAAGAACCAATTTCCGAAACAACATTTCCCGTCACTCTCCCTTTTGAAACCGGAATCGGGACGGAACAAACAGTTACCTTGAGCCAGATAGCCCGGGAAGTGAAAATCATCCCTTTGGAAACCACCGACCAATGTTTACTGCCGGCCATCATAAAAAACAGCATTACACTCTGCGGACATAACTTATACATCCCTACGCAAAAACAGGTCTTTCAGTTCACGGACGAAGGTAAATTTGTCCGGACAGTTGCCCGGATGGGACAAGGCCCCGGAGAATATACCGGTATTCGTTTTATATCAACAGACGATGTTTCCAAACAAGTATTCCTGATGGACCATGGAAAACTACTGGCATATTCCGGCAACGGAGAGTTCATGAATGAATGTAAGTTTCCATTTGCCTGGCAATTTTCGGCACTGAACGACAGCACTTTCGCTTCCTACATTTACAACAATACGGGAAACAAGCTTTTCAGATTATTAATAATCAACTCTAAAGGCGATACACTGACTTCATTTCCCCAATATGACCGTTTCACCATTCCCAGCGGGCTAAACTTCTATTTATGGGGAAAATGCGACAAATATTTATACCGGTTCCAGAATCAGGTTTGCATGAAAGAATACTATAATGACACAGTATTTACCGTCCGTCCGGATACACTCCTGCCCCGCTATATCCTACAACTTGGAAAATATAAATTGCCCAAAGAGAAACGCTTCGAAGTTCTCGACGGCAACTGGAACGTTTATGAAACAACGGCTTCCAACTATCTCCGTCCGGATATATTGGAAACGCCCGGATACCTGTTCATCCCTTATACTTCATGGAACGTAACGGACAAGTCGGAATCTCCCCGCCTGGCTATATACGACAAACAGAAAGGACAGCTATTCGGTGTAAAAAACGGAATGATACAGAACGATATGTATGGCAAAGTCCCTTTCTACCCGGCAATGCGTGTGGCAGATGATGTTTTATTGTATTATTGGGAAGCAAGTGACATACTGGAGTTGGCAGAAGAAGATCCGGAGCTGAAAAACATCCCCGAATTAAAAGATCTGAAAGCCGACGATAACCCGGTAATCATGATAGTAAGAACCAAACAAGTTGCTCAGAATCTTTAAACTTGTGCATTTTTCAGACGGATTTCTTGTCAGAACCAAGCGTTTGCTTAAATTTGCAGGCTGATAGTTAACCGGATAGTGAATAGCAAGAACCTTACTACTGACTACTGGCTGCTAACTTGTAGAAATACTAATACTAAAATTAATAACATGAGTTTGAAAATTGTTGTATTGGCAAAACAAGTTCCCGACACACGCAACGTTGGGAAAGATGCCATGAAAGCCGACGGAACCATTAACCGTGCGGCACTCCCTGCCATCTTCAACCCCGAAGACCTGAACGCTCTTGAACAGGCTCTCCGACTGAAAGATGCCCACCCAGGCTCTACCGTTACCATCCTGACCATGGGACCGGGACGTGCAGCCGACATTATTCGTGAAGGACTTTTCCGTGGTGCCGACAATGGTTATCTGCTGACAGACCGTGCTTTTGCCGGTGCTGATACACTGGCTACTTCGTACGCTCTGGCAACAGCCATCAAAAAGATCGGTGGATATGACATCATCATCGGCGGTCGTCAGGCCATCGACGGAGATACAGCACAGGTAGGACCGCAGGTTGCAGAAAAGTTAGGACTGACTCAGATTACGTATGCGGAAGAAATCCTGAAAGTAGGTGACGGAAGCATTACCGTGAAGCGTCACATTGACGGTGGTGTGGAAACCGTAGAAGGCCCGCTGCCCATCGTTATCACTGTCAACGGAAGTGCAGCTCCCTGCCGCCCGCGCAATGCAAAGCTGGTTCAGAAGTACAAACATGCCAAAACCGTTACCGAGAAGCAACAGGGCAACCTGGACTATACCGACCTTTACGACACCCGCGACTACCTGAACCTGGTGGAATGGAGTGTAGCAGACGTAAACGGTGATCTGAAACAATGCGGCCTCAGCGGTTCGCCGACAAAGGTAAAAGCTATCCAGAACATCGTGTTCCAGGCGAAAGAGAGTAAAACCATCAGCGGCAGCGACCGTGAAGTGGAAGAACTGATTGTTGAACTGTTGGAGAACCACACTATAGGGTAAGAGGAGAGAAAAGATATGAATAACTTATTTGTATATTGCGAAATAGAAGACGGCATCGTCGCAGACGTAAGCCTCGAACTTCTGACAAAAGGACGCTCGTTGGCCAATCAGTTAAACTGCCAGCTTGAAGCAGTCGTTGCCGGAACCGGTCTCAAAGATATTGAAAAACAGATTCTCCCGTACGGAGTAGACAAACTCCATGTATTCGATGGTGAAGGACTCTATCCTTATACTTCACTTCCCCACACTTCAATCCTCGTGAATCTGTTCAAAGAAGAACAGCCGCAAATCTGCCTGATGGGTGCAACCGTGATCGGTCGTGACCTCGGCCCGCGTGTATCGTCAGCTCTGACCAGCGGATTGACAGCGGACTGTACCTCACTGGAAATCGGTGACCACGAAGATAAGAAAGAAGGTAAGGTTTACAAAAACCTGCTTTACCAGATTCGTCCGGCATTCGGAGGTAACATCGTTGCTACCATCGTCAATCCCGAACACCGCCCCCAAATGGCAACCGTTCGCGAAGGTGTGATGAAAAAAGCCATTCTGTCAGCCGACTACAAAGGTGAAATCATTAAGCATGATGTGAAGAAATACGTAGCCGACACCGATTACGTAGTAAAAGTCATCGAACGCCATGTAGAAAAAGCCAAGAACAACCTGAAAGGTTCTCCGATCATCATTGCCGGCGGTTACGGTGTAGGTTCGAAAGACAACTTCAACTTGCTGTTCGATCTCGCAAAGGTGTTAAACGCAGAAGTAGGCGCCAGCCGTGCCGCTGTAGATGCAGGCTTCGTTGACCACGACCGTCAGATCGGCCAGACCGGTGTTACAGTACGTCCGAAACTCTATATTGCCTGCGGTATCTCCGGACAAATTCAGCACATTGCCGGTATGCAGGAAAGCGGTATCATCATCTCCATCAACAACGATCCGTCAGCTCCGATCAATACGATTGCAGACTATGTGATCAACGGAACAATCGAAGAAGTTGTACCGAAGATGATTAAGTATTATAAACAAAACAGTAAGTAAGAAATGGCTAACTTTTATTTAGATACTCCGGAACTCAAGCATCACTTGAACCATCCGTTGATGAAGAGAATTGTTGAGCTGAAAGAGCGCAACTATGCTGATAAAGATAAATTCGACTATGCTCCGGTAGACTTCGAAGATGCAATGGACAGCTACGATAAAGTACTGGAAATTGTAGGGGAAATCTGTGGTGACATCATCGCTCCCAATGCAGAAGGCGTCGATCACGAAGGTCCGGTTTGTGCCGACAACCGCGTAACTTATGCCAGCGGAACTGCCCAGAACCTGGATGCCTGCCGTAAAGCCGGGCTGATGGGTATGGCTATGCCCCGCCGCTTTGGAGGTCTGAACTTCCCAATCACTCCATACATCATGGCTGCCGATATCGTGAGCCGCAGTGATGCAGGTTTCGAGAACCTCTGGGGACTACAGGACTGTGCCGAAACCATCTACGAGTTTGCCAACGAAGAACAGAAGCAGCGCTACATCACCCGTGTATGCCAGGGCGAAACCATGTCAATGGACCTGACCGAACCGGATGCAGGTTCCGACCTACAATCTGTCATGCTGAAAGCCACTTACAGTGAAAAAGACCAATGCTGGTATCTGAACGGCGTGAAACGCTTTATCACAAACGGTGATGCCGATATTCATCTCGTATTGGCACGTTCGGAAGAAGGAACACACGACGGACGCGGTCTGTCTATGTTCATCTACGACAAGCGCAATGGCGGAGTTAACGTACGCCGCATCGAGAACAAAATGGGTATCAAAGGCTCCCCTACTTGCGAGCTGGTATATAAAAATGCCAAAGCCGAACTTTGCGGTGACCGTAAACTGGGTCTTATCAAATACGTAATGGCGTTGATGAACGGTGCCCGCCTGGGTATTGCCGCACAATCGGTAGGTTTGTCACAGGCAGCTTACAATGAAGCTCTGGCTTATGCCAAAGACCGTAAACAGTTTGGCAAAGCAATCATCGAATTCCCTGCCGTAGCCGAGATACTTTCTTTGATGAAAGCTAAACTGGATGCTTCCCGTTCACTGCTGTACGAGACAGCTCGTTTTGTAGACATTTACAAAGCACTGGACGACATTGCCAAGGAGCGCAAACTGACTCCGGAAGAACGTGCCGAACAGAAAACATTCGCCAAACTGGCTGACGCCTTTACTCCGCTGGGCAAGGGTATGGGCAGTGAATTTGCCAACCAGAACGCTTATGATTGTATTCAGATTCACGGTGGTTCGGGCTTTATGAAAGATTACGCCTGCGAACGCATCTATCGTGACTCACGCATCACTTCCATCTACGAAGGTACCACCCAGTTGCAGGTTGTGGCTGCTATCCGTTACGTAACGACCGGTGCTTATCTGGCACGTATCCAAGAATACGAGAACATGCCGGTAGCTCCAGAACTGGAAGGCTTGCAGAACCGCCTGAAAAGTATGGCAAGCAAATATGCAGCCTGCGTGACTCAAATCACAGAAGCAAAAGACCAGGAACTGCTCGACTTCTGCGCACGCCGTCTGGTAGAAATGGCTGCCCACATCATCATGGGTCACCTGATGGTTCAAGATGCTTCGAAGAGCGATCTGTTCTCCGAATCGGCTCAGGTATACGTACGTTATGCTGAGGCTGAAGTAGAAAAACATATCAACTTTATTCGCAAATTCGATAAAGACGATCTGGCTTACTACAGAAAGTAAAGAGTTTACTTCAAGACTAAAAAAAGGGATTCGGACAACCGGATCCCTTTTCTTTTTCTACTGCCGGAGAGAGGCGAGTTATTTTTATCTCCCGAAAATACCCAATTAATGTCAAATGATTTGGCTATGTGACTGGTTTTTACGAATATTGCAACAAAATTAGAGAGATACCGGATTACGGATCAATATAACACGAAAAAACTTCAGTAAATAATCTATTAAAAGAAAAACAATTATGCGGAAAATCACATTAGGTCTGATACTATGCAGCATGGTTACGCTTTGCTCTGCCGGTCAAAGACCTTTAGAGGGATTTAAGTATGCCTCGGAAAAAGCCCCGGTGGGCAATGAATGGGAATCACCGGAAAACTTAGCACTCAACAAAGAACAACCGCGCGCCTGGTTCTTTTCCTTCCAGGATGTGGAAAGCGCACGAAAGGTGTTGCCTGAGAACAGTAAATACTGGTTGTCACTGAATGGTGACTGGAAATTCAATTGGGCACCCGATCCGGACTCCCGCCCTAAAGATTTTTATCAAACAACCTTCGATGTTTCAGGATGGGACAATATCCCGGTTCCTTCAAGCTGGAATATTTATGGCATCCAGAAGGACGGAAGCCTGAAATACGGAGTACCCATCTACGTGAACCAACCTGTAATTTTCATGCACAAAGTGAAAGTAGACGACTGGCGCGGAGGTGTGATGCGTACTCCCCCGACCAACTGGACTACTTATAAAGACCGTAACGAAGTGGGTTCGTTCCGTCGCGACTTCGACATCCCGCAGGACTGGGACGGTCGTGAAGTATTTATCAGCTTCGACGGCGTGGACTCTTTCTTCTACCTCTGGATCAATGGACAGTATGTAGGTTTCTCCAAGAACTCACGCAACACAGCCAACTTCAACATCACTCCTTACCTGCAAAAAGGAAAGAACACCGTTGCTGCCGAAGTATACCGCAGTTCGGACGGCTCATTCCTTGAAGCACAGGATATGTTCCGCCTGCCGGGTATCTTCCGTACCGTAGCCCTCTATTCTACTCCGAAAGTACAGGTACGCGACCTTGTTGTAATCCCCGACCTAGACGAGACATACACCAATGGTTCATTGGCTATCAGCGCTGACATCCGTAACTATGGCAAGAAAGCTGCCAAAGGATACCAGATGGCTTATACACTTTATGCAAACAAACTGTATTCGGACGAAAATACCCCCGTTGCCAATGCGGTTGCCAATGCTACTGTGGACCTGGTGAACCCGAACGAAACCGCAGAGGCTGAAAAAGCGATATTGAACGTGCAGTCACCCAACAAGTGGTCGGCTGAGTTCCCTTACCTCTATACACTCGTTGCTGAATTGAAAGATAAGAAAGGCAAAACAATAGAAACCGTTTCAACTACTGTAGGTTTCCGTAAAGTGGAAATCAAAGACACACCTGCTTCTGCAGACGAATTCGGACTGGCAGGCCGTTACTATTATGTAAATGGCAAGACCGTGAAACTGAAAGGTGTCAACCGCCACGAATCAAATCCTGCCGTAGGTCATGCCATCACTCGCGAAATGATGGAGAAAGAGGTAATGCTGATGAAACGTGCCAACATCAATCACGTACGTAACTCTCACTATCCGGACGATCCGTACTGGTACCATCTGTGCAACAAATACGGACTCTATCTGGAAGATGAAGCCAACATCGAGTCTCACGAGTACTATTATGGAGCCGCTTCACTGTCTCATCCGGTGGAATGGAAAAACGCCCACGTAGCCCGTGTGATGGAAATGGTTCATGCCAACGTAAACAATCCTTCGATTGTCATCTGGTCATTGGGTAACGAAGCCGGACCGGGAAAGAACTTCGTAGCAGCCTATGATGCACTGAAAGCATTCGACTTGTCACGCCCTGTTCAGTACGAACGTAACAACGACATCGTCGACATGGGTTCCAACCAGTATCCTTCCATCGGCTGGATGCGTGGTGCCGTGAAAGGTAATTATGATATCAAATATCCGTTCCATGTTTCGGAATATGCTCACTCTATGGGTAACGCCTGCGGTAACCTGGTGGACTATTGGGAAGCTATCGAGTCGACTAACTTCTTCTGTGGTGGAGCTATCTGGGACTGGGTAGACCAATCGATGTACAATTACGATAAGAAAACCGGAGAGCGCTATCTGGCTTACGGTGGTGACTTCGGTGATACTCCGAATGACGGACAGTTTGTTATGAACGGTATCGTATTCGGTGACCTGGAACCGAAACCACAATATTATGAAGTGAAGAAAGTGTACCAACACATCGGCGTACAACCAATCGATGTAGAAAAAGGACAGTTCGAAGTATTCAACAAGTATTACTTCAAAAACCTTTCGGACTATGAAGTTAAATGGTCACTTTACGAAAACGGTAAGGAAGCACAATCGGGCATATTGTCTATGGGTGAAGTGGCTCCGCGTACCCGTACGCAGATCACGGTTCCTTATCAGTTCAGTAAACTGAAAGCCGATTCGGAATATTTCGTGAAGATTCAGTTCCTGCTGAAAGACAACATGCCTTGGGCTGACAAGAACTTTGCGCAGGCAGAAGAACAGATACTCGTTAAAGAAGCTACTGCACGTCCTGCCATCAACACTGTAGCATCCGGAAGCGACAAACCGGAAATAATTATGATTAAAGCGAGCGATATCATTACCATTAAAGGCAATGGCTACACAGCTCAATTCGATATCAAAACAGGTACTATCTACAGCCTGACATACGGAAACGAAAAAGTAATTACTGACGGTAACGGTCCGAAACTGGATGCGCTCCGCGCGTTCACGAACAATGATAACTGGTTCTACTCTCAGTGGTTCGACAACGGACTGCACAACCTGAAGCACTCAGCTACCGGCTTCGATATGACTACCAAAGAAGACGGCACAGTCGTATTGTCATTCACTGTAAAATCCCAAGCTCCAAACGCAGCTAAGATTTTGGGTGGAACGAGCTCTGGCAAGAACAAAATTGAAGAACTGACGGACAAGAAGTTCGGCAGCAATGACTTCAAGTTCACCACCAATCAGGTATGGACTGTCTATAAAGACGGCTCCATCGAACTGGAAGCAAGTATCACATCCAATCAGCCGAGCCTCGTATTGCCTCGTCTGGGATATATGATACGCGTGCCTCAGCAATATGATAACTTCACTTACTACGGACGCGGACCTATTGACAACTATGCCGACCGCAAGGTAGGACAGTTCATCGAGCAACATAAGAACACGGTTGCCGGAGAATTCGTCAACTTCCCCAAACCACAGGATATGGGTAACCACGAAGATGTGCGCTGGTGTGCATTGACCAACAACGCAGGCAACGGTGCTGTGTTTGTAGCTACCGACCGCTTGTCGGCTTCGGCTCTGCCCTACTCCGCACTCGACCTGATCCTGGCTTCACATCCGTATCAGTTGCCGAAAGCCGGTGATACTTATCTTCATCTGGATGCAGCCGTAACCGGCCTGGGTGGCAACAGTTGCGGCCAAGGTGGTCCGCTAGAACAAGACCGTGTCTTCGCCAGCCATCACAACACAGGTTTCATCATCCGCCCTGCGGGTAAAGACCTGACTGCAACAGCCAATGTAGCCCCTGCCGGAGAGGTGCCGTTGTCCATTACCCGCAACCGTGCCGGTGCAGTATCTGTATCATCACAGAAAAAGGATGCGGTTATCCTCTACACAGTAGATAAGAGTAAACCCAAAACTTACACCGAACCGATCGCATTACGCAATGGCGGTACAGTGACTGCCTGGTTCAAAGATGCACCTTTCATCAAAGCAACCATGACATTCGACAAGATCGAAAGCATCCAGACGGAAGTGATCTATGCAAGTAGCGAAGAATCGGATGGAGGCGAAGCCAAGAACCTGACCGACGGTGACCCGAATACCATCTGGCACACCATGTTCTCTGTAACCGTGGCTAAACACCCGCACTGGGTAGACCTGGATGCCGGTGAAGTGAAAACAATTAAAGGTTTCACTTACCTTCCACGTCAGGACAGCAGCAACGGTAATGTGAAAGATTACACCATACACGTAAGCCAGGATGGCAAAGAATGGGGTGAACCAATCCTGAAAGGTACTTTCGCAAGAGACCTGAAAGAGAAGAAAGTAATGTTCGAGAAACCTGTAAAAGCCCGTTACATCCGCTTCACCGCTCTGAGTGAACAACGCGGACAAGACTACGCTTCGGGTGCCGAACTGACGATTCTGGCTGAATAAGAGTACGGCCAAGCATAAAAAAACAGAGCCTTTATCGGGGCGGAACAGACACTCTGTCCACCCTTGATAAAGGCTCTGTTTATATCATATAGAGGCTCTGATAGAAACCGGAAAAGCCTCTTTATCCAACACATGAAATAAACCTTTTACCAGTCCTCCATTACACCTTCCCTCTTAAAGACGATAAGCTGATTCCGGAGAGTACTGATTTCACGTCTCATCAGTTCCATCCTTTCCAGCAAATGATGAATGGCATCGATACCCTCCATATTGATGGACAGGTCGTAATACATACGGCTGTATCGTTCCACATCGGGAAGTTGCGACGCAAGCAGATAGTGCTCGCCGCCCTCGGTGCGTACCTCAATCAAGCCACCCTCTTCTAACAGGTCGATAAATGAAGGCTCAATATGACATTTGTGACAGTATTCACTGACTATTATTAATTCGGTCTGCATAGCGCTCTTTCATTATTAGTTCATACTCTGTTGTAACTCTCTGAACAGTTCTTTCTGCCTATCTGTCAGACTCGTAGGTATCTTGACTGAATAAGTGACAATCAAATCGCCAAACTGTCCTTCTTTCTTATATATGGGGAAACCTTTACCCTTCAGGCGTACTTTCGTACCATTCTGGGTTTCGGGCTTTATCTTCAGTTTCACTTTACCTTCCAGCGTATCAACCACCTTTTCACCACCCAGTACGGCAGTATAGAGATCGACTTCCACATCCACGTACAGATCGTCTCCGAGACGCTTGAATACAGGATCTTCGGCTATCCGGAAAGTAATATACAGATCGCCTGCCGGACCACCGTTAACACCTTCACCACCGTATCCTTTCAGTTTAATCACCTGTCCGTCGGCTACACCGGCCGGTATTGTGATACGAACCTGCTTTCCATTCACATTCAACACCTGCTTATGGGTCTGTGCCGCATCGCGAAGAGACAGGTGTAGTTCCGCATTAAAATCTTGTCCGCGGAAACCTGAGCCGCCTCGTCCGCCTCCGCCCCTATGCCCGAACATAGACTCGAAGAAATCCGAGAATCCTCCGGCATCACCACCCGAGAATCCTTCTCCATCGGACGAGTACCAATAGGAACCACCGTCTCCGCCAAAGCCGGAGAAGCCGCCTCCACCCGCACCGGCATGCTGGCGGGCCTTCTTCTGCGCTTCGAATTCGTCCGCATGTTTCCAATGTTCGCCGTATTCATCGTACTTTTTCCTTTTCTCCGGATCGCTCAATACTTCGTTGGCTTCATTAATCTCCTGAAACTTATCCTTGGCGCTTGGGTCATTCGGATTCAGGTCGGGATGATATTTACGGGCTAATTTGCGGAAAGCCTTCTTGACATCATCCTGAGAAGCATTCTTGTCAACTCCGAGAATCTTGTAATAATCTATATAAGCCATGTTTTTTATATATTTAAACCTCTATATTAAGTGTATACAAACAACACGCCAACCGGAGTTTTAGGTTCAATTTTTAGCACAAATTAATAGGAATATCGAGCGGTATGTCCTCTTGAACAGGAAGACGGAACCAAAAGCAGGCACCCTCTTCTACTGCCGTATCGACCCCGATCGTTCCTCCCAGGCGCTCTATGATCACCCGGCAGATGGCGAGTCCCAGCCCCGTGCCCTTAACGAAGGAGTTCAGTTTGACAAAACGTTCAAAGACTTTTTCAGCTTTATCGGCGGGAATGCCGATGCCTGTATCTTTCACGAAGAAATAAAGTTCATTCTTCTGTCCGTTCAGCCGGTATCCCAACGTAATGGAACCTTCGGCGGTAAACTTCATTGCGTTATTCATCAGATTGATGATGACCTGCGACAAACGCAAACGATCCGTATTGATCACACAGCAGGGTTCCTTTTCAGTAAACAGAATCTGTACCCCTGGGCGTTGGTTCTTCTGCTGCATTTGCAGGCAGATGTCCTCCATCAGTTCGTTGATATCCGTCAGGGCATAGGAAAAATCCATCGTTCCGGCTTCTATCTTCGACAGGTCGAGAATGTCGTCGATAAGCTGCAACAAAAGTTCGTTATTCGAAGTGACAATCCGGATGTACTCCTCTTTCTCTTCGGCATCATCTGTCTGGCAGATCAGGTCGGAGAAACCGATGATGGCATTGAGCGGTGTACGTATTTCATGGCTCATATTGGCAAGGAAGGCCGACTTCAGCCGATTGGACTCCTCTGCTTTCTCCTTGGCCTCTTGAAGCATACGGTCTACTTTCAGTTTCTCGGTGATATCTTCAAAGCGCAGCAATCCACCGATAATTTCACCTCCCGTATCACTATAAACGGGGGTAGCGGTAATTTCAAAGTCTACATGATCCACATGGGTAATATGCCTCACCATTTTGCCGGTACTGATGGCCTCCTGAAAAGCACATCTTTTACACGGTTTGTCTCCTCGCCCCGTTGTCCGGTAGCAAGTAGTGCCGGGAATATAATGACGTCCGACAACCAGATTCTTTATATTACTGGTCTCTTCCCATTGCACCTTATAATTTCGGTCAATATAAATCAGGCCGAAATCAATACTTCTTAAAGCCAGTTTCTGTTTACGAACGGCTCCCTCCAGTTGCTCTTTGGCAGCCAAAAGCTCCCTTTCGTACATCTTAAGCTGAGTGATCTCCCAACGGGCCACCAGTAACCATTTGCCCAGTTTGCCCGAAGATATGATTGATTTCACCACAAGGGTATCATGCACTTTTCCATCGGCAGTCACATACCTCTCTTCCGCTTTATAGGGTTTTCCGGCTTTAACGAGATCTTCATCTATTTTACGGTACTGTTTACCCCGTTCTTCACCAAAAATATCGGCATCTGAAAAGCCGACGGCATCTTTGCGGCTGATGCCCGACTGCAACTCGGCCTCCTTATTCCAGTACGTGTACTTGAATTGTTCCTGAATATCCTTCACCATAATAGGAAACGGAAGATTATCTAATATCTCAAACAGGAAGCGACGATAGTCATCGTCTGCCGAAGCCGATTTACGAAGCCGGAAGTTCTGAAAGAGCAGGAAGCAAACGGTCAGAAACAAAAATACGGATAACACATAAAGCCATAGATTATCGGTTACCCCCATTACCAATAGTAGTTTGGTTGCCATAATTGCATATTGTGATGAATTGACGGTAAATATAGAAATTATTCTCCGACTTTCACCACAATATGAAACAAAAGCACCTGTAGGGAACAAAGTTTCGAGATACTACACTTATATCCCCAAGTCTATAGTTTAAATGCGTTTTCAGCGAATATTCATCTTCCTGAACATCTCAAAGTCCTCCTTACGCAATCCGATATCGTCGTAAGCCCGCGGCTCATTGTGGTCATTCAGGTAAAAGCGGGGGAACTCCGTATAGGACGGGCTTGCCACGGACAGCGAGTCGTTCACATAGGCAGTAGTCACTCCGGCCAGATCGAGTACCGAATGGAACACTACCCGATTCGAAGCGACAGACTTTTGACGGTTTTGCTGTAAAGCAGCGATATGCTCCGGATATTTCTCCCGGTATGTATCCGAAGTCCAGACAATAAACGGCACGTGCAACTGATAATACGAAGGCACAGGCGACGCATGCAGGAAGAGGTGACGGTCGTCGTCAAAAATATCTTCTCCATGGTCCGAAGTATAGAGTATGGCCGAACCGGCATCCTGTTGCTGCAACAAGCCGATCAGCCTTGCCAGGAAATCGTCGGTATAGCGGATGGAGTTGTCATAGGCATTAATCAGATTGTCCCGATACTTAAATTCGGCATCCGCCGGACTGTCGGGCCGGAAAAACGCAGCCCCGGCAGGATAGCGCTCACGGTAGTTAAAGTGCGAACCATAGGTATGCAACACAATGAATTGTTTGCGGTTCCCTTTGGCAAGTTCCTCTTTCACCAATGCCAGCAGGTTGTCATCCGAAAGGTTCTGACCGGCGGTCAGCGAATCTTCTTTGATGAAATCGCAATGATCGGCCTCTTTTCCGAAGAAGTCTATAAAAGAATTATTGTAACGCTGATTGGAGAAAAAAGCCGTTTTGAAACCTGCCTCCCTGAAAGCCGTAATAATACCTTTCTGATGGTAGATAGAGTCGAAATTCTCTGCCGAAACAGCGGACATCAGCATCGGAACGCTCTTATGGGTTGTGTTCGACTGGGTCAGCACATTCGTGAAAGCCGTAAGATTGGGTATTTCCGACAATTTGGGGTTCGTCTCGCGGTCATAGCCATACAACGACCAGTTGAGAGCACGGGATGTCTCCCCCACAACCAGCACGTATATCTCGCGGTCCTCCGCCGGATGGGTAGCAGTAGCATGGAAAGTAAAATCCTTCGAAGTCTCTGCATAGTCGAGGGTCTGCGCGTTGCGCTCTACGGCAAGCACCACGTTGTAGCACACATTGACCGGATATAAATCGGTGGTCATCTCATATTTCTTATCCAGCAAGTAGGCAGCTCCCAACGAAAGAAAGCCAACGGCAAGTACTCCCCACGCACGTTTCCGTTGCCTACGGATAAAGTCGACAGAGAGCCTGCGTTTACGAACTATGGAAATCATACCCAGTATCAGGGCGGGTATATACAGTATCACGATCGTAACGAGGGCCGGCAGCAGATTATCGAGCAACTCCATGGCTTCGGAAGAATTGGTCGTAGCCAGATTGAGGAACATATCCACCGCTATGATGGACTGCCCGAACAGATAGAGCAACACGATCTGAAAGGCCCCGAAGAATACAAAAAGAAACAATATCCAGAGCATCTTTCCGCAATTCCTGGACAGGGTCATAATCAGATAATAACAACCCAAAGGTAACAGAACGTTGGCAACCTTGGCCACAAGCGGTAAAGGTTCCGTGAAACACAGTGCTATGTTGGGCACAATCAGCACAAACAAAAACAGGTAGAACAAGTTCTCCTGATTATCGAACCATTTCTTTATCTTATTAAAAAGCTTCATTGATATTAAATATAAATCCGGTCTGGCCTTTTCCAAACCCTAAATCCAATCGTACATTCACTCTCTTCTTGAACTCCCACCGGTAGCCGAATCCATAATTGGGAAGTATATGTTGCACCTCGAACGAAGAAAAGTCGGGAAAAACATTTCCGGCTCCCACCCAGACAGCTACTCCGTTACGTTTCCATACATGCTGCCGGAGTTCAACCTGCATATCCACCACATTCTTGTCACGGAATCTGCCATCGTAATATCCGCGCATGGAATACGAACTTCCCAATGTTGCCATCAATCCCCAGGGCGGATTGCCGTAAGTCAGCAGCGTATGAAATTGTCCGGCAAGTATTCCACCTTTCCACACCTTACGATAGTAGCTTGTGGTCAGCTCCGTACTGCTGAATGCGTAGTCATTCCCCAGAAACGCAGGACTGAAACGCTGGTCTATGCGCAGATAATACCCCTTATAGGCATTCGTGAGGAAGTCCCGAGAATCATACACAAGGGAAAGCCCTGCACTGACGTTGGTCGTACGGGCGTCCATCCCCTGCCAAAGTTCGGGCTTCTCAAAGTTGCGTCCGTCGATATAATCGAAACTTGCCATAGGTCCCAGATAGAAGTTTTTTGCCAAACGGAACATAAAGTCGACTTTCACCTGTGCCTGGAAGCGCTTGTAACTGCTTTCATTTTCGTCATTCACCGCATTCCGGTATCCTATTCCCCAATACAAACTGGGAAAAGAATAAAAATAAAGGTTATAATTCAGCCTGTATTTATCTTTCGGAAAGATATGATTGCCCCGAACGCCCAGCAGATAGAATCCGACAGTGGACACATCGCCATACAATGATACGGTGGAAAGCGGCAGAAGTGTATCGGCACGGTCGGTACGGTATAATCCGGCAGCCACCAGTCCCAGCCCAAGCTTGGTATCACTGGAATAATGCGGACCGCCAATTACACTGAAATCAAACTTCTTGTTCTTCTTCTCCTTATTGGCATCATTGAAGTAATCAAGGAATTTCTTTAAAAAACTACGCTTCACCGCAGTAGAGTCGGCAACGACAACAGTAGAGGCGGAATCCTCCGCAACAGGAATATACGTAATCGGTGAGAGACTATCGTTGCAGTTCTCCCCCTGTGCCAAAGATACAGTCCACAGTGCGGAAAAGCATCCAAGTAATAGCCAGTTTTTGTGTTTAGGTTTCATATATTGTTCCCTCTTAAGAAAACTCAATCTACAAAAGTAGTTTTATCATTCCTTGTTACAATCATATTACATTCTCTTTTATCATTTATTGCCTCCATTTAACACTTAATAAACGAAAAAAGTTCAGAATATACCATATAAAGCAATATCAAATTCTAAAAACTTGTAAACGACACATAATATCAGCTAATAAAACTACCCTATTATTCTTTAAGTAAATTAAATCCGCTTTATTTGCATTGTACAACTTAACACATTCCCCAACCTTAAACAATGCTTCCATTATGAAACGGAATTACTGGCTTTTGGCCATTGTTTTCTTGCTTTCCACCCTGCACGCTCAGGCAGGTGAATGGATACGGATCAACCAACTGGGCTACCTCCCCCAATCTAAAAAGGTAGCCGTATTTATGAGTGAAGTACCGGTTGAAGTGAACAACTATTCACTGGTCGATGTATTCACCGGAAAAACGGTACGTACTTTCACATCTCCCCGGAAGACAGGCCCGATCGGACAAATGAAATCAACCTACCGGCTGGACTTCAGTACCTTTGATACACCCGGAACCTACTATCTAAAAGCCGGAAAAGCAGTATCGCCCCACTTCCCCATCAACCACCGCGTATACAACGGAACGGCCGACTTCCTGCTGAATTACATGCGCCAGCAGCGATGCGGTTACAACCCCTTCCTGAAAGACAGTTGCCATGTACATGACGGCTTTATCGTGTATCATCCCACAAAGACCGGACAGCACACCGATGTCCGGGGAGGATGGCATGACGCGACCGACTATCTGCAATATACCACAACCTCGGCCAATGCCATTTACCAGATGATGTTTGCCTATCTGCAAAACCCGGAAGCTTTCGGCGATGCTTACGATGCTGCCGGACACCCTGGAGCTAACGGCATCCCGGACATTGTGGACGAAATAAAATGGGGGCTCGACTGGTTGAACCGGATGAACCCTGCCCAAGGAGAACTTTACAACCAGATTGCCGATGACCGGGACCATGCAGGGATGCGCCTGCCCGGCAAAGATTCGGTGGACTACGGCTACGGACGAGGACAAGGGCGCCCGGTTTACTTTTGCAGTGGTGAGCCTCAGGTTCGCGGCAAATTCAGGAATGCAACCACCGGAGTGGCCAGTACCGCAGGCAAATTCGCCTCTTGCTTTGCACTGGGGGCAAAGGTACTGAAAGATTTCTATCCGGACTTCGCCCAAGAAATAGCCTCTAAAGCAGATAACGCCTATCAGGAGGGTATAAAGAAACCCGGGCCCTGCCAAACGGCCTCGGTAAAGTCACCCTATATTTATGAAGAAGACAATTGGGTGGACGATATGGAACTCGGAGCCATGGAACTGTTCAAAGCTACCGGCGACCCCAAATATCTGGAGCAGGCAGTAGAATACGGAAGGCGTGAACCGGTGACACCGTGGATGGGTGCCGACAGTGCCCGCCACTACCAATGGTATCCGTTTATGAACATGGGACACTACTGGGTAGCCAAAGCTTCGGGCAACGAGCGCCTGCGCGACGAATTTATCCGGAACCTGCGAACCGGAATACAGCGAACGTATGAAAAAGCCGTCGGTAGTCCTTTCCTGCACGGCATACCTTATATTTGGTGTTCGAATAACCTGACCACCGCCATGCTTACGCAATGCCGGCTTTACCGTGAGCTGACAGGCGACACGACTTATGAAGAGATGGAAGCCTCTCTGCGCGACTGGCTCCTGGGGTGCAACCCGTGGGGAACCAGCATGATTGTAGAGCTACCTTTATCCGGAGATTATCCGATACAGCCTCACTCTTCATTGCTGAACGCAGGAATAGGCAACACTACCGGCGGACTGGTGGACGGCCCGGTATACCGTACCATCTTCGAAAGTCTCCGGGGAGTAAATATGGAGGGCATTCCGGGAATGCCCGGACAGGATTACGAACGTTTCCAACCGGACTTAATGGTCTATCACGACGCCCTTCACGATTATTCGACCAACGAACCGACCATGGACGGAACCGCTTGCCTGACCTACTACTTATCTTCTTTGCAGAAAGACGGAATGAAGCAGGCAAACGCAGCAGCAGATAAGAACATCTACAGCAATGGCGGCATTGTACGTACCGACCCCTCCAAAAAACAAATCACGCTCGTATTCACCGCCGCCGATAGAGCGGACGGAGCGGACACCATCATCAGTACCCTGAAAAAGCAAGGTATCAAAGGGGCATTCTTCTTTACCGGAGAATTTTACGAACTCTATCCGGACGTAGTGCAACGCCTGCTGAAAGAGGGACACTACGTCGGCAGTCACAGTTACGGACATTTGCTGTACAGCCCGTGGGAAAACCGCGATTCGCTGCTGGTGACGCGCGAAGAGTTTGAAAAAGATCTGTTGAAAAGCTACGAAGTGATGCGAAAGGCCGGTATTGAATTTAAAGACGCACCGCTCTACATCCCACCTTACGAATATTACAACCGGCAGATTGCAGCGTGGGCGAAGAGTATGGGTATTCAAGTGGTTAACTTCACACCTGGGACAGGCAGCAATGCCGACTATACCACACCGGACATGAAAAACTACCGAAGCAGCCGGAACATTTATGATAGAATCCTCTCGGTAGAAGCCAGCGAAGGACTGAACGGACACTTGATGCTGATCCATTTCGGAACAGACGATCGCCGGATTGATAAGTTCTACCACGGCTACCTTGAACGGTTGATTAAAGTCCTGAAGAAAAAAGGATATAAATTTGTCCCGTTGCGGGAGGCTGTCGGGATATAGAGACAGCTTTTACTTAATGTAGAATAAGATAAAGGTTAGTTAAGAAGGTTATCATAATAGGTATTTAAGGTAGACAATCGACCGGATTGTTTTCAGTAAACAAACCCCTCCACCCCCAAGGAGCGTGGTTTGAATAAGCGAAGGTCCGCGCCTGCGAAGGTCCGGACCTTTATTATGCCCTCACGGCTCTTTCATACTCAGCCTTCTTCTCATACAAAAAACACGTTTCGATCTTCCATCTTCCACCTTTTAGAGTGCATGCCGTTGATTGTGAGATGTATAGATTGGTGGAAGATGCGGTTTTTATGCCATTTATCTTCCACCCCCATCTTCCATCTTCCACCTGCTGTTTTAGGGGATATTTCAGTAGTAACGGCTTGGAAAACAAATGGATATGTCCAATTTCTTATCCGTTTATCTCTCTAAAAGCATTTCATTTCCCTTACTCTCTTTAGTGCAAATGGTCGGATCCTTATCTCGGCCCGGGCATGCGGGCTCATCGGCCCGGGTATACGGGCTCATCAGCCCGGGCATGTGGGCTCATCAGCCCGGGTATGCGGGCTGGGATAAAGAGTTATATGATAATGGTTAATCTGCTGGATTTCTTCGGTAATAGTCGGCCGGATTCTTTCTTAAAAAAGAAACAACGAAGCGCTGCTTCCGCATGGCTGTGTGCGAATGGAAGGTTTTGTGGGGGGCAAGGGAGGAAGACGGTTGTTAAATGAAAGAGCCGTGATTATGCCTTCCCTCCAAGACCGGCTCCGTTTCTCCGAGACATCTGTTTGCCAAGTTGCACAACTGGTATGCCATATCTCCTAAAAGAGAAGGAATTTGCCTCCCGGACAAAAATAAAACGCTATACAGTAAGGTTTCTCCCATGAAATATTTATCTTTACCGTCACAACTTTAATCATACGGATATGAAAAACAAGATACTCCCGCTACTGCTACTTCTGGGAAGTACGTATGCCGCAGCACAAACCGTAATTGAAAACCCTTCTTTCGAAACACGCCAGGGAAGTGCACACACCATCTCGAAGATAGAACTATCTCCGACAGAAACCCGGCTCACGATACGGACGGTATTCCGCCCCCAATGGTGGACCAGCATCGACAGCCTGACTTATATTTATGCCCCCGAAAGCAGAAAGCAATTTTATCCTCTCCGCATAGAAGGGCGCAAATTTGGCGAACGCGTAACGACTCCCGCCTCAGGAATAATAGAAAACGACTGTGTCATCACCTATCCTCCCCTGCCCGAAGGCACAACCCGGATAGATTGGATGGAGGACGATCTTAAATCGGAAACCAACACCTATGGCATTCTGCTGGTGAAACCGCAGGAGACCAAAGAGCAGGCCTTCCTTCGCGAAATCCGTGGAAACTGGCAGCAGACAGATGCAGGAAACGGATGGGACATCGGAATTTACGATTCACTTGCCATCATGGATAACCGGTTCTGGAAATATGAACTTTGCCGGAAACAGGGGAAAAAGCTCAAACTGAATTTAAGGAATGAAACTGACGGACAGTGCCAACTTGAAATAACACAAGAAAAAGACGGCAACATACGCATCGGCAAAAACGGTGAAAAAGAGAAAAAGTATATCCGCGCCGGACTGCCCCATCGAAATTACGCATCGGTAACAACTGCTTCCACTACTCCCCGGACTGATTTTTTCCGGAAAGATACGGCTCACATACGTGGTTTTCTGGATGGATACAACCCGCAGTTAGGATTTACCACCGCCCTGATCTATACAGACAATCATATCACCCGCGAGAGTAGTCCCGCCCTGGTGACCATCCATCCGGACGGACGTTTCGAGTCGGACTTCATTGTCAATTATCCTGGGGTACATCACCTTAGTCTGGGCAGCTGTTGGATAGGGTTTTATGTCAAACCGGGCGAAACACTGATCCTTTACCTCAGTTGGGAAGACCTGCTGGACTACAACCGGCAAAGAAGGTTGAAACCCATGCTGACAGAAACTCAATATATGGGGGCTTCAAGCACTTTCAACCAAGAATTGATGCCTTGTGAACCGCTCTTCTCAAGAGACTTCAACATCCTGTTGAAAGCATGCGGCACGCTGACTCCCGATGAATTTAAAGCACAGCAAAAGCCGATGTACGACCTGTGGATGCATCGGCTCGACTCGTTGGAACAATCAAAAACGCTGCAACCCGAAGGAATGCAAATGCTGAAGAATAATGTGAAAATGATGTACGGCAGCTGGCTTCTCGATTTTATCCTGCAAAGAGACATGAATGCCCACAAAGATACCACCAACGCGATATTAAAAATAAAAGAGGCTCCGGACTATTATGATTTCCTGAAAGAAATGCCGCTCGATGACGTCCGTGCCATCGGTTGCAGTTCTTTTTCAACCTTCATCAACCGACTTGAGTATATGAACCCTTTAAACCGGGCAAGTTGGCAAATCAAGATCGGCACAGACGACCATGTGAAAAAATATGCGGAAAGCTGGCAAAAGAAAAAGGAGATATTGGAGGACACGACAGGAATCCCATTCCCAATGGCCGGAGAACTCATTCTCACCCGTTCTTACCCCTTCCTGGCCGGAACTCTCAAGGATGGGAAAAAAGCTTTCACACTACTCAATATCCTGAAAAGCTATTTACACGAGCCATTCCTTATGGCAGAGTCCGAACGTATGTACCGTCAGATTTATCCGCCACAAGGGAACCAGCCACAAGAACTTCCGGCAGGGAAAGGAACGGATATCATCCGCAAAATCGTAGCACCTTATCATGGAAAATTGGTGGTCATTGACTTTTGGGCAACTACTTGCGGGCCTTGCCGTGCCAGCATCGAGCATCATGCAGATTTGCGAAAAGAGTACCGGAACAGTCCGGATATCAAGTTCATCTTCATCACCAGTGACAGTGAATCACCTGAAAAAGCTTACAACGATTATGTAGAGAAGAATCTGAAAGAAGAAGTCATATTCCGCCTTCCGCAAAGCGACTATAACTATTTGAGGGAGCTATTCCACTTTAACGGTATCCCCCGTTACGTATTACTGGACCGGGACGGAAAACTGCTGAACGGGGATTTTCCGATGTACAACATCGAACAATTCCTGAAAGAATCTAAAATAAGAAAAGAATAAGAAGACTTCACCACGGAGTAACACAGAATCCCAAAGAATTTAATTTCTATCATTCTCCCTCTGTGAGACTCTGTGCTACTCCGTGGTGAGCATCTGGCGCTATTGGATGCAATCCTATTTTTTCAATATCCGGATAAACGTATCGATGTCCTCCTCCGTTGTGTCAAACGAAGTAACCAAACGAATTTCATCCGCCTCTTCATTCCAAAAATAAAAAAAGTAAGATTGCAGCATACGATCTATTTCGGCGCGAGGCATGGTCAGGAATAATTGGTTACTTTCCACCTTTTGGGTGAAACGCACACCGGGAATCTGCTTCAAAGCTTCATAGAGACGTTTGGCCATCGCATTGGCATGCATTGCGTTCTTCAACCACAGTTCCTCTGTCAGATAAGCCGTGAACTGGCAGGAAAGATAACGCATCTTCGATGCCAGTTGAGCCGATTGCTTGCGTACGAATCGAGCTTCCGCTTTCAACGAATCATCAAATACGATCACACACTCTCCCATCATCAATCCGTTTTTGGTTCCGCCAAAACTGAGCACATCGATACCGCAATCTACGGTCAATGCTTTCAGTGAAAGGCCGAGGGCAGCACAGGCATTGGCTATACGTGCACCATCCATATGTACCCGCATCCCGTGTTGGTGGGCCAGTAAGGTAATTGCTCTCAACTCTTCCGGCGTATAAATAGTACCCAACTCCGTACACTCCGAAAGATAAACAGCGCCCGGCTGCGAATGGTGCTGGTCACCAAAGCCATGCAGATAGGGAGCGATCAGTTCAGGTGTCAATTTTCCGTCGGGAGTGGCTACGGGACGGATCTGGCAACCGGTCATCTTCACCGGAGAACCACATTCGTCTACATAAATATGTGCAGTTTCGGCACAAATAATAGAATTATAAGGACGAGTCAACAGTTGCAAAGCAATGACATTACTGCCTGTTCCATTGAAAACAAACAACGGCTCACAGTCGGCAACAAATATTTCTTTAATTTTCCGGACAGCTTCTTTTGTCCACGAATCGTCACCATAGCCCAGCGCATGATCTTGATTAGCCCGTGTCAGAGCTTCCATGATGGCAGGGTGTACACCCGAATTATTATCAGAGGCAAAACTTCTCATAGTCTATAAAGATAAATTTTTCTGCAAAGGAAGAAAATTATTCGCAGAAAAAGAAAAGATTTCCCCACAGACTACACGGAGGGCACAGAGGTTTTCTGATATTATATCCTCAGCTGATGAATGGACAATCCAAAATAGGAATGAATCGGTTCCACCACAGATTACACGAATTTTCACCGAATCTTTAGTCCTAAATATCAACGAATAATTTTAAATATCAACGGAATAAATTATTAATCTGTGGAAATCTGTGTAATCTGTAGTGAAATCAAACTCACTCAGGAATGAAACTTCTTCTTACGCAGCCAATAATCCAATCCGAGCAGGAGCAGAACCAAAGTTGCAATATAGCTATAGAAAACCATCATCGGAGAAGCGGTATCGGACCAATCGACTCCGGACAAACACTCCTTTAAGTTGAATTCTAATTTGAAAACGAGTGTATAGACCGCCATCCCTATCAATAGCAATATACCCAGAATCATGCCGCAAAGCATAGTCCGTTCTTTCCGTTTCCGCTGTTTTTCGGCCTCCAGTCGAACCAGTTCCATCATCCGGTAATTAAAATTGGACGGCAGATTACCAGGTTGCCTTTTCCGAAGGGCCTGCTTCAATGCATTTTCCGTACATTTCTTATTTGCTTCCATAATTACTCATCTCCGTTCATTAATAAATAAATCTTTTTGCGGGTACGGTGCAACTTCACCTTGACATTTCCCGATGAAAGTTTCAGCACCTCTCCTATCTCCTCTATCGACTTCTCTTCAAAATAGAAAAGTGTAATCAAGGCTTTTTCCTCAACATTCAGCAAGTCGATGGCTTGAATCAGTTTCGCAGTCCGTTCTTCGTCATCGGTAGGACAAAGTATTTCGTCGGCCTTTTCATCGGGTACATTATTTATGGTACCTTCCTCAATATAAAGAAATTCCTGTTTCTTTTTGCGGGTAGCGGATACAGCCGCATTATAAGCAATCCGATAAAGCCAGGTAGAGAAGCGGCACTCTCCCTTATAACTGTCAAGACAGCGGAAGGCTTTCAGAAAAACATCCTGTACCAACTCTTCCGCATCTTCGGGACAACCGACAATCTGCACAATCAGCACATAAAGCGGACGGCTGTAACGGTCGAGAAATACAGAAAAAGCTTCTGTGTCCCCGTTCAGTATCCGTGCTATGTATTGTGTTTCTTCGTTCTGTACCATGATATTCGGTTAGACGCAAGCGAATCAGAAAGGTTACAGGCAAAAAAATATTTTTTTCTTTGTAACCTTTCCGTAGTCTATTGCGTCAAACAGTGCAAAGAACGGAATTATTCACTTAAAAACATACGATCATGATGGATTTCATTACAATCCCCTTAGTTGTGGGAATCATTACCTTAGGTATTTACAAATTGTTTGAACTTTTTGCGTGCAGACGCGAACGCATCACTCTTATTGAAAAGTTAGGAGAGAAAATGTCAGAAGGCAATCTCGAACTGAATGGGAAGATTTGTTTGCCTGACTATAACCGTTCTCAATTGTCATTCGGAACCTTGAAAGGTGGCTGCCTGCTGTTGGGAGTAGGACTGGGACTATTAACCGGTTTCATTATCAGTTACGTAAGCTTCTCTCCGTATGACTTTGATAGGTTCGACAGGGGATATACCCGCGAAATGGTAGGAGTTATCTACGGATCATGCACACTTCTCTTCGGAGGAGCTGGATTAGTGACTTCTTTTTTGATAGAACGGAATTCCTGCAATAAAAAGAAAGAGGAATAAAAAATAATCCCCGGAATACAATACCAATGGACTGTTCCGGGGATTTTTTTCATAATAAGCAGCATCATCTACCCAATATAAACATTTACACAGAGGTAAACATAAAGTTCCTCCTCTTCTTGTTCAAACTCAATCTTATCTTCTCTGGCTAACCAGCCCAGAGCTGCCCCCAATTCCTTATCCTTCAACCCGGATTTCCTTTTCAGGTTACCATAACTCCATTTGTCATTGTTGCTCAACAATTGCCAAACTTTTCCAGCATTCAAGCCGATTTCATTCTTATCCATTTGATACAAAAGTTTAAAGGTTAAAACACATAAAGTTACTATTTACGCGGTGTAAGTTAACAAAATTATGTAAGCATTGTTACTACAAAAACACTAAAAACATACTACATACGATATTTTTAACATAAAATCTATCTTATATACCAATATACCAAGGTTATTAGCATACGTTAAATATACAACTTTTTGATATAATCACCTGTTATTGCATCATTGAATAACCTAAACTGAATGATAGATATGGGAAAGAAGGTAGCAGAACAGCTTGTCGACACTCTGATTGAGGCAGGCGTCAGAAGAATTTATGCAGTAACAGGCGACAGCCTGAACGAAGTGAATGAAGCCGTCAGGCAAAACGAAGCAATGAAGTGGATACATGTACGTCATGAAGAGACCGGTGCGTATGCCGCAGGTGCGGAAGCACAACTGACCGGACTGCCGGGATGTTGTGCAGGAAGCAGCGGACCGGGACATGTCCATTTAATCAATGGGCTTTACGATGCTCACCGTTCGGGAGCTCCTGTGATAGCCATTGCCTCAACTATTCCAACCGGAGAATTCGGAACTGAATATTTTCAGGAAACCAATACGATCAAGCTATTCAATGCCTGTAGTTTCTATAACGAAGTAGCTACTACTCCCCAACAGTTTCCCCGCATGCTGCAATCGGCCTTGCAAACAGCCACTACCCGAAAAGGAGTAGCCGTAATCGGGCTTCCTGGTGACTTGGCAAAGAAACCGGCAGCCCAAGTAGAGTCCTCTGAACAGATTTATCCGTTAGCTTCGTCCGTATGTCCGGCCGAAGAAGACCTGATCCGGATGGCCGGCATGCTGAATCACTACGGACGCATCACCTTGTTTTGTGGTATAGGCTGTAAAGGAGCACATGAGGAAATCATCCGGATGTCCGAGATTCTAAATGCTCCTGTCGCGTATACTTTTAAAGGAAAAATGGAAGTACAATATGACAATCCCTATGAAGTAGGTATGACCGGACTGCTGGGTATGCCTTCCGGCTATTACAGCATGCACGAAGCAGAAGTGCTTGTCATGCTCGGAACCGATTTCCCCTATTCCGCCTTTTTACCCGATGATATAAAAATCGTCCAGGTGGATATTAAACCCGAAAGACTGGGACGACGTGCCAAAGTGGATCTGGGGCTTTGTGGAGATATACGCTCTACTCTCCGTGCCTTATTGCCCATGCTACAACAGAAAAAGGATGACTCTTTTTTACGCAAACAGCTGAAACGCTACGAAGGAGTAAAGAAAGATCTGGCTGCCTATACGGAAGATAAAGGCAAAATGGATCAGATTCATCCGGAATATGTGATGTCCGAAATCAATAAGATTTCATCCGATGACGCCATCTATACGGTAGATACAGGTATGACGTGTGTATGGGGAGCCCGCTATCTGCAAGCGACCGGAAAGCGGCACATGCTGGGCTCTTTCAATCATGGTTCGATGGCAAATGCCCTGCCCCAAGCTATAGGAGCAGCGTTGGCTTGCCCGGACAGACAGGTAATCGCCCTTTGTGGTGACGGAGGATTATCCATGACATTGGGAGATCTGGAGACTGTGGTACAATATAAACTCCCTATAAAAGTGATTGTGTTCAACAACCGGTCCTTGGGAATGGTAAAACTGGAAATGGAAGTAGACGGACTGCCGGATTGGCAGACGAATATGCTGAATCCTAACTTTGCACAAGTAGCCGAAGCAATGGGTATGACAGGCTTCAATGTTTCCGATCCGGAAGAGGTATTAAATACATTATGTAATGCATTCGAACTGGAAGGTCCCGTATTGGTAAATATCATGACCGACCCGAATGCTTTGGCCATGCCTCCGAAAATAGAATTAGGCCAAATGGTAGGCTTCGCCCAATCCATGTATAAACTACTGATCAACGGACGCTCACAGGAAGTTATCGATACGATCAATTCGAACTTTAAACATATCAGAGAGGTATTTTAATGATGAACAGGGTTGGGTGAATGATGAATGGTAAACGATGAACGGTAAATAATGGATAATTATGATCCACACCTTGCGTTCATCGTACACCATTCAGCATTCATCATTTATCATGTACAGCCTTTAGCAACCACGCCAATTGTACTCCCAGGTCTTTCATATTTCTCAACCCTTCTGCATCATCATAAACTTCTCCCGGCATTTCACCAATACCGAAGTTCCAGTAAGTAGATCCGGGAACAATCATTCCGCTTCCGAGCATAAAACGGTTAAGTTCATCATAAACCGTTACGGCACCACCTCTGCGGACACTAATCACGGCAGCTCCAACTTTACGTGTCAGTGTACGCCCTTGTCCGATAGTGGTCAACCCCAATCGGTCCATAAAAGCTTTCATCTCCGCGCTCACACTACCATAGTAAGTAGGTGATGCCAGAATTATTCCGTCTGCCTCCTGGGCTTTTCGGATAAACTCATTCATTGGGTCGGTCTTGATGACACATTGTCCGTCCTTTGTCTTGAAACAAGTATAACATGAAGCACAGCCACGCAGCAACTTCCCACCCAACTGTACCAATTCGGTTTCTATACCGGCTTCCTGTATAGGTTTAAACACTTCATTAATTAGCATCTCTGTATTGCCACCTTTACGGGGACTTCCGTTAAACGCCACAATTTTCATTTTGTCTGTTCTTTTATAGGTTTAAAATGCAAATATAAATTAGTAAAATATGTTAGAGTAAAAGTGCCCTTGGTTCCGGCCCTCCTATTTTGTTTTATTATTGATACACAAGCACAATTTAACACAATTTACCGCAGTTAACGTACGATGACTCCTTAGGGATTAATCTGACTTACATCAACAGCAATCACGCCTCTAAGAGGGGTTACATATATCCCTTGACGGTTACATCCACCCACTATGTAAAGCGTATTTTTCCAGTAGAAAAGCCCTGCATTTTCCACGTCCAAAGCAGCCAGTTCGTAAATACGCACTGTATCTGTTTCAATATTGTAAACCTGTAAGTTGCGATTCTCAAAAATATAAATATAGCTGCCATCAGAAGCCAGTCCGGGATAGGAAACTCCATCTTTCAGGTCACACAATCGTTGCCATTTCCCCGTCCGCAAATCGTAACTCGCAGCTGTCCACATAGGTGCTGTATGGTAACCACCCCAAAAATAAACCTTATCTCTCACCAGAATGCCATTCATTCTGCCACACCGCCCGGCAGGAATGGTATCTTCCAGTTCATACCAGACACCTCGTTTCAAATCGAGCGTGTGTATTTTATTAGAAAAAACTTTCTCTTTTATAGCCCCTCCCATCGCATACAAACAGTCACCGTAAATGAAAGAAGTGAAATCAACTGCCTGATGGGGATTGACGGGATCGACATACAACGTATCCTTATCCAAATCATAAATTTCCATTGTAGCATCTGTATACTCCAACTGCCGGTTAGTGGAAAATCTTTTCCCTCCTAAAACAAAAACTTTGCTATTATAGAAATGGGCAACATGGCCGGCACGCGGTATAAAGCCTTTAGCACATTTCTTCCACATATCGATTGCAATATCATACACATACATATTGGAAGAACGATACTCCCAGGCTTCAGTACCTTGCCTGTATTTATTGGATGCCATTCGGACCAGTGTTTCATCACCGCCAACCACATAAATCTTCCCTGCATGCAGAAATCCGCCGTAAGAGTATAAAGGCTTGGGTAAAGGAGCTAGTGACGTCCACTCCAGGAAGAATGGCGGACGCTCTCCGCTAACCACTACCTCATGCAGCAATTGGGGATGCTCATATAGAGTCACTTTATATTCAAGACGCTGTAATTGGGGTAATGTACACTTCAACGGCAAATAGCCGACATGCGAAAAGACGATGGTATCACTTTTCGTCATCATATCACAGCTAAAGAAAAATTCTCCTTTTCGGTCTGTCGATCCGATTCCAACGGAATCTTTCTGCAAGTAAATATTCACACCGGACAAAAGCCGTCCCTTTACACCATCCACAACAACTCCTTTAGTTTGAGCATCAACAACTGGTCCCCCCAAAAAAAGAGCACATAGAAATAAAGCCGCACGCGAATACTTTGTCAACATATTGATCCCCCAAAATATGAGCTACAACTCCATCACCATCAATATCGGATTATCATCCTCCCTTATCTTTACTCCCGGTATTTCACCCATAGCTTCATCCGCCGGAATAAAAAAAGCAAGTTTATTTCCACTTATATAAGCAGGTAATAATTTGATGATTGTACCCGAAGGTAAACGAAATTGGATTCCACGGAACACTGTAAACTGATTGGGACGGGTCAAGATACTTCTCGACACGATTTGATTCGTTTTCCGGCTCCATATTTCGCCCAGAACTTGCTCTTTGTATGCATACTGCAAATAATAATATCCCGGGAAAGTACTAATAGATAATCCTTTAATAAATGGATCATATTGATTCCACTTCATGAATTGCTTTACATCTTCCGAAGACGGCGCATATTTGCCTTTACGAAGGATAAAGTCAAGTTTCAATCCGTCCGGAGTCAAAAGAAAAACACTATCGCTATTAATGTGATTAAACAAACAAAGATCAGGACTGCACGCTTTTATACTGCTATTCAACATAGTAGCTCCCCGTGTAATATAATCGGCCGTCGAATCAAAAGGTAAAATGGAAGACTTCACCCGCAATGCCGTATCCGTCACAATAACTTCTGATTTACCTTTACTGAAACTACCACGAAAAAAATAAGAATCGCCCTGCATGTGCAATAAATAATTAAATTCGGAATCGGCCAAATTAATCTCCCGGAAGAACTTCCCCTGCTTATTATAGATGATATGTTTATAACTGCCATTATCAAAAACACGAATAGTGGAATCTTTTAGATGGTATACGACTGAAGATAAATAAACATATTCTCCGGGCCCATTGCCTACATGCCTGAAGCTATTTAAGAAATTACCTTTATAATCGACACAATTTATCCATTGACTTTTCCCTTCCGAAATAATGCACATATCATCATCGAGATACTCTATTACAGGATGACCGTCCATCAGATGAGAAGAGGACAATGGTATATAAGTAATCTTTTTGGCCACACTATTCCACATAAACGTATCAGGAACTTGTTTATGGATTGCCGAAGCAAAATCTAATACAGGTATAGTATCTCCTTTTATTTTGTGGCCACCGGTATTAATCCCCGGCTGAGAAGTACAAGCTATCACCCCCAAAGCAACGAACCATAGAAATATAAGATGTGCCTTCATATATAAGTTTGTTTTGGTTTGAATATACGAATGTACACAAATATATAATCTCGGCAAAGCGTTCCACGCAATATCCGCAAAGGTCAACAAAAAAAGCTGCTTCCGTTTCCGAAAGCAGCTTTCTTTTTTCAATCCTGGGAATAAATTACATCATTCCACCCATTCCTCCCATTCCGGGAGCGCCCATCGGCATTTCGGGTTTATCTTCTTTCTTTTCTACAATCACACATTCGGTAGTCAGGAACATACCTGCGATAGAAGCGGCATTCTCCAAAGCAACACGTGTTACTTTAGCAGGATCTACCACACCGGCTGCATGAAGGTTTTCGTAAACATCCAAACGGGCATTATAGCCATAGTCACCTTTACCTTCACGAACTTTCTGAACTACTACAGCACCTTCTTTACCGGCATTGGCTACAATCTGACGCAACGGTTCTTCGATAGCACGTTTAATGATTTCGATACCGGTTGTTTCGTCGGCATTGTCGCCTTTCATACCTTCCAAAGCATCGATTGCACGGATGTAAGTTACGCCACCACCCGGTACGATACCTTCTTCAATAGCAGCACGAGTAGCGCGAAGTGCATCATCCACACGATCCTTCTTTTCTTTCATTTCTACCTCAGAAGCAGCACCTACGTAAAGAACAGCTACACCACCTGACAGCTTAGCCAAACGTTCCTGCAATTTCTCACGGTCATAATCTGATTTAGTAGCAGCAATCTGAGCCTTGATCTGGTCGCAACGTTCTTTGATGTTTTCTTTAGCACCGGCACCGTTTACAATTGTAGTGTTGTCTTTAGAAACAGTCACTTTGTCAGCAGTACCTAACATTTCGATAGTAGCCTGCTCCAGTTTCAGACCCTTTTCTTCGCTGATCACCACACCACCGGTCAATACGGCAATGTCTTCCAGCATTTCTTTTCTGCGGTCACCGAAGCCCGGAGCTTTTACTGCACAAATCTTCAACTGAGAACGCAGACGGTTCACTACCAATGTAGTCAATGCCTCACTATCTACATCTTCCGCGATAACCAACAAAGGACGGCCTGACTGTACAGCCGGTTCGAGGATAGGCAAGAAATCTTTCAGGTTAGAAATCTTCTTGTCGTAAATCAGGATGTAAGGTTTCTCCATCTCACATTCCATCTTCTCCGTATTAGTCACGAAGTAAGCCGACAGATAACCGCGGTCGAACTGCATACCTTCTACCACACCGATAGTAGTATCAGTACCTTTAGCCTCTTCAATAGTAATTACGCCATCTTTAGAAACTTTACGCATGGCATCAGCAATCAGTTTACCGATAACCGGATCATTATTAGCGGAAACAGTAGCAACCTGCTCGATCTTGTCATAGTTATCACCAACTTTCTCTGCCTGATTTTTAATAGAATCAACCACTTTGACAACAGCCTTGTCAATACCACGTTTGATATCCATAGGGCTTGCACCGGCAGTTACATTCTTCAAACCTTCTGCTACGATAGCCTGAGCCAAAACAGTTGCAGTAGTTGTACCGTCACCGGCATCGTCACCTGTTTTAGAAGCAACTTCCTTTACCAACTGTGCACCGGTATTCTGGTAAGCATCTGTCAGTTCAATTTCTTTTGCCACTGTCACACCATCTTTAGTGATGTGAGGAGCACCGAATTTTTTCTCAATAATTACATTACGTCCTTTCGGGCCCAGTGTTACTTTTACCGCATTTGCCAAAGCATCAACACCTTTTTTCAATTGATCGCGAGCTTCGATATTGAATAATATTTCTTTTGCCATAATGATTTTACTATTTAATTAATTGATTAAACACTACGTTTATTAACCCAAAACAGCGAGAACATCGCTCTGACGCATGATAAGGTATTTTGTACCTTCTACTTCAAGTTCTGTTCCGGCATACTTTCCATAAAGAACCGTATCGCCTGTTTTTAATACCATTTCTTCGTCTTTCGTACCGTGACCAACTGCCACAACTTCACCCTTCAAAGGTTTCTCTTTTGCTGTATCAGGAATAATGATACCACCAATTGTTTTTTCTTCTGCAGGTGCAGGGAGTATCAGCACTCTGTCTGCTAATGGTTTAATGTTCATAGTTACTTTTTATTTTTTATATGTTATACTTATTATAGTAATATTTTGTCCTTTTAGCAGGACGAATAACCTATTGCGAAAAGTGTGCCAAAAGGGAAGAATGATTGTTTGTCAGAGAAGGACTGCCAAAATGACTGATGACATTGGAAAAACAGGCGCTTACTTAATAGGTAAGAGAATGATAAGTCATTCATTTTATCGTTGCAAATGTATGGATAATTTTTAATGTATCCAAAATATTTCTTTTCTTTTTTTTAAATGAAACTATTTAATATTTGCCTTTTACACCAGTTCTTTTTATTAAATTGTTATCTATGAATGATTTTTAAAGTAAATATAATTCCTTATTATAAAATAATATATATCTATATGACTGTTTCTTGCCATGAGATTATGAATTTAACTCAAAACTACCCGTAAGAGCATATGTCCATAAAATAAATTCTCTTACCTATTAAGTATGAGAAAAGTCTTTTCCTAATCTTTATTATTACGTTATCGTATAACGCCTCTGTAAGAGGTAAGAGCGTAGCGTGCCTTATCAACAAATCATTTTTAATTTCTTATCAAAACGCTTTGTAACCTCAACATTGCTGTTTTTGTATTACGCCAATTACACAAGGGGGGAGTATCTCCCATTCGATTATTCATCAAAGCAATAACAAATACTCAACATTATGAAAACATTAAAACTATTGTTTATTACTGCATTGTCTGCAATGACTCTAAGTTGCAGCGAAAAAGCTACAACAGAAATTCCTGAAACAGAATTGAGAAACATCAGTTGTACCACTCAATTAACAACTCATTCTTCCGCCCAAACAAGAGGATCCGCACCAACAAGTCTGGACGAGGACCATTTCGTGCTGTATGCATTCAAAAAAAACGGAGAAGGTAACTTTAGTTATGAAGAGGCTAAACACCCAGCAGCTGCCATTAATGGGGAAACCTGGAAATATAATGCTGCATTTCCGGTAGGTACCTATAAATTTATTGCATTTTACAATCTGAACGAAAGCAACCGAACTAATCTCAATGAAATTATAGAAAACATAAAAAATATAAGTTGGGAGACTGTATTAAAAAGTATCGTAATTACCCATTACCCCTCTACCACTTCCCAATACCAAACGGACATGAATGAAATTTTCTGTGGTAATACGGAAGAGATAAATATTTCCAGTGGTGTAGGCGGAGATGACAATGAAATAAAAATAGAATTAACTTTGGCACGTATTGTATCACGCATAGATATTAAGTTTATCAAAGTAGCGTCAGACGATCCCACAATAGAAGTACCATATAAAACAGGTAATATATTTGGAAGTACAGAGGCGAACCCATTGACATCGTTGATCTTCAAGCCAACAAATATCCCTCTCAAATATAACCTTTATGGAGAAAATCCGGACTATACAGCAGGCATCCCATGTGAAGTAACCTACAATACTCCTACATTTCGATATGGAGAATCCGGCGCGGATGCAGTAAAGTCAACAGAGTACCAACCATTCCCTAAAGATGCAGATGCAATCAACCAAAATATGGAAACTAATATCAAAAATGGTATAGCAAACGGTGGAGCCTACTTTATGGGATCTTACTTACTACCATTTTCACCATCTGTTTCTCAAACGCTGAACGCCAACATTCAACTTAACAAAGCAAATCAGGAAAGAACGATCAAAGTCCCTTCGTTCACAGTCACCAAAAACTATGTTTCTGTGATTACCATTAAATTAAATTCTTCGACTGAAGCCGAAAACAATGGTGAAGGTAATGATGACGAACATCTATTCAACCCAAAATCTACTTTCATTGTAGAAATAGAAAAAACTTATGACGGTATCCATCAAACGGATGTTGATGTCGAATAAATCCACTAAAATCCTTCTGCAGAGCCTAATATGATGAAACACTACATCGGACAATTACTTTTGGGAACACTTGTGCTGGGAAGTGCCTGTACTAACCACCGGGAAATAATCGAAGGAGATACTTCCGTCAATGTCACATTTAAGGCCCAACAGTCACCTTCCACCAAAGGAGGAGATGACGACGAAATGTCAGTTCTCATATTTAAAAAAGAAGAGAACCAATTTACCAAAACAGAAAGTATCCAAGAGAGTCCATGGTTTACCGAGAAAGAACACTTGCAAAAAAACATCTTATTGCCAACAGGAATCTATCGATTTCTGTTGGCAAAAGGATTTTCTCAAAATGCGGTAAGTTCTGAAAAAATTTCATTCGTGACCGAAGATAATCCGGAAAATCTAATTTCAACTTCATATGACCGGAACTATTATTTTCAGTATCCTACCCATGTTGTAAACGAACAAACGGAACTCAATCACTGCACAACAGCCCTCTTTACGGACTCAGACCAAGAAGAGATCCAAGACAGTCAGACAGAATATGATTTATCAACAATGAATCAAGCACAAATTTCCCGGAAAATAAACCATTTACAAGGACAATTATGCTTTATTGTGCAAAGAGCCAGAAAAGAAAACGGACAATACATATCAATTGATTCACCTGAAAACACCTTTGATAATGCACTGAAAAAGATTGATGGCATCAATCTTACAATAGAAGGAAGCAGTAGCCGCTGCTATTTAAGTGAAACCGGATTAATCTTTAAAAATCCGATGTCCTACCACTGTTCGGCACGGCTTCAAGACGGAAATTTCTCTTTTAAAAAGTTTGATGTAGACAAATTTGTTTCTCTGTTCAGTCCGGCTATTGAAAAAGCAGACTATCAAAAGTACGAAGGAGCAGCCTATTGCGAAGGTCCGCTACTATTCCCTGCCCCTCTCAATCAAACGATTTGCATAACCATCGATATCGATTACACAGGAACTCTGAAGAGCAAAACTTTCACATTAAAAAATATCACTTTAGAACGCAACAAGATGTACCTGTTCACCCTTTGGATTTTAAATGAAAATATTGATATTTCCATTTCCCCTGACGCCGAACTGAATTTAGAAGAACTAAAATTCAATAGTCAGGTTGCCGGTAACGACGGATTTTGGAACTAACAACACACAGGCAATGAAACCACATACACTTTTTCTGATTTTAGGAATTCTATTGTTGGGGGTCTTTTCGTGTGAACAACCCGAAGGAGCCCCTGAAACTTCAGCCTTCAGCCTTAGTCTGGTGCCTCCTGCCGGAGAGGTAGTCCCCGGTGATAATACAGTATTACCCCAATTGGTTTACCATCTTTTCATTTTCCGTTCCGAAACTTCTACCCCTTCATCCAATGATGGTTCCGATTATATCTTTTGGGAACGGACCGAAGAGAAAGGGCTCGATCTGGAAGAAATCCAAAACTACACATTATCCATCCCGACCGAATATACTGATCGATTTTATCTGTTACTACTCCATGCCACTCCGAAACAGAAACCGGAGTCTGTAGTCTTAAGTGGAGAAGGTATGACTTTCACAGACTCAGAGATCAGTATGGTTAGAGAAAACGATAACAGCTATATTCCTCTTTCCAAAGATAACTATTATGCCATCCAGGCTCTTACCCCGGAAGACATAACACAAGGAAAAACTTCTATCGAGTTCAAATTAAAACGGGCAGTGGGTGAACTGGTTTTTGATGTAATGAAGTGCGATGAAAAGGGTAATCCCATCGATATTGACGCAGAATGCTCCTCAACTTTAGACAGAGTATTTCAAATAGATATGGAGGTAAGCGGAGTGACACCCAAAGTGTCTTTAACCAACGAAACGAAAAAGCCGGAACGAATTGATATTTGTTTCTCTAAAACAGTCACTCTCAAAGAGGATACATACTTCCCTGTTTTCGAAAGCAATAAAGGAATCATAGAGTTACTTAACGATGCTCCGTTGGATATTGGTAATAAAGCCGTAAATGGAGCAACGCGCATCTGTGGTCCATACCTCTTCTCCAAGATAACTTTAGATAATCCGGAAACAGGAGTGGCAGAGATAGAAGAAGGAGTCAAAGCTGTCCTCAAATTTTCGTATTATGACACAACTCCATTTCCTCCCGGAAGTTACAATACCCAAAAACTCACTCTATCTCTTACCGACAAACCATTGACTATCGTGAAAGATCATTATACCGTAACCAATATACGCCTTCGAAACAATCGTATCATAGATCTTTCTGTTTCGGGTAATTACGGAATAGACTGGAAATGGGACTAAAAAATAATGAGAATATGATGAGACATAGATTATTATATACTCTATCAGGATGGATAAGTCTATTATTCTTATATACCTCCTGTAGTAATGAGGTGGAATTCCCTGATAGTAAGGATGAACTGGTTACAGTCCGATTAACTGCCACTATAAACAGTAAAGAGTTCTCAACAGACAACGAAATTGTACCGATGAGGACACGAACCAACAGCATAGCAGACTACAATGTGACAGCAATCAACGATAGCCGATTGATCATTATAAAAGAAGTAGATAACTCCACATGGGTGATAGAAGAGATAGAAGATAAGGTTATTCCCCAAGGATACATAAAATCTTCCGATTCATTTAACTATACTCTCCAAAAGACGCTACGCCCGGGAAATTATAAATTTATACTTCTCATTAATGGTCCGAAAAACAATACATTACAACCTAATCAAAGCTTTACAGAAAGCGATATTCCATGGCTAACAAGCCTTGATACAGACTATTGCAGTTATGAAATATTTTTCGCAACATCAGACATTGTTACGATTAAAAAAACTGAAAAACTTGAAGACTCCGGTCATCACCACCCATTAACAGAACAATTAACTCTAAAGCGATATTCTTCATTAATACGCCTATCTACAACAGGAGACGACTTCTGGGGAATCTTTGATAAAGAAACAGAGATTAATTATTCCATAAAAGAACAAAGTATTACTGGAATAAATCTACTTGGTCAAACTGTCACAAAAGATACAGAGTTATCTTTCGGTAAATTAAAAACAATTATAAGACAAGCATTTCAGTATCAAGTCGGTGATCAGACCATGTTTTTCACTTACTTTGGAGTGAGAGAGGAGGATAAATTAAAAAACATATTAACCCCACCCGAAGGTAAAAACATTACTGTAACCATCTTCCAGGACAACGATCAAACACCGCCTACTATTGAAGTCGAAACCCAAGCGATGCGCAATCAAGTGACGACTCTTATCCTAAATAAAGTAGGATCTGCTTTAAACTGTCAATCTCTCATAATAGGTACGCCCGATAATTGGGATCCTAATAATATTCCATGGGGACACATAGAACTCAATTTCTCAAAATGAAAACAAACCGTCTTTTATACCTTCTTCCTTTCATTCTACTTTTTAGCAGTTGCTGGAAAGAAGATTTGAAAAACTGCTGGATGGGTGACGTTACCCTGACAATTGCAGCTGAAAAATTCCAGCAGCCGGCTACCGATAAAGGGCAATTGGAAGATAATCTGTCTGCCAGAATCAGTAGCATCCGTTATTATCTCTATAAAGATAACACACTGGTCCAGTCCGGAATTATAGACAATGCAACTGACCTGGACACTGATACGCATCCACTGAGCTTTCCCAAACTGGCATTCGGAGAGTATTGCTTGGGACTTGTTGCCAATGCTTCGGAAGAGGAACTTTCTGACACGACTACCCCCGAGGCACTCAATTTAAACTATCCGGGAGCCGAACAAACAAAAGATTATTTTACATCCTGTTATGATTTTACCGTTGATTGTGAATGCGGTTATCAAGACTTCGTAATTCTTCGACGTACTCAAGCCGTAACTCAATTCCAACTGAAACAGTTACCCGAAAACATTACCGGAATCGCAGTAGAAATGCATAAAGTAGCGGCGACCTGTCAGATTGATACTTTATATAAAGGTGAAACAATAGCCGAATACCATACCACAGTCACAGAAGCCACTAACGCAGAAGGTATCGTTTCTTTCAATATAGGTACCTTCCCAACAACCGGAACAGAGAATGCCAGCATTATCCTTAAATTATATGCCGATGGTAAGTCCGATTCTCCGGTTTACCAGAACACACTAAACAATGTACGCATTCTACGTAACCAACTGACCCGTATCAGCACAGATTTTAACTATACCATTCTGGGGAACTCCGGCTTCTCCGTGACCATCAATCCTGACTGGGATGGTACAAATAATGACGATGAAACAATCATACCCTAACTTTGGACATTAACGCAGTAAATCATGAAAAAGAGAATACGAACTCTGATTATTATCTTATTACAAACTTTCATGCTTGTTCGTCTATCAGCCCAAACATCACATACCATTAGTGGTATCGTGAAAGACAAGGAAGCCGCTCCTATTTCAGGAGTAAGTATTCAGGTAGATGGTCAGAAATGGAAAGCCTCTACGGGGAAAGAAGGAAAATTCACACTGGAGATCCCACAAAATTCCATCATCACTTTTTCCTCCGTCGGTTATGAAACAGTCACTATTCACTCCGGTAAAGAAAAATGGCTGGAGATCATTCTCAAAGAATCACAAAGCCTGTTGCCCGAAATCATGGTTACATCCACATTAAAGAACAGTATGAAATTTGTTTTCGCTCCGTCCGATCTGGAATTAATCAAAGATATGCTCTATCTTAAAACCCGATATAAGATTCCTTCCAAACGATTTCAAAACGACTCCCGGGTTATCATTCAGCCAATTCTGGTAAACAGTAGCCAGGGAACCCGAAAAGACTTTTCCCCCATTGTATACGACGGTAAAAACTACGACATCCTGCTTCGCCGTGGAAATATCTGTGGTGATCCGTCAGAAAAAGAATATTATTCCCGTTTCGCACAAGTCATAAACCCTAACTCGATCTGTAATCAGACATTGACTTATGCCGATTCATGCACAGTAGATAACATCAATGACTTATACACAACAGAAGTGCATATCAAGATAAGTACTTTTTGTAAAGACGAATATCGGGACACAGTCCGTATCACAAACGGCATTATTTATCCGATGCGTTTTTTCAACTATAATCTGAGTGCAATGGATTTGGACAACAGTTATATACCCAAACAAACCCCTCTCAACTTCAATGAGAAAGGAGAAATGCATCTTCGGTTCCGTCCTGAAGATGCGAATATTTACGAAAATGAAGGAAGAAACGCTGAAGAACTCAGGAAAATGAGAAAAGCACTGGATGATATCGATAAAGATCGTACTAAAACACTGACAACTTTTCAGATCACAGGATACACTTCTCCCGAAGGAACGTATGAATACAATCTTAAACTGGCTAAAAAAAGAATGAAAAACGCAGCAGAGAAAGTATTCGAAAATATTTCTGAAGAAACAATCCGGAAGGCCAAAGTTGAAAATGATGCCATAGTAGAATCATGGAATACGGTTTGCGAACTAATGGAAAAAGACAGCATCAAAGAAGTTACCCAACTCAAAGATCTGATCAGACGCGCCCGGGGAAACCATAATGAAATATCCTGGGGGGCCAGACGAATGAAAATTTATCCGCTTATTCGCGACCGCTACCTACCCCGCTTGCGAAGAGTCGAATATTTCTACGAGTATTCTGAACTGCGTACACTCAACAGAGATGAAATCAATACTCTCTATCGGAAAGACCCCAAAAAATTAACGGCAAGTGAGTTCTGGAGTTACATCATGAATCAAAAAGAAATCACTGACGAAAAAAGAGAGGCTTTATACAGAGAAGCCCTCTCGGTACATCCCGACCTAATGATTGCAGCCAACAATCTGGCATCACTCTTAATAAAACAAAACCGTGCCGATACAACTCTACTGAAACCCTTTATCACTCAGGATGCCCCTTCGGCCATACTGGTCAACCAAACTGTAGCCTATCTACAAAAGCGGGATTTCAAAAAAGCAAACCATTTCGCAGAACTTCTGCCTGATAATAAAGAGACCGAAATGGTGAAAGCACTTGCTGCCGCCATGGATGGAAAGTATCAGGAAGCTTATCCCACTTTCGAGAAACAAGGGGGGATCAATCAGGTCATCCTACTGCTGAGCATGAAGCAAAACCAAAAAGCCTGGGAAATCCTGAAAAGCATAGAAGATACTTCTCCCGAGAGCGAATATGTCAGAGCAATCGCTGCAAACAGGTTGGACAACATAGGCGAAGCTGTTACTCACCTGAGGAACGCCATCGCCCAAAAACCGTCTTTAAAAGAAATTGCTTTAAAAGATGGAGACGTATTAGATTTACTGGATTTATTAGATATAGATAAGAAATAATGTATGAAAAAGAAAGCCTTCTTCCTACTTTTGCTATTGCTTATTCCGCTGCCCTCCATACTTTCACAAGAAATAGCATTGAGAACCAATGCCCTCTCCTGGGCAACCACCACTGTAAACCTGGGAGCTGAATTCAAAATCTCACCTCGGCTAACTGCAGGAACAGATATCATGTATAAAGGGTGGACTTTTTTATCCGACAATCGTAAAATGGGTGGTTTCTTAGTTCAACCGGAAATCAAATATTGGTTTTGCATCCCTTTCTATAAACACTTTATGGGACTTCATGCCCATTATGGCCAGTACAATGGAGGATTCAGTAAATATCGCTATCAGGGAGATTTATACGGGATCGGGACATCTTATGGCTACCAATGGATCTGGAAAAAACGATGGAACATTGAAGTGTCCGCCGGAATAGGATATGCATCGATGAATTATGATAAATATGAACGTCCCAAATGTGGATTATTCCTTGGACAAGACCATTCCAACTACTTCGGATTAACCAAGCTCGGATTCAGTCTTATTTATATACTCAAATAGCAAGTACTTTCCATAAATAATTTCATAGTTCTCTAAAAATCTAATGTTAAAAAGTAAGCGGATTGTCTGTGACGGATAATCCGCTTTTTATTCATTCATCCAGCAAAGCTTTTTTGAAATCATCAATCTTATGCCGTGCCTCAACAGGCATTTCCGGATAATGCAAATCAAGTTCACCCATGCGTTCACAAAGAATCCGCCCCACAGCATAACGCATGAACCATTTATTATCAGCCGGAATCACATACCACGGTGCATCTTCCGTCGAAGTATGAGTCAGCATATCCGAATAAGCCTTCATATAATCATCCCAATAGCTACGCTCTTTCAAATCGGAAGTAGAAAATTTCCAGTTCTTTGCCTCATCTTCCAGCCGTGCCAAAAAGCGTCTCTTCTGTTCATCTTTCGAAACATTCAGGAAGAATTTGATAACAATCGTACCATTCTCCGTCAGATAGCGTTCATAATCATTTATCTGACGATAGCGCTTTTTCCAGAATTTCGGAGTGACATCTTCCAGACTGGTGACACCCGGCAACTTATTAGACAAAATAATCTCAGGATGTACCTTGGCAATCAACACATCCTCATACTGCGAACGATTGAATATGCCGATACGCCCTCTTTCCGGCAGGCATCTGTTGATACGCCAAAGATAATCATGGTCGAGTTCTTCGGCTGATGGTTGTTTGAAAGAGTATACCTGACAACCCTGCGGATTGATACCGGACATTACATGTTTAATTGTTCCGTCCTTTCCGGCAGCATCCATTGCCTGAAAAATGACGAGGACCGAATATCGGTCCTGTGCATACAGTTTCCCCTGCAAAGCAGAAAGCTTCTCAATATCTTCAGCCAGTAATGCCCCGGCTTCCTGTTTGGTCAAATCGCCTGTAAAGTGAGTATCAAATTCCGAAACGGTATGTTCCGCTCCGGGAGTAGCCAACAGCCTTTTCAAGATTTCTTTTTTCATTTCGCCAATCTGTTTATTATCTTCTTCGGACGTTATTTAGCTAATCACTAACCAATTCGATAATTGAAGTACTTTCCTGAAATCTTCTGGATGAATAGGCCATTGAGAAAGCGATATAGACCAACAGGGCAAGAGCTGTGACAACCAGCAACGTCCTGATTAGAATGAAATGCTGTCTTTGTTTTAACTCGTTTGTATCCATTTCTGATCCTTTCTTTTTAGAGTGCAACCTTTTACAGTGACACCTGTTATAATCCGGTAATAAAGATACAAAGAATCGGGCAAAAAAGTTTCATCCGATTAGCTAATTAAACCAAAGGAGGCTTAAATTCTATTCTTTACCTCCAGACTTTAAATTCTGCAACGAACGGACAGCTTCCCTAAACCCTTTTAACCGGTCACTGGTCTTATGATAAATAAAATAGTCTCCCAAAAAGCCAGCCAGTATCATCACACACAATGTTGTTCTAAAAAGAGGGTTATGCCATATACAGAAAAAGGCAATTATGACGGGAGTGATTGCCACATACGCAAAAATATATGTCAGATTCATCAACACCTTGTAAGATTGTAACCTCCTGTATTGTTGCTCTACATGTTCTGTTACAGTCTTTAAGGTATATACAATCCGAAACATGAAACTTTGCATAACCAAAAGCCATATCACCATTCCCAGCAAATACCATGAAATCCAGTCGGGAGCTACATTTCTCCAAAAGGTATAACATACCACACCCAGAAAAATACCTAAGACACCGAAACCAATCTTTTCCACACGCAATTGTTGCTGCAAATAGGTTTCTTTCTTTGACTGTATCATATCTATAATTATCTGGCGGTTGAGTAATTCATTTTTCTCCACCTGTTCGGAGAGTTCCATCCATTTTTGTTTTAATTCATCCAGTTCCATATTTGTTTTTTATTGGTTCGACATCTTCTTTAATTTCTCTTTGATCCGGTGTAACCTTACAGCCACAGTATTCCGGTTACTTCCGGTGATGGCTGCTATTTCTTCATAACTATTTTCATCCAGCCACAATAAGACAAACATTCGTTCATATTTATCCAGTTGACGTATTAACCGATACATTTCCTTCAACGACTCATAGCGCAAACAATCATCATACACTCCGAGTTCCATACTCAACGGCACATAATCCAATGCTTTCTTTTTTCGTAAATCCGAAATACAAGTATTCAAAGCTACACGATATATCCACGTAGACAACTTGCTTTCATTCCTGAATCCCGGATAAGAGCACCATAAGTTTACTACTACTTCCTGATAGAGGTCGTTCAAATCTTCCTGGTTGGAAGTATACATAAAACAAACTTTATATATAAGAGCTTTGTGTAAAGTCAACAGGTTTATAAAATCCTTTTCTATTTCCATGTTTCTTGTCTCTTTTAATCCATTAGTCGGCAAAAGAAGAAAATAGTTTCAGAGAAAAGAGAAATAAATTAAGATACATTACTTGCTTCCTCTCATACAGAAAATGGTTCTTCTTCAAATTTGGTGGTAAATTCTTTATTTCTTTATTTTCAAGTTGATAATTGTCCTTTTTGCTTGCTTTAATAAGAAAAAATAGACACCGGCTGAATAAGATAACTCAAGTTTCGGAAGTGAATTTGCGCCGTCTGAACCGGTATCTTCATCCTTATCCCTTTCTTCAATTAACATTGTTAACGCCTTTTGCAGTTTGTCAGGTTCTTATGCGCAAATAATAAGGCTTTTGCATTTAAAGAACTTGTTATTCACATCCAAAGAACAAGCTTTAACTCTGTGTTAAAACAAAGCTTTTGAGGATAGAAATCTTACTTTTTAAAGATATTGATTTTCAGATGGTTTATTTTAAAATTTGCTTCTTCACCTTATGGATGGACTCTTCGGGGGAAAGCCGGGATACTTGCTTTTTTGTCAACTATAAACGAGGGCTTACACTTCCGAAAACGGAATTAAATTCCATGAGTAAAAGAAAACTTACCACCAAATTTGAAGAAGAACTCAGAAAATGCATTTCGATCTTCCATCTTCCACCCTTCATTTAAGAGGATTTATTCGTTATAAAGTCCTAATAAACAAGAAAATGACATTAATTACTTATCTCTTTGTATCATATAAAGCATTTTATTCTCCTTAGTATATTAAGCAAAAATGGTTTGAGTATTATCCTGTCCTGGGTACACAAACCCATGGAACCTCGTACCCGGGCTGAGATAAAGACATCGAAAAGAACAGTAATATTCTTATTTACAATGCATTATAAGCAGCACAAAATCGAGTTGTTTTATTAATAATCCGCATGTAGAAAAGGAGGTCCAAAAAATCTCATCAGCCTAAGAACTGATCAAGTAGTCACCGGATACTAAGTAACTAACTATCTGTCCATACACGCTATCTCAATGGCTTGTTCTTTATATTTCTTGGTTGTATTGAGCAGCGAACTGCCTACATAAAACAAAAACACCAGACTGACAATGGTCATCAATGTTCCTATCATGGCGAAACGACTTTTCTGCTGTAATTCTTCTCTACTCATAAGGCTTTTCTCTTTTAATTTTGACAGGACAAAGATAGCGGCAAGAATTTACGTTCTTTTTACAGGCTTGTGACAACATTGTTTAATCTCTCAACTTCTTCACCCAACCGGGAATAATTATAGCACCTATCAGCAAATACATGTAATAGGTAATAATCCGCCAAACGAAAGCAACAACCAAAGCCATGCCTGCCACATCAAAAAAATCGGTATAATATTCACGAAACATATATTCGCTCACTCCGCTGCCGCCGGGAGTAGGGCTGATAGTCATAACTACCCATAGAATCAGCTGACGTACAAAGGCCAACAGTTGGCTGCCCGAAGTGGTAAAGGCTATCAGCAAAGCATTGACTACCAGATAACGTGAAATCCAAGCCAAGCAAGTAATCCCAAAAGCTTTCAACCAAAAGGTAAAAGACTTCTGACTCATCTCTCTGGAACTTAATACCAGATTGTCCGTAAGTGTTTCAATGGCCTTGTGCCAACGTCGGAGCAGTGGCAAGCGGAAAATAGTGAGTAACAAACGTTTTACCCATTCCGGACGCCGGAACAAAGCAAGATACAACAGGAAAGTCCAGATCGTAACGACCCCATAAACCAGGAAAAACAGAATCTCAATTCCTGACGATAATATAGCCACATTACCAAACAAATCATCAAACGAAAATAAGAGTAAAACCAGCGGGCAGCCCAATACAAGAAACAATTCATCCAAAAACAGGCAGGAGATAGTCAAAGCTGTACTGCGTCCGGCATTAATGCCTTCTTTATTCAAAAATAACACAATCAGACTACTCCCTCCCACTGCAGAGGGAGTCACTGCCGATGTGAATTCACAAAGCATATTTACCCGAAATGCCTGACGCCAAGTCAATTCCCTGTCAGTAATAAAGCGGAAACGCCACATCAACCCACCGTCTCGCCCAAACATAAAAAGTATGGCAAGTAGCAATCCGCCTACCAGACGCCAGGAGAAATGAATATCACTGAAAAGTTCCGGATTGAACTCCCGGTAGAACAGCCACCCTACCACTGACAGCCCTATCAGGACGGGAAGCAGGATATAGCCGGCTTTAAAGGTTTTAATAGAATCTGACATGATTAAAAGAATTGGGATATTACAAGTTACCGGTTTTCTTTCCGTTTTATCAACCGGCTATAACGGTCGTACACCTCCTCGGTGACATCTTCCCACGAACGGGCAATGGTTCGCGACGCCTCCTCTCCCACTTGTCTGATCACGGCAGGGGCCTGCAATATTTCACGTATCCGACCGGCATAGGCATCCGTACTATTAAAACTCAGAAAACCATTTACCGAATCGGAAATAATTTCCGAAGCAGTCGAATCTTTGATAAGTATCGAAGGAGTGCCCAGAGCGGCAGCTTCACGCACTACCAACGGGGCATTATCATATAAAGAAGGAAAAAGAAAAAGATCGGTAGCCACATAATAGCGTTTCAAGACTTCACGCTCTACAATACTACCGACAAAAGTCACTTTGGAAGATAATCCCAACCCCGCCACTTTTTGTTTCAATTCATCATTTGCATAACCTGAACCTACAAAGTACATCCGGAAAGGAACATCCGGTAATAGTGCAAGTGCATCGAGCAAAAAGCCCAAATTCTTTTCCCAAATATGCTGACCGACAAAAAGAAACATAAACTCCCCGGAGCAGAGTCCCAGTTCGCGACGTGCCTCCCGCCGCATGGACTCCAATGAAGGGACACCCGCAAAATCATTTCCGTTATCCACCACTTCCACCCTACCTTTATACCCATACTCCCGCAAAGTTTCTTCTACGGCAGCCTGCGGAATCCACACTTCGTCGGCAGCTTCGTAAAAACGAATCACCTTTCGTATCAGATAGTCTACCAACAGACGGGAAGGAATGGCCCTCTCAAAATCCGCCCGGTACTTGGAGTGAAACGTAGCTACAACCGGAACATGTTGTTCTCTGGCAATCTGCATGGCCAATGCTCCCGAAGAAAAAGGACAATGCGCATGTACCAGTTCAAATGAAAGCCGGCTGATACGCTCGTGAAAAGGCCAGTCGATGCGCGGAAAACCTAATCTGTAAGGCTTTCTCATAGGAATGGGAATGGATGAATACCGGTAAACCGGGTATTCTTCCGCATCTCTCGCATCAGGCGACTTAGGAGTCACTACACAAACATTCCCCGTCTTCTTATGCAGCCAGTAGGCATAGTTCTGTGTAGTAAGTGATACCCCATCCATGATCGGAGGGAAACAATCGTTAAAAAGACCTATCATTGCATTCCATTATCTGTTTGCAAAGAAACAGCTTACGTATTACAATTGTTTGACGGACTTGTGACGAGAATGTTCTTCTTCTAAATCATTCACTTTCGATCGTCGGCATATCCCCATTATCATCAGCAGACTTATCCACTAATTGATGCATCTTTTCCCAATAATCAACCGCATCTCTCCGTTTAACCTTGTCCATATGAGCCGAAGGGTCAAAAACAAAAGAAAGCTTAAAATCAGAACTGACAACCCGATTCTCTAATAGATAGAAAATGATATACTTGTTACGCTTACTATTCTCTTTGATCCTGATTCGGGGACACTTAATAGATTCATCGTAATAGTGCACAATGCGTTCGGTTATTCCCGATTCCAGACGGCATAAAGACAATGCATCACAGATGGTCTCCATCTGCCGGACGGTTTTCAAATTCTCAAAATCACTATTATGGTTCTCCCCGTAATATGAATCAGCATCAACCGCAACCGAGATCGTAGTATGGTTGTCAATTATAAATCCTTCTAACAGAAGAGCGATGTTTAGATTATCCCCGGACTCTCCCAGCATCCGAAGTGAATCGCGTGTTTGCTCCTTTTGTCTACTGAAGTCCAATACTTTACGAAGCCGTTCATCTATTGCCGGATGATCCGGACTGGCATATCCATACTTGAAACAAGGAACCTCGGGCTCTACCTGAAAATCGTTTATACGCCAGAGACGAAACCACGAATTGTTATTATAAAACATCTTTTGTGGCACACCCAGTTCGTCGAACATTTCTACCGTATCATATTCATCGACAGTTCCTGCTTGATACTTGCGAATCTTCGAAATAATACCGTTTTCGTGATGGTCTACTTCCACACGACGCAAAGAATCACTCTTGTAAAATAAATAAATGGTGGTATGATCCCGATCGTAACAAAAGGCTTTTTTGCAGTCAGCCAGTAAACCTACCACAGTGGGTTTATACCGTTTGTGAAGCAGAATATCGGCACTCCCGTCAGGGATGTCCCCCAATCGCATATCCATAAGGACATTATTGCACGGTTGCTCGGCACTTCCTCCAACGTAATGCCCATATTTGTTGAAATAGCGCACACCGACAACCCGGGCAGGGAAAGGAGAAAGGCGCATCTTATAATCATAAAACAGTGTTTTATCCGCATTATATTGGGGTCCTGCCCAGTATAAATCATTGACTCCACCCATTTCTCGCATATTTGCAAGCATAACATAACCCAATAGCAACACAGCACACAAAGTTGCAGGAATCTTTGCAATGCCCAGTACAACAGAGAAATTGCATACAGTCGGGCGCCACAAACAGCCACACCCGAAAGCAATGGCAAAAAATAGAACTACTTTCAAAGTTCCGTGAACAATTTTAGGATCGGCAGCCATCTGACACGAAGTCAGCAACATATAGGTCAACAGCCCATACACACACAACGACCCTATCGCCCAATATAAATGGTCCAAACCTTTCAGTCCAAATATAAAACTACAGGCTATAAACAGGAGAAACGGCAACGTCGGAATGCACCATAATATTGATACCAGGACAAGTGCCCCTAAATCAAAACCGGAAATCACATAACATAAGAGCATCAGAACCAATACCGCTCCCAAAATCCAAATCATTGTCAACAGATACGCATTCATTCTCTTCATTTTTCTTCTTTTTCTTTGAATGTATTCTACTCAATCATAGCCCATGACATAGAGAATACCTATTCCCTTATTCCCAAGTTCGCCATAATCGTCGGACCGTATTCAATACTATCACGACATACGGTTCCACAAATATATAGATTAATAGGCAATCATTCATCCGAATATATCAGTAACTTCATTCACAGGCTCTCTTTTGAATACCTCACAGATACTCTTTCATTATTCAGAACTTAATTTCCGATCCATCGGCATCTCACTTATTTAGGATAACAACAGGTAGCTTCTTGAAACGAATAAATTAAATCTAAGCCTCTTGTTTACAGCCTTCTTTCTCTATTCTTTACTATCTTTCGGTTTTATTCCTTATCTTTGTCACCAAAACAATTAATCAAGGTCATTCTATGAAGTTCAAATCAACCTTTATGCTTGCATGGTTAGGACTCGGTCTTTGCACATCCTGCACCCCCGAAACCCCGGCCCCCCCCCAAGACTACACCCAGTACGTAAACACCTTTATCGGAGCAGCCGACAACGGTCACACCTTCCCGGGTGCCTGCCTGCCCTTCGGACTGATACAGGCAAGCCCGGAAACCAATGCCATCGGATGGCAGTATTGCTCAGGATACAATTATCAGGATTCACTGATCTGGGGCTTCTCTCAAACTCACCTCAATGGCACAGGATGTATGGATCTGGGCGACCTCCTTGTAATGCCTGTCACCGGACAAAGAGTACGGGATGACTACAAAAGCGGTTTCTCTAAAAAGACAGAAAGCGCAACACCGGGATACTACACTGTAGAACTCGATAAATATAAAGTAAAAGCAGAACTGACCGCAACAGATCATGTAGCACTGCATCGTTACACTTATCAGAATGCCGATTCAGCCTCACTGTTACTCGACCTTCAACACGGATTGGTATGGAATCCCCAACAATATAAATCGCACGTAAAAGCTTGCGAAATCAATTGGGAAGATGCTCAAACACTGACAGGACACGTGCGCAGCAGCGTATGGGTGAATCAGGATTTATACTTTGTAATGAAGTTCAGCAAGCCGGTGACCGATTCCATCTCCCTGCCAATGGAAGAAACTGAAAAAGGAAAACGTCTGTTAATGAGTTTCGACATGAAGCCGGACGAACAACTGCTGATGAAAGTAGCCATTTCTACAGTCGGTGTAGACGGTGCCCGTAAGAATATGGATCAAGAGTTGGCAGACTGGGATTTCGACGGTACAAGACAGAAAGCCAAGGACATCTGGAACAGTTACTTGAGCCGCATCGAAGTGACAGGTACTCCGGACGAACTGGAGAATTTTTATACCAGCTTCTATCATGCACTGATACAGCCTAATAATATTGCCGATGTAGACGGAAGATACCGTAACGCCAAAGACTCGGTAGTAAAATCAGCATCGGGAGTCTATTACTCCACCTTCTCGATCTGGGATACCTACCGCGCTGCCCACCCCTTCTATACATTGGCCGTACCCGAACGAGTAGACGGTTTCATCAATTCGATGATCGAACAAAATCAGGCACAAGGCTACTTACCTATCTGGACCTTGTGGGGCAAAGAAACGAATACTATGATCGGCAACCACTCTGTTTCGGTTATTGCCGAAGCTTATAAGAAAGGGTTCCATGGCTTTGATGCCGAGAAAGCATTCGATGCCATCAAACAGACACTGACTGTTTCGCATCCGAAATCGGACTGGGAAACTTATATGAAATATGGTTATTATCCGACAGACAAGGTAGATGCCGAATCGGTTTCACGTACACTTGAATCGGTTTACGATGACTACGCCGCAGCTACAATGTCAGAGTTAATGGGTAAAAAGGAAGATGCGGAATACTTCAGTAAACGTTCGGAATTCTATAAGAACCTGTTCGATAAGGAAACACAGTTTATGCGCCCGCGCTATGCCGACGGACGCTGGAAAACTCCTTTCAATCCCAGCGATCTGGCACATGCCGAAAGCCGCGGAGGCGATTATACTGAAGGAAATGCCTGGCAATACACCTGGCATGTTCAGCACGATGTACCGGGATTGATCGAATTATTCGGTGGTAAAGGGCCTTTCCTCAACAAACTGGATTCATTGTTCACTATCAAACTGGAAGGAAGCGGACTGGCAGACGTTACCGGACTGATCGGACAATATGCCCACGGCAACGAACCAAGCCACCATGTCACCTTCCTGTATGCTTTGGCCGGCAAGCCGGAACGCACTCAGGAGTTGATACGTGAAATCTTTGATACCCAATACAAAAACAAGCCCGATGGTCTCTGTGGAAACGACGACTGCGGACAGATGTCAGCCTGGTATATGTTCAATGCAATGGGATTCTATCCGGTCGATCCGGTGAGCGGGCATTATATATTCGGTGCTCCGCAGATGCCGAAAATAGTACTTCACCTGCCGGATGGAAAAACGTTCACAGTCATTGCCGAAAATTTGTCGAAAGAACATAAGTACATCGACAGCATCACACTGAATGGTGAACTTTATACTAAAAACTATATCTCCCACGAAGACATCGTGAAGGGTGGTACGCTGGTATATAAAATGAAATAACCAATTATAAACTCAAAGAAACAATGGACAAAAAGTTACTGATGATGGCGCTGTTGATGACAACAGGACTTGCCACACAAGCACAAGAGAGGCTGACGCAGTATCAGGTAAGAAATGCCATTACTGTACGCACTCCGATCATGAACGACAGTATCAACCCCAAAGGAGAAAAACACACCGCCAAAGCACTGCTGCAAACGCCGGTAATGCTTGACCTTGCCAATGCACCGACACAAATGCTGTCTGCCGACACGGCAGGCTTGGTCACTTTTGCGAAAGCCGATAAAGACAATCTGCTTTATCTGCTGAAGACTCAGCTACGGGCCGAACGCTTCATGAAAGGCAAACTGAAAGTGACCTCTCCGGTCCGGTGGGAGCTTTTCATCAACGGCGAATCGAAAATGGTGAAAGATGCTGCGGAAGACAGTATCTCCAAAGCAGCAACCAAAGAAATTGCCCTACGCCTGGAACCGGAAATGGATTATGAAATTGCCATTAAACTACTTTCAACCCCGGACGATAAGACTGCGCCTTCACTGAAGTGCGAACTGGTGAAAGATGATAAATTCAAAGAAGTGGCATGTAGCACCGATCCCGATCAGAAACACCGTTTCGCACTCGACAATACCGTATACGGCAACCGCGCCATTGCTGTTTCCGTATCACCGGACGGGAAATATCTGTTGACCCGCTATTGGGACAATCATTCGTTGAAACGTTCACGCACCTACTGTGAACTGACTGAACTGAAAACAGGAAAAGTACTCCTCACCAATCTGAGGGACGGCATGAGATGGATGCCGAAAAGTAATAAACTTTATTATACGGCAGTGGCATCCGAAGGAAATGACGTCATCACTCTCGATCCCATCACGCTGAAGGAAGAAGTTCTCCTGCAGGGCATTCCCGAGCAAGGTTTCAGCTGGTCGCCCAACGAAGACTTCCTGATATACTATCCTCGTGAAGAAGGCGTGAAAGATGATGGGCCGTTGAAACGCATTGTCAGCCCCGCCGACCGTATTCCGAATACACGCGGACGTAGTTTCCTGGCCAGATATGACATTGCCAACGGAACTTCCGAACGACTGACCTACGGCAATCACAGTACGTATATGCAGGATATCTCACCGGACGGCAAATATTTACTTTACAGCAGTTCGAAGGAAAATATCACGCAACGTCCTTTCTCGTTGAGTTCACTGTTCCAAGTGAACCTTGAAACATTGGCTGTCGATACTCTGTTCTTTGAAGACCGCTTCCTCGGAGGAGCCAGCTACTCACCGGACGGCAAGCAATTGCTATTGACGGCAAGCCCGGAAGCTTTTGACGGTATCGGCAAGAATTGTGGTAATCATCCGATCGCCAATGATTTCGACTCTCAGGCATTCATCATGGATTTAGCTACCCGCAAGATCGATCCGATCACTAAAGAGTTCAATCCGTCTGTCAACTTCCTGCAATGGAACAAAGGTGACGGGTGCATCTATTTTAGCACCAATGACGAAGATTGCCGGAACATCTATCGTTACTCTCCCAAAGACCGTAAGTTTGAAAAGCTGAACCTGGAGACTGATGTCACCAGTGCATTTGCCATGTCGGAAAACAATCCGTCGCTGGCAGCCTACATCGGACAAGGATGCTACAATGCAGGAGTCGCTTATGTATACGACCTGAAAAAGAAAACCTCTCGACTGATAGCCGACCCGATGAAGCCTACCCTCGAAAAAATTGAACTGGGTAAAATGGAACCATGGAATTTCACTGCTTCAGATGGCACTGAGATTAAAGGTATGATGTGTTTGCCGCCTTCATTCGATCCTAATAAAAAGTATCCGCTGATTGTGTATTACTATGGAGGAACGACCCCGACAGAACGAGGCATCAGCAATCCGTACTGCGCACAACTGTTTGCTTCACGCGACTACGTGGTATATGTTATCCAGCCAAGCGGAACAATCGGATTCGGACAAGAGTTTTCAGCACGCCATGTCAATGCCTGGGGAAAACGTACTGCTGACGACATCATTGAAGGTACCAAACAGTTCTGCAAGGAACACCCGTTCGTGAATGATAAGAAAATCGGTTGTCTCGGTGCATCTTACGGTGGATTCATGACACAATACCTCCAGACTCAGACGGATATTTTCGCCGCCGCAGTTTCACATGCCGGTATCAGCAATGTGACCAGTTATTGGGGTGAAGGCTATTGGGGATACGGTTATAATGCCATAGCCGCCGCAGACAGTTATCCCTGGAACAATCCGGAACTGTTCACCAAACAAGGCTCGCTCTTCAACGCCGATAAGATCAACACTCCACTCTTACTGCTGCACGGCACCGTAGATACCAATGTACCTATCGGTGAAAGCATCCAGCTATTCAATGCCCTGAAAATATTGGGTAAAACAGTAGAGTTCATCACTGTAGATGGAGAAAACCACTTTATTGCCGACTATCCGAAACGCGTGCAATGGCATAACAGTATTATGGCATGGTTTGCCCGCTGGTTGCAGGATAGTCCTCAGTGGTGGGAAGATATGTATCCGGAACGCCACTTGTAGAATATATCTCGCCACTGAGGCAGTGCAGTATGGGTATTATAAAAAGCTTATAAAAAAGAACGGGGTCATTGGTTCAAAACCAAGGCCCCGTTTCTTTTAAACCAAAGCTGTCTACCTTTTCACCCCAAAAGAGCTTTAGTTGAAAAGGTAGAAGCGATTTCCTTATTTCGTTAAAGCGGCAATCAACTCGTCGGAAGTGACCAGCTGCTGCTCACCGTTCTCCATATTTTTCAGCATAACTTTTCCTTCGTTCATTTCATTTTCACCTACGATGGCTACGAAAGGAATGTTCTTAACATTCGCATAACTCATCTGTTTCTTCATCTTCGCAGCATCCGGAAATATCTCGGCACGAATACCGGCTGCGCGGGCCTTAGCCAGAATACCCATAGAAAAAGCAGCTTCTTTCTCACCGAAGTTAATAAACAGAAGCTGAGTTCCATTAACAGCCTCCTTCGGATACAGTTCCAACTGGTTGAGCACATCGAAAATACGGTCGGCACCAAACGAAATACCTACGCCCGATACTCCTGCCATACCGAATACACCAGTCAGGTTATCGTAACGACCTCCACCGGTGATACTGCCAATCTGCACATCAAGCGCCTTCACCTCAAAAATAGCACCTGTATAGTAATTCAATCCACGTGCCAATGTCAAGTCAAGCTCTATTTCGTTTTTCAGTCCCATCGTTTGAAGGGTATTCAAAATAAACTCACTCTCTTCCACTCCCTTCAAACCTGTTTCGCTACCGGAAAGTACAGTCTTCAGTGTAGCCAACTTCTCAGCATTGGTTCCACTCAGAAGAATGATAGGTTGCAGTTTGGCAATAGCCTCATCACTAATCCCTTTCTCAGCCAATTCTTTATTCACATTTTCCAAACCGATTTTATCCAGTTTGTCGATAGCTACAGTTATATCCACAATCTTATCCGCCTCTCCGATGATCTCGGCAATACCGGTCAGTATTTTGCGATTATTGATTTTTATGCAGACACGGATACCGAAACGGGTAAACACCGTATCTACTATCTGCATCAATTCTACCTCGTTCAGCAGTGAATCACTACCGACCACATCGGCATCGCATTGGTAAAATTCACGATAACGTCCTTTCTGCGGACGGTCAGCACGCCAGACTGGTTGAATCTGATAACGCTTGAAGGGAAAAGTTATTTCATCACGGTGCATTACCACGTAACGGGCAAAGGGTACGGTAAGATCATAACGCAACCCTTTTTCACAAAATTTACTGGCCAGTTTAGCGGCGTTACGGCTTAATAGCTCTTCGTCTGTAATACCCGAAAAGTAATCACCTGAATTCTGTATTTTAAAAAGTAATTTGTCACCCTCTTCACCGTATTTTCCCATCAGGGTAGAAAGCATCTCCATCGAAGGAGTCTCAATCTGCTGGAAACCATACAGATGATATACGTCACGAATTGTATTGAATATGTAGTTACGTTTCGCCATCTCTACGGGCGAAAAATCACGGGTTCCTTTAGGTATACCTGGTTTTGCTGCCATTGTTTTAACTGTTTTATTGAATTGAGTTGCAAAGTTAGATGAAATAATTGATTATTAAAACAGAAACCACAGACTTTCTGTGAATCTGTAAGCAAATGTATCCGGTGTCCGGTTCCGTTAAGACTGTTCATTTTCGGACAATACTTTTTAATGCCATTCTGCTCAATAAGAGATATTTATTAATTTGGTATACCATTTGCCTTCTGAAAGACAAAGAAATCACATTATCTAACAGGAATCATATGAAAACAGTTTTTTTGATCATTACAATGTTATGCCTTGGACTATCGGGAATGGCACAAAACAACGAAAAAAAAGAATTTGAGAGAAAGTACAGCGCACTCACTCAGGAAGTAGCAAACGCCCGCAAACAGAAAGATTACAAAAAGGCCGAGAAATTAAATTGGGAGAAACTGAAGTTGTATCAAGGATTGCCTCAACAACTTCAGGAAAAAGCAAAAAATATAACAGGACTGGTTTATTACGACCTTGCTTGCTATCAGGCACTTCAGGGAAAGAAAAAGGCAGCCCTGAAAAACTTTGAGAAGGCTTTCAACTCCGGATGGAATGATTACAACCATGCTAAAGGTGACAGTGACATCGACAATTTACGTAAAGAGAAGAAGTATCTGGAAGTAATGGCTAAAATGCGTCTGGACAGTGACTATCTGTATATTCTGCAACAAGCCGAAGGATACAACAGAACTGAAACAAAACCGATATGTTATAATGAATCAGTAACTGACACTCTACCCCGCTTCACCTACATGAATCCTAACGACAGTAATCTGGTACAGTTACGGAAACATTTCAACCTGGATAGTATCGCCGGAAGCGGAGACGAAATCTCCAAAATCAAAAACCTTCTCTACTGGGTTCACAACATAGTTCCACATGATGGCAATTCACGTAATCCGGAAGAGCGGAACACAATAGCCATGGTAGAACTTTGCAAAAAGGAGAACCGGGGCGTAAACTGCCGGATGATGGCACAAATGCTGAACGAGTGCTATCTGGCTATGGGATTCAAATCCCGTTTCATCACCTGTATGCCCAAAGTGATGATCAATGATTGCCACGTCATCAATGCAGTCTACTCCAACACCCTCAACAAATGGTTATGGATGGACCCGACATTCAACGCTTATGTAACAGATGAAAAAGGAAACCTTCTGGGCATTGGTGAAGTGCGCGAACGCCTCCGCAACAATCAACCCGTTGTACTAAACGAAGACGCAAACTGGAACAATAAAAATAAACAGACCAAAGAGTATTATCTGGATTACTACATGGCCAAGAACCTGTATTACGTAACTTGCCCTCTGCAAAGCGAATATAACGCAGAAACAAACTATCCGGGCAAAAAGTGGCCGATGTATATCTCGTTAGTTCCGGAAGGATACAGTAGCAATGGAAAGCCCGGTGCCACCGCCTACGACTCACATAATGACTCTTACTTCTGGCAATCACCTTATCAAGAATAAGCCTAAAAGACTAAACGATATTATCCCCAAGCGTCATAGACAACATCAACTCTAAAACGCCATTTATAGAATCTATGATGTTTGGGGTAATCTTTAAACGACTTACTTTACATGATATGTAAAAATAACCGGATTATCTCCCTCCTTTATCCGATCCAGTAAGCAGCGCATTTTTTCATTAATACCTTCTTCAGCAGACAATCTCTTTTGCTCGCATAATACTTCGGATGAATAGATAAAGAAAATCCGACTTTGTTTCCCATCTACCGGCATATAATTGGGTAAAGGTAACTGATAATCCGTATTGATAATTACCTGATAATTGTTCACTGTACCGGTAGCTTTTGAAAGCAGACACACGCCCGGTTGATTGGTTCTAAACAACAAACAGGAAGGAGTATCACATAAATCAGTCATAGTATATATATATTTCCCTTGATAACAGAACTGATTCAAATCGTTACATTGGAACTGACGCTGCTTATCACTTTCCGGAAAAGCCTTGCTTTTCCAATCTACCATATAAAGTGGTTCAATCGATTCTCCCGTTATTCGATATATATAATTATCAAACTTACGGGTAAATAACACTGAAGCAGTATTCGTAATTTGGTAATTACCAAAAGAACAAAACGGTGCCGTTTCGTATAAAGGTTCTAATAAAGAAGTTCGCTTACCCGTTTCCTTATTAATCACTGTCAGAGAATGATCTGACACCACTCCGTTAGCATAAGTATCATTCCGCAAATAGATACATCCATTATCCACTGCGAACGATAAATACATATCGTCCAATGGATAAGAAGACAGGTATGTACCTTCCAAATCATAGTAAAGAATCTGCGAAGGATAGACTAAAAGCAACAATTTATTTTCTGTTTCATCAATCGCAATATCGAACAGATCCACATACTCTCCCTTCCCATTCCCCACAGCATGTATCGTGAATAAATGTTTCCCAGAAAGAGTATAACAAAGCACCTGCTTCATCCGTTTATCCAAAATAAAATATCGTCCATCAAATTCGCAGACTCTATCAATGTTGTTTATTAAAGCTTCTTCGTTTGTTTCGGGCATAAAAAGAGATAAGCTATCTAAGAAAATCGTATCAGCTATCATAGAAGAACCGTCTTCAAAAGAAACCGACTGCACTCGAGACTCTGTCGCAACTTGCCTACAGGCTCCCGACAATAAAGAAATGCAAAATATAAAAAAGGCTGTTCTAATTCTCATACTTTTCAATTTACCGGAACCCAACTTTCGCTTATACCTGATGTACAGTTTATCACTCCAACTCCAAAACAGGATGTTTCTGTTACCACGCGATATGCAAAAACGTTTTGTCCTCTCAGACTTATAAGATAGGGACCATATTGATTGATATTAATACTTTTTTTATAAACATTGTTCTTATTTCTTCAAAGATATATAAAAAAAGCACCATCAGCACTTAAAACATAAAAAATACTTTCCTATACACAAAAGGAGATGTATCATAACTCTTTTTACCACGGAGTAACACGGAGTATCACAGAGTCTTTTTATTGATAATCAATAACTTAAAATCGCCTCTGTGTTACTCTGTGTCCTCTGTGGTGAGTCTTGACACATCTCCTTTCTTTTTATTCCGTACGGGAAGGAGAGATTAATCCCGGCGTCCCATAAATATCATAATGTAATAAATCAGCGTAGCCAACGAGCCCAACGCAGCAACAACATAAGTGTATGCAGCCGAACGAAGAGCGTCTTCCGCTTTGGCATGATTATACGAGTTAGTAATTCCCGATGCACTCAGCCATACCAGAGCACGTTTACTTGCATCAATCTCCACCGGAAGTGTGATAAAACTGAATAACGTAGTCATAGCAAACAGGATAATGCCGGCAAGCAATAACTGCGGAAACGAATTCAGTAACAAAATACCGGCAAGCAATAACCACGTCATCCACTGTGAAGCGAACGAAACCACCGGCACCAGCTTACTGCGGAGCGTCAACGGCGCATAAGCCCGTGCATGCTGAACAGCGTGTCCGCATTCGTGAGCAGCCACGGCAGCAGCCATGATGCTATTACTTTCATAAACTCCTTCACTCAGGTTCACTGTCTTATTGGCAGGATTATAATGATCGGTCAACTGTCCGGGAGTGTGAGTCACCTGAACATCGTAAATACCGTTGTCATGCAACATTTTAATAGCTACGTCGCGTCCTGTCATTCCGTTTCCTGTGGGTATCTTGGAGTATTTCTTGAACTTGTTTTGCAGGTTCATCTGCACCAGCCAGCTAACGAGAGCGATGCCTATAAAAATAATCCATTGAATTCCTATTACCATATTCTTTCTTAATTAAATTGTTATAATAGCTAATATACAAATAGCTTGCCAAAAATAAACAAAAGCGACGGAGAGGAGATTTCCCACACATCGCTTTTATGAAGAATTAGCTAAAAATTAGTCAATTGTAAGTTCCACCACGTAATCTACATCCGTCGGAACTTTAGCGAGTTCCAGTACAATTCCTTCTTTATTCTTTGTGAAGCGTACCGGCGTTTTGTCAGCAAAGACCACTGCCTTTTTCACTTTCTTATCAACGATAGGCAAGAATAAAGCCTTGTCCTGCAAATTAAGAATATGCACATAGAGTTTATTGCCTTTCTGGGTCGTTACTCCCCAATCGTGAGGAGCTACCAAGCCACCTCTCGTTCCATAAATGGTTTCACCATACTTTGACATCCAGTCTCCCACCTCTTTCAAACGCTGAACAGCCACTTCCGGAAGTTCTCCATCGGGCTGCGGACCTATATTCATCAACAGATTGGCATCCTTACCGGCAGCCTTCACCAGATAATGAATCAAAGTTTTAGTTGATTTATAGTTCTGGTCTGTAATCTTATATCCCCACATGCCATTCATCGTCTCACATGTTTCAAGAGGCAGATGGCTGACACTCTGTCCGGAAAGTCCTGCGGTATTCTCTCCCGGAAGGTCACGTTCGAATATCTGAATATCCTCCCCTGCAAAAGGTACCTGATGATGATTATTACCAACCAGACAAGACGGCTGCAAACGATGGATCAATGCATATTGTTCCGGAAGTTCCCAGTCGAAATCGGGATTGATATCCTGATCCCACCAACCATCGAACCAAATGGCACCGATCGGACCATAATTGGTCAACAACTCTGTCAACTGATTATTCATAAACTGATAATAGCTCTTCCAGTCTCCTTTCGGATCGGGACGTCCGGTTCCGCGTCCGGTTCTTCCCTGAGGAGCGTCTTCACGATACCAGTCTATATGTGAATAGTAGAAATGCAGTTTGATGCCATGTTTGGCACATGCATCAGCCAGTTCCTTTACCACATCACGTTTAAAAGGAGTGGCTTTTACAATATTATAATCGGAATACTTGGTATCGAACATCGAGAAACCTTCATGGTGACGGGTAGTGAAACAGATATACTTGGCACCGGAGGCTTTGATAGCCGCCACCCATTTATCTGCATCAAATTTAGAGGGATAGAATCCTCCGGCCAGTTTGGCATACTCTTTATAATTCAGATTATGGTTCGTCATCGTCCACTCGCCGGTAGCAAGCATGGCATAAAGCCCCCAGTGAAGGAAGATTCCGAACTTATTGTCCTGAAATTCACTCCGGGCTTTCAGGTTAGCCTCTGTCGGTTGGTAATTTTGTTGCGCTGTCAGGGAAGCAGTCATTCCCAATAGCAAGAGAAAAGTAATAAAATGCTTCTTCATAAGTATTATAATAAAGGCCTCACCTCGCCCCTCTCTACTTTAGAGAGGGAAGAAGAAAGGCCTCGTTTTGAATTAATTCTTCTATAAAAGTCTACTTCTTCCTCCTTTTAAAAAAGAAGGATACAGGTGAGGCTTCTTATTCTTCAGTATATCTTTCAATAGTCTGCTCGCGGTCGGGACCTACAGAAACAATTTTGATTTGTACGCCCAACTGTTCTTCAAGGAAGGAGAGATAAGCATTGAACTCTTCAGGAAATTCATCTTCGCTCTGCATCTTTGTCATGTCTGTCTGCCATCCCGGAAGTTCCACGTAGATTGGTTCCACTTCGTCGGTAATGTCATAAGGGAAGTAATCGATCTCTTCACCATTCATCTTATAGGCCACACAAGCTTTGATCGTCTCGAAAGTATCGAGTACGTCACTCTTCATCATAATCAGTTTGGTGACACCATTGATCATGATTGAATATTTCAGTGCAACAAGATCCACCCATCCGCAACGACGTTTACGTCCCGTCACCGAGCCAAATTCGTGACCAAGCGTACAGATCTGATCGCCAGTTTTATCGAACAACTCTGTGGGGAACGGACCCGAACCTACACGTGTACAATAAGCTTTAAAAATACCATATACATCGCCGATCTTATTCGGAGCAACGCCCAAACCGGTGCATGCACCTGCACATACGGTATTCGAAGAAGTCACAAACGGATACGAACCAAAGTCAATATCCAGCATAGTTCCCTGAGCACCTTCACAAAGCACGGATTTTCCGGCATCGAGCAAACCGTTTATTTCATGTTCGCTGTCTACCAACTGGAACTGTTTCAGGTATTCGATACCTTCAAACCAGGCTTTTTCAAGTTCAGTCAGGTCGTATTCATAATTCAGACCTTTCAGGATTTGTTCGTGGCGAGCCTTCGCTGCAGCATATTTTTGTTCGAAGTTATGCAGGATATCCCCCACACGGACACCGTTACGGCTTACTTTATCCGTATAAGTCGGACCGATACCTTTTCCGGTAGTTCCTACCTTAGCATCACCTTTGGCAGCTTCATAGGCAGCATCCAGTATACGGTGCGTAGGCAAAATGAGGTGCGCTTTCTTCGAAATGTGCAGTCTCTCCTTCAAATTGTGTCCCGATGCTTCCAGCGCTTCTGCTTCCGCTTTGAACAAAGCCGGATCGAGCACTACACCGTTACCGATGATATTTACTTTATCTCCCTGGAAAATACCCGAAGGGATAGAGCGAAGCACGTACTTCTGTCCTTCGAACTCAAGTGTATGACCGGCATTCGGTCCACCCTGGAAACGTGCAACTACATCATATCTCGGAGTTAAGACGTCGACTACTTTTCCTTTACCTTCGTCGCCCCATTGCAATCCTAATAGAACATCTACTTTCATTTTTCTTTTTTATTGTTATTATTTACTCTTTTTCTCTTGTTGGCCCTGTCGCATTTGCTACATATACCGTATATATATAAGGAATAATGCGAAAGTTGAAACTTACTTAGTTTGGTATTTTCAATCGCGTTCTGTAAAGCTTCATTCTGAAACTCTGTGACCCTACCGCACTGCGTACATATCTGGTGATGGTGTGTCTCGCGATTATATGATTTTTCGTATTGGGAGGAAGTGCCGAACTGGTGTTTTATCACCAGACGTGCATTGATAAGTAAGATGATGGTATTATACAGTGTAGCCCTACTCACCCGGAAATTTTCCTGGTTCATCATCTGCGAATAAAGCATATCGATATCGAAATGCCCGTCAATGGAGTATATGGTATCCAGTATCGCATAACGTTCAGGAGTCTTGCGATGTCCATTCGCATTTAGATATTCGGTGAATATCTGCCGTACCGTATCTTTCACATTTTGAGTTTCCATATCGGCGCTATTTTAGCGCCAACAAAGTTAATTGTTTTTTGCGGAAAGCAAAAATATATCTGTAAATTTGCACCCAATCACTAAAAAAATGTTTTATGACAAGAGTCCCCTTCACGCAAAATTATCGCTGGCACTTGCCTCTATTACTTCTTGTGTTCTGCTGTTCTTTCTTTATAAACAATGGCGCAATCTTTGCAGACATCATGGAATCAAGAAACATTGTCACTGCACGCGAAATGGTATACGACCATAACTGGCTGGTGCCTACCATGAACGGAGAGCTGCGACTGGAAAAGCCTCCACTTCCCACATGGATTGCTGCCGTGGTAGAAGTGATTTCGCCGGATAATCTTCCCTTGCAACGAGCCATGGCCGGACTTGCGGCCGTCATGTTAGTACTCTTTTTCTATAAGTTTGCTACGAAACTGACCGGTAACCGAACCTATGCCCTGGTATCTTCCCTGATCTTGTGCACCTCTTATAATATCATTCTGATGGGACGTACAGCTACCTGGGACATTTATTGCCACGCATTCATGATGGGAGCTATTTATTATCTTTATCTTGCTTTGCGGCAAACTGCCTGCAAGTGGCCTCTTTTCATTGCCGCAGGCGTTTTTATGGGATTATCTTTCCTTGGCAAAGGGCCCGTATCTTTCTATGCCCTGCTTCTCCCGTTCATTTGTGCCTACCTCTTATTCTATCGCAGGGAAACAAGAATGAAAGGAAAATGGGCCGCACTCTTCACCATGATCTTTATTTGCATCGTGCTCAGCACGTGGTGGTATGCCTACACATACATCTGCCACCAGGAGATGGCATCCTATGTATTCCACAAAGAGTCTTCTTCCTGGAGTAACCACAACGTACGTTCCTGGTATTATTACTGGCAGTTTTTCCTGGAAACAGGAGTATGGTCGCTGCTGACACTGACAGCACTGATAGTGCCCTTCTGGAAAAAGCGGGTCGAAGCATCCAAAGAGTACATGTTCTGCCTGAGCTGGATGTTACTGATCCTTTTCTTCCTGTCGTTGCTCCCGGAAAAGAAGACACGCTATCTGCTTCCTATCTTATTACCGGCCGCACTGACCATGGGATACTTATTTGTATATTGGATTCAACAGGCTAAACAGAAAATGCCGCACCTGAAAGACAGAGTGATTTACCGGATAAATGCTTATTTGATTGTAGTGGCTACATTGGCCCTTCCCGTTGCTCTCTATCTCTTCATGTACCGGGAAGGACGGATAGGTACAGGGATGTTCATATGGTTGGCTGTATTATTCCTGGCAGTAGCAGTTTGGCTATTCAGCTCTGCGCTCAAGCTCCGGCCTTTCTCTTTCCTGATGGGAGTCGTAGCGTTATTTGCTGTTGCCGAGTTGTTTGTAATGCCTTATATCGGAAGTTTTGTGAGTAACTCAGATCCCAAAAGCATCAGCGCTACCCAAGAAAACCCGGAGCTAAAAGCTCTGCCATTCTATCACAGCAAAGACGAAGTGCTACGCATCGAGTTGGTATACGAAGCACATAAGAAGATCGGAGACATGGATTTAACCAATAAAGAAGAGATTACAAAAGCCCTGCCGTTTGTTCTGATCTCACAGAAACCGGCGGAACAACTGATTCCGGATTCCATCCGAAAGAATTTAAGTCTTCGCTTTATCGACTGTTATGACAACAATCGCTGGGCAAAAGGGCACAAAAGATATGATAGCGTATTTATCAGCAATGTGACAATAGTCGACGAACGATAAAGACGGACGATGAAAAGGTGTCGAGACTTCACCGCAGAGGGCACAGAGTGACACTGAGTGAGTTTTAAGTCATTGATTATCGATGTTGATAATCCGTGAAAACCTGCGTAATCTGTGGTGAAGTTTCGACACAACCTTATCGTTAATCGCTAATTTCCTCTCTCACCATCGTATACAGCATCTGTTCCGCTTCTTTATCAGAGTTGGCCATGCCTTCTACCAGGCGACATACCTGGAAAGCATGTTCTTCACTATGCTGCATATACTTACGGATAGCAAGCATTGCCGCATTACGGACATGATAACTTCCCGATTGTACGGCACAAATCGCCTGATCGAGCAATTCACCCGCAGGGCGTTCGGCCATATCTCCCTTTTTCATCAACAGACGGGCTATGGTAAGGAAGCCACAAACTTGTGTATATTCCGCCTCATCCGCAATCCACTGGAAAGTTTTCGCCGGGGCATAAGGCAGGTTTTGAAACAGATTCATACACGTAAGTTCTGCTATCTCAATATTGCGGATATCCTCTACCCAGATATCAGCTATCTCGGGAAAGAAGGTATCTATCGGCTGCAATAAACCTGCCAGAATCTTACACTCGCGGATATTCTCTTTCCACAAGGCTTGTGCCAAGTCATGGTTCTTCTCATAAGCAGCGGCGATGCTCTTAATACGGGGCAACTCAACACCAAAGTTCAGTTTATAGTCCAGCCCCTTCTCACGCATGCTTTGTGACACAACTCCGTTCATAGAGAGACGGAGCTGTGTTTTAATATCTTTCAATTGTTCTTTTACATCCATGGGTTAATCGTTTACAGAAGGCAGTGGCGAATAGTCCCTGCTATAACGCAGCATCTGTTCGGCATAGCCTTCATCATAGGTTACTTTTACATCAATTATATTTCCTTTCTCGTCGGTTACCGCATCGTATCTTGGATTCACGAATCCTTTATAAGGCGCCAGGTTCAGTTTCTTATAGCGGGCCAATACTTCGGAGTGAAGTTCGGGATCTACTTTTACGGCATAGGTTTCTATCAGCGAACGGGCTGCTGCAAAGTCTCCGGTCGACTTGATGCGCTGTATCTCGGCCAGCAATTCGCCAAAGAGATGACGAAGTTTCTGATAGTCGTTCACCACGACGTAAGTCTTACCGTCTTTCTGCACCATCTCCACCACCTTATCGGCCTTACCCTTCTCAAACACCCAACGGGCAATGAGCTGGCGGTTGCGCATGTGAGCCTCTTCAACACTGTTGCCCGGCTCGATACGCACCAACTGGGTCATCAGGCCATTCATCAGATAGGTATAATATTCGGCCTTGTAAGCCTCTTCAGCCGGCACCAAGCCCAATTCCAGCAATTTAGGATCGGCTACATAGTAAAGTCCGAACAGATCGGCACGTGCCTCCTCTATTGTAGAGCCATAGGCTTTCAAGGCATCCGGATCAACTCCCGGAAGTAATTTTCCGGAACCGTGACCCAGGCATTCGTGCAAGTCGGTATGCAATTCTCCTGTCAGATCACCATATTTATCGATCAGTTGCTTTTCTGTATCACTGTACACAAACTCTTCGTTGAATCCGTTTCCATGAGCCGCTTTGTTATAAGCGTCGGTGATATTCCCGATAGTGACCGACTTGGAGCCATGATGGCTGCGAATCCAGTTAGAGTTAGGCAAGTTGATTCCGATGGCCGTCGCCGGATATAAGTCTCCGCCAAGAATGGCAGCAGTAATCACTTTGGCAGTCACCCCTTTCACCTTTTCTTTCTTAAATTGCTTGTCCACTGGGGAATGATCTTCGAACCATTGGGCATTGCCGCTTATCAGTTCAGTACGGCGCGTAGCCTCCAGGTCTTTAAAGTTCACGATGGACTCCCAGCTGGCCTTCATCCCGAGCGGATCGCCATAGGTTTCAGTAAATCCGTTTGTAAAGTCAATGCGTGAATTCAGATCTTTCACCCAAAGGATGGCATATTCGTCAAACGTCTTCAGGTCACCGGTCTCGTAGTATTCAATCAGCTTGCCGATGGCAGCCTTCTGAGCTTCGTCTTCTGCCACCCCTTCAGCTTTCTTCAGCCAATACACAATCTTTTCGATGGCCTGCGTATAAAGCCCTCCTACTTTCCATACCTTCTCGACGATCTTTCCGTTCTCTTTAACCAGACGGCTGTTCAGTCCGTAAGAGACAGGGGTTTCATCTTTGGGGTCCTTCATCGCATTATAGAAATCCTCAGCTTCCTGCTGGGTGACTCCGTCATAGTAATTGCTGGCCGAAGTCAGCACCAAGTCTTCGCCGTCCGCCTGATTCACTCGCTTAGGCATCACCTTCGGATCAAAAATAACGGGTGACAGCTCCTCATACAGTTGTTCTACCGTCTGTCCTTGAGCCAACGGCAGCCCGGAAGCATCTACACTGAGCAATGCTTGTTTCAGAAACTCCGGCGTAAAGCCCGGAACAAATTTCTCCGAACCATAATGGTGGTGAATACCGTTTGAGAACCATACGCGTTTCAGATAGGTGGTCAGATTCACGAAGTCCGGGCTGTTTCTGTCACCGGCATAATCCGTATAGATCGTCTCAAGCGCCCGACGGATGGTAAGATTGTACTTTCCGTTCTGATCAAACAGAATATCTCTTCCTTCCAACGCAGCCTGAGTCAGATAATAAACCAACTCTTTCTGTTTGAGAGTTAAATTCTCAAATCCGGGTACGCGATAGCGTAATATCTGTAAATCTGCAAATTGTTCCACTGTATATTTAAAATTATCTGCCGCAGCAGGGTTTGTTTTTTCGGCTCTGCCGCAAGCAGTCAGTAAGATTGCGGCCGCAGCCATTGAAATAAAATGTTTCTTCATACCTTTAGACGTTGAGGTTATAAAACATAAAAAGGAAATACCTCAAAGCCGTACTCTGAGATAATTCCTTTTTATTCCGTTTCAAGAAATGCAATTATTTCTTTTTTTCTGCGTGTTTTTTACGATATCCGTTGGGTGTTTCACCTACGTTTTTATAAAATGCAGCGTAAAAAGACTGACGGTTAGCGAAACCAACCATCGCACTGATTTCCTCTACATTCTTGTCGGCATATCTTTTATCCGTCAACAAGTGCAAAGCATCTTTTACTCTGTACTCGTTCAGCAGGCAAGAATAGTTCATACCAAAGCGAGAATTAACTACAGCCGAAAGATAACGGGTATTGGTTTTCAGTTCCTTCGCCAAATCTTTAGCCGAATAGTCAGGGTCTCTGTACTTCTTCTGTACAACAATGATGTTCAGAATCTTGTCATACAACTCATCTGCCAATTCTGGTCTGATTAAAGACCGGTAAGCAGCTTTCTTTTCTTTCTTCTCCCTTAAATTGTAAGGGCGTTTTTTAGGAGTTTCTTCCTGGGTTTTGTTTTCTAAATCACTCATTGAATTAACTGGTTAGGGTTTGTTTTTAAATATCACTATTAATTTGTAACTTTAGATGTCACAAATTTCATACATTATTTTGATATACACAACTTTTTCGTATATATTTTTGATATAAAAACAATCAAAATCGTCGAAAAGTGGGTAAAAAGGGGCGTTAATAAGAATATTTAACTTTTAATAACCCGGAAATAAAGCGTACCTTTGCCCGAAAGATGAATGAAAAATATCAAATGATACAAACCCTCAAAACTTATTTCGGTTATGACAGCTTCCGTCCCCTGCAGGAAGAGATCATCCGAAACCTGATGAGTAAGAGAGACGCGCTGGTTCTGATGCCCACGGGGGGAGGCAAATCAATCTGTTATCAGCTTCCGGCCTTGCTGATGGAAGGCACTGCAATTGTTATTTCACCTCTTATTTCACTGATGAAGGATCAGGTAGAATCTCTCTGTGCCAACGGAATACCGGCAGGTGCACTGAACAGCAGCAACGACGAATCCGAAAATGCCAACTTACGCAGGGCCTGTATCTCAGGCAAGCTCAAGCTGCTCTACATATCACCGGAGAAACTGCTCTCCGAAGCCGACTATCTGCTGAGGGATATGACCATCTCACTGTTTGCGGTAGACGAAGCCCACTGTATTTCGCAATGGGGACACGATTTCCGCCCGGAATATGCCCGGATGGGATTCTTACGTACTCAATTCCCCAACATCCCCATGATTGCCCTGACTGCCACGGCAGATAAAATCACAAGGGAAGACATTGTCCGCCAACTGCAACTGAAGCAGCCGGAGATATTTATTTCATCATTCGACCGCCCTAACCTGAGCCTGTCTGTAAAAAGAGGCTACCAACCCAAGGAGAAGAGCAAAGCCATCGTAGACTTCATTGCCCGCCACCGGGGTGAAAGCGGAATCATTTACTGCATGAGCCGCAGTAAAACTGAAACAGTGGCACAGATGTTGCAAAAGCATGGTATCCGTTGTGGCGTTTACCATGCCGGACTGTCTGCCCGCCAACGGGACGAAGCACAAGACGACTTCATCAACGACCGGATCGAAGTGGTATGTGCCACCATCGCTTTTGGGATGGGCATTGACAAGTCGAATGTCAGGTGGGTGATACATTATAACCTGCCGAAAAGCATTGAAAGTTTTTACCAGGAAATCGGCCGTGCGGGGCGTGACGGTATGCCCAGCGATACGATTTTATTCTATTCATTGGGCGACCTGATTTTGCTGACAAAGTTTGCAACAGAAAGCAACCAGCAGAATATCAATCTGGAAAAATTAAACCGGATGCAACAATATGCCGAAGCCGACATCTGCCGGCGACGTATCTTATTGAGCTATTTCGGCGAAACGGCTACTGAAGATTGCGGCAACTGCGATGTATGCCGTAATCCGCCCGAGCGCTTCGACGGAACTGTCATCGTTCAAAAAGCCTTAAGCGCCATAGCCCGTACCAACCAACAGGCAGGCATAACTCTCCTGATAGATATCCTGAGAGGGAACCCTACTGCTGAAATCACCGAAAAAGCTTATACGGAGCTGAAAACGTTTGGAGCCGGAAGAGAAATCCCGGCGCGCGACTGGCAGGACTATTTGCTGCAAATGCTGCAAATGGGATACTTTGAGATAGCCTACAACGAAAACAATCACCTGAAAATAACAAAGAGCGGAAGTGACGTCCTTTTTGGCCGTGAGAGGGCAATGCTGGTTGTCATCCGGAGAGAAGAGCCTGCTACCGCCAGAAAGAGAAGAAAGACCGTAAACGTCCATGCACAGGCATGGGACGGAGAAAGCAGAAGCAAGGAAGAAGACCTCTTCGAGGCCTTGCGCGCGTTGCGCAAGCAACTGGCCGACCAGGAAGCACTCCCGGCATACATCGTGTTATCGGACAAAGTGCTGCACCTGCTCTGCCTGTCGCGTCCCACAACCGTCGAAGCATTCGGCAACATCAATGGGATTGGCGAATACAAAAAGAAAAAATACGGAAAAGAATTTGTCGCGCTGATCCGCCAGTTTGTATGACCGGAAGAGAAACCGCAACCGGATTTTGTCAAGAGCAGTTTTACGTTTTATTAACCGGGTAGGCTACCGGCCGATAACAATAGGAGATATTTTCATAACACATATTGTAATGCACCGGAACAAAGCTTCATCCGGGTCGGAAGACGGTGTCTGTCCGAGTCGGAGCAACCGTCTGTTTGGGTCGAAAAGCCGGGCTTTCATCATCCGAAAGCCGGGCTTCCCCCCATATACACCGGCTTTCCGTGCCGATGAACAGAAAAGGCATAAAAAAAGGGAAAAGCTTTCAACTTCTCCCTTCTACCGTATTTTAATCTGAATATAGTTTATGATTACGCTTACAAAGATACGATAATCAACAGCAAAAGTCAAGCTTCCGGACTATTATTTTCCGAAATTATTTGCATTGTTGCATCTGTTCGTGAACATCGGCAGGGGGCACTCCCAGCGAAATAGCTTTCTCGAAATCTGCCTTCGCCTGCGACTTCTTTTTCTGGTCCAGATAGATATCCCCCCTCAGCAAATAGGCATCGACGGAGTTAGGCGCCAGACGGATGGCTTCGTCCAAATCCACCAGTGCCAGATCTTCATGTTTCATATCCCGCTCTACATCGGCACGGGCCACATACAAAACGGCATCTTCGGGAAATTCCACCAACAATTGGTTCAGGAGATCGAGCGATTCACGAAATTTGCCCTCTTTCTGTTCCAAAGTTGCCAAGCCGAGGCGTCCGTTATAATTCTTCGGATCAATTTCCAACAAACGCTGGTAGTCCAGACGAGCCCCTTTATAATCCCGCCGCAACATATAAATATACGCCCGCATCAGCAAGGCTTCCGTATTCTTCTTGTCCACATCCATCACCTGGCAATAATCCACATAAGCCTTGTCCTGCATACCCTGCTCCAGATAGATGGCGGCACGGTTCAGCAAAATGGGCACGGCGAGCGGCGCAATGTTGAGTGCATAAGTATACGACTCGACAGCATCATTATAACGTCCCAGCTTGCGTTGCACCAAGCCGAGATTAGAAAACAACAGAGCATTATGGGGGTTCTTCGGTTCCAGTCTCAATGCCTGCTTCAAAAGATCTTCGGCTTGCGCCAGACTGTCTTTTCCAACACACTCGACGGCCTTCTCAGAAAGTTCCTGATAGGTCTGAGCGGAAAGGGATATGGAAAAGATGGAGAAAAGAAGGAGAAAGAGATGCTTCCTCCCTATCCCCTCTTCCAAAAGAAAGGGAACAATGATAGTTTTTCGATTCATAAATAATCTATTAAAAACGAACCGGTAATGGGGAGTATACGCAGAGCATACAGTTTCTTTCTCCACAGATCGGTCAGAAGCCGATCTCCGGTTCATATATATTAAAATGTCAGACAAGCGCGAGTGTGCTTTTTAATCCAGAGGATAAGCGTCAAACGCAAATAACTCGGTAGAGAGATAACGCTCGCCGGTGTCGGGCAATAAAGCCACGATCCTCTTTCCTTTAAACTCCGGACGTTCGGCCAGCTTGCGGGCTGCATAAACAACGGCTCCGGAAGAAATCCCCGCCAACAGTCCTTCCGTAGAAGCCAATTCACGCCCGCCACGGATCGCCTCATCGTCAGGCACAGGCATGATTTCGTCTACAACCGAAGCATCGTAAATACCGGGAACAAAATTCGCCCCAATCCCTTGTATACGGTGGGGAGCGGCCTTCCCGCCTTCAAGTACGGGAGACGATGCCGGTTCCACAGCTACTATATATACATCCGGATTATGCTTTTTCAGTGCACGGGCCACCCCGCAAACGGTTCCGCCCGTTCCTACTCCCGCTACAAACACAGCCACCTGTCCGTCAGTGTCCTGCCAGATCTCTTCGCCGGTGAAGCGTGTGTGCACCTCCGCATTCGAAGGATTCTCAAACTGTTGCAGAATGACCGAACCGGGGATCGAGTCTTTCAGTTCCTCAGCTTTGGCTATGGAACCGGCCATTCCTGCCAACCCGTCAGTCAATACAATTTGTGCTCCCAGTGCTTTCAACAGATTGCGACGTTCCAGACTCATCGTTTCGGGCATGGTCAGTATCAACCGATACCCTTTAATGGTAGCCACCATGGCCAGTCCCACACCGGTATTTCCGCTGGTCGGCTCGATGATCGTGGCACCGGGCTTCAGAACTCCTCTCTTCTCGGCATCCTCGATCATCGAAAGTGCCACCCGGTCCTTTACGCTCCCGGCAGGGTTAAATGACTCCAGTTTAGCGATAATATTCTCTTCCAGGCCGTATTTACGACTATAACCGGACAACTCCATCAACGGAGTATGGCCTATCAGTTCGGTAAGTTTCTTTGCGATTTTTGCCATATAGCTCTCTGTTTTACCACAGTTAATGCGCAAAGATAAAGAAAAGAATCGTACCTTTGTGACCGTTCAATCTTTTTAAGTATAGAGTTTATGAAGAGAAGACTTATCCAATTCGTCACGACTTATTTTCTTTTTGTCCTCATATTCGTCCTCCAGAAACCAATTTTCATGGGTTACTACCATACCTTATATAATAAGGTGTCATGGACTGATTATTTCTCCGTGATAGGGCACGGGCTTCCGTTGGACCTTTCGCTTGCCGGTTATCTGACCGCTATTCCCGGACTATTGCTGATCGCTTCGGTCTGGATACAACCTTCCATTATCCGCCAGATACGCCGGGTATACTTCATGATCATAGCCATCCTGCTATCCTGTATCTTTATCGGCGACTTAGGGTTATATGAATACTGGGGATTCCGTCTGGATGCCACCCCGCTTTTTTACCTCTTTTCTTCTCCCAAAGACGCATTGGCCAGTGTCAGCATTTGGGTCGTAATAGCCGGACTGGCCGCAATCGCCGTTTATGCAGCCCTGCTTTACTGGATATTCTATCGGGTGCTGATTTATCAGAAGCAACCTCTGAAAATACCTTTCCACCGGTTAAGCGTATCCGGAGTTCTGCTGCTCGTCACCGGACTCCTGTTCATCCCGATACGGGGAGGCTTCACGGTGTCGACCATGAATCTGAGCAAAGCTTACTTCAGCAGCAACCAGCGACTGAACCATGCAGCCATCAATCCTTGTTTCAGCCTGATGGAGTCGTTGTCGCGACAGGATAATTTCGACAAACAATACCGGTTCATGACGGCTGAGGAGGCCGACAAACTCTTCGCAGAACTCAAGGATAAACCGGTTACTCCGTCCGACAGTGTTCCTCAGCTTTTCACTACCGAACGCCCGAACGTAGTATTAATCATACTCGAAAGCTTCTCGTCCAAACTGATGGAAACCCTTGGAGGAGAACCCAACGTAGCTATCAACATGGATCAGTTCGGACGTGAAGGGGTCTTGTTTACCCACTTCTTCGCCAACAGCTTCCGTACCGACCGCGGCCTGGCAGCCATCATCAGTGGTTATCCGGCACAACCGACCACCAGCATCATGAAGTACCCGAAGAAGACGCAACACTTGCCTTCGATCCCCGGCAGCCTGAAAAAGGCAGGATACGACTTGCAATATTATTACGGAGGAGATGCCGACTTCACCAATATGCGTTCTTACCTGATTCAGGCAGGAATCGACAACATTGTTTCCGATAAGGATTTTCCTCTTTCCGAACGGCTCAGCAAATGGGGAGCACACGACCACGTGGTATTCAACCGACTGCTGAACGACCTGGAACAGAATCCTCCCAAAGAACCTTTTATGAAAATAGTACAGACTTCGAGCAGTCACGAACCTTTCGAAGTTCCGTTTCAACGGCTGGACAATCCGAGACTGAATGCTTTTGCTTATGCGGACAGTTGTGCCGGCGACTTTGTACACCGGTTCAAAGAGACTCCTTTATGGAAGAATACGGTCATCATTCTTGTACCCGATCATCTGGGAGCCTATCCGCAGGATATAGATAACCTGACCGTAGACCGTTACCGGATTCCGTTGATTTTCATAGGAGGAGCGGTGAAAGAACCGAAACATATCGATACTTACGGTTCACAGATCGACATTGCCGCCACACTGCTGGGGCAACTGGGACTTCCGCACGAAGAGTTCGCTTTCAGTAAAAACATGCTTAACCCGGCCTCTCCTCACTTCGGATTCTTCACTTTCCCGAACGCTTTCGGAATGATGACACCGGAAAATGAAGTCGTATTCAACTGTGAATCGAACTCTGTCGTTTCGGACGAAGGAGAACATAAAGGAGAGAATTTACCCAAAGCTAAAGCATATTTGCAAAAGCTGTACGACGACCTGGCTAAAAGATAATCACCCCATAACCCAACAACGATATGACTAACGACCTTATCCAGTCACTGGCCAACGTAGACCAGAACCTGCTGCTATACCTCAACGGTTTTCATAACACCTTTGCCGACTATTTTATGAGTACCTTCACCGGGAAATGGATCTGGGTGCCGATGTATGCCAGCATCTTGTATGTACTGCTAAAGAATTTCAACTGGAAAATAACTTTGTGCTGTCTGGCTGCCATCGCGCTGACCATTACTTTTGCCGATCAGGTTTGTGCCGGCCTGATACGTCCCGTCGTAGAGCGCTTGCGCCCGGCAAACCCGGAGAATCCGATCTCCGACCTCGTTCACGTAGTAAACAACTACCGGGGCGGACGCTACGGGTTTCCATCCTGTCATGCCTCCAACTCTTTCGGACTTGCCTTCTTCCTGGTTTTCCTGTTCCGCAAACGGTGGCTGAGCCTTTTCATTCTCCTATGGGCCACACTGAACTGCTATACACGCATCTATCTGGGGGTACACTATCCGGGCGACCTGATTGTAGGAGCTGTCATAGGATGCTGCGGAGCTGCACTGATGTGCTATCTGTTGAAGAAAATAGCCAAAGGCACCTCCTTCGGCAAAGTGAAACATACGGAAATCACGATCTATGCCGGTTTGCTGACCACGTTGGGAATTCTGATTTACGCTTTCATCATGGCATAACGGTCCCGACTGTATATGAATAAGATCATAGAATCCATAAAGAAAAAATATCCTGTATCGAACGATTCAATAGAACTATTGACTTCCGGATTCAAGAAACACCTATTCCCCACCAAAACTCATATAATAAGCGCAAATAAGCCGGATAGGAATGTGTTTTTCATTGAATCGGGACTTACAAGATCCTATGTTTTGACTGATGGCAAGGAAACCACCACCTGGTTTTCAAAAGAAGGAGATTGGACTTACGGTTCGTTGGATTTCCTAAAAAATAAGGTAGGCTTTGAATATGTGCAGACTCTTGAAGAAACGGTGGCATATTCCATACCGATAGATACACTTAACAATTTATTCCAAACAAATGCCGAATTAGCGAATTGGGCCCGTATCGCCCATCAGGAAGCATTCCTACTATTACAAAATCTGCGTATTGAAAGACTTACGCTTACGGCCAAAGAACGTTATGAAAAGTTGCTAAAAGATTTCCCCGACTTACACAACAGGGTTAATTTAGGCTATATATCCTCTTACCTCGGCATTACCTTACCCACACTAAGTAAAATACGGGCAGAGTATTAGCAACACACTATTTTAATCTATCACAAATTTTTTCCGGTTTATCCTTCCTACTTTTGCCTCAAACAACAATGTCTTTATTTCAACAACAAAAACATATAGGAATATGATTAAATCGGTAATATTTGACATAGACGGCACCTTACTCGACACGGAATATGCCGTATTAAATTCTCTGCGTGATACAATATGGGAATTAAAAAACGAAAAAGTGGAGCTGTCCGACCTAACTTTCGCTTTGGGGATACCCGGGGAGGAAGCATTGAAGCAGTTGGGAATATCAGATACACAAAATGGTAATATCGTCTGGAATACTTGTCTTGCCAATTATTCTCATACGATCAGACTATTTGACTGCGTAGCAGATGTTCTGAAAGAGCTCAGAAACCGGGGTTACAAATTAGGTGTCATAACATCCAAAAACAGGGAAGAATACAAAACTGATTTTTCTCCCTTCGGCCTGGACGGGTATTTTGATACCGTAATTTGTGCCGGAGACAGTGATAAGCCTAAGCCTTCTCCTGCCCCCATGCTGAGATATCTCGAACAGTCGAAAACAAAGAAAGAGGAAGCCATTTATATTGGAGACACATTTTACGACATGCAATGTGCGTCAAGTGCGGGCGTAGCTTTCGGTTTGGCATTGTGGGGATGCCACTGTGTAAACCATATCCACACAGATTATTACTTTAATCATCCCACTGATATTCTTTATCTTTTATCCATCGACAAGAATAAACGTGACAGAATGCCCTGGGTAAAATTGGCAACAGAACTGCAATTTTTAGCACAGGGAGGGCTATGCTACTCAAAAGATCCATTCGATATAGAACGATTTGGAAGAATACGGGAGATTTCAGCTGAAATGATCAGTTTAGGTAGCGGATATTCATTGAGTCATGTGAAATCTGTCTTTTGCAATGAAACAGGGTTCCAAACCCCTAAACTGGACACAAGAGCCGCTATATTCCAAAAGGATAAAATTCTGCTTGTTAAAGAAAAAAATAGTACGTGGTCTTTACCCGGAGGATGGGTCGATGTATACGAATCTATTAAAACAAACACTGTCAAAGAAGTGAAAGAAGAAGCAGGACTGGATGTAATTCCAATAAAACTAATTGCTGTACAAGATAGAAAACTACACAACCTGCCCGAATATGCCTATGGAGTTACCAAGGCTTTTGTATTATGCAAAGTCGTGGGAGGTGAGTTCACTGACAATCTGGAAACCGTTAAAAGTGAATATTTCGGATTAGACGAACTACCTCCACTGGCAGAGGAGAAGAACAATGCAGAGCAAGTCAGACTATGTTTTGATGCATATTATGATAAAAATTGGCACACCATCTTTGATTAAAAAGTGATAAACCAATAGATATATTGAAAAAAGAATCACATACACGAGATTATCCGATTTATTATCTGAAATCTCGTCTGTTACAAAAAGCCGACGGCAACGCGCTTCTTTCTTATGAAACATGCATTCCGTCGGCTTATCATCTTTATTACCAACCGTGAATCCGGCTACCGGTCATGTCTTCTTCGTACCCTTACTCATAGGCCGGATCTTGCTTCAGGACACCGCCTGCCTTGTCTATTTCGGACTGCGGAATGGGGAAGAATTCAAATGCAGGTTTATACACCTTGATATATCCCGGATAGGCGGGATCTTCCGCTCCGTTCACCAGTTTGTCCATCAGCTTCCATCGTTTCAGCTGGAAGTAACGTAAACCTTCAAAACAAGTCTCAATACGCCATTCGTTCCGGATACGTTCGCGAAGGTCGTCCTGTGAAATACCTGCCTCAATAGCCGGCTGTCCCGAACGTGTCCTTACTTTGTTTATAGCATCCAGAGCTGTCGTAGTGGCTCCATGGGCTTCATTCTCCGCCTCGGCTATCATCAACAATACATGAGCATAGCGCAACACGATTACATCTGCATCCGAAACAGTACTGTATCCGGGTGTCACATCCGTAGGCTGAATGTATTTGAGGGCACTGAAACCGGTAGGTCCTTTATTGTTCGATTCGTTCACCTGTACCTCCTCGTCTTTCCATCCGTCACCGGCAAAGTTAGCCATCATGGAGTGATTGACCGACTCATACAGACGGCGGTCCCTGTTCATGAACATCTTGGCACGTTCTGCTTTCTTCAGCGCATCATTGTTACCATACAATATACTTTCGTCAGGACGTACGGTCAGAGGCGACTCTCCCCACGGTTTTCCATCCGTACATTCAAATGCATCCACCATATTGCGGGTCGGATCGAGAACAGCCCAGGCACCATAATACAAGTCCATGGAGTGAGTCAGGTTCGGACGCAGGAAGCGGACGGAGAACATGATTTCCGGTGATGCCAATTGTTTCTCAGAGATAAAATTGTCACGTACACGTGCTGCCAGGCTATATCCTTTGATACTCTGTAACAAAGTCAGCACCTCTTCCATCTTCGAAGGGATGGCCTTCCCATTGCTATCGTAGGCATCGAACAACAGAATTCTCGCCTTCAGAGCCTTGACAGCCGAAACGGTAAATCGTCCGGACGTCTGTGAGTCGGAATACAGTTTATCGGGCAATTCGCTGATAGCCTCGTCATAGTCGGTCATCACACGGTTCAACACTTCGGCACGGGTGGCCTTAGGCTGGTACATTGTGTTCAAGTCGAGTGACTGGGTCACAACAGGCACTTCTTTGTAACACTGATACAACCATGAATAAAAGTAACCGCGCAACGCTTTACACTGTGCGAGCATAAACTTCTTATCGTCTGCACTGATATCCGATCCGGTATACTGTTCGAGTTGTTCCATCAGGATATGTACACGGGCAATGCCTTTATAGCAATTACCATAAATGTCGGTCACGAACCCGCCCTGATTGGGAGTAAGGTCTCCCTGGGCGATGGTCTTGGCCCAACCGTAGGTACCTTCACTGTGTTGCACGATTGCATTATCGGTCAATCCGTCCAGACAAGGCATAATCTGAGAGAATACACCGGAGTACATGACCGAATAGGTTCCGGCCAAAGCTGATTCAAAGTCACTCTTCTTCTGCCAGAATACGCTTTGCGAAGGACTTGACGGAGGATCTTTCTGAAGAAAGTCTTCACACGAGGTGGCACCGAAAAGTAATGTGGCAGCTAACAATATATGAATATTCTTTTTCATTGCATGTCCTAATTAAAATTCAACATTTAAACCAAACGAGTAGATTCTGTTTTGTGGATAGATGGCATCTCTTCCGTCACCGTTACGTTCGGGGTCGAGTCCTTTGTAAGGGGTCAGGGTCAACAGGTTGTCACCGGAGAAGTAAATACGTACTTTGGAGATATTTGCCTTTTCGGTCCATACCCGCGGTAACGTATAGCCAAGTGTCACATTCTTCAACCGGAAGAAAGAAGCGTCTTTCAGATAATAGCTGTTGGGACGTGTATTCTTGCCTCCGCCCATATCCTGCCAATAAAGTTTGGGATGTTTGGCTCCATACGGGTTTTCTTCCGTCCACATGTGCTTGATATAGTCTTTGTTGGGAGAAGCGCCTTGCATGAAAGGCTGCACTCCCCAGTCAGTGGTGTAATATTTCTTATCAGCTACTCCCTGACCTATCAACGACAGGTCGAAGCCTTTCCAGGTGGCACTGGCATTGATGCCATATTCAAAGCCGGGGAAGCGTCCGGAGAAAGTACGGCGGTCGTAATTATCGATCACTCCGTCCGGTTTCCCATCAGGGCCGCTGATATCCTTATACTTCAGGTCACCCGGCTGGGTGTTGTCATTAAACTGCTTCGGCGAAGCGTCAATCTCGGCCTTGTCGGCAAATACACCGATGCACTCCAGCATGTAGTATTCATCGTAAGGCAATCCCTCACGTTTGATACTGTAACTTCCGATCTCCTCTGCGCCAAATTCAGTCAGTTTGTTGCGCGAACGGTCAAAATAAACACCGGCATTATAACGGAGTCCCTTGAGTGTGCCTCCCTTTACCATATTGGCATAATTCAGGGCAACCTCTATACCTTTATTCTCTACCGAGCCATTGTTTACAGTCGGAGCCGAAAGTCCGAGCAAACTGGACACCTGTGAAGAGCGCAAAATGTCATCGGTGGTCTTTTTATACCAGTCGAAGGTCACACTCAAACCGTCAAACACCTGTAAGTCAAAACCGATATCGGTAATGGTAGTCGTCTCCCACTTGATGTTACGATTGGCATAAGCCGTCTGCTGATAACCGATAACCACTCCGTCCGAAGTTTTGGTAAACGGATAGTCATTTACCCCAGAGATCATGGCCTGATAAGGATAAAGCCCGATATTCTGGTTGCCCAACTGTCCCCATGAGCCTCTCAGTTTGAAGTTATTCAGCCAGTTGAGGTTCATTTTTTTTATGAACTCTTCTTCCGTAGCACGCCAGGCGACTGAGAATGACGGGAACACACCCCAACGGTTTTCATCGGAAATACGCGAAGTTCCGTCATAGCGCATATTGGCTTCAAACAGATAGCGCTCCTTGAAATTATAGTTGAAACGTCCGAATAAAGACTGGATAGCCCATTCTTCTTCACCTCCGCTGTTGCTCCAATCGGCCGTACCACCGGCATTGAGCACCGGCAGGTCAAAGGCAAAGTCCTTACGGTAAGCGTTGAGCGTTTCATATTTTTCCGATTCCTGATTATAACCTACCATCAAAGAGAAATTGTGTGCATTCTCCGCCAGTGACAGGTCATATTTCAAGTAACTATAAAGATTGGTATAGAAACGGCGGCTATCGCCCACGCTCAGCCCCAATCCTCCTTTATCAAGCTCGGACGACTTCTCTCCGGTGTGGTAATCGTAAGTATAAGTCGTACTCCCTCTCCAGTCTTTACTTTTGTTCGACTGAAGACGGGCAGCACCCTTGGTGTACCATGTCAATCCCTTAGCCAGGTTAATCTCTAACCACAACTGGGCATTAATATCGAAATTGTTGTCACGTTTCATCGCATTCTCTCCGATAATGGCAGGCATATTCTTGTTATGGCTTTCGAACGAATAAGCCGAACTTGTCCAACGACGAATCCCTGTTCCGTCGTCCGGCAACCAAGGCATATAGGTCGGTGCTTGCGAAAGAGTAGAGAGGAATGCATCGTTCTGGCCTTGACGGGGTTGTTCCGTTTCACCATACATCAGGTTGGCATAGGTTCCGACTTTGATGAAATTGGTAATGCGTGCGGTAAGGTCGATTGTGGCGTTATACTTTCTATATTTGAATCCACGCATAGTACCCGGCTGATCTACAAAATTCAAAGCCACGTTATAAGTAGTTTTCTCTGTACTTCCGGCCATCGAGAGATTATGTGTCTGCACTACGGCCGTACGGAACATATAGTCCTGCCAATCGAAATTGGGATATTGGGGGTCACCGACATTATTCCGATAGAGGTTGATCTGATCTTGGGTGTACTGCTTTCCGGTTCCGGAGTTCTTCCAGGCCAGATTTGCCAACTCCATATATTCTGCCGAATTGGTAATCCGGTCGTAGAGTTTGGTCGGTGTATGCAAACCAATATTCCCATGATAACTAATGCTCACCTTATCTCCCACGACACCCTGCTTGGTAGTAACGAGAATAACACCGTTGGCGGCTCTTGCTCCGTAAATGGCCGCCGAAGCAGCATCTTTCAAAACGGAAACACTCTCGATCACACTGGGGTCGAGGTTGGTCATACTACCCGGTACACCATTGATCAGGATCAAAGGATCTGATCCGGCAGAAGAGAAAGTCCCCTGACCACGGATACGGAAAGAAGTCCCTTCGCCACCGGGCTGTCCAAGCCCCTGATTGACACGCAATCCCGGAATTTGTCCTTGCAACAGGATAGCGGCATTGGCAACCGGTCGTTTCGAAATATCGTCACCGGTCACAGCCGATACCGCCCCCGTCAAGTTAACCTTCTTTTGGGTACCAAAGCCCACTACAACAACTTCATCCAGCTTCTGAGTATCCTCCTTCAGAACAATATTCATCGGAGTTCTCTCCGCTTTGACAATCTGTGTTTTATAACCAATATAAGAAATCTCAAAAGTGCTTCCTTCCGGAACATCCAGAGAGAATCTTCCTTTCAGGTCGGTAATACTTCCCAAAGTAGTCCCTTTTACCAATACGGATACACCAACGAGAGGTTCGCCGGCTTCATCGGTAACAATGCCGCTGGCTTTTACATTGTGCTGCTGTGTGACGGTAACTGCATCTTGCTTTAGGCTATCGGCCACAGCAAACTGGGGTGACATACATAATAGCAGCAAACTGGCACCTGCTATTTTGAGGCAATTCATTTCACGAGCTTTGATCAAACTCGGAAACAGGTTAGTTCTTTTTGTCATACATTAAATTTTTCGGTTAAACATAAAAAAAGGAATGTTCCATCCGGAAGATGTATAAATCCGGAATCAGTTTGGTCGTTCTTCTAAGTCTTCATAGGCCTTTTAGTTTTGATTATTAGTTTTCTGTCGACATTAAAACTTTGCTGAACTATGCTGATATCCTATTCCGAAAAACAATTCATTGGGGAGTAGTCCTTTCAGGACTTGGAAAGACAGGAATTTTGTACAGTTTATCAGAGTAAAAGCAAGAAATGCAGATGCTTTTTTGAAGGAACAACCGTATCATTTATACTTATTTGTACCTATATTCTACCAAACTAAAATATAATACACTGAATATATGCAACTTATATCTATAAGATAGAAATTAAGGATGCCGTTTCGATTTACTACAAAAGATTGGTTAGTCTAAGTTCTCTGGTATTTATTAAAAAAAAGATTCTATTTTTGCATTTTATTAATTCTTATTCTTATCTTTGCTGCATAACATCTGCCAAAGACTTAAGAGATGTGAATTATTTGTTAGCCTTAAAAGCTCCGAATTGCGTTTTCTACACTGCGGATATAGTCCTGAAAGAACTTAGCAATCCAATACGTACTCCAATCCTCCTCATATTTCTCTTACCGGCTCATCCGGGTGTAATCCAAGTTCTATGCCTAACTTTCTTCATCTTAGCGGCTAAGATATACATCTTGCCTGCAGAGATGTATATCTTGGCTGCGAAGACACACATCTTGGCTGCAAAGATGAAGTTTGATTGCCCTTTCAAGCAGATTTTCTTTCTATGCCTTAGGACTTTGGGCGAAATGAAATCTTATTTAAAATAGTGATTAATTTATGCCGGTTATTTGAACATTAATTGTTTTATCGTGGCATTGTAGAAAAAGAAGTAATGTTTTAACAACTGTCCTATTTTCAAGTATTTGCGCGGCATTACTATCAAAAGAACTCTTTCAAAGGCAAAAGTATCCCCAAAACATGAAATTCAGGCAGATGCAGAAAGGCATCCCGACAATTACAGGTCGTAAAACATCATTCTTAAATAAGTAACAAATAAAGCCAAAAGGAACATACCTGCATTTTTGAGGAACATCCCCCAATAGCTACTATTCCAAAAATAGTGCGCCAGTAAATAGCTAAAAGTACTTATCCCTAAGAAAATAAGCACAGCAAAAAGTATCCAATATTCAAAACCGGCAGCTACCACCCCAACACACAACGTATTGACTCCCCACCACATCAGAAGATGATATAAGGCTAAGTTTGATAGATAAAAAATAATCTTTCCAAGTGTTTCCATAATCCGGCATTTATCATTTCCTTTTCATTTATTTGTCCCGAGGATATACTGCCACCGCTTTATTTTCTTTTTGTTTTCTGTCTGCGTGCGATTATCCACTGAGGACCGTCAGGAAAGATTTTCAGGTTATCAAAAGTAAGATTTTGTACGTTACTTATTGAAATACTTTATATACCAGTCATAGAATTTTCGGATTCCTTCTTCTATGGAAGTAGAAGGCTTATAGCCAAAATCATTTTCCAACCGGCTTGTATCGGCATAAGTACATACCACGTCTCCCGGCTGCATCCCCATCATCTGCTTAACTGCCGTCTTACCCGCTGTTTTCTCAATCACAGAAATGAAATCCATCAGTTCCACAGGAGCGGAATTACCGATATTATAAATATAGAAAGGAATAGGATCGGCAGAAGGATGGGCGATGATCTTCATCAACCCTGCGATGATATCGTCTATATAGGTGAAGTCACGACGCATCTGCCCATTATTGAATACTTTAATGGGATCTCCGTTCAGGATTGCTTTCATAAACAGGCATGGAGCCATATCCGGACGTCCCCACGGACCGTACACTGTAAAGAAACGCACACCGGTAGTCGGTATACCGTACAGTTTGCTATAAGCATGGGCCATCAGTTCATTCGACTTTTTCGTCGCTGCGTATAAACTTACCGGTGTATCGGCCTTATCCGTCTCAGCGTAAGGCACCTTGTCATTCAGGCCATAAATGCTGCTTGAGCTGGCATATACCAGATGGTTCACCGGGTAATGACGGCAACACTCCAGCAAATTCAGGAAACCTACAACATTCGATTCGATGTACGCATAAGGATTTTCTATCGAATAGCGCACACCCGCCTGGGCTGCCAGATTAACCACAACATCAAAATGTTCGGATTCAAACAAGTGGTTCAGTCCGTCACGATCAGTCAAATCGATCTTAATAAAGCGATAAGAAGGGTATTTAGAACTTGGTAACAATACACCATCTTCTATCGACTCTTTTGCTATACCAGTATCAGCAAGGCGGTCGTACTTCAACTGCACATCATAATAAGAATTGATTATATCCAACCCTACAACTTCGCAACTCTGTGCTATCAATGCTTTTACTGTATAAGAGCCGATAAAACCGGCAGCTCCTGTCACTAATACTTTCATGATTCAATCTTATTTAGAGTACCATTACGGAAAAACGGCCTATAACATAATGTTCCTTACCGTCAACAAATTTCTGCAGTTCCTTGTTCGAACGTATTTTCTTGTTCGAAATCATCAGGATGGTATTCTGACATTTATTATCCAAAACTTCTTCTTCAGTCACTTCTTTCACCCCTTCGTGCAGGTAGACATCCATATTCTCAGGACGACGTACATTCAGGACACAATAACCGGAAGTCCCTTTTTCTTTGGAAAGTTCCACTGCTTTCCGGCATAATTCGGAATAACCCAATTCACTGTTAATGGCAGGTACATCCCAACCGCCCACAAAGATAGCACAAAACAATCCGAAGGCAAGCGTATTGATAGTCTTGTTCAACGATTTCTTCCGATAGAGGAAATACAGAGCCGCACAACCACTAACTGTCAACACTCCACCGGCCACGTAAAAAAGCTTCTGTCCCAGAAATTCGGTGCCCGGCATTCGTCCCAACACGATAAGAGCGGGCAGGCCTGCCACAAAAACAACGGCAGGAAGAACCAACGTCAACGCCAGCCATTGATTCCATCGGAAATGTGATAGCAAAAGTACGGCCAGATAGACAAAAAATGGGAAAGTCGGTGCCAAATAGACGGCAAGTTTACCACTGAAACAAGACAACATCAGCAAAGTACTGAGGATGATTACCATAAAGAAACGCTCCAGATCTGAACGGATTAACCGACGACATGCCCCGGCCACAATCACCCCTATCAGCAATAACGCCCAAGGAGCCAACGAATACCAAACGGAAATAAAATAATAATAGAAGGGTGCACTATGGTCGAAAGCATTGACAGCCCGTCCTACAGTCTGGCGGAATAGCAGATCATGCAGATAGTTCAAACCTCCCTCTTCCCAACAGACACCACCAAACCAGATGAAACATCCTAACAGTAGCACGGCAAATGTCTTCCATCCCCAATAGCGTCCGAAGGTTTTCACACGCCCGGTGATAAGCAGAAAGACAAAAGTAGACAGCAAGGGTACCAGTATACCGACCGGACCTTTGGAGAAAACAGCCATAAAAATATAGAAGGGAAACAGAAAGGCATTCCGGTTCTTGCTGCCCTGCCCTTTCAACATCCGGTAGAAAGTACGGAGGGCAAGAACGATGAACATACACATCAGCATATCCATACGCAAAACAACTGCCAACCCTAAAAACAAGCCGCAACTCATCAACATTAGCTGTGCCGAAAGACGATTGGCCGCAGATGTTTCACGTTCTACCCACCGATCCATTACCAGCATAATCACCAGAGCAGGAATGAAAGAGAAAAGTGACGCAAACCACATGGCATGACTGCCCAGCAACCATTTGCCCAGCATCAGAATCCAGAAATACAAAGGAGGTTTATCGGCATATTGCACACCGTGATTGGTGAACGTAAAAATATCACCATTGCGCAGTGCCTCGTCGACAATGCTCAGATAGCGTAACTCATTGGAGGGAGTATAATCCCGGAAAATCAGCACGGGCAATACTGCCAGCAATAATAAAAACGGAAGAAATTTACTTTTCATAGGCAACTGATTGCTTGGAGCTTTTACGCCCAATCATCAGATTGCGAAAATAGGCTACGAAACCGACAGACTGACCCAAAATCAGAACCGGATCGAGACGGAATACACCGTATGCCACAATAACCGATGAACCGACCAGACTGATAATCCAGAAACCGGCAGGCAGTAAAGACTCTTTATGATGGAATGAATAAGCCCATTGATATACAAAACGAAGAGTGAAAATGACTTGTCCCATTGAACCGAAGACCAACAGCCAGAGAGGCACCTTCTCGTTTCGGAAGAAACTATCGATAAAGTGTTGTGCATCGTGCAGCATAAAAGCTGCTGCAATAATGGGGGTAATTACCAGCAGAGTTTTCAGTACCCCGTGCAATTTATTCCAAATACCCTTCTCGTTCAGATTCCACAAATAGATATAATAAGAAATAAACTGTCCGAAGATAATAGAAAAATCATCACGCAACCACCCATAGATACACAACAGATAAGAACCGGCAATGCTCAGAATCCAAAATATGGAAGGAGATACTACCTTCTTTGCTTTTTCCGATAGTACCCACTGGAATATGATGCGCGCAGAGAAAAAAGCCTGCGCCAAAAAACCGATTACATAAATAAAGCCGTTACCTCCCACAAGACTACTCCATTAAGTTATTGTCGCCGACACGATAGTTAATATATCTCTTCTTCATCCAACGGTACGCAAAGCAATCGAGGAAAGGAGAAACCAGTCTGTTCCACAAATGATACTTGGATGTACCTGCTACACGCGGGAAATGACGGACAGGAATCTGTTTGATCTTAGCATCCTGCAATAAAATCAACGCAGGAAGAAAACGGTGCATACCCGTAAAGAACGGAATACGTTTGGCATAGGCCGTATGCAACACTTTAAGAGGGCAACCTGTATCCTGAACACCATCATGGGTCATCATCCGCCGGAAACCATTGGCAATCTTGGACTGGAGGTTTTTAAAAAAGGAGTCTTTACGATTGGCACGGATACCCATCACCAACTGATAGTCGGCAATATCCTTCAATAACAGGTTGAAATCCTCGGGAGTAGTCTGAAGATCGGCATCCATGTATCCCACATATACCGACTCAGCGTAGTCGATACCCGCTTTCATGGCGGCACTCAATCCGGAATTTTTTGCCAGATCCATATAAAAGAAATCCTTATTGCGCGCACATACCTCCATGATACGTTGCTTACTGTTATCACGTGAACCATCGTTCACGAACAATACACAAGCCGTACAAATAGAGTTGGGCAAAAATTCTCCCAATTTCTGTTCCAAAGAGTAGATATTGTCTTCTTCGTTGTATACCGGAACAACGATAGTCAGTTGATAATTGATCGTTTTATTCATTGCCTCATTGTAAATATCCTGCAAAAATACAAAAAATAAGAAATAAAACAGGGGTATTGAAACAACAAACCAAATCTAATTTATGTTTTTATAGCACAAAAAGAAAAAATGAAACCGGATTATAACATTCATACAGACTTAAAACAGAAAAAGAATGCCGGAAAGAATATCACTCCTCTCCGGCATTGTCTGTTGTTTTATAAATATAAAAACGAAATCAGGCTTTCCGGATGTAATCAACAATCCATGCTCCTACTTCTTTCGTGCCAAACTTATCACCACCTTCTACCTGAATTTCGGGGGTACGTACATTTGCATCCAAAGAAGCATCGACAGCCTTACGGATCAAAGCGCCTTCGGCTTTGCAATCGAAGTATTCGAACAACATTGCTACCGAAAGGATTTGTGCCAGTGGGTTAGCAATATTCAAACCTTTTGCCTGCGGCCATGAACCGTGAATCGGCTCGAACACCGGAGTACTCTCGCCCGTAGAAGCAGACGGGAGTAATCCCATAGAACCGCTAATTACAGAACCTTCGTCGGTCAGAATGTCGCCAAAGGTATTCTCCGTCACCATTACGTCAAAGAACTTAGGCTCCTGGATCATCTTCATTGCAGCATTATCCACAAACATATAATCAGTAGTCACCTCCGGATACTGCGGAGCCATCTCTTGTGCAATTTGTCTCCACAGACGGCTGGAAGCAAGCACATTGGCTTTATCGACTACGGTAAGGTGCTTGCGACGCTTCATTGCGTATTCAAAACCGACTTTCAGGATACGTTCAATCTCAGGACGTGTATACATATTCGTATCATATGCTTTATCATTATCCTGATACTTCTCACCGAAATACATACCACCGGTCAGCTCACGGATACACAGAAAATCGGCTCCCTCTACTAACTCTGCACGAAGAGGCGACTTATGAACCAAACATTTAAAGGTTTGCACCGGACGGATATTGGCAAATAAACCAAGTTTCTTACGCATAGCCAGCAGTCCTTGCTCCGGACGTACCTTGGCAGTCGGGTCATTGTCAAACTTAGGATCACCTACAGCCGAAAAGAGAACTGCATCGGCATTCTTACACACCTGATAGGTTTCTTCGGGGAAAGGATCACCTACTTTATCAATAGCATCCGCACCACAAATGGCATATTCATAGTTTACTTTATGTCCAAACTTCTCACAGACGGCACTCATCACCTCTACACCTTGTACAGAGATTTCCGGTCCGATGCCGTCACCGGCTAATACAGCAATTTTAAAATCCATATTGTTCAATAATTAATATTCTTCTATTATATTCAGCATTTTAATAGTAGCTTTGATGGCAGCCTCTGTCTGGTCGGCATCCAATCCACGGGTACGGAACACCTTTTCACCAAAACTCCAGGTGATGACTGTCTGCACGAAGGCATCGGTACGGCCTCCGGGGGGGATACTTACGGCATAATTGATCAGCATCGGGAACTTACGCCCCAAAGTCACCTTATATACTTTACGCAAAGCGCGTACGAAGGCATCGTACTGTCCATCACCGGAAGAACTTTCTTCGTAAACCTGACCGTCGATTTCGATACTCAGTGTTGCCATCGGCTTCAATCCGTGTGCTAAAGTGACAAAGTAGCTTTTCAATTTTACTTTATTGCTCATGCCATCGTGCTTCAACACATCAGAAATAATATAGGGCAAGTCTTCCTGAGTAACCAACTCTTTCTTATCACCCAACTCAATGATTCGCTCCGTAACCTTCTTCATGGACTCTTCATCCAGTTCCAGTCCCAGACTTTCAAGATTCTTGCGGATATTGGCCTTACCGGAAGTTTTCCCCAAAGCATACTCGCGTATACGCCCGAAACGCTCGGGAAGCAGATCATTACAATAAAGATTACTTTTATTGTCTCCATCGGCATGTACGCCGGCCACCTGAGTAAATACATTCTCACCTACAATCGGTTTGTTGGCGGGTATCACAATGCCCGAATACGATTCGACCACACGACTCACATCATTCAGCCGGCTCTCATCGATATTGGTTATGGCATTGAAATGGTCTTTCAAGATGGCCTGTACACTCGCCAAAGGAGCATTTCCGGCACGTTCACCCAAACCGTTGATAGTGGTATGGAGCCCTTTTACCCCACTCAGCACGGCAGCAAGCACATTACTTACAGCCAGATCATAATCATTGTGTGCGTGAAAGTCGAAATGTGTGTCAGGATAACGCTTTTTCATCTTCCGCATAAACTCAATCACCTGAAGCGGGTTCAGGATACCCAATGTGTCGGGAAGCATAAACCGTTTGATAGTGGTCTCCTTCAATGCATCCACAATCCGGAACACATATTCGGGAGAGTCCTTCATACCATTACTCCAATCCTCCAGATATACATTAACCTCAATATCGAGTTCATTGGCATAATCCACTACGGCAAGAATGTCTTCGATATGTTCTTCGGGCGTTTTCTTCAACTGGCAGGTACAATGTTTCAGCGAACCTTTGCACAGCAGATTGATGACACGACATCCGGTAGCATGAATCCAATCCAATGAAGTATGTCCGTCGACGAACCCCAATACCTCTACTTTTTGGAGTAGATTCCTTCGGGCAGCCCAGTCACATATCATTTTCACCGCATCAAACTCTCCATCGGACACACGTGCCGAAGCTACCTCCACACGATCTACTTTCAACTCCTCCAGCAGAAGTCGGGCAATCATTAGTTTTTCATGGGGCACAAACGATACTCCGCTGGTCTGTTCACCGTCGCGGAGAGTCGTGTCCATGATTTCTATTTTGACGCCTTTTCCCATTGTTCTATTTTATCTTTATTAGTCAACAAAAAGTCGATGTCGTCAAGTCCATTCATCAGACAGTGCTTCTTGTAGGCATTGATTTCAAAATGTTCACTCTTTCCGGTAGCTTTGTTAGTGATGGTTTGTTCCGGCAGGTTGACTTCCACTTCCATCTTCGGATTCTTAAAGATGGAATCGAACAACTCTGCAAGGAATTCCTCGGTTACCACAACCGGAAGAACGAAGTTATTCAATTCATTGTTTTTATGAATATCTGCAAAGAAACTACTCACCACTACACGGAAACCATAATCGGCAATGGCCCAGGCAGCATGCTCTCGGCTGGATCCCGAACCAAAATTTTTTCCGGCTACCAAAATTTGTCCTCCATATGTAGGGTCATTCAACACGAATGATTCTATTTTATTCCCTTGTTTATCGTAACGCCAGTCCCTGAACAAGTTCTCTCCAAACCCCTCCTTGGTTGTAGCTTTCAGAAAACGCGCGGGAATAATCTGGTCTGTATCCACATTCTCTAATGGAAGAGGCACACAAGTACTTGTAAGTATATTGAATTTTGCTTTCATCTTTTTATTTTCGATTTAAATAATTGCGATTTACAGTGCAGGCGGACAATCTCCGTTCACAAACTCCTTGAGCAGTAAATCCCCGATCGTCCTATAGCTCTATTACATCAGTTCTCTCGGATCGGTAATCACTCCCGTTACGGCAGCAGCGGCCGCCACAAGCGGGCTGGCCAATAGCGTACGGGCTCCCGGCCCCTGACGTCCTTCAAAATTACGGTTACTGGTAGAAACTGAATATTTACCGGCAGGAATCTTATCATCGTTCATGGCCAGACAAGCCGAACATCCCGGCTGACGAATGGCAAAACCGGCATCTTCCAGAATCTTATCCAATCCTTCTTCACGGATCTGGGCATCAACCATCCAAGAACCCGGCACTAACCATGCAATCACATGTTCGGCTTTCTGACGCCCTTTCACTATGGAAGCGAATGCGCGGAAGTCTTCGATACGCCCATTAGTACAAGCACCCAGAAATACATAATCAATCTTTTTACCCAACAATGATTCACCCGGCTGAAATCCCATATAGTCCAGAGATTTCAAGAATGAAGTTTTCGTCGTTTCATTCATACCCTCGGTTGTAGGAATATGCTGCGTGATGCCCATACCCATACCCGGATTAGTTCCATAAGTGATCATCGGCTCGATATCAGCTGCATCAAAATGGACTTCTTTATCAAAAGCCGCATCTTCTTCACTCTTCAAAGTCTTCCAATACGCCATTGCTTTATCCCACTCTTCGCCTTGAGGAACATTTTCACGCCCTTTGATGTATTCAAAAGTCACTTCATCGGGAGCAACCATACCGCCACGGGCTCCCATCTCAATAGAAAGATTACAGAGTGTCAACCGGCCTTCCATTGTCAGACTGCGGATTGCCTCACCGGCGTATTCTACAAAATAACCGGTTGCACCGCTGGTCGTCATTTTCGACATCATATAAAGGGCAATGTCCTTGGCTGTAACTCCCTTACCCAATTCACCATCTACCGTGATACGCATAGTCTTGGGACGTGACTGCAAAATACATTGTGAAGCAAGTACCATTTCAACCTCACTTGTACCGATACCAAAAGCAACCGCTCCCATCGCACCGTGAGTAGAAGTATGTGAATCGCCACAGACAATCGTCATTCCGGGTAAAGTGAGTCCCCGTTCGGGACCTACCACATGAATAATACCATTTCTTTTATCCATCATCCCATAATGCGTCAGCCCAAAATCGGCTGCATTCTTAGTCAATGTATCCACCTGAGTTTTTGAGACAGGATCTTCAATAGGCTTATCCTGATCGTGAGTCGGTGTATTATGGTCCGGCATGCAATATACCTTCTCCGGACGGAGTACTTTAATCCCGCGTGCGCGTAAACCGGCAAAAGCTTGAGGACTGGTTACTTCGTGACAATATAATCTGTCGATATAGAGTTGTGTAGGGCCATCTTCCACCGTAGTCACTACGTGTGCATCCCATATTTTATCAAATAATGTATTCATCTTTTTATTTATTATTTTACGATTTACAAATTACGTTTAGAGTCACATCACTTAGTAAACTTGTTGATACAATCGATATAGGCTTCTACCGATGCAGCTATGATATCCGTATTTGCACCAAATCCGTAATACATCTGGTTATCATACTCAACCTGCATGTGTACCTTACCCACATCATCACTTCCTTTGCTAATGGCTTGAATCGTGAATTCCTTCAAAGTCATATGACGGTCAATAATACGCTTCAGAGCCTTGATGGCAGCATCCACCGGACCATTACCACTGGCAGCCGCTTCAAATTTCTCTCCGGCAATATTCAATCCGAGGCTGGCAACGGAACGGACTCCTACTCCACTGGTCACCTGAAGATATTCCAATTTGATGCGATGGTTACCACTTCTGTCTGCACCCGCCAATACCAGAATATCATCATCATGAATATCTTTCTTGCGGTCGGCAAGTTTCAGGAATTCTTCATATACTTTATCCAGTTTTTCCTGATCCAGTGTTACACCCAGAATGGAAAGGCGATTTTTCAAGGCAGCACGTCCGCTACGGGCTGTCAATACGATAGAGTTATCGTCGATACCCACATCGTGCGGATCAATTATTTCATAAGTCTGCACATTCTTAAGTACGCCATCCTGGTGGATACCCGAAGAATGCGCAAATGCATTGCGTCCAACAATGGCCTTATTAGCCTGTACCGGCATATTCATCAGGCTCGATACCATACGGCTGGTAGGATAAATCTTCTGAGTATTGATATTCGTCTCAATATCAATCTCGTGATGGCTTTTAATAATCATTGCTATCTCTTCAAGGGCCGTATTTCCCGCACGTTCACCGATACCGTTGATGGTAACCTCTACCTGGCGGGCACCATTCAGAATACCTGCCATCGTGTTGGCAGTAGCCATTCCCAAATCATTATGACAGTGGGTAGAAATGATTGCATTCTCAATACCTGCTACATGATCTACCAGATATTTGATTTTCGCGCCATACTCGGAAGGTAGGCAGTAACCTGTTGTATCCGGAATATTCACTACTGTAGCACCAGCCTTAATAACCGCTTCAATCACACGAGCCAGATATTCATTATCCGTACGTCCTGCATCCTCTGCATAAAACTCTACATCATCCACAAAACGACGGGCATATTTCACTGCCGCCACAGCACGTTCGATAATCTCTTCCCGATTAGAATTGAATTTATATTTAATATGTGAATCTGAAGTACCGATTCCTGTATGAATACGCTTATGTTTAGCAAACTTCAGGGCATCCACTGCCACATCGATATCTTTTTGTACCGCACGCGTCAATGCACAAATCGTCGGCCAGGTCACAGCCTTTGATATTTCAATCACCGAGTTAAAATCACCCGGGCTGGAAATAGGAAAACCTGCCTCAATTACATCTACACCTAAAACTTCCAATGCCTTTGCCACCTGAATTTTTTCCACTGTATTCAACTGGCATCCCGGTACTTGTTCACCATCGCGAAGGGTGGTATCGAAAATAAATAATCTGTCGCTCATATTCTATTTTTTTAATCTGATTATACACCATCAAAAAAGCCTTTCACACAAGGAAGTGAGAAAGGCTTTCGTATATTTTCATTATACACATTTACGCGCGACACTCACTTCCCCCGACCTTTGCCAGCAGAATAATAATACCACACAGTAGAATATGTATAAATGATTGATTCATGTTTATTGTCTCTTTTATTGTTTGACGATGCAAAGGTATAGATTATTTCTTAGCCTCCAAATAAAACGTTACTTTTTTATTCATAAAAATATCATTTCATAAGAAGAACTACTATATAATAACAAATATATCACAATCAAAGTTCATGTATCTGCCTACAAAAAATGGGAATAAAGTACTGTTAGATACCTTATTCCCACTCAATTATAGCTTTAATACCTGCTGATTACTTCTTATCACAAGCTTTCTTTTCACAATTTGCATTCTGAGGGCATTCTGTTTTCTGGTCGCATGCAGCTTTATCTTTGCAACAAGCCTTGGCAGAGTCACAAACAGCAGAGTCACCTTTGCAACAAGTTGCAGCAGATTCCACTGCTTCTACAGCAACTGACGTAGAGTCTGTAGCAGCTTCCGAATTAGCTGTTTTATTACCACCACAAGAAATCATCGCAAAAGAGAATGCCACCATTGCAGCAGCTAAAAAGAATTTTGTCTTCATACTTTAAATATTTGCTTTAAACGTTTATATAAATACTCATTTGCAAATATAGATAAAATAAATGAATCTCCCAAAAACAAGTCATCCCCTCGTGTCTTCTGACCCGAGGGGATGAACTCTCTGAAAAAAACGGCGACTACCTACTCTCCCACTGTTACGCAGTACCATCGGCGTGATCAGGCTTAACTTCTCTGTT
>NZ_JAHKNF010000009.1:0-280258 GCF_018860125.1 Bacteroides sp. HF-4919
AGGGATGGAAAGGATTATAAGACTGATAAAGGGAGAAAATTGAGTTTCATGAGGGGCATTTTTATAAGTTGTTGGATAAATCACAAAAAAAGAAAAAAGTTAGAGGGTACCCTTTTCGGACACCCTCTTTGGTTTACTGGAGCTTCTATTCTTATCATAAGAGTCTGATAATTTGCTTTTTGCAGTATAATATAGAGATGCTTACTAAATTCCTCATTTGTAATTGTTGGATTTGGAAAAGCGGCGTTAAGTTGGCAGAAAGAAGCGGAAATGTTTTGAGCCGATGAAAGGGAGTGTAATGCGCCCTTTCATCGGCTCTTCGTAAACTGTCTTGTTCCGTTTAACTGTTAGGCGGTGGGATCATCTACAATATCACCACCTTCCTCTCCGGTAGCAGCATCTTTGCCTCCCCATTCTACCCAGAAGATGTTGTCACTAATGAGGGTGCGGGTCATTGTAGTGCTGCCTCCCTTGCGATGGGCTTCGGGGATAAAGCGTACACGTACGCCATTGATCTGGCTGGCTTTCACCAAGTCGGCGCTGTCTACGCCGTTACCACCCGCTTGGCAGGTGTAGTAGAACGTGCCCAACCCGTCTAGTTTTACAGTACGGCCTTGGGCCATATAGTCGCCCAACACTCCGCCAAGGGCTTTAAGTACGGCCAGCGTGTCGGCTGGGCTGACGGTGGATTCGGCGGCAAGGCGTTGCGATACTTCGTCGGTCGTGACCGGCTTTCCTACTGTAACAGTCTGCGGATACCATTTACTGTTGATCTTTTTCATTACTTTCTTAAAAAATGCCATAAGCTTTGGTTTTTAGTCTTCGAAACCTTTGTAGGGGCTTGTGGGGCGGGTCGCTCTCGATAGATGTCACTGTTGGGCAGAGAGATGGTCACTGTTGGGCAGAGATGTGGTCACTGTTGGGCAGAAGCATGATTATTGTTGAGCAGAGACGCATCTACGACCCGGTTATAGGTCCGAAGGGGTTTATACTGTAATTTATAATGATACCTCTGGGGGATTGTTCCCTTCGGGTATTGTCGGTTTTTAATCTTGATATACGCATATCTTTCGTCAGGTTTGCTGAAAGCGGCATACCGTTTTCAATGGTGTAGTTACAAAATTAAAAATAATTTGCTTATGGACAAGCGTTGAAGGCACTTTTTATGGCTGTTTTTTCATAGGAAAGATGGTTACTGAATATCTATTATTAGATAACTGGCAGAGTTTTGTTTTCCTGGGGGACTAAAAAGAATCTGTTTAACCTCTCCCATCATAAGAAATAGACGAAAGTGATACAGTCTATCGGCCGGATTGGACTAAGTAAACAAGAGCAATTTAAGGGCTTCTCTTTTTTTCTTTTCAGTATGGGCTATTTTTTTTGCAAATGTAATCCAGATTACATTTTTTTATATTAAAAATCCCTTTCTTTGCATAAATACATAGCATACATACTATGAAGGTAAAAGAATATATCCAATGGTTACTCCCTTCGCGTAAGTGGAGAGTACTTGCGATCATTATAACAGGTGTGATTGTAGGTGGAGGGGCTCTGACCCTTTATATGCTTCGGGCACATACCTATCTGACCGATGATCCGGCTGCTTGTGTTAATTGCCATATCATGGGACCGTATTATGCGACGTGGTTTCATAGTTCGCATAGCAGGAATGCTACATGCAATGACTGTCATGTTCCACACGAAAATGCAGTGAAGAAATGGGTATTCAAGGGAATGGACGGTATGCGTCATGTTGCCGTATTCCTCACCCATGGAGAAAAAGATGTGGTTCGTGCCAATGGTGAAAGCTCGGAGGTGATTATGAATAATTGTATTCGTTGTCATACACAACTGAACACTGAATTTGTAAGTACAGGACGGATAGATTATATGATGTCTCAGGTAGGTGAAGGGAAAGCTTGTTGGGACTGTCATCGGGACGTACCGCATGGAGGAAGTAACAGTGTCGCATCCACTCCTAATGCGTTAGTCCCTTATCCGGATTCTCCTACACCGGAATGGTTGAAAAAAATGATCGAATAATATAGAAAATCAAGATAACAGAATTATGGAAAAGAAACTGAAATCATGGCAAGGATGGTTGTTGTTCTGCGGAGCGATGGTAGTCGTTTTTGTGCTTGGGCTTGTTGTCTCGGCGCTGATGGAACGCCGGGCAGAGACGGTAAGCGTTTTCAATAACAAACGGGTGGAAATTACCGGAATAGAACCACGAAACGAAGTGTTTGGGGATAACTACCCACGTGAGTATGAAACATGGAAAGAAACGGCTAAGACCGATTTCAAGAGTGAATTTAACGGTAACGAAGCGGTAGATGTACTTGCACAACGTCCCGAGATGGTGGTGCTTTGGGCCGGCTATGCATTCTCAAAAGATTATTCGACTCCGAGGGGACATATGCATGCTATTGAGGACATTACACATTCACTCCGTACCGGTGCGCCGATGGATGATAAAAGCGGGCCGCAGCCTTCTACCTGCTGGACTTGTAAGAGTCCGGACGTTCCTCGCATGATGGAAGCTATTGGAGTGGATTCGTTCTATAATAATAAGTGGGGAGCTTTCGGTAGTGAGATCGTCAATCCGATAGGTTGCGCCGATTGTCATGAACCGACAAATATGAAATTGCATATCAGCCGTCCGGCTTTGCGCGAGGCATTTGCCCGTCAGGGGAAAGATATCGATAAAGCGACTCCGCAGGAAATGCGTTCGTTGGTATGCGCACAATGCCACGTGGAATATTATTTCAAGGGAGATGGCAAATACCTGACTTTCCCTTGGGATAAAGGATTTTCGGTAGAAGATATGGAAGCCTACTATGACGAGGCCGACTTTGCCGATTATACACATGCACTGAGCAAAGCCCGTATACTGAAAGCACAACATCCGGATTACGAGATCTCTCAGATGGGAATTCATGCCCAACGCGGAGTGTCGTGCGCCGATTGTCATATGCCCTACAAAAGCGAGGGAGGCATGAAATTCAGCGATCACCACATTCAGAGTCCGTTAGCTATGATCGACCGGACTTGTCAGGTTTGTCATCGTGAGAGCGAAGAGACATTGCGGAATAATGTATATGACCGTCAGCGTAAAGCGAATGAAATTCGTGGCCGTCTGGAACAGGAGTTGGCTAAAGCGCATATTGAAGCTAAATTCGCCTGGGATAAAGGTGCGACGGATACTCAGATGGCAGAGGCGTTGAAGTTGATTCGCCAGGCCCAGTGGAGATGGGATTTCGGTGTGGCTTCACACGGTGGTGCGTTCCATGCTCCGCAAGAGATACAGCGCATTCTGGGACACGGACTTGATAAAGCTTTGCAGGCCCGTCTTGCCATCTCAAAAGTGTTGGCTCAGCATGGCTATACAGCCGATGTGCCGATGCCTGATATTTCGACTAAAGAGAAAGCGCAGCAGTATATCGGTCTCGATATGCAGAAAGAGCGTGAAGCGAAAGATAAATTCCTGAAAACAGTAGTACCCGAATGGTTGGAGAAAGCGAAGGCTAACGGTCGTCTGGCTAAACTGTAAACTATGTGGCAGAAACCTTGGGGATATAAAGAAGGGTTCGCCATCTGTGGCGGACTTTTTCTGACAGGCATTTTCCTGCAAATGACGGTGGGGAAGTGCACGCTTTCCATTCTTTCTTACCCTGTGAATGTGTGTGTAGGGTTGCTATATGTCGTTATCTTGTTATCGGCCTACACCTTTTCACAAAAGAGTTATTTTATCCGGTGGATGGGGAGCTGTCAGGCTGCCGTTTCATCCATGGTGTCAGTGGCCGTGCTCACTGTAGTGATGGGACTGATCCGCCAGGTGAAGTCCGATATACCTTTGTCCGGTATTGAAAACTGGTTGGGATTTTCGCAAATGTTGTCCGCCTGTTCGTTTGTGCTGTTGTTCCTCTGGATGGTCACTTTGTTGGGGTTGACCACCATTCGGAGGATTCATCATTTCCATTGGCGGGACGTTCCTTTTGTGCTGAACCATCTGGGACTTTTCCTTGCACTGACCGGAGCTGTATTGGGAAATGCCGATATGGAGCGTCTGCATATGACTACAAAGATAGGACAAGCCGAATGGCGGGCTTCCGATGAAAATCAGAAAATGCGGGAGCTGCCTTTGGCTATCGAGCTTCAGAACTTTACGATCGATGAATATCCCCCGAAATTGATGTTGATTGACAATGAAACAGGTAAAGCACTGCCGGTCGGGAAGCCGGAAAACCTGCTGATTGAAGATGATTTTCATGCCGGGCATTTGCTCGATTGGGAAATCCACATAGAGAAGAAACTCCCTTTGGCAGCCAGTGTAGCGACTCAGGATACTTTAAACTTTGTGGACTTTCCTTCAATGGGAGCTGCTTATGCTGTCTATCTGACGGCAGTGAATGATAAAACAGGCCGGAAACATGAAGGATGGGTGAGTTGTGGCAGTTTTATGTTTCCTTATAAGGCTATCCGTCTCGACGATCAGACCAGTCTGGTAATGCCCGAGCGTGAACCTCGCCGTTTTGCATCCGAGGTGAAAGTTTATACAGAGTCGGGACGCCGTGATTCGGCCACGATTGAGGTAAATAAACCTTTTGAGTTGGAGGGATGGAAAATATATCAGTTAAGTTATGACGAGTCGAAAGGTCGCTGGAGCGATATAAGCGTGTTTGAACTGGTTCGTGATCCGTGGTTACCGATGGTTTATACCGGTATCTGGATGATGATAGCCGGAGCTGTCTGCCTGTTCGCCCTGTCACAGAAAAGAAAGGAGGACAACGTATGAGTTGGGATCATTTTGTGATATTTGCCATGGCAGCTCTTCTGTGTTGGGCTATCGGTGCCGTTGCCGCATGGAAAGAGAAACGCCAGTTTGTTGTTTATGCAGCCACGTTGGCAGGACTGGCCGTCTTTTTTGCTTTTATCCTTGGGATGTGGATTTCATTGGAACGGCCTCCGATGCGTACAATGGGTGAAACCCGATTGTGGTATTCTTTCTTTTTACCTTTGGCGGGCATCATCACTTATAGCCGCTGGCGATATAAGTGGATTCTGAGTTTCAGCTTTGTTCTTTCGCTTGTATTCATCTGTATCAACCTGTTTAAACCCGAGATACATAATAAAACCTTGATGCCTGCTTTGCAAAGTCCTTGGTTTGCACCGCATGTCATTGTATATATGTTTGCTTATGCTATGTTGGGCGCAGCGGCCGTTATGGCGGTATACCTGCTTTGGATCAAGAAAAAAGCTACCGAAGAACGTGAGATGGAACTGTGTGATAATTTGGTCAATGTAGGACTATCCTTCATGACATTGGGAATGTTGTTCGGAGCTTTGTGGGCTAAAGAGGCCTGGGGGCATTACTGGAGTTGGGATCCGAAGGAAACCTGGGCGGCAGCCACGTGGATAGGCTATCTCTGTTATATCCACTACCGGATGAACAGGCGGCAAAAAGTACGTGTGGCACTTGTCGGGCTCCTCATTTGTTTTGTATTGCTGCAAATGTGTTGGTATGGCATTAATTATCTGCCATCGGCACAGGGAACCAGCGTACATACGTATAATTTGAATTGATAAATCGCTAACTACTAATTACTAATTGAGTTATGAGAATCACGAATCTAATCTGGGCAGCAATGCTTTTTGCACCGCTGTCCGCCTTTGCACAGCAACAAAAGGAGAATCAGTTTACAATTGATGCACAAATACGTACTCGTGGTGAATACCGCAATGGAGTGTTGAACCCCCGTCCCGAAGGCACAAGTCCGACTTTCTTTATCAACGAGCGGGCACGGCTATCCTTAGGTTATCAGCGCGATCGCCTGCAAATGAAACTTGCTGCACAGCATGTAGGGGTGTGGGGGCAGGATCCGCAGATCGATAAAAACGGACGGTTTATTTTGCACGAAGCTTGGGCACGGCTTGATTTTTCAAAAGGTCTGTTTGCGCAGTTGGGGCGTCAGCCACTCTCGTATGATGATGAGCGTCTGCTTGGCGGACTGGACTGGAATGTGGCAGGCCGCTTCCACGATGCATTGAAGTTGGGGTATGAAAGCAAGATGCACAAGTTGCATTTGATACTGGCTTTTAATCAGAATAATGAAGATCGCTCCTATGGTGGCACTTATTATGCTCCCGGTGGACAGCCTTATAAAACCATGCAAACGGTATGGTATAATGGCCGGTGGGCTAAAGATTTCACTGCTTCACTGCTTTTTATGAATACCGGATTTGAAACAGGGACGGAAGAAAAGGGTAAAACTGCTAATATGCAGACGATGGGTACTTATCTGGTGTATACACCCGGGGCATGGTTGCTGAACGGTAGCGTCTATTACCAGTCGGGTAAAAACAAAGCCGACAAGAAGGTATCTGCTTATATGTTCAGCTTGAAAGCCGGGTATAAGATTGATCCAAAGTGGAGTGTAAGCCTCGGCACGGACTACCTGAGCGGAGATCCCGACAGTAAGAAGGTAACTACTTTTGATCCGCTTTACGGGACACATCATAAATTCTATGGAGGAATGGATTATTTTTATGCATCGGCTTATAACAAAGGTTTGTGGGACAAAATACTCAGTGTTGATTTCAAGCCGACCCAAAAGATAGGGCTTTCACTGAATTATCACCATTTTTCTACGACTTATGACGTAACGGCCACAGACGGTAAAGAAGGACGTAGTCTGGGATCGGAGTTCGATTTGCAGGTAGATTATGCTTTGATGAAAGATGTAAAACTGACAGCCGGTTATTCGACCATGCTTGGAACTAAATATATGGACATTGTAAAAGGTGGCAGCCATAAGAGCTGGCAGGACTGGGGATGGCTGACACTGAACATCAATCCGCGTATTTTATTTACCAAGTGGTAGGATTGGTACGGGAGAAAATGCTATCTTTGCTAAAAAGACAAGCATTGTGGTAAAAGTAGAGTTTACAGACGAATATCAAAAAATCTTGTGGCAGATATCTTTATTTAAGGATATGGATGTCAGTTTGCAACGTCGGCTGCCTTTGGAACTGGAACTTTCGGTGTACGAGGTTGCCAGGAAAGAGGTCGTATTGAAGCAGGACACCTATTGCAATCATTTGTATGTATTGCTGAAGGGAGAACTGGAGGTCAATATCGTTGATGTGGCAGGAAATCTGGTGAAGGTAGAAGATATCCGTGCTCCCCGTGCTTTTGCCACACCCCATCTGTTTGGCGATAAAAATCTCTTGCCTGCTACGTTTACTGCCAGCGAAGATTCTGTTTTGCTGATGGCTACCCGTACTTCCGTTTTTAAGTTGATCAGTTCCGTACCCGATTTACTGCACCGTTTCCTGTGTGTCACAGGCAATTGTAACAAGTGTACGGTCACCCGTCTGAGGATTCTTTCTTACAAGATGCTGCGCAGCCGTTTGGTTTATTACTTCATGGAGCATAAGACTTCTCCGAATACGGCTATATTGGAGCATAATCAGGTCCAGTTGGCAGAATATCTGGGGGTAACCCGCCCTGCACTTTCGAAAGAAATAAATAAGATGATGAAGGAGGGCCTGATTTCAATCAATAAGAAAGTGGTGACGCTGGAAGATATGGCGGCACTTAAAGAATATATTTGAAAGGGCTGTGCCAAGAGTCTTTTCACCACAGATCACCACAGATTATCAATATTGATAATCAATGGCTTAAAATTTACTCTGTGCCTTCTGTGGTGAGTTTCGACACACCCTTCTCAATGCTTTGCTCCAAATCTTGTAGCCTTCCTCCGTCAGATGGAGTCCGTCCGTAGTCAGTTCTTTCCGCATCACATTGCTACCTTTCTCCGTAAATAGAGGGAAAAGGTTGATAAAAGGTATTTTCCTGTCTTTGGCAAGTGCTTCCAACTTACTGTTGATTTCGGGTATCAGGTCGGTTTTACCGGTCATTGTTTTGTATCGTCCGAACGATTCGTTAATGGGTAAAAGACTCTGCAGATAGAGTTCGGTGGATGGTGATCCGGTTCCTATTTTGTCTATGACCAGAGTAACCAGTTCTACCACACTATCGGCACTCAGGTTGTGTGACACATCGTTTATTCCTGCCATCAGGAAAATCTTCCGGGGAGTGCCGGGCAATATCTGGAAAAGACGTTGGTAAATTCCCATTGCTCCGTCACCGATGATTCCGCGGTTTCTTATATTCTTTTTATTCAGGCGTATGCTCCAGTCTCCGCCGTTTTCGGTGAGGCTGTTGCCCACCATTACGATATCCTTCGGCCCGATGGGAGCATCTGCTTCAAATTCCAGGAAACGTTTGTAATAATGATCCGTATATACTTGTGCGGGCGGGCAGATAGAAGCGGCTACTGCATTGGCAACCAGCGAACGGAGGCGGACTACACTGTGTCCGTCTTCAGGATGCACGGCGTTGATGAGCAGGATGACGGCCGTGTCGTTATCTGGGTCAATCAGGATGGAAGTACCCGTATATCCTGTATGCCCGAAGGTGTTCGGGCCGAAGAGATCGCCATGATTTGAGGCATAGGCTGAGAAGACATCCCATCCCGGAGTGCGTCCCAGTCCGGCTACTTCGCGGGGAACGGTACGCATGGTTTTTACCCCCAGTGGGCTGAGAATACGGCGACCATTATATTCGCCCCCATTCAGCAAGGCAGCTGCGAGAACGGCAATATCATTGGCGTCCGAGAAGACCCCTGCATTGCCGGAGATTCCTCCGTTCAGGATGCGCGCCAACGGATCGTGCACCTGTCCGCAGAGTACACTTCCGTCTTTTTGCTTCTCGGTAGGTGCAATCAAATCCATCCAGGGGTAATCTACGGTATTTATCCACTTTCCGTCTTTCTGCTGTACGGTGGGCAGATAATCGGTGTGCTGCATGCCCAGGACATTGAAGATATTCTCTTTGGCAAAGTCTCGCAGGTTTTGTCCGGTAATGACTTCGATGACATGTTGCAAGGTGATATAGTTGAGGCAACTATACTGAAAATTCGTTTGAGGCTTGAAGTCACGTTTGCAAGTGGAAATATACTTCATGAGCCCTTCCGGATTGGGTGAACCGTACTCTTTCTGTAACTCGGCTACCGGTGCGTAAGGTGGAAGGCCCGAAGTGTGAGTCATAAGGTCTACAATGCGGATGTCCTGTTTCTCTCCGTTCTCTCCCTGCCATTCCCGGAAGTCAGGCAGGTAGAGGTTGACGCGATCGAGTAGGCGCAGTAGTCCGCGTTCAATCAGAATCATGGCAGAAACAGCAGTCGACATCGGCTTGCTGCAAGAAGCCATATCGAAGACGGTATTTATCTCCATCGGTTCTATATTGGGATAGATCCGCCGGTTACCATAAGCCTTGAGATAGGCCATTTTGCCATGACGGACCACGGCGAGTACGGCTCCCGGTATTTCTTTGTTAAGGATCGCCTTCTGAATAGCCTCGTCGGCATGCAACAGACGGTGAGAATCCATGCCTACTTGCTCGGGGGCAACGCGTGGCAGAGGTTGTGCGACAGCTTGCAGACTGCAGAACAGAAGCGCCAAAGCGGTGAGCAGAGATTTCGTCCCTTTTCTTTCCTGCAGGGAGATGGGGGAGAAGTGAACTTTGTTTTTCGTATTCATGGTATTGTAAGTTTAGGAGGGTTCGGTTTTGTTATCCGGCTTTATATGCATCTACCGCTTTTTTCACGGAACCGTGCATCAGCAACAGTGCTTTAGCCTTGTCATATTCTAACCCGAGTTCTTCGACAATCATGCGTGTGCCGCGGTCCACCAACTTCTGGTTGCTAAGCTGCATATTGACCATCTTGTTGCCTTTCACGCGTCCCAGTTGAATCATAACCGAGGTTGTGATCATGTTCAGAATCATCTTCTGTCCTGTTCCTGATTTCATGCGCGAACTGCCTGTTACATATTCGGGACCTACGATCATTTCGATGGGTACATCGGCTTCTGCGGCCATCGGCGAGTTCGGGTTGCTGGTGATGCAACCGGTGAGGATGCCGTGCTCGCGTGCCGCATGCATGGCTCCGATCACATAGGGAGTCGTACCTGAGGCTGCAATACCGATGACGGTATCTTTACTGTTGATGTTATGTTCCGTCAGTTCTTCCCACCCCCGGGTGGTATTGTCTTCGGCATTCTCTACCGGATTACGCAAGGCGGTATCTCCGCCTGCAATCAGCCCGATGATCAATGTGGGAGGCATCCCGAAAGTGGGAGGGATCTCTGAAGCATCGAGAACCCCGAGGCGTCCGCTGGTTCCGGCCCCCATGTAGAAGATGCGTCCCCCCTGTTTCATGCGGGGGACAATCTGTGTGACTAACTTTTCAATTTGAGGAATAGCTTTCTGTACGGCAAGAGCCACCTTTTGGTCTTCAGTATTGATATCTTCCAGTATTTCGCGGACCGACTTCTTCTCAAGATCACTGTAGAGCGAGGGTTGCTCGGAAATCTTGACGAAGGATGTTTTATCTGATTTTTCTATATTACTATTCATGTTTTTGTTCTATAATTCGTATACGTTACTCGTGAAATTTAATCAGTCCTTCCATCGGACTCTTGATAATCGTTCCCAGGTGAATCCCCATTGCCTTACACGCCTCCGACAGTAATTCTTTGTAGTAGAACGCTACTGAACCGATGAAATGGACCCGGGCATGCTGGTAGTCGTATTGCATTACATTGCGTTTCAGGAACTTTTTAAAGCTGTTCAGAACCAGTTCGCGTATGGCCGGTTCATCGAGGTGTTCGACCAGGAATGGAGAGAAACTTGCCAGGAAACGATTTGGAAACGGTTGGCGATATACCCGGTCGATAATTTCGGCAGGCGTCAGGTTGTATTGTTCCAGGAACTTTTCTTTAAGTCCCGGAGTCATTTGATTCTTAAGGATATCGCCTACCAGCAGCTTGCCCAAAACCGCTCCACTGCCTTCGTCACCCAGAATAAATCCTAATGGCGATACATTGCTGACTATGTTTTTACCGTCATAATAACAAGAGTTCGATCCTGTGCCCATGATGCAGGCGATGCCCGGTTGATGGCCACACAGTCCCCTGGCGGCAGCAAGCATGTCCGTACTGACCTCAATCTCTCCGCTGACTTGCAGATGCGCAGCTATGGCTTTGCGCACCGTTTCTATTTTGTCGGGGAAAGCGCAACCGGCTCCATAGAAGTGAACAGTCTCGAACTTGTTTGTCTTTAATTGAGGAATCAGGGCGGTTGCTATTTCATTACTGATTTCCTCTTCAGACTGAAAGAAAGGGTTAGTGCCTTTCGTAAAAATCTGCTGGACTAACTGTCCATGCTCTACTACACACCAATCGGTCTTAGTAGAACCACTGTCTGCTATTAGTATCATATCTTTATATATATTTTTTTCTTATACAGGATGTATCCGATACACCAGTTCAGCCCTACGAATAAGATGGCGAATGCTAAAGAACCGGGATAATCGCCGAGCAGGGGGTGGAGGATGATCTTATACACAAATCCGTGAAGGCTGATGGTATGACCGTCATAAGGTATCAGTATGTTGCCCAACAGAATAGAGAGAACGGCTCCGGTCACATAGATGAATAGTGGGTTGACTCCGAACGATTCGAAGAACCGGCTCCATCGTGTATAACCTTTCACGTCGATAATCCATACGAGGAGTGCCAGGAAACTGGATGCCAGTCCGCAAGTGACAATCGCGAATGTCGGTGACCAGATCTTCTTGCTGATTGGACAGCCGTAGCTGAGTAGGAAACCCGCAAAGGTGAGGATAGTGCCAACCAGGAACAGGCGTTCTATTTTTTCATTGATGTCTTTTACTTCCATCAGCAGTTTGCCTACGCAGAAGCCTATCAGCACATGGGCTATCGAAGGTATGGTGCTTAATACACCTTCCGGATCGATGCCGTTGTCTTTGTACATATGTGCCTCGCCCAATACGGCACGGTCCACCACCGCCAGGATGTTGGTACTGTTGTATTCAAATCCGTTTCCGGTGATCAGGATGATGAAGTAACCGATTAGCAAGGCGGCTATCAGGTATGGGATGTATTTATGCTTCATGATTAAAGCGATGATAGCCGTTGCGCCGTAGCAGAGGGCCAATCGCTGCATGACACCCAGGATGCGAATGTGACCGAAAGTCCAGACTGATTCCCCCAGACGGGAGAAGAATGGAATATCTTCGCCGGATAGTGAATTCCAAGTGTGGCAAAACATGGAGAACCATGCGATTCCCAAACCGATGGCAAAGATCACAATGGTTCTTTTAAGTATTTTCAAGGCTGCAGAATGACTGAATTCGAAGTTATACTTTCTTAATGATATATAGGTGGAAATGCCCATGATGAACATGAAGAAAGGAAAGACCAGGTCGGTCGGAGTCAGGCCGATCCATGCCGCATGACCGAGGGGAGCATATACGTAGCTCCAGCTGCCGGGATTGTTGACCATAATCATTCCTGCGATAGTGATACCCCGCAACACATCGAGGGCAAGTAGACGTTTGTTGGCTGTTTGATTCATTGCATTCTTATTTAAGTGTTAAGTTATTCTTTTGTTTCACGTGGACGAGTGCACTGATCCACCAGATAGGCAATCGATACATAGGGGATGCCGGTGTTAGTGGCTAAACCGATTTCACAGGTGCGGCTGTTTGAATAGCCGATACTGATTCCTGCTTTCTCCAGTTGCGGACGTAGTTTGCGTAAAGCATAAGTGTTGAGTTCCGGCCGGGTGAATCCTTTATCTCCGGCAAAGCCGCAACAACCCACCTCTTCTGGAACAAGCACTTGCGTTGAACATAGTCCGGCCAGTGAAATCAGTGTATTCGACAATCCCATTTTACGCATGGAACATGTGATGTGTACGGCTACGGGACGGTCTGTGGGAGTGAATTCCAGTTTATCCCGCAGGAACGTATAGATAAATTCAGCCGGTTCGTATAGCTTCATCTTTTGGATAGTGGCACGCATACGGTGCAGACAAGGGCTCTGGTCGCAAAGTACCGGATACCGTCCCTGTTCGCTGGCCTCCCATAAGGCGGCTTCCAGTTCAGCCGATTTGCTGTCGGCTATATCCAGCATACCTTTGCTTTCCCAAATGGTTCCGCAACAGAGTTTCTCCATCTTGGGCGGGAAGATGACTTCGTATCCCGCTTTCTGAAGCAGAGAGAGCATTTTGTTAATCAAAGGTTGCTCTACGGGAGAATTTTTTGCCAATCCCATAGTTTGGTTGATGCAACTGGGGAAGTAGACCACCTTGTTCTTTGCATCCGGTGCCTTGTTGTTGTCCTTCTTGTGTATCTTATAGCTCATAGGCATGGCCGGTGTCCATTGCGGAAGTCCCCATACGTTGTGCATCTTTCGAGTAATGGAAGTCATCCTGGAAGTTCCCAGCAGGCTGTGTGTCGTATTGGCAAGTGACAGTACCGGTCGCAGGGCATTTTTTATTCCTGCGAAATGATTGGCGGCAAATTTCCCCGCCTTATAACCGGTGCTGTTGGACGGTAGCTCTGCCTGACGCAGGAGGTGGGTCAGGTCACCGGTATTGATACCCATCGGACAAGACGTGGCACACAGGCCGTCACCGGCACAGGTCTGATTACCCGGATACCGGTATAACTTGGACAGTGTTTCCAGTAACTGCGGATTTTCCCCGCTTTTTTTCAGGCGTGAGATTTCCCTCTGTATGACAATACGCTGGCGTGAGGAGAGCGTGAATCCGCACGAGAGACAGTTCACTTCGCAGAATCCGCATTCGATACACCGGTCTATCTGGCGTGTCACTTCGGAGCCTTCTCCTATTGCCAATGGTGAGAGAGGCTTGAAATGTTTGATATGGCATTGAGGGTCGTCGTTGAAGATAACGCCCGGATTAAATAATCCTTTGGGGTCAAAGAGTTGTTTTACCGCCTTCATGATAGCGAAAGCTTCTTCTCCCCATTCCTGCTTTACGAACGGAGCCATGTTTCGTCCTGTGCCGTGTTCTGCCTTTAATGAGCCGTCATATTTGTCCACTACCAGTTCTTTTATGTCGTTCATCAGGGCTTCATACCGTTTTATTTCAACTTCATTACTGAATGACTGGTTGATAATGAAGTGGTAATTGCCTTCTAACGCATGACCGTAAATGCAGGCGTCATCGTATCCGTGCCGGGCAATGAGCTGTTGCAGTTCGGCTGTCGCCTCGGGGAGGTCTTCAATGTGGAAGGCCACATCCTCAATCAGACAGGTTGTTCCCGGAGGACGGGTTCCTCCTACAGAGGGGAAAATGCCCGAACGGATTGCCCAATATTTGGAATATTCCTCGGGACGGTCGGTAAAGTGGACCGGGATGTAGGTTTTAAATGCCTTTAATGTATCTTCGATGACAGTGATGTTGTGGTTGAGCTCTTCCTGTGTGCGTGCTTTGGTTTCGGTCAATACGGCTGTTAGCCCTTCTCCCGTCGGATCATTCACAGAAGCCAGGGATTTCCAGTCGAGCAGTTCCGCACCTTTTACAATCCACTCCCCATCTGTGTTGACGAGTTTTTTCATGGCTACCACTGCACGGCATGCTTCTTTGATGTCGCTGAAATAGAGCATGGCGCTTGCCTTGTGCGGATAGTCGTATTCCGTTTTCATAGTCACACCGGAAAGGAAAGCTAATGTGCCCTCCGAGCCTACCATCAGGTGGGCAATAATATCGAACGGATCATCGTATACGAGGAAGGGAAGAATATTCAACCCTGTTACGTTCTTGATTGAGTATTTATAACGGATACGTGCACTCAGTTCTTTGTTGCTACGTACCTGGTCACGTAGCTCGCAGATGCGGCGGAGGAAATCGGGATGATCTTCTTCAAAGTTTTCTCGGGATTCCTGGCTGGCGGTATTAAGATAATATCCGTCAGGGAGTATGATACGTACCGACAGCAGCATCTTATCACTGTTGGCATGTGTCCCGCAGTTCATGCCCGAAGCATTGTTCATTACGATTCCACCTACCATGGCGCTTTTTATGGAAGCCGGATCGGGAGCAAATTTACGTCCGTAAGGTGCGAGGATCTCGTTTACCCGTTGTCCGATGATACCGGGCTCCAGGTAAATCTGTTCGTGATCGGGTGAGAGTTCGTAGTGATCCCAGCCTTTGCCGGCTATAATCAGAACAGAGTCACTGATGGACTGTCCCGAAAGACTGGTTCCGGCAGCGCGGAAAGTTACCGGTATATTATATCTGTCGGCCAGATAGATCATTTCGAATACTTCATCGTCGTCGATCGAGTTAACTACAATTAGAGGAATCAGTCGGTAGAAACCCGCATCTGTCCCCCATGCCAGGCGATGGAGCTCGTCGGTAAATATTCTATCCTGTGGGATAAATCGGCTGATGTCTCGCAGGAATTCGTCATAGTTTCTTTCCGTTTTCATTGTTTCTTTGTTTGTCGGGCACTCCTCGGTCCCAGTTTTTATTTATACAAATAATACTTCTTCGACAGCCGGCGGAAGTCGTCAACGTCTTTGTACCAATAATCGCGGACGTCTTCCCAGCGGTTGCGCTGACTGAAACGTTCGCGTACTTCTTTGGAGCCGCTGACGAGATCGAACATACGGAAACGTCCTTTATCGGCATGGTCGAATACGGCCCGGCCCGGATAGAGTACAGCTATCTCCTGCATCACGTAAAACTGTATCTCGCTTAGTGCAGCTTTATTAAAGTCCACAATATGTACTTGTACGCCTTGCAGATGTTCCCCTTTGCCTACCGAATAGAAGGGTTTGAGGTGCATCGGACGGAATATCACTCCCGGCAGGTTCAGACGGTTCAGGTTATCAGCCAATCTGTCTGCCTCTATCCAAGGAGCGGCAAACATTTGGAACGGAATGGTATAACCCACACCAATCGACATATAGCCCAGTTCGCCGAGTATCCCCGAAACGGGATAGAAGAAAGCGGAATGCGGATGCGGGATGTGTGGGGACGAAGGAATCCATTGGAGTCCTGTCTGTACATAATCCATTTTTCGCTTCCACCCCTTCATTTTCACAACATGCAGGTTGCATGGCCTGCCCAACATTTGTTCTCCATTGAGCATCAGTGCAAGCTCGCCACAAGTAAGTCCGTAAAGGTACGGAATTTTAAATTGGCTGACAAAAGATATGTATCCATCTTCTACGAGATTCCCTTCTATTTTTAATCCGCCTATCGGATTGGGGCGGTCAAGGACAATAAACTCTTTACCATTTTCGGCGGCAGCTTCCATAGCCACTCCCATGGTGCTGATATAGGTGAACGAGCGGCAGCCGATGTCCTGTATGTCATATACCAATACATCAATGTCTTTTAGCATTTCAGGGCTCGGTTTACGCGTTTTGCCATAGAGTGAATAAACGGGTAGTCCGGTAGTGGGGTCGTTCGTGTTATCCACTTTGTCGCCGGCATGCACATCACCCCGTACACCATGCTCCGGTCCGTACAGAGCCACTAAGTTGACATTGGGCGCTTCATGAAGAATGTCGATAGTGGACCGCAACTGATTGTCTACACCGGTCGGGTTGGTGATCAGTCCTACACGTTTTCCTTCAAGACATTTGAAGTTTTGTTCTTTTAGGACTTCAATACCTGTTTTGATACGGATTCCCGGAGGTTTTACACCTGGTTCCATCCCTTGGGAAAGGGGAGTATTGGAAACAAGGATAAAAAGAATGAGCAAAAGTCTCAATATACTTCTTTTATGTGTCATAATCTTATCTTTTTTTAGTTATCCTACCAATGCCTGGAGTAACTTTATTTCTTCTCCTCGGCAATATTCTCTTTTTTCTTCCCATAATCGGGGTCTATCTTGATGAAGGCACATACGGCAATTGTGGCGGCACAACAAGCCATTACCCAGATAAAGAAGTTTTCGTATCCGATCAGTTCCTGTAACCAGCCGGCGGCCATGCCCGGCAGCATCATGCCTAATGCCATGAAAGCAGTGCAGATGGCATAGTGCGCCGTCTTATGTTCTCCGTCAGAGTAGTAAATCAAGTAAAGCATATAGGCTGTGAATCCGAACCCGTAACCAAACTGTTCGATAAATACGCACAGGTTGATGATCACAAAGTTCTGTGGCTGGAAGTAACCCAGATATACAAAGGTGAGGCAGGTCAGCGACAGGCTCCATGCCATTGGCCACAACCATTTTTGCAGTCCTCCTTTGGCTGCACAAATACCGCCGACGATGCCTCCTAATGTCAGTCCGATGATGCCGATGGTTCCGTAAACCAATCCTACTTCGGCGGTAGTCAGTCCTAATCCGCCTTTCTCGACAGGATCGAGCAGGAATGGGTTGATGAGCTTCACTAACTGTGCTTCAGGGAAGCGATAGAATAGCATAAAGAGGATGGCTACTCCAGCCTGTTTTTTGCGGAAAAAAGAGGCAAAGGTTTCTATGAATCCATTGAAAATGGCGCTTGCGCTGTTCTCACCTACTACTGCTTTGTCACTGTCAGGTTTCGGTAATACACATTTGTGGTAGAGGCAAAAAGCGAGGAACAGTCCTGCAAGGATAAAGAAGGTGATGCTCCATCCGTATTTAATACTGCCTGTCCATATTTCCAGGCCGCCGGCAAGCATCACCAACAAACCTTGCCCGGCAATTGTGGCAATGCGGTAGAAGGTACTGCGTATCCCTACATAAAGTGCCTGGTCTTGTACGTTCAGTGCCAGCATATAAAATCCGTCGGCAGCAATGTCATGCGTAGCCGAACTGAAGGCCACCAGCCAGAAGATGGCAAGGGTGGTCTGGAAAAAATTTGGCATGGGTATGGTGAAAGCGATTCCTGCCAGTCCGGCACCAACCAGCAACTGCATGCTGATTACCCACCAGCGCTTGGTTTTCAATAAGTCGACGAACGGGCTCCAAAAGGGCTTGATGACCCAGGGCAGATAGAGCCAGGAGGTGTAGAGTGCAATATCCGTGTTGGAGATACCCAGATTCTTGTACATAATTACCGAAATAGTCATTACGGCTACATAAGGTAATCCTTGTGCAAAGTACAGGGTCGGAATCCATGCCCATGGTGATATGGTCTTGTTTTTCATGATAAGAGTGTGTGTTTAATAAAGTTTATCTATCGTTGCACCGATGTAGTAATGCAATAAAATAGTATCGTATGGGTAACCTTGTTCGCCCATGACGGCTGCTCCTATTTGGCAAAGTCCTACTCCGTGCCCCCATCCGGCACCGGTGAGGATAAACCGTCCCGGTACGTCATCCACGATATCTGCCTTGTCGATGACGAAAGCGGAACTGTAAAGGTGAGATGTAGAGAGTGTACGGCGTATTTCCAGTTCCTTACCGATAGTCATGGTCCGTTTGCTCCCTCTGATTTTTAACTTGACAAGCCGTCCGGAGGTTCCCCGTTCCACCGGAATCAGGTCGAGTATCTGTCCATAATCAATGCCCGAACGTTTCAGGATAAGCTCGGAAAGTTCGTCTTGTTTATACTCTATTTTCCAACGATAGAAGTCGGTGGTCTCCTGATCGTAGTTATTTAAAACCTGAGACAATATTTTCTTGTCTTTTGTGTTACAGAAAGATTCGGGTGAGGTTCGAATCCATTGGTCGGCTTCGGACTCTACCCGTAGATCGGGCAGTCCGGATCCTGTTTTGCTGTCTCTTTGCTTGGAAAGATACGGATGCTTGATACCTTCCCAACAATATTGGAACTCTTCGAAAGCACCGCCGCAACATTTTGAGAAACGGGCGTCACAAATGTTTCCTTCCCACATAAGTACTTGTCCGCAGGTGGCAGCGATGGCTTGCCTCACCATTTCGGTTGAGGCACGGGTGATGCCTTGGTAGCGCTGGCAATGGTCGTCGGCGCAAACGTCGAAGTGGGTGTGATCTTCACGGTCGTACCATCTGATAAGCTCCTGGTCGGTCTGTGTGAAAGCTGAATAGAGGCTTTGAGATGCCGTAATTGCTTTGTTCTTATGAATTTGGGCCAATAACCAGCTTCTTGAGATCACTGCATGGGCCTTCAGCAGTTCGAGGCTTGCCGTTGCACTCATCTCCGATGAGATGACACTGGTCAGGTAGTCTTCCACATGAATTACATTGATCCCTGTCAGCTTTTCGTTCTCGACAATGATTTTCAATGCTCCCATAAAGCGTTGGTCTTCTTTCCGTTCCCAATGGAAGTTAATGCCGATGGTGACATTCAGTAATTCGAAAGCATCACTTTCTTCGTGCATGGGTTCAAACAGCAATTCGTCATAAAGGTGTCCTTGCCAGCGGATTTGTCCGTCAACATAGGTCACGACCTGTCTGCCGGCAATCTCTTTTCCTTTGATATGGTAAGAGTTCAGCAGTATGAATTCGATTTGAGGTTCGGACAAAATTCCGACCTGTACTTTAGGCTCTTTCATGATCGTTGTTTTATGCGTTCTATCAATGCACGGAAGTCTGCCGGTTTCAAGCATACCTCACTGAGAATGTCGGCAATATCATTTGCTGTGATTTTCTCAAAGTCCTTCTCCAATGGGGTGATGAAAACGCCACCCATATCTACTGAAGCCGGGCTGATCAGTATATTGGTATCCCCTTGGGCCATATAACATGCAGGGCGGTGTCTGGCGCGGGGAAAGATACAGACAATCTGTTTGCCTCGTTCTTTCCATGCCAATACATTCATCATCGGCTCCTCTTCGCCGGATTTGAGATTCATGGCTCCGTATACGGCGTTGAACAGTGTGACGGCTGCCTCTTTACTTTCCGATTCAATTAAGAGTGTTGTACGGGGAGAGTCGTCCAGTGCCCATAGAGTGGCAGCTTCATTGGTAATTATTTTCTCTGCCCTTTTCTCCTTCCATTCTTGTTCGATGGGAAGGAAGCCTTTGCTACCGGCCTGGAAATGCATATGGTCCGGGGCTGATGCGCCACATTGGGGGCCGTTGTAGAAGACAATATAATCTTCCGCACAATCAGCCAGATCGAGCATATCAGCAAAACGGTACAAGATGCGCTGGTCGACGTGCTGTAGTTCGGAAACTGTCAGGTGCCTGGGGAATATGGGAAACGGATTGACCAATATCTGATAATGGTCTCCGAAAGGAATCCCCTTTTGCATTGGCGGAAGATGGGCCGGACACAGAAAACACTTACGTTCCTGAATCGACTTGTTGTCTACTTTGGCTGCCGATGAAACAATGCGTGCCGGGTTGAACTGCACTTTGTAAAGACAGCCATTCACTTCTACCTCTTTTACACGTACACGCTTCAACGCATCGTAATTCTTTTGCGCCATTTCCCACGAGGTGAGCTGCTCATTCAGCAGGTTCTGTAATTCCTTGTTCATCTTTGTTTTTTGTTTAATGCGATCCGTGCCTGCAATTCCCAGGTACGGATGCGATCTTTGTAAAGGTTGTGTCCATTCATCTTCACAATGTCGAGTGAGGCGTCCGAGTTATCGTCCCATCGGCGGCAGAGGTAGACAACTTCGTATATACGGCCGATCTGGTAGCGGCGTGAGAAATTCAGTCCCAATGCGTAATCTTCACCATAGCTGGTATTGGGGACTTTCACTTCGCGGAGCATCGGTGTATAGAATGCACGGGGAGCACCCAGACCATTAATACGGAGCGCATTGTTGCGTCCGTTTTCCGGGGTCCACTCTTTATGGTCAATGACGCCCGGCGGAATCATGTTCATATCGAAGTCTGTCATCATGTAGGTGCCTACTACCATGGCACAGTTCTGTTCGTAGAAGGCATTGACCATCAGTTGCAGCGCTCTCTCGTGAGCATATACATCGTCACTGTCCAGTTGCACGGCAAACTTGCCGCACAGGGGATGGTACACGCCCAGGTTCCAGCAACCGCCGATACCCAGATCGTTACGCTCGGGAATGAGGTGAATCAGGCGGTCATCCTCTTTATATTCGTCGATGGCTTCGGTAGTGCCGTCGGTAGAATGATTGTCGATAACGATCAGATTGAACTTGAATTCTGTTTTTTGGCTGAGCACCGAACGGATGGCATCGCGTATGGTGCGGATGCGGTTACGTACCGGGATTATCACGGAAGCTTCATATTCAAAGTTATCGGCACTGAACTCTATCTTTTCAAACTCCGGTTTCAGATAACCGCCTATCTCTTTCAGGTGTTCGGTGCAAGTTGCTTCCATTTCGATCTGCCGTTCACGATTCTTCGGGTCTACATAATCGAATATTTTTTCACCACTCTTGCGGGTATCATTCTCTATTTCCGAGTAGAGATATTCGTTGATGTGTACCAGCGGATATTTCTGCGATAGTTTGAGGCGCAGGTCATAGAGACCGGCGAAGTCGTAACTGGTTTTCATCCTCTTGACAGTCTCTTTCAGGGCTGAGGCCTTGAATAGGAGTACAGAGCCGAAGTCAAAATCGTCACGGAGGCTTCCGAACTGATAGTCGATGACAGGGGCATTGCTCTGCTTACCTTCCGTCACCTGATAGTGGTCGGCATATACCATGCCGGCTCCCGAGTCTTTGGCGATATGAATCATCCGTTCGAGTGCGAACATGCCCAACTCGAGTGTGGTATGTTTGGTATAGAGTAATGCATAGTCTGCATCGGAACGCTCAGCAATGGCGTACATGGCAGCACTGTCAGTGAGTTTGTCCACATAGAGCAGTTCGCATCCCGGCAGTGGATCGATGTCGGGAGAGGTGGCGAGGAGGTAGATTTTCTTCACTAAATCTGTAGCCTGTAATCCTTGAACTGTTTTTTCTGCTTGTGCCACTCCCGCATAGGGGATGAAGCAATTGATTGTTGATTCCATAAGCGATTGACGGTCTCTCCCAAAATCTCTCCTACATTGGAGGGGCGGAGGGATACTGCCGATTATTATTGTTATTATTTCATTTTTTTCTCTCTTTATTGTCTTCCGGCCTGTCACTAAGGCAGGTAGTCTCTTTTTTTATTCATCCGATAGATGCATAATTCCGATAATCGGAATAAAGCGTTCGTTTCTTTTCACGATCACTCCATTTACATACCGGAGTAAAGAGCTTTACATACCGGGGTAAAAGGTTTTACACGCTGGGGTAAAAGCCGTTACACGCCGAGGTAAATGCTTTTACATCCGTTCGAAAAAGCCGGTAAATGTAACGCGTTGATAAATAGAGTCATTTATTAAACTACGCATTTACCGGATGAACCTCTCTATTCTCCTCATTACGGGAGGGGAGAACAGTTGAGTCTTCCCACTTCGCCGCCGGTAGCTGTAAACAGTACCTGGTGGCGACTGACGGGAATCACGGTATTAATCAGTGAATTACCGATCTTATGTTTCCACAGTACCTGCCCGGTGCTTGCTTCCAGTGCAAAGATAAGTCCTTCTTTGGTACTACTGAACACTATGCCGTCTTTTTCCATCTGCATGGATGGGGCATGTTCATAGCCGAAACCGACATTAGAGGCCCAGAGCTTTTTCGGGACGTGTCCGATGGTGGAGTAACAGACTACGCTGTCATTCATTGTTTTGCTATAGATCCTTTTTTTGTCGGCGGATAATCCGATGGTTTCGCGTACCATCGACTGGAAGGTACGCCATACAGTTTCTCCTGTCTCCAGGTTGATGGCAGTCATGGCACGTTGCGGGTCGGTGATGAATACTTTTCCGTGTGCAGCTACCGGCCATACGGCAGCGGGTGAGAAGTGCATGCGGGTGAGTCCTCCGGTCCATTTCCAGAGTTCCTTGCCGTTAGTCTTGTCAAGGGCATAGAGCGTATTGTCCCATGCACCGAATATGACTTTGTTTCCTTCTATCAGAGGTTTTGTCTCAACATAGCCCTTGATGCCGGCATAGCTCCACAACACCTTTCCGCTTTTGATGTGGATGGCACGGAAGGTGGAGTCGCTGGCACCGATATAGGCAACTCCTTTTTCAATGGTTACGGCTCCCAATACCGGTTCTCCTGCGGTCACTCGCCAACGTTCTTTACCGGTTCGGGCATCCAGACCGTAAATGTTATGGTCGGCAGAGCCAAAGACGACGACTCCGTCGGCTACATCGGGAGTGCCTACAATACGTTTCCCGGATTGGAAATTCCACAATTTCTGTCCGCTTTTCAAGGTATAGCAGGTCAGAAACCCCAAGTCGTCACCGACATAGACTTTGTCTTTCCAGACAGCAGGTGAGCAGTAAATACCGGCTCCGGTCTGCACTAACCAGTCTGCTTTCACTTGTGGATATTCTTCGTTCACCGCGAAACTGGGATATTTCACTGCTTTTCCGGAACGGTCGTAATAAGGTTTAGTGAGTGACAAGGCAGCCCATCGTTTCATCGGTTCACCGATACGCTGTTCGTAAGTGATAATAGAATCCGGAGTGACATCAAATATGCCATAACCGCCTATGCCATCTTTGTCCCGCAGGTTCGAGCGGGTGAGAATGCCCGGAATCCCGTCGTACGAGAGGAGACGGTTACGGTGATAGTGCCCTCCGATAAAGGTGCGGATATTGTAGGGACGCACGGCATCGGTGACATCATACCAGTTGTCAACATCTCCATCCAGCATGGGGTAGTGGGTGACCAGAATCACAGGCTTGTCTTTCCCTGCTTTGTTCATTTCCTGTTTCATCCATGTGATGTCTTGCGGCACTACATGCCCGTAGGCCATGCGCATTAGCGGACCGGAATTGAATCCAAGGAACAGGAAGCCTTTGTGTTCAAATTCAAATCGCTCTCCTCCGAAAATATCGCTGAATGCGGTGCATCCGGAGTCGCTCCATTTGGTTTCGTGATTACCCAGTATGACATAGTATTTCACCTTCAACTGGTCAAGTATGGACTTTACAAGCAACATGGTGGCACGGTCACCTTCTTCGGTGAGGTCTCCGGTGACTAATACAAAGTCTATTCCCGGCGTGGTGTTAATCTGTTCGACAGAACGCTTCAAATCTTCTGCCGGTTTCGGGTTGTTGGGACTGAGGTGTATGTCCGTCAGTTGTGCAAAGCGGAAAGAACCTGTTGCCTGTGCCTGCACGGCGGCAGGCAACAGGAAAAACAAAATGATTACGAATATAGAAAGCCTTCTATTCATAGATGATGATTTTATTTGTTATTACTACACTTTTCAGTTTCTTGTCAGTGGAACGGTTGCTGCCTTGATGAGGGTATGCACCCTATACGTGCAGTTACTCCACCTGTGTTATCATTGTTCAAAGAAAGCTAGTATGGCTTTCATTAACTGTTCTCTCTCTTCGGGGGTACGTACCGATTCGAACGGGAATCCCAATACACAGGTCTTATAATCTCCTTTATAGGCTATACCGGCACTCAGGTTGTTTTCCGAATATCGCAATACGGTGAATGCTCCCCGGACGGCCGGTTCGATGGCATCGGGCGACTCTACGACATACGATTCCGGATTCAACTCCTGATGGTATGTGTAATTTCCCTTGATTGCAGGGAATGGGGAAGCAACGCCTTTGACTTTTCCGTTACGGGCGGCTTGTCCTGTGCGCCATTTGTATTTCAATACTTCCATCGCGAACTTCTTGTCTTTTTCGTCCGCTTTCGCTAAACGATTATCCCATAGGTCCGATGCTACATAGGCTCCCGATACGAAGAAATTACCCCCTGTCCGGCAATAATCTGAGATGGCATTCTGCATTTCTTCGCTAAAAGTCTTAAACTCCAATGGTTTTATTCCTTCCCGTCCCATCTTGCTCTGACATTGTTTACCCAAAATCAGGTCTACGTATTTGTAGTCGTTCATCCGCAAGACCGGAATGCCCCCTGACGCAGCATCCGTCTGGTTGGCGATACTATCTCTCCCGTTTTTCTTCTTGAGTGAGGAGCAGGGAGTGAGACCACACGATACAAATGAATATCCTGCTTTCAGAATCGCCTCTCCATGTACAGCCGGATAGTCGAATGAGTTTCCGGCAATTACCATTGTCTCGTGCGTACCATAGCTGTCGCCGAATCCGGAGGCGTCGTCGTCCATCCATGGGATCTGTCGACGAAACTCTTTCATCGGACCAATATAGCTGATGTCTGTCTGGTAAGGTACTCCGTGGTCCAGTTCGTCAAGGAATCCGGCCAGGGTGTCTGCATCTGCCGTAAAGTCTGCCGGACCACTGACTCGGCTAAACCCGTTCACTACCAGTACTGTTCCCTTTTCGTTGAGGGCTTTCCCGATAGAAAGAATTTCGGACGGGAAACTTTCACCTCCCTTGTTGAGGGCGGTTACTTTGAAACTGCAAACTACGCCTGAAGGGATGTTTGTCTGGTAATCCGGAGTGTCTACAATCACGCCATTATCAAAGTCTCCTTCTCCAATGCGGGTATATACGATGTATTGGTCTGCTTTTGCGGTAGGTTCCAGCGGATCGTCTACCGGTTGCCATGAAAGCATTATCCGGTTGCCCTCTATGAAGCGCAGGCTTATAGAATCGACGGGCAAAGGCTGTACCACATAATCCATTTTATATTGGGAACAGAGGAATTGCAGCATTCCTTTGTAGATGGCACGGCTGACGGTGAAACGAAAACGAGGATCCAGTCCGTAACGCATGTCGGCAAAGTTCTGGTGAGACAGGAGTTCAAGCAACATGGTTGGTACTCGTGGCACACGGGCCTCATAATAGGACTGGTTCCACATTCCCCGGCGGGTCCATTCCGGTTCATGCAAAGTGCGGATGTCTTTCACGATGTTGGACTGTATCAGGTCGCACAAGTCCCGGGAGGCATACCGTGAAGTGCCATTTGCATATATCCCGTCATAGGCAGAGGTTTGGAAAATACCTAATGTGCCGATAATGGTGTCACCATAGGTGGTGCCGGCATCTGAATGGAAGGCGAAAGCCATGTCTATGGGAATATTCAGTCCTTTTTCAGTGGGGTTGGCAGCCGAACCTCCGGCGAGATAGTTCACCCAAATTCCACGTGATTTATAGTCATCGGTATAATCGTTCTTACCGCGACTGTCTGAGTAAACGCTATCCGGTATGCCTGCCCATTGCATCCAGTAGCGTGCTGCTTCGCAGAAACGAGGGTAGTTACTGATCTCATAGGGATAATCTACACCCCCTTCTTCAGAGATGCTGCGGGCGATGTTTCCATAACCACCGCCTATTTTTACAGCATCGGCTGTCACCAGACGGCCCGCTTTGGAGGATTGGTTGCTGAGGACGACTTTGTGATCGGTTTTGCCTGCACTGAAACTAAAAGTGCCTAAGTAGATCCAGGTTCCTCCTCCCATCTGCTGGTTTACTTTGAACTGTGATGTGCCGCCTTGGTGATAGACGGTGTATAGGGCATCGTCTGTACTGTTGTCCACCGTTTTATAGGAGACATAAACAGCATATCGGCCTGACCGGGGGATTTCGGGGATCCATTCGGCAATGCTTGCGGTTCCTTTCTTAATCGTTTCTGTCTGGCGGTAACTGCCTTCGCAAAAGGGATTCTCAAAGTCTTTGTACGTTGCCCTCAGGTGGGCGAATCCTGTTTTGGCTCCGTTGCTCCATGCCTTACTGCCGTTTTGTTCTGTATAAATTGAGTGTCCGTCTCTGCATCCATCGTTGTCGACAATAATTTCAGTTGTCTGCCAGTCTCTTTCACGAGGAAGAAGGACAGTCGCTCCGGCATTTTCTAACATCGGAACAAGGAAAGGGAGTACATAGCTTTGAGTGTAGAGATCTTCTACGGTCTGAAAAATACGTGCACGCTGCCACTCCCAACGGGTTAGCTTCGGTTCGTAATAAAAGCCGTGACTTTGCCATAAAGCGATGTGCCGGTTCTGTAATCCGTTTGTGGGGGCATACGGAGCAGATAACCGGGTAATCAGGGGGTTGTCTACTTTGTGGCTGAATGTCAGAGTTTTCATCTTGCCCTTTTTACTTCGAAGTGCCAGGGGGATCAGTTCTTCGATGGCATGGTGGTCTGTCCGGATCTGTAATTTCCGTTTGCTCAACTCTGGGGGGAGCAGCGCTTTTACGCTCTGATAGATTTCGGCTACGTTGTTTTCGCGGAAAGGAATGTATGAACAGTTCATGTTAGCGAAAAATATCAGTTCGTTTTTTTCCATACTGATAGAATCGATACGGATTTTCCCGATAGAAACTTCTTTCCGGGCAGTTTCATTCAGGAGCTCACCTACTTGGGAGCGTAGGTCTTTGGGCAGGTCTTGCGCTGCTGCGGCTTGTGGGAATAAGCCGGCTGCAAGCAGCAGAATCAGGGAAGTGCGAATTGGTTTCATTGTGATGTTAAGTTAATTGGTTTTCTTAATCAGGAGGCATAGTCCTATAAAAGTGAACAAAGCATTAAATATCAGTAGTTCGTAACTGAATTGATAACCATTGAACCAGGTCTCCGAGTTCTTTTGCAAAATGAAACAGAGGATGGGTGAGAGGATGGCTACCAGGGGGATATATCGGTCACGTACTTGTTTTTTAGTAAAAATGCCAAAGGCGAACAGGCCTAAAATAGGGCCATATGTATAGCTGGCAAGGATGTAGACAGCATCAATAACGCTGGTATTATTCAGTAGATTGAATACGAAGATGACAATTCCCATGACGACCGCCATGCCGATATGTACTCGTTTACGTATCTTTTGTACAGTATTTTCTGTTTTCCCTTTGCTTCCCAGTATGTCTACGGTGAACGAGGTAGTCAGTGCTGTCAGGGCTGATCCTGCTGCGGAATAAGCTGCTGAAATCAACCCAATGATGAACAAGATGCCCACAATGGCTGGAAAATATCCACCTGTAGCGATCATAGGGAAAAGCTCGTCACTTTTTGCCGGATTTGCGATGCCCTGGCGTGACGTGAAGATGTAGAGCAGTACTCCCAGCATCAGAAATAAGAGGATGATGAAAAATTGGGAGATGCCGCTGGTAATCATATTCTTTTGTGAGTCTTTGAAGTTTTTGCAGCTTAGGTTACGCTGCATCATGTCTTGGTCGAGTCCTGTCATGGCTATCATTGTAAACACACCGGCAAGAAACTGCTTGAAGAAGTAACGTTTGTCATTTACGTCGTCAAAAAAGAACATACGTGACAGGGAACTGTCGGAGATACTGGAAATCATCTCTGTGAAACTGAGCCGCAGATCGGTGGCAATGTAGTAAATACATAATACGACGGATACTACCAGACAGAATGTTTTCAGTGAATCAGTCCAAATCAGTGATTTCACTCCTCCACGGAATGTGTAGAGCCAGACCAATGTTACTGTGAGAATGACATTCAGGATGAAAGGCATGTGAAAAGGTTCGAAAACCAGAAATTGTAATGTGAGGCATACGAGGAATAACCGTACAGCTGCTCCCAGCATTTTGGAGATGAAGAAAAACCATGCTCCTGTCTTATAAGAAGAGGTCCCGAAACGGCTCTCCAAGTACTCATAAATGGATACCAAATTCATCCGGTAGAACAAGGGTATCAAAACAAAGGCTATAACGATTTGTCCGGTTACAAAACCAAGTACCATTTGCAAGTATGAGAAATTACTGACTCCAACCATGCCGGGAACCGATACAAAGGTGACTCCGGATATGCTGGAACCAATCATGGCAAAGGCTACCACATACCAAGCCGACTTGCGGTTACCCACAAAGAATCCTTCGTTATCAGCTTTTCTTCCTGCAATGTATGAAATGGTAAACAATATCAGGAAATAAGCAGCAATAGTGATTAATACCGCTATAGGTGTCATGCTTTTCAGATTAATGAATATAATATTTCCGGTTAAGAGTTAATCAATTGTCTGGATAGAGTAGATAAGGCTTTCGCTGTACTTTGAACTTTTCGACATCCTCTTTCCATCTTGCTTTTATTTCGTCGGCATTTTTGCCCTCTTCTATCATTTTACGTACATAGTCCGTACCGATCAGCAACTCAAAAAATGGTCTGAAGAAATGGTCCCCCATATTTAGATTACGATAGGCATCGATTATGTAGGTTAGGTTTACTCCTTTTTTCCATATATCTTCGTCGCTGAGATTGCTTAGATTTACTCCATGACACAATTTATTGAGTTGTGGTGGGTTCTTTGCTCCTGGGACACTTCGAGGAGTAAAACTGTAGTTGTATCCGGTCATATTAGGATGTCCGTAAACTTGGAAAGGTAAACTGGTCCCACGTCCCAAACTTACCGGGGTCGCTTCAAAGAAGCAGGTAGAAGGATATAGGTAGATCGCTTTCATATTCGGCAGATTAGGTGAAGGAGGAATGGGCAGGCGATACATCGTCTGGTGAGTGTAGTTCTTACAAGGAATGACTGTCACATCACAAGTCCGTGAGGAGGGCAACCAACCCTCACCGTTGACCATCAGGGCTAACTCACCCAGTGTCATTCCATGTACAATGGGAATAGGTAATCCGCCTACTCCTGATTTATATTTCATATCCAATATTGGTCCATCGACATAATGCCCGTTCGGATTGGGGCGATCCAGGATAAGAACCTTGCGGTTGTATTCAGAACAGGCATCCATCAGCCGTACCATGGATATGTAATAAGTATAGAAGCGCAGCCCTACATCTTGTATATCTACAATCAATATGTCGAACTTTCGTATGGAACTCTCACTGGGTTTCTTGGATTTTCCATCGTAGAGAGAAAGAATGGGGACTCCTGTTTTTGAATCTACTGTACTGGATACATGCTCACCGGCATCGGCATTCCCTCGGAAACCATGTTCGGGAGAGAAAATAGCGACTACATTGAACTTGTTTTCCAGCAAAACATCCAGAAGATGCTTGTTTCCTATCATTCCGGTATGATTGGAAAAAATAGCTATTCGCTTATTTTTCAGGATAGGAAAGTATTCATTGGTTTGCTCGGCACCTACAATTACCTCCTTCTTTTGTGCCTGACAAAAGAGAGTACTGCATAATAAAGTGAGTATAAGTAGGATCTTTTTCATAAAAATAGTATTAGCAGGAATTTCTTTGTAGCAAAGATAGTCTTTATTTTAATATCAAAAACATATATTTAGATATATTTTATATTATAATCAATAATTTGCAAATTGAATCTTTATCTGAAGCTATAAGGTAAAATATAAAACTCTTCCTATTTCTATGGTTCAAATCGTTATAGGAATAGAATGGGCTTTGTATTTTGCTGAGTATCCCTGATTACCAACCGGGGATGTTGAGGCCTAATTGCGGATTTTACGCAATTGATAATGTCTTAAAGTATAATTCTCCGCAGCCTGTGCCATTATCATATCCTAAGAGTTGTTCATAAAATGTATTCACATAGCCGGATATATTTCTTTCATTGGGGCATTTAGTTCATGAGAATTGTCACGTACTGAGTTCTGATCTACTCTGCATCTTCATTGACTTCTGTTGGGGGGAGAAGTATTTATTTTTTTCTCCCTGGGAATTTCAATACACTGTCGGCAATCTACTGGTTTAATGGCTGTATTATTGAGGTTAAATATATAGTTGACATTTGAAGTTAATCCTTTGATAGTATTTGCTTTAAGGAAAGCTTCTATACGGGTATAAGAACTGTTGGTTTAGTCATTTACTGTTTGCTTGAGGATATGAGGCAATGTTCTTTATGCCAACTTCCTGATAAGTTCCATTAGAACTTATATGAAAATTAGTGTACTTATATATCTGCACCTGTTCTGAGTAGTGAATCTTCTAATTAGCACTAATAATATGCGTCCAATCCAACACAGGTCCTGTAAGTATCTGGCAACCTGTTTTTTGATATTGATAGTTCTAAAATAAGTCATAATATATCAATGTTATGTTAAATCAAAGTGTCTTTTAATGAACTGATGACTTCTATTGCATATAGATAATCATCACATTATTATATATATAAAAGATTCTCGGATATTAGGTTATGGATAAAAGAGTATATTAAATAATATTGTTTTTGACGATCTCAAATATTCGGCATATGCAGAAAAAACACATGGATTTTTCTACCAACTATAAATAAAGTTTTGGGGTGGTTATTGCGTTATAGAAAAACTTTCCGATCAAAATAAATTAAATTACAAAAAATGTTATATATTTGTATCCAAATCAAAAAAAACTGCGAAATGAAACTTATTGCGGAAAGTGGTTCTACAAGAACAGAGTGGGCATTGGTTGAAGACAATCATCTCGTACAACGTGTGTTTACCGAGGGGTTAAACCCTTTCTTTCAGACCAGAAGAGAAATTAGCAGAAGTGTCAGACTGGGATTACCGGAGTCTTTCTTCAAAAAGAAACTGGACCAAGTATATTATTATGGTGCCGGATGTAGTTCATATGAAAAGAAAAACATTTTAGGTGCTTCCTTAGTAGCACAGTTTAAAACTCCTATCCAAGTTGAAAGTGACTTGTTGGCGGCGGCTCGAGGACTATTCAAATGTGAATCTGGAATTGCCTGTATTTTAGGTACCGGATCAAACTCATGTTTTTACGATGGTAAAATCGTTGTCAAAAATGTGAAAGCTGCAGGATATATTCTCGGTGACGAAGGCAGTGGAGCTGTTCTCGGAAAACTATTTCTGGCTGATCTTCTTAAAGGGTTAGCTCCCAAAGAATTGGCGAGTGAATTCCATGAAAAATTTCGCATATCTGCCAATGATGTGATGGAATCTGTATATAATTTACCTTTCCCTAACCGTTTTTTAGGTACGATTGCATATTTTTTAGGAGATTATATGGACAATGAATACGTATATAATTTGTTAACCAATAATCTGCGAAGCTTCTTTAACCGTAGCGTGTGCCAATACGATTATATGAATTATCCCATTCGGTTTGTAGGATCACTTGCCTATGCGTATTCAGATACTTTGCGTAAAGTAGCCAGAGAATTTGGAGTGGAGATTGACGTTATAGAAGAAACTCCAATGAATGGCTTAATTGAATTTCATTCAATGAACATTGAAGAACCTTAAAAATACACAGCTATATCTAAATAATAGTTTCGAACTCTTAAATACCGCATTTTTATCTGTCAGTATGAGCCAAAACTCTTAAAGTCATATCACTCTCTATGTGAATATATAGATATAAATCTAAAATATAATAAATATTTGTTCTTGATATTAAAATAATATATATCTTTGCTATGATGAAACTCGGAAGGGTTTTGAACCTTTGTTAATAATGGACAATTTATCTCTTAAAAGAACCATAAAGCTAATTGACATTAATTAAACTGGCGAAAACCAAAGTTCTAATGGAACTTTAACTCAGTCAATAATAGAGATAATATAAAAATTAAAACCTTTAAATGACAAGAAGCCTATGATGAATAAACAACCTCTTGTGGTGGGATGATTCCCACTTCCTAATTTTACCTTACCTGCATTTTGAGAAATCAATCGATTAACAAACAATTTAATCATCTATCTTTTATGAATGAAGATCGCAAGAAACGAGGACTAGCAAATAGCAAGCTCCTTACGGCCGTGGCAATAACTGCTTTGTTTATAGGCAGTGGTAATGCGGTGGCTGCTTCAACTGCTTCCGGCAGTGCTTATGAAGTGACAGAACAATTACAGTCGCAAGCTATTAGTGGTGTAGTGACTGATGCAAACGGAGAGCCTGTTATTGGTGCCAGTGTTTCAGAGAAAGGGACAACAAATGGTACTATTACAGATATTAATGGCAAATTCAGTTTAAATGTTAAACCCGGGGCTGTCTTGAAAGTCACATTTGTGGGCTATAAGCCACATGAAGTGAAAGCTACAAGAACAATGAAAATCATTTTGACAGAAGACAGTGAGCTTTTGGATGAAGTTGTCGTTGTAGGTTATGGCACTCAAAAGAAAGAGAACCTGACAGGTGCAGTAGCATCGGTAGATGTGAATAAAACGTTGAGTAGCCGCCCGATTGCGGATGTCGGACGTGGTCTACAGGGGACGACTCCAGGACTTTCTGTTGTAATCCCGAGTGGAGAAATAGGTTCGGATCCTACTATGAAGATCCGTGGCCAGATTGGGTCTATTAACGGAGGTTCCGCTCCGCTTATTTTAATGGACAATGTTGAGATTCCAAGTATTCAGATGGTCAATCCGGACGATATTGAATCTATTTCGGTTTTGAAAGATGCGGCAGCATCTTCTATTTATGGTGCAAAAGCTGCGTTTGGTGTTGTATTGATTACTACTAAAAAAGGAGCTAAGCAGGAAAGTATAAATGTGAGTTACTCCGGAAACTTTTCTTGGCAGAATATTTCCAAGAAAATGGAGATGGGAGGAATTGATGCCTTGGAGTATTCGGTCGAAGCTTTTAAACGTGTGGGAGGAACCGTAGCCGGTGCATTTGTTCAGATTACTGAAGAGGGTCTTGTCAAAGCCAAAGAGTGGGACCAAAAGTATGGTGGCAAGTTAGGTCCTAATGATCCTTACGTGTATGGTCGTGACTGGTATGTAGACGCTAATAACCGTAAGATTGGTTTGAGAACTTTCGATCCATATGATTATATGATTAAAGAGTGGACTCCCTCAATGACTCATAATCTCTCGGTTAATGGTAAAAGCGGACGTACGACTTATAATATTGGCTTCGGTTATCTGGATCAAACAGGACTGATGAAACCGGCGAAAGATGATGATTTTAAGCGCTATAATGGTTCTTTGAGAATCAGTACCGATATTAATAAATATGTCACAGTGAGAGCTGGAGCCATGTATTCTAAACGTGAAAAGAGATACGCCTATGCTACCTCCTCTACTACTGCTGATCCTTGGTTGTATTTATACCGCTGGGGACCGAACATGCCGATGGGGTATGATGATGAAGGAAATATTATCCGCAGCCCGCATTCGGAAGTAGCTCAAGCCAATACGGCATCACGTGCATACAACTATATAAATGTAAACGTAGGGGCTACGGTCAATATTATGAAAAACTGGAAGTTGGATATTGACTATACACATGCCGCCAATGAATATGTACTTAAAACTCCTGGTACCCGCTATACAGCTCTTAATTCATGGGGTGGAGCAGTAGCTAAAAATGATGCCAGTGGTAATCGTATTTATGTCAATGAAGCCGGCGAAACAGTTGCTGCCGGAACTTCGGGAGCAATGCCTGCCTATAAATTAGGTATGACAGAGTATACGGCTCATGGAGCGAATCCCGACCATATGTATCGACGTTCTGAGACAACGAATCAGGACACTTGGAATATTTCTACTACATATGACTGGAAAGTAGATAAGAATAATGCGTTTAAGTTCTTGGTCGGCATGAACCGGGTGACTTATGATGAAGAATACAACTGGTCGCGGAAAGGTGACTTATCTGATATTACCAATCCACAGTTTGACCTCGCTGTAGGTTTACAAGAGGCAAGTGGAGGATACGATTGGGAGGGTCAACTCGGGTTCTTCGGACGTATCAATTACGCTTTAAAGGATAGATACTTATTGGAGGCTAATCTCCGTTATGATGCAACTTCCAAATTTCCGGATAACTTGCAATGGCGATGGTTCCCATCTTTTTCAGCCGGATGGCGTGCAAGTGAAGAAGCTTTCATGCAGTGGATGAAACCTGCTGTCACATCATTGAAATTCAGAGGGTCGTGGGGTATTATCGGTGACCAGACTGTATCCAATTCTTTATATATCCCCACCATGTCTACCGGTCAACTGAATTGGCTGGACGAGAGTGGAAATAAGCTGGTTTATGTAAGTACACCCAGTGCAGTGGCAAGTAACATCACTTGGCAGGACATTCAGACTGTCGATGTTGGCTTGGATGCACGTTTTCTGGATGGCGAACTCGGTTTAACTGTTGACTGGTATCAACGTGATACAAAAAATATGATTGTCCCGGGTGCCGGTGTTACTTTGGCGTTTGGTACCGGAGCCCCGAAAGGAAATTTTGGATCTTTGAGAACCAGAGGATGGGAAATCGCACTTGATTACAATCACCGTTTTTCTAACGGATTAGGTATAAATGCGATGGCTACCCTGTCTGATGCTGAAACAGAGATTACAAAATATAGTGATACCCGGGTCGTTAGTGATTGGTATGTTGGTAAAAAGTATGGAGAGATCTGGGGATATCAGACGGAACGTCTATATCAGAAAGATGATTTCGTATATAATGGAGATCAGATTGTGACAACTTGGGCTTTGAATGGTAAAGAGGTTGCTCAGGGAACTAAAGGTGCTAAAAAAGTGAATAAACTGAAAGGGGATAATCCTGTTTATCAGGACTTTTTGCAGAGTGGCAACTTTGTTTTTGGTCCGGGTGACGTAAAATTTGCTGATTTGAATGGCGACGGATTGATCGATTCCGGAAGTGGAACTGTCGATGATCCGGGTGACCGCAAAGTAATCGGTAATTCTACTCCGCGCTACGAATATGGTTTCCGTTTGGGAGCCGACTATAAGGGGTTTGATTTTTCTGTATTCTTCCAAGGTGTTGGCAAACGCGAAGTTTGGGGTAATGGTTTTCTTGCTATTGCCGGATATAACTCTTCGGATGGTGCCATGCCTCAGGCTATTGCCGGAAATTATTGGCGGGAAGACCGTACTGATGCTTTTTATCCGCGTCCTTACAATTTAGCCGGTTCCAATAACTCTTTGAATATGGTAACTCAGTCGCGTTACCTTCTCGATATGTCTTATTTGAGAATGAAAAATATCACGATAGGTTATTCCATACCTGCCGATATCCTACGAAAAGTGCGGATGCAGAAAGCGCGTATCTATATGTCTTTAGAGAACTTTGTGACTTGGGATAATTTGAATGGTCTGCCTATCGATCCGGAAGAGGTACAAGGATTTTCGATGTTTAATACAGATAATTATAATTCGGGTCGTACCGGTGTCGGAACTCCTACTTTTAAGAGCTTGTCCGTTGGTATTCAGTTGAATTTCTAAAATAAAGAAGAATATGAAAAAATATATATTTACTTTACTTTCACTTGCCGCACTGAGTTTCACCAGTTGCGATGATGTGTTAGACCGTCCTCAGTTGACGAAACCGGTTGATACGAACTATTGGCGAAGCGAAACAGATTTCCGTCTGTATGCCAATGAATGTTATCCTAATTACTTTGTTGGCTATAACAATACATGGGGAGTGGATTATGCTCCGTTGCGTGGATATTATTTTTCGGATGATAACGCATGGGCAGGAAAGCAGTCTGTGATGGAAAATGCCGTTCCGTCCAGCAGGGGATCGAGCAGCTTGTCTACCGGTAGCGACCTTTGGTTGACTAAGTATGGAAGTGCAACTTGGAATTTTGCATGGGTACGTAAAATTAATACGATGATCGACAGACTTGATATGTATGGCAAAGTAAACCTGACAGAAGAAGCATACAATCACTGGATGGGGGTTGCCCGCTTCTTCCGGGCATTCGAATATCATCGTTTGGTCTGGTCTTTTGGAGACGTCCCCTATTTTGATAAGGTTTTTGTGGAGACAGACGCAGCTCAAATGTATAAAGACAGGACGCCGAGAGCTGAAGTCATGGAGAAGGTTTATGACGATTTGAAGTTTGCTTTTGAGAATCTTCGTTTGTCAGACGGTGCGATGTATTTGAATAAAGACATAGCAGCCGGCTTTATTACCCGGATTATGTTGTATGAAGGCACTTGGCAGAAATATCATAATTTAGATCAGGCATTGGCAAAAAAATATCTGGAATTTGCCAAGGAAGCGGGTGATTATGTGATTGGTACCGGGAAATATGCGATTTCCGGAGATTTCAGAAGCCTGTTCGGTTCTCAGGACTTGAAGGGACACAAAGAGATGTTGATGTACAGGCACTATGATGCTGCGAATGCGACACATCACGTGGCTTCTTATTCGAATGGTTACGAGGGGCAGTCCCCGTCTCCTAATCTGGCATTGGCTAAGTCATTCTTATGTAATGATGGTAAACCGTATGAAGCATCAGCAGTGCCTGATGCCGCGAAACTGGATATCAAACACATGGTTAAAACCCGTGATCCCCGTTTTGAAGCTACCTTCTGGGATGAACCGAGAGTACAGGCCAGTACGCTTTTATACGCTTGCAAATTTATCGACCGCACCGGGCCAACATACTGGAATGCTGCAACTATACCACCCCAGTATGGGAGTATGACCAACACCAACGATGCTCCTGTTATGCGTTATTCCGAAGTGCTTTTGAACTGGATAGAAGCTAAAGCAGAGTTGGCAATCATGGGAGAAGCGGCAGTCACACAAGGTGATATTGATATTTCAATCAATGCGATTCGTAATAGAGATCTCGACGTTGAGGCTATTGCTAAAGGGGTACAGAAAACAGCTCCGATGAAACTTGCCGATATCACTGAAGCTTTTGCACCCGATCGTGATGCCGATGTGCCTGCTTTGATTTGGGAGATCCGTCGTGAACGTCGTATGGAATTTGTATACGAGCATACTCGTTTGGCTGATATCAGACGTTGGAAGAAACTCGACTATATGGATAATAATAAATACCCGGATACAATGTTAGGATTGTGGATTAATCTGAAAGAAGAACTTCCTTCATATCTGGAACAGGGTAAAGACGGAAAGTATACCGCTTATCAGGTTCGCAAGATGGACGGTACCGTGGTTACTTATGATGGTAGTAATGCTGACGATATGGTTGGCTTCTTTGTTCCGCTGAAGGCGGTAGCCCGTGATGTGTTTGGCGATGAATGTTATTTGGCTCCTGTGGGCAAAGCACAAATCGATCAGTATGCCGATCAAGGCTATAAATTGAGTCAAACTCCCGGTTGGGAGAATAAGTAAATAAAAAGGGGAAGCAATTGCTTCCCCTTTTTTGATATGAATATTTTGGCTTATCCGATATTTCCTTCTTTAATCAGGTATTCGGCAATCTGAACAGCGTTCAGTGCGGCACCTTTCTTAATCTGGTCACCTACAATCCAGAAAGTCAGTCCGCAGTCATTGGTCAAGTCTTTGCGGATACGGCCAACGTAAACAGGGTCTTTGCCTGCCAGGAACAGCGGCATCGGATAGTCTTTTTCTGCCGGATTGTCCTGAAGTACCAATCCTTCGCCTTTGGCAAAAGCTTCACGAGCCTCTTCTACGGAAATAGGACGTTCTGTTTCTACCCAAATGCTTTCAGAATGTGCACGAAGTGCCGGAACACGTACGCAAGTAGCACTAACCTTTACGTCAGAATGCATGATTTTGCGGGTTTCGTTAAACATCTTCATTTCTTCTTTTGTATATCCGTTTTCTGTAAATACGTCAATCTGAGGAATCAGATTGAAAGCCAGTTGGTATGCAAACTTCTCAACAGTGACAGGTTCATTGGCCAAAACCTGGCGATACTGTTCATAAAGTTCGTCCATAGCGGCTGCGCCGGCACCACTGGCTGCCTGATAAGTAGATACATGCACGGTTTTTATATGAGAAAGCTCTTCGATGGCTTTCAGTGCGACAACCATCTGGATGGTTGTGCAATTCGGGTTAGCGATCACGCCGCGCGGACGATCTTTAGCATCGGCTGCATTCACTTCGGGCACCACCAAAGGTACATCTGCATCCATACGGAAAGCGCTGGAATTATCGATCATTACCGCACCATATTGGGTAATGGTTTTCTCGAATTCCTTGGATGTGCCTGCACCGGCCGAAGTGAAAGCAATGTCCACCCCTTTAAAGTCATCGTTGTGTTGCAGAAGTTTGACCTCGATCTGTTTACCGCGGAAAGTATATTTGGTCCCGGCACTACGTTTAGAGCCGAACAAAACTAACTCGTCCAACGGGAAATTTCTCTCATCGAGCACGCGCAGGAACTCTTGTCCTACGGCTCCGCTTACGCCAACAATAGCTACTTTCATCTTTTTCTTTTGTTTTATGTGAATACTCATCCTCTACAATTTAAATCAATCGTAAGGATTTGGCTGCAAAATTATAACATTTTGCAATATAATAAGCATTTTAGGGAGAAGATTTCTCATTGAAAATCTCTTTCCTAATGAATTGGCGGTGTGATAACTTTTTTGTTATTTTGCAGTTAAATACAAAAATCCCGATATATGCACTGGTTTGATCTCAGTTTACAACTTCCGATAACAGACCCTACATGGGTGTTTTTCTTGGTTCTGATCATTATTCTATTTGCGCCGATGATACTGGGACGCTTGCATATCCCCCATATCATTGGTATGATTCTGGCCGGGGTAGTTATTGGTGAATATGGTTTCAATGTTCTCGAACGGGATAGTAGTTTTGAGCTGTTTGGGAAAGTGGGACTCTACTATATCATGTTTCTGGCCGGGCTGGAGATGGACATGGAAGATTTTAAGAAGAACCGGACCAAAGGGCTGGTCTTCGGGTGGTTTACATTTATTATTCCGATGGCATTGGGCGTATGGAGCAGTATGGAGTTGTTGGGGTATGGATTTACCACAGCTGTGCTCTTGGCCAGCATGTATGCTTCCCATACATTGATTGCCTATCCCATTATCAGTCGTTATGGCCTATCTAAGCTAAGAAGTGTAAATATAACGATTGGGGGGACAGCCGTAACCGTTACTTTGGCTTTGATTATTCTGGCTGTCATTGGAGGTATGTATAAAGGGACTGTCGACGGCATGTTCTGGATTCTGCTGGTGGCAAAGGTTGCATTCCTGAGTTTTTTGATCGTATTCTTTTTTCCGCGTATCGGCCGTTGGTTTTTCCGTAAGTACGATGATAGCGTGATGCAATTTGTTTTTGTACTTGCAATGGTGTTTTTGGGTAGCGGCTTGATGGAGTTTGTTGGCATGGAGGGCATTTTGGGGGCTTTCCTTGCAGGGTTGGTACTGAATCGTCTCATTCCGCATGTCTCTCCTTTGATGAATCGTTTGGAATTTGTCGGAAACGCTTTGTTTATTCCCTATTTTCTTATTGGTGTGGGGATGATTATTGATGTCCGCACTTTGTTTGCCGGAGGCGAAGCTTTAAAGGTTGCGGTAGTGATGACCGTATTCGCTACTTTGAGTAAATGGCTCGCTGCCTGGATTACACAGAAGATTTATCGTATGCAGCCCAATGAGCGGAGCATGATGTTCGGTTTGAGCAATGCGCAGGCGGCTGCTACTCTGGCAGCAGTGCTGATAGGGCATGGCATTATAATGGAGAATGGGGAACGTTTGCTGAATGACGATGTGCTGAACGGTACGGTGGTGATGATTCTCTTTACATGCGTAATCAGCTCACTTGTGACCGAACGCTCTGCACGACGTTTCGCTTTGCATGAAGAGATGCAGTTCGAAGATAACAAGGAGAAAACAGAACAGGAACAAATCCTGATTCCGGTAGCGAATCCGGATACTATTGAAGATCTGATTAACCTCGCATTGGTTATCAGAGATACCAAACAGAAGAAAGAACTGATTGCACTCAACGTAATTAATGATAATAACAACTCGGAAAATAAGGAGTTACAGGGTAAACGGAATCTGGAAAAAGCAGCGATGATTGCTGCCGCTGCCGATGTTTCGGTTAATATGGTGAGTCGTTACGACCTTAATATTGCTTCAGGCATTATCCATACCATTAAAGAGTATGATGCGACGGACGTAGTAATCGGTCTGCACCGTAAGGCAAATATTGTCGATTCATTCTTTGGTAATCTGGCTGAGAGTTTGCTGAAAGGTACTCACCGGGAAGTGATTATTGCCAAGTTCCTTATGCCGGTCAATACACTTCGGCGGATCATTATTGCCGTACCCCCAAAAGCTGAATACGAGACCGGGTTCTCTAAATGGGTGGAACATTTCTGCCGTATGGGAAGTCTGTTGGGTTGTCGGGTACATTTTTTTGCCAATGAGCAGACCCTGATGCGGTTACAGCAGTTAGTGAAGAAGAAGTATGGAAGTACTCCCACCGAATTTTCCAGACTGGATGAATGGGACGACCTGCTTTTGCTGACCGGGCAAGTGAATTTTGATCATTTGTTAGTGATTATCAGTGCGCGGCGCGGATCTATTTCGTATGATCCTGCGTTTGAGCGGTTACCCAACCAACTTAGCAAATATTTTTCTAACAACAGCTTGATCATCCTGTATCCCGATCAGTTTGGCGAGCCTCAGGAGATAGTTTCTTTTTCTGATCCACGGGGGTACAACGAGTCTCAGCATTACGATAAGGTAGGTAAATGGTTCTATAAATGGTTAAAAAAGAATTGATGGAAAACTGGCAGCAGAGAACTAAACTTCTTTTAGGAGAAGAGAAAACGGAACGTTTAAGAAAATCACATGTGTTGGTTGTTGGGTTAGGTGGAGTAGGCGCTTATGCGGCCGAAATGATTTGCCGTGCAGGTGTAGGCCGAATGACGATAGTGGATGCCGATACTGTGCAACCTACTAATATCAACCGCCAGTTACCGGCTACGCATGCCACCTTGGGTATGGAGAAAGCAAAGGTGCTGGAAGTAAGATTCAGGGATATTAATCCGGAGATAGAGTTGAACGTATTGCCTGTTTATCTGAAAGACGAAAATATACCGGAGTTGCTGGATGCCTCAAAATACGATTTTATAGTTGATGCCATTGATACCATCAGTCCGAAGTGTTACTTGATTTATCACGCTCTTCAGCGCCGTATAAAGATAGTATCGAGTATGGGTGCCGGAGCGAAAAGTGATATCACTCAGGTGCGTTTTGCCGATCTTTGGGATACGTATCATTGCGGTCTTAGCAAAGCTGTCCGCAAACGTCTGCAAAAGATGGGAGTGAAACGTAAGTTGCCCGTCGTCTTTAGTACGGAACAAGCCGATCCGAAAGCAGTGTTGCTGACGGAGGACGAGAGAAATAAGAAATCGACTTGTGGAACAGTGAGTTATATGCCGGCTGTGTTTGGCTGTTATCTGGCAGAGTACGTTATAAAAAGATTGTAAGATTATGATTCATTTAGAAGGTATAACCAAGAGTTTCGGTTCGTTGCAGGTGTTGAAAGGGATAGATCTGGAGATAGCCAAAGGAGAGATAGTAAGTATCGTAGGTCCCAGCGGAGCCGGAAAGACCACACTGCTTCAGATTATGGGGACTTTGGATAGTCCGGATACAGGTACGATAAATGTTGATGGTACGAACGTAAGCAAGATGAAGGAGAAGGAACTTTCTGCTTTCCGGAACACACACATTGGCTTTGTGTTCCAGTTCCATCAATTACTGCCTGAGTTCACGGCATTGGAAAATGTGATGATCCCTGCATTTATTGCGGGTGTGTCTACCAAAGAAGCTTCTATACATGCCATGGAGATACTTGATTTTATGGGATTGACGGAGCGTGCATCACATAAGCCTAATGAACTTTCGGGCGGAGAAAAACAACGGGTGGCTGTAGCTCGTGCATTGATCAATCAGCCGGCGGTTATTCTGGCCGATGAACCTTCGGGAAGTCTGGACACCCATAACAAGGAAGAACTGCATCAACTCTTTTTTGACCTGAGAAACCGGTTTGGACAAACCTTTGTGATTGTGACACATGACGAAACATTAGCAAAAATCACCGACCGTACGATTCATATGGTGGATGGAAAGATCATCTGATTATTCAAAACAGACGTAATGACTGATCCGTTCCAGATCCTGAGTCGTGAATTCTTCGTAAAGGGATAATTGTTTCAGGCTCTTCAATGTTCTTTTTTTCTTTCTGTATTCTACGATTACTTTGGCTTGATAAAAGTTGATATAGGGATGAGCTCTGAGTCGTTCAATGCCGGCTTTGTTGAGGTTTATTCGTTGAGTCGTTCCGGCTGTCACACAGAGCCAGGGACGGAGTTTATCCACATCGAGATGTATCTCTTCCAACTGGGCTATATCGTAGAATCCACCTAATCGTTTGCGATATCCTGTTATCATACGCGCAATCCCACTACCGATGCCGGGAATCTTTTTCAATTCTGTAGTATCTGCCTGGTTCAGTTCGACTACTGTTCCGGCTTCGTATTTAAAATCTTTCAGTGTATCCTTCTCCGCTTTCCGGATGTAGAGGTGAAATGTATCTTTTTGTTCTATGATCGGAGCTATACGGATATAAGGCTGGAGAGTGGCGTATTGTTCTTGTGTCAATCCATATACTTTCCGGAAGTCTTCTACCCGGCGGAATTTTCCTCCTTTATTTCTGTATCTGAGTATATTCTTTGCCATCCATGCAGGAATCCCTAAGTTGAGAAATCCTGTAGAATCTATTGTGTTAGGATCGAAAGGTGCCAGAACTATTTCCCGTCGGTGCCGGAAGTGGCTGTTGTGTGTATATCCTCTTTCTTTTTTTTCTTGTATGGAGGCCATGAACTCTGCATATTCCTTTTTGAATTTCTCAGTATCGTTCGTGGCGGTATTCTCTTTGTCGGGTATCAACCATCCGCCAATGAATATCAGCATACACAAAACGGCAAGTATCAGGATACCTTGCCGTTCTGTACGTGTAAAGTAAAAGAAGTCTTTCCACATTTTTATTTTAGCAGCCCCAGTTCATTGATGAAGATTACTGAAATGGCAATCGGGGCTACATATTTCAGAATAAAGATAATCAGTTTATAGATAGGTACTTTCAGTGTACCATTATTGGTTATTTCCGACCAGACAAGCTTCTTGTCCAGATACCATCCGGTAAAGATGGAGATAAGCAATCCTCCCAACGGCAACATCAGTTTGGCGGTCACGAAGTCAAATAAGTCAAACATGCCTAATCCGAATATGGTGAAATCTTTGGTAACTCCCAAAGAGAGTGAACAGAGTATCCCCAGCAGAATACAACCGGCAGTCACCAACCGGGCCGCTTTTCCCCGGGTAAAGTTGAATTCTTCGTGTAAGTAGGCCGTTACTACTTCATGCAACGAGATGGTAGAAGTAAGGGCCGCCAATGCCAACAATACGTAAAACATCACCGAAAAGATGTATGCCAGGACAGGTATTCCACTGAAAGCCTGTTGGAATACATTGGGCAGGGTGATGAAGATCAAGCTTGGACCTGCATCCGGCTGGATGCCTACCGAGAAAGCCGCAGGGAAGATGATAAATCCCGCCAGTACAGCTACAAATGTATCGATAATGCCTACACTGAAAGCAGTCCGGGTTAGGTTGGTGTCTTTGCTGAAATAAGAAGCATAGGTACATAGACATCCCATGCCCAGACTAAGCGAAAAGAATGCCTGTCCCATAGCTCCCAGAAACACGTTACCGTCCACTTTGCTGAAATCCGGTTTCAGTAGAAATTCGATGCCTCTGCTTGCTCCGGGTAAAGTGACGGAACATCCCACCAATACAAGAATAATGATGAAAAGGGTCGGCATCATAATTTTGGATGACTTTTCGATACCCTTCTCCACTCCTTTTACAATGATGAAGTGGGTAGCGAGTAAAAACAGAGTGAGCCACAAGGCCGGACGCCAGGGATTGCTGGAGAAGCTTTGGAAAGAAGAGATGAACTCTGCCGGAGTTTTACCTGCAAAACTATTGCTGACAGCCTCAAATATATACTCTAATGTCCATCCTGCTACTACGGAGTAATAGCCAAGAATAAGGAATCCTGCCAAAACTCCCATTCGCCCTACCCAACGCCATTGAGTGCCTGGAGCCAGTATCTGGTAGGCACGGGCGGTGTTGGCTTGTGAGTGTCGTCCGATTAAGAATTCGGCTATCATAATAGGTAACCCCAGTAGAAGGATACATCCCAGGTAAATAAGGATAAAAGCTGCTCCTCCATGATTACCTGTTTCATAAGGGAATCTCCATATATTACCCAGCCCGACAGCTGAACCTGCAGAAGCTAATATCACACCTAATTTACTACCAAAATTACCTCTGTCTTTTTTTGTCATAGAAAGCGTATGTTATCTTACAATTCGATAGATTTTATTGTTTTAAACGTGCAAATATAGAAAATGTTCCTTATATTTGCGACTCATCTGTAATTTATTTAGGTATGCTATCTTATATTAAGAAATATCCCGTATCGCTCTTTATTATTCTTGCGGTCATCTATTTATCGTTCTTTAAACCTCCTTCAACGGAGATCAGTAAAATTCCTAATATCGATAAGATTGTTCATATTTGTATGTACTTCGGCATGTCCGGTATGTTGTGGCTGGAGTTTTTGCGGGCACACCGTAGAGATCATACCCCGATATGGCATGCATGGGTAGGAGCTTTCGTTTGTCCTGTATTATTCAGTGGATGTGTAGAATTGCTACAGGAATATTGCACTACTTATCGCGGAGGAGATTGGTTGGACTTTGCCGCCAATACCACAGGAGCGGTATTGGCCAGTCTGATAGGGTATTTTGTGGTTCGTCCACGGATGGTAGCCCCAAAGTAACTTATTATAGGAACTCTACGACCGTACTTAGCTTAATGCCATTTGAGCCTTTAATCAGGATGGTGTAGCCTTGGGGTTTTTCCGTTTGCAAGTCCTTTATTAATTCCTGTGCGTTAGCATATGTAGGATAGGGAGGATTGGTTGATGCAAATAATTCTCCTACCAGCAGGACTTTTTCAAACGAACACTCTTGCAGGTATTCTACGATTTTATGGTGTTCGGCTGCGCTTTCTGCTCCTAACTCGCGCATATCACCTAATATCAGCATTTTCCGTTCCACAGTCATGTTACGGAAGTTCTGCAGAGCGGCCATCATGCTGGTCGGATTGGCATTGTAAGCATCTATAATCAGTGTATTATCCGCGGTCTTTTTTAGTTGCGAACGGTTGTTGCGGGGAGTATATCCGGCCAAAGCTTCATCTATCTTTGAGGATTCTACTCCAAAGAATCGTCCGATCGTGACGGCAGCCAGTGCATTCGGAAAGTTATATTCACCGATAAGTTGTGTTTGTACCTGATGTAAATTTCCATCTTTGCCTGCTTTCCATTCGAAAGTCAGGTAAGGAGAATTACCGGTTACGTGGCCGTTGACGTACAGCGAATTTTCACTTCCGTAAGGAATCAGGTTCAGCCCCCGTGAGATGTCCATCAGATAAACATTATCATGGTGGATGAATACGGTAGAATCATCCTTTTCACGGAGGTAGTCATATAATTCCCCTTTTGTCCGAATCACTCCTTCGAATGAACCGAAACCCTCTAAATGGGCCTTACCCACGTTGGTGATGATTCCATAATCCGGTTCAGCAATATGTACCAGAAACTTAATCTCTCCCGGATGGTTAGCCCCCATCTCGATCACTGCCAGGTCGTGTTCCGCCTTTAGGCGAAGCAAGGTCACCGGTACGCCAATGTGGTTGTTCAGGTTACCTTCCGTGTAAAGCACATTGTGGGCTTTCGCCAGAACAGCAGAAATCAATTCTTTAGTCGTCGTCTTACCGTTGGTTCCGGTGATACCGATCACCTTCGTACCCAACTGCCGGCGATGGTAATTGGCAAGTTGTTGCAGGGTTTGCAGACAGTTGTCCACAAGTATGATGTGTTTATTATCTTCCGGAGCATATTTCGCTTCATCCACCACAGCATAGGCACAACCGTCCTTCAAAGCCTGGGCGGCAAAAGCATTTCCGTTGAACGATTCGCCTTTCAAGGCAATAAACAGTGAACCTTCAGGGCAGTTACGGCTGTCGGTGGTCACTACGGCACAATCCAGGAATATCTGGTAGAGAGCAGAAAGTTTCATAATAATCCGTTTTTACGGAGGGTGTTGCAAAAGCTCATCACAGACTTTAGTAACACCCTCTTCTGTTGTTGCTGCAAAATTACATTTTCTATTTCAGATTATCATTAAACAGGAACGAATTTCGTTTGGTATAAGAAATGACGAGCATCACAATGCTGATACATAAATTGAATACAAAAGCAAACTGTTGGGATTTGATATGAAACACGGTCGACTGGAAGAAATCGATAATGAAAGGGCACAACAGGATGGCGAGGTAATTCATCGCCATCACAAATGCCAATGCCAATGTCACTTTGCGGGGGATTGCCGTGTGGGTTGTCTGATTGTAGACAACAGGTTGAATGACTCCGTATCCCAATCCTACCAAGATACATCCCGGAGCTATCATCCATTCCTTGGGTGAGATCCAGATCAGTGCCAGCCCGATGCCGATACTGAGGAAGCTGTAGAATTTAGTTTTCTCCTTCAGTGTACCAACGATGCGACTTAAAAAGAAGCCGGGAGCCATGATGGCCAGAAAAAAGAGTGAGATCATAATGCCGGAGTTACCGCTGGTGAAATGATATTCTTCCATCAGGAACGGCAGGTTGAAACTGACTACCAGTACCAGGAAAGTGGCAAGCCCGTAAACAGACATGATTCCTGCAAGATGGCGGATATGAATGCCGTATTTACTGTTTCCCGTATCTACATCCTCCTCTTGGCTTGCCGTATCTTTATCATTGGTAAGTGAGGTGCTTCCTTCGCTTGCCATGCTGCGTTGCAGATATACTGACAGGATAAGTGAGACAATCGGCAACAGGTAGACCACAAATGGCAGATGCCAGTTGACTTCAGCCAGATATCCGGTGACCACCGTAGCTATCACAAGGGTTATATTCGTAATGGCGGAACTTAATCCGAACTGTTTCACACGATATGAACCGGTGAAGTATTTTGAGATCAGGCCGGTGGACAACGGAACGATCAGCCCCGATCCTACTCCCAGTAAAGCACTTACAGCAATCAGTTGCCACATTTGTCCCGAAAGTAGATAAAGTATTCCGCTTAAGGCAAAGATGGCAAGCCCGGCTTGTAATAGATGTATGAAATTGACCCGTTCGGTCAGTTTGCCCGCCAGAAGGATAAATGGGATAATCAGTAGTGAGGGCAGAGACGAAAGCATCTGTATGTCCAGTTCGGTGGAGTGTGGAAAGATGACGGATAGCTTCCCCAAAATAGGAGAAACCGCCAGACCGGGTAGGGCATTCAGGGCCGAGATAGACCAGATGCCGATAAGGGTGATAAGGGGTATAGTCCCTTGGCCAGTTTGAATACGCATAGTTGTATAGGTATTATAAAGTTTAGGTGTGTAAAGAACAAACGATTCGTCAGAATGTTCGGCATCTAAGCAGCAGAAAGTGTGTTGGGATATCTTCCTGCAGGATTGAAGATAACTTATTAACTTTTCCGTTTCCCTCCCTTTTTAATAAACGCCAAATAATGTAAAACCGAAGAACTTTCATATCCCTTCGATGTTGTTGTGGGAAATTCGACGGGGAAAATCCCCATCGCCTAAACCTAATTAAAAATAAGAGTAATTATGGAAGATTTAAATTTCAGAAAAGGTGATGCTAAAACCGATGTATTTGGTTCAAACAAAATGTTGCAACCCTCTCCGGTGGAGAAAATACCTGATGGACCTACGACTCCGGAAATCGCCTACCAGATGGTGAAGGACGAAACTTTTGCTCAAACTCAGCCCCGTCTGAATCTTGCTACATTCGTGACTACTTATATGGATGACTATGCAACGAAGCTGATGAATGAAGCTATCAATATCAACTATATTGACGAGACAGAATACCCGCGTATTGCCGTAATGAATGGTAAATGTATCAACATTGTAGCCAACTTGTGGAATTCTCCGGAGAAAGATACCTGGAAGACAGGTGCGTTGGCTATCGGTTCTTCAGAAGCCTGTATGTTGGGTGGTGTTGCAGCTTGGCTGCGTTGGCGTAAAAAACGTCAGGCACAGGGCAAACCGTTTGACAAACCAAACTTTGTGATTTCAACCGGCTTCCAGGTAGTTTGGGAGAAATTTGCGCAGTTATGGCAAATTGAGATGCGTCAGGTTCCTCTGACATTGGACAAGACCACACTCGATCCGGAAGAAGCCTTGAAGATGTGTGATGAAAATACAATTTGTGTAGTTCCTATCCAGGGTGTTACATGGACAGGCCTGAATGACGACGTTGAAGCGCTTGACAAAGCCCTCGATGCTTATAACGCCAAGACCGGTTATGACATTCCTATCCACGTAGACGCTGCCAGCGGTGGTTTTATCCTTCCGTTCCTGTATCCGGAAACCAAGTGGGACTTCCGCCTGAAATGGGTACTCTCTATCAGTGTATCCGGTCATAAGTTCGGTCTTGTATATCCGGGTTTAGGTTGGGTTGTCTGGAAAGGTAAAGAATATCTGCCCGAAGAAATGGCTTTCAGCGTAAACTATTTAGGAGCTAACATTACTCAGGTAGGTTTGAACTTCTCACGTCCGGCTGCTCAGATTCTGGGACAGTATTATCAATTCATCCGTTTAGGATTCCAGGGTTACAAGGAAGTACAGTATAACTCTCTGCAAATAGCTAAATATATCCACAGCCAGATCGCTAAGATGGCTCCGTTTGTCAACTACTCTGAAGATGTAGTGAACCCGTTGTTTATCTGGTACATGAAACCGGAATATGCAAAGAACGCCAAATGGACTCTTTATGATTTGCAGGATAAACTGGCTCAGCACGGCTGGATGGTTCCGGCATATACACTGCCTTCTAAACTGGAGAATTATGTGGTTATGCGTGTGGTAGTTCGTCAGGGATTCAGCCGGGACATGGCCGATATGCTGTTGGGAGATATCAAGAATGCTATTACCGAACTTGAAAAACTGGAATACCCGACAACCACTCGTATCGCCCAGGAAAAGAATCTGCCGGTAGAAACCAAAGTGTTTAATCATACCGGTAAACCGCAAGTTGCTAAGAAATAAATAACATTATTGGTATGGACAAAAAAATATCTATTTCCCAAATAAAAGAGGTAGTACAACAGGCCTATGAGCAAGTCAAGGGTAATACCGGTGGTAAGAATGCCGATTATATTCCCTATCTTGCTAATATTGACAAGAACCTTTTTGGTATCAGTGTCTGTTTGCTGAATGGTCAAACTATTACCGTAGGGGATTTTGACTATCGTTTCGGTATCGAATCCGTATCTAAAGTACATACAGCCATTCTGATTCTCCGTCAATACGGGGCGCAGAAGGTGTTGGAAATGATTGGAGCGGATGCTACCGGACTGCCTTTCAATTCTATCATTGCCATCTTATTGGAAAATGATCATCCGTCTACTCCGTTGGTCAATGCCGGAGCCATCTCTGCTTGTTCCATGGTGACGCCGATTGGTAATTCCGATAAGAAGTGGGATGCGATTGTGCAGAATATTACCGATCTTTGCGGCTCTGCTCCACAGCTGATTGAAGAACTCTATAAGTCGGAAACAGCTACCAACTTCAACAACCGTTCCATTGCCTGGCTGCTGAAGAATTATAACCGTATCTATGATGATCCGAATATGTCGCTCGACCTCTATACCCGTCAGTGCTCTTTGGGAGTTACTGCACAGATGTTGTCGGTGGCTGCCGGTACGGTTGCCAATGGTGGTGTGAATCCTGTTACCAAGAAGCAGGTATTCGATGCCGAACTGACTCCTAAAATCACTTCTATGATTGCCACCGTAGGTTTCTACGAACATTCGGGTGACTGGATGTATACTTCTGGTATTCCTGCCAAGACCGGTGTAGGTGGTGGTGTGATGGGGGTATTGCCGGGCGTATTCGGTATTTCTGCCTTTGCACCTCCTTTGGATGGTTCGGGCAACTCTGTGAAAGCACAGTTGGCCATTAAATACATCATGAACAAGTTGGGGTTGAATGTATTCAATGGTGCAAGAGTAACCATTGTTGAGTAGTAGCGGTAACGCTTTACCGTTTTTTTGTTTAGGTTGCTCCGAGGGCGGTTTCCGCCTGAGGGGCAACCTTTTTCTTTTCACACATTGGCCCGGATCAAAGGAAGGGTGAAGATAAAACGGCATCCTCCTGTATAGTTCTTATCTATGATGAGGCTGCCACCTAACTTTTCTGCGATAATACGGCATATAGGGAGTCCCAGTCCGGTACCTTGAGAAAAGTCGTTCAGTTTGGCAAAACGCTCGAATACATATTCCTGTTGTTCTGCAGGAATGCCTTTTCCCGTATCGGTAACGGTGTATATGATCCGGCTTGGACTTTCCGCTATAGTGTAGGCCAGAATAATGCTTCCTCTATCCGTAAATTTAGCTGCGTTGTGTAGCAAATGGGTCAGCACTTGCGCTACTCTTGTCGGATTAGTCAATATGGTGAGCTGTCTGCATTGTGGCTCAAAGTAAAGGCTGACCCCCGGTTTCACAGAATCTCTTGACCGCTCGATACTTGTCTGGCAGCAATTGTTGATGTCGTCGGGTTTATTGTATGGCAATTCTTCCGACTGATCAAGATACGAAATGTCGAGTACGTCACTCACAAGCCGCAATAAGTTAGTGCTGCTTGTCTCTATGATAGAGGCATACTCTTTTGTTTCATCTTCGTTTTTAAAGTAAGCACTCAGTACTTGCGAGAATCCTACAATCGCATTCAACGGCGTACGTATTTCGTGTGACATACTTTGGATGAATGTTGTTTTCATCTGGCTTGCAGTTTCCGCACGTTCTTTGGCTTTGCGCAGCTCCTCACCGTTTTCTGTCAATTCCTTGTTCTGTTGTACCACAATTGCTTCCGACTTCTTTAATTTCTGATTCAGTTTAGAAATGCGGCAGAACATCATTGCTACTACTAACAGGACGACAACGAGTGAGATCAGGATTGTATAAATAGTCTGTAGCTTTTCCTCTTGCATGTGAAGCAGCAAATCGCTTTTTTCTTTCTGTAACTGTTCTACCTCCAGGATGGCGTAGAACTCACTGGTAGAGTTCTGTATTTCCTGGGTGCGTATCGAATCTGTAGCCAGGATGTAGTCCCGGTAAAATTGGGCCGCCCGTGCTCTGTCGTTCATTGCCCAGTAAATATTTCCTTCTTTTTGAGTGATGCTGTAGTTCAAGTATTTGTTTGAAGAGAGGGAGTCAGCTTTGATCCGGTCGATCACTTCGAGCGCTTTATTATATTCTCCGGTAGCCAGGTAATACTCAGTCTGTACATAGTATAATCCGTTTCTGTAGATGGTAAGTGTTTTGTCCTCTTCGAATAGTTGTTCCATCTTCCGAAGTATTTTCTTCGCTTTATCGTATTCTTTCGTTTCGATGTAGTACAGAATGTAAGCCTTGTTTATTGTAAAATTCTGATAGGCACTTTTTATCTTTTTGCTTCCTTCGTCCAGCGCTTTTTTGGCATCCTCAGGTTGGTGCAATTCAAGGGCACACTGGGCAAGCGATGCGTATTGGGTAGGCAGGTTGATGTCTTCTATTCCGTTTTGCTCGATAAGCTCTATTTGTTTTTTGAAATTCTCATATGCCAGTTTGGGATTCGACTGAGTCATATAAATGGTTCCCAATGCCCGATAACACTGTACGATTCCGGGGATGAAATTATCAGCTTCGGCCGACCGGAGCATTTTTTGCGCCTCATAAATGGCCGTACTGGTTTGATGTTGCTTTATGTAATAAGTAATCAGCCGGCTTCCCCAGGCAAAATAGAAGTATTTCAACTGGCCATTCTGTTTGCTTATCTTTTTCACGTTCTCTACTTCAATCAGAATGCTGTCGAGATCATTTTTATAATAATAATAGTCCAGCTTCAGCGAAGCGGCAACAGCTTCCATGTGTCTGTCCTTTTTCTGTTTTGACAGGCGGGCAAGGGTATCGTTTATTTGCAGGAAGGCCGGACTGTTGATTTCTGCCTTACATTTTAAGAAGTAGCTACGCAAAACGCTGTCCGTCTTTGTAAGCGTGTGTTCAGCTCTTGTCTGATATTGAAAGCAGAACAAAACCAGTATAGGTAATATGATGTGACGGCATAATTTGATAAACATTGTTTCAGTAGTCTTGATACCTGCAAAGATAACTTTATTTTTAGTGTGCAGATAGCATAGGGACATTTATTTTTCTTTATCTTTGCGACAATCAACTGTAAAAACAGAAAATGGATTCAACGATTCTCAAAAGTCTGAATGTAAACGGACGTTTACTCGATCTTTCCACTCCGCAGGTCATGGGAATACTCAACGTCACGCCCGATTCTTTTTATGCAGGCAGCCGTAGCCGGACTGAAGCCGAGATCGCTGCGCGTGCATGTCAGATATTGGATGAAGGTGCATCAATTATTGATATCGGTGCTTATTCGTCACGTCCCAATGCCGAGCATATCTCACCGGAAGAAGAGATGCAAAGGCTGCGTACCGGGCTGGAAATATTGAACCGTAATCACCCGGATGCTATTATTTCCGTGGATACATTCCGTGTCGAAGTGGCGCGGCAGTGTGTCGAGGAGTATGGAGCCGCCATTATCAACGATATTTCGGCGGGTGAGATGGACGAGCAGATGTTCCCAACCGTAGCCCGTCTGAACGTACCCTACATCATGATGCATATGCAGGGCACTCCCCAGAACATGCAGAAGGAACCCCACTATGAAAACTTGTTGAAAGAGGTTTTTATGTATTTTGCACGGAAAGTCCGGCAGTTGCGTGATTTGGGAATGAAAGATATTATTCTTGATCCCGGTTTCGGTTTTGGCAAAACACTGGAGCATAATTACGAACTGATGGCACATCTGGAGGAGTTCGGTATCTTCGAATTGCCTTTGTTGGTAGGAGTCTCGCGCAAATCGATGATTTATCGCTTGTTCGGAGCTACTCCGCAAGAGGCACTCAACGGGACGACTGTGCTCGATACGGTGGCATTGATGAAGGGAGCCGATATACTACGTGTCCATGATGTACGTGAAGCAGTGGAGGCGGTCCGGTTGATTGAAAAACTGAAAAGCGTATCGTTTCATTCCTGATATCCGAATATTTAACTCTTAATATTTTAATCCGTGTTTTTTGAATTTGGCATAAAAGATTTTATTGATATCCTGTTGGTGGCTTTCCTGCTTTACTATACATACAAGCTGATGAAAGCCTCCGGATCTATCAATGTGTTTACCGGTATTCTGGTGTTTATCCTTATCTGGCTGGTTGTTTCGCAAGTGCTCGAGATGAAACTCCTCGGTTCTATTTTCGATAAGTTGGTAAGCGTGGGAGTATTGGCACTGATCGTTTTGTTTCAGGATGAGATCAGGCGTTTCCTTCTCACGCTCGGTTCGCATCAACATGCCAGTGCCTTGGTACGTTTCCTTACCGGAAATAAAAAAGAAAAACTTCAGCATGATGATATCATGCCCATCGTGATGGCCTGTATCAGTATGGGAAAGCAGAAGGTGGGGGCCTTGATCGTGATGGAACGTAATGTCCCTCTTGACGATGTCATTCGTACCGGTGAGATTATCGATGCCAATATCAACCAGCGCCTGATAGAGAATATTTTCTTTAAGAACAGTCCTTTGCATGACGGTGCAATGGTAATCAGTAAGAAGCGTATCAAAGCTGCCGGATGTATTCTTCCTGTGTCACATAATTTGGATATACCCAAAGAACTGGGACTCCGTCATCGGGCAGCAATGGGCATATCTCAAGTCTCGGATGCTTTAGCCATTATCGTTTCCGAAGAAACCGGAGCAATTTCTGTAGCATGGCGCGGACAGTTCTATCTTCGCCAGAGTGCTGAAGAACTTGAAAGTCTGCTGACAAAGGAAAGCTAAATATCACGCTCTCATACAAAAAATGCATTTCGATCTTCCATCTTCCACCTTTTAAGAATCTTGGTTCTGATAAACAGACTCTTAGCGGGTGGAAGATGCTGTTTTTAAGGGCTTTTATCTTCCACCCCTATCTTCCATCTTCCACCCTTCATTTTAGTAAAGGAAATAAGCGTAATCTATTTATATATAGCATGATGGGTGGGCTGTTCTTTCTGCTTATACCTATAAAAGCATTTTGTTTTCCTTAGTATCTTTAGCGAAAATGGTCTGAATCTTATCCGGGCCCGCATGTCTGTGCCCATGAGCCCGGGTACGTGGGCCGATAAGCCCCGGTATGCGGGCCCATGAGCCCACGTATGCGGGCCGGAGTAAAGATCGTATGAAAAATGGTAATTATCTTGTTCATAAAGGTTTATGATATGGGGGAAATCAAGTTGGTCTCTTCCTTATTTGTGCAGGGGGAAAGGTCTTTGGGAAATTGTGTGAAGAGTAATGAATCAATAGTGTATTTGCATGTAGCTCAGTTGGATAATGCCGGACTGTTATTGATAAGATTTATAGATGAAACTGGAGGTAGAAAAATTATATTTTATTTGCAATCAACTCTTTTTTTGATTTTCTTTGCAAAAGAAAATGATGAACAATGAAATTTATCTATAGTATCTTATTTGCTTTACTTTGGATAGGGGTTACAATTACTTTTGGATCCTATCTTTATCGTATGGGTCTGCCTATTGTAAATGCAAGTGCACAAAAACTCTTGTTGCGTACAATTGATGAAGACTTGGAATGTAGATTCCGAAAATTGAATCCCAATCATGCGTACGCTACCGGAAAGAAACAAACAAAGCATAAGAAAGTAACCCTTACAGATAAAAGTGGGACTTGCAATGTATGTCAATTTGCCATTGATACTGTTTATACGGATACATCTTTTATACAGAAAGCCAAGCAATCTTTCCTGATAGAACGAAACCCTATTCATGTAGATTCTCTGAATCAGAAATGGCAGTTGAAACTTCGTATGGATGGAATCTGTGCTAAGACCGGAATAAAACTAACAAATTCTCTAAAGAACGGAGAGCGGATATCAGTGTCGAGTGGGTTAAATGAACCTGATTGTTTTTTATTAGCCTATAGTACAGGAGTCGGTTATTGCATAAAAATGGATGCTTTTATAAGACCTTTTTGGGTGGACGTTATTTTAAAAGCGCATTGGAATAATATTCGTACTTGGTGTTATGTCCTTTTCTCACTGATCTTTTGTTTGTTTTATATTCCGAGTGTTCGTCTCTTTCTTGTTCGAATTTTATCCGGGTCCAGAATAGAAGATGATCATGTTGAATCGTCGCAACCACTTGCTCAACAAAAAAGTGAATTTGTTTGGGAAGTCAATGGACTTACATTTGATTATCTGCAGAGGAGTATCACTTATCGTAAACAGACTTGTATACTCCGAAAACAAGTTGCTGAGGTATTGCTGGCATTTCTTAAAGCACCCGGCCATTTGCTGTTGAATGAAGATTTGAAAAAACTATTCTGGAAAGAATTAGAGGATGTAGATTCTTGTATGGAACGCAGGAACCGACTGATTACTGATTTACGTACTGATTTAAGGAAAATAGGGGCTAATCTTGGTGTTACTTTGGTAAATGGAGGCTATCAACTCCACTTTCGTTCAGAAAATAGTAAGAAATCAGTGAAAAATCAGTGAGAAATCAGTCTTTCTCACTGGCGGTGGGCGGGATAAGCCATACCTTTGCAAAAAAACATAGAGTATGAAAAACGCAAAAATTACTATTGGACTTATCGGGCTATTGCTAATAGGTCTTGTTTCTGTGAGAAAAGAAGGAAAGGTACAAGAAGCCGGTTTACTATTGCAAAATGTGGAGGCTTTGGCTACAGGAGAGTCGTTTCCGGATGGAGAAATAGCCTGTTTCGGTGACGGATCTGTGGACTGTCCGTTCACATATCTGAAAGTTGAGGTAGTATACCGTGAAGAATAATGGGCCGTCCCATTAAACTTATCGGCTATTTATGCTTTCTGATGGCACTTTGCTCATGTAAAGAGACCAAAGAGCAGCAAATATCCCGTTTGATTCACGAATGGGAGGTAGAACGATTGTCTATCCCGCTGATTGATATAACATTCAGTGTTTTGGGAAAGGGCAGTGCCGACTATTCGTTTCCTCAAAATGAATATACCATAATGATTTGCATATTTCAAAGGGAGAAAAGGAAGCTTCAATACACATACACAGACTTGCAACCTTTGTTAATGAAGCTCCTCATACCCCATCATTATCAACCAATACGAAAGGAGGTGATGTGTGCAAAAGTAGCAAATTTTATCAAAACAGGAAAAAGTTTTTGATTCCACCTTAAGAGGAATGAGTGTCATGTTTTGGCACAAATGTCTATAATTTTTCCACATGTCGTTTAATAGTATGTAAACCTATGCAGAAACAGTTTTTTTTTATAGTAATTTTTTCATGCTTATTGTCGAGCTGTAATTTGAGGGATAATACGAATATCTCAACATTCGATAAGGTAATAGAAGTAAAATGCGAACAATCAGATACAGAATTATTGATTAATATGGGATGGATTGGTTGTGTTGATACTTTTTTAGTAATGACCCATATCGCCCAAAAGGACTTTTGCAGTGTATATTCGATACCTTCAGGAATGAAAAAAATATATGCTTATGGATCTTTAGGAAATGGTCCGGGTGAATTTCTTCAACCGATGATTACATACGCTCATGAAAACACATTTGGTTTGAACGATATCAATACGCAAACTTTGGCTGTAATGTCTTTGAATGATAGTAAAGATGGTATGGTTATTAAAGAGTTATCAAGAAATAGAGTACCTTATAAGCGTAAGAAAGGTGAACTAAATCCGGCAGATTATAACTTTGTGAAATTGGATGACAGACATTTTGTTTCGCTATTATGCGGAAAAGATGGAAGTTTCTTTTCGCTGTTAGATAGTAATTTACAACCATTACAAAGATTTGGAAATTCTCCTATTGAAGGAGAATTGTCTATGCAATCGTCACGAATGAATTTAAAGGGGTGTTTATCTGCTTATGAGGGCAATATGGTATTTACTCCTAACAAATTGCCATACCTTGCAAAATACCATTTGGAAAACGATGTCATGATAAAAGATTGGAGTTTTTATTTTGATAAATCTTTTTATGAATGTAAAAACAGCGACCTTCTGTTTAGTAAAGAAAGAAGTTTTGGACAAGTATTAGATTTAGCAATGGATGACAAGTATATTTATGTATTATATTTAGACCAGCTATTAAGTGATTATGATTTTAAAGACCCACATAAATCAATGGCAAACAAAATATTAATTTTCGACTATAAAGGATTGCCTATTGCAAAATTATTATTAGATAAAAGAATATACCGGATAGCTTTATGCACGAAGTTGCATAAAATAATAGGATTGGGTAATATGCCTGAACCTACTTTAGTATCGTTCGATAACATTCCATAATTTCAGAAGAGAGTGGGGCATTTCGCTGCGACTAAGTCCCTATATTCAAATTTATCATTTGGTCCTGTTAAGCATCATTTGTATCATTGTTAGGTATATCATGGTTTGTGAAGTTTCTGGAAGTACTTCGTTGTCTTTACTGAGCCTTCTAAAACTTTCGAACCATGAAAAAGTTCTGTCCACAATCCATCTTTTGGATGGTACTGTGAACTGTTTGGCGGCATCAGGCCTGAGTATGTTTGCAGTGTGAATAACTACCACCGGAATTATGCCAAGCGTATCAATGTGATGAGAAGTTCTTACAGTTTTGGAATCTATGGGGCTGATAGCTTTGCCAAAAGCTTTTCGGACCGATTCTCGGAGATGGTGCATCAACTCCTCAAAGACTCTTTCCAACTTCCATTTACGGAAATAGAAGTAAATGGTTTACCAAGGGCCAAATTCCTTGAGAAGCATTCGCCACTGACAGGCGGTCTTAGTAAGGTACAGCATAGCATTTATCATCTTACGTAAAGGATGTTTTCGTTTCCTTTCTTTGGTTTCTACTATATTTTTTATAACTTACCACTGTTTATCAGTTAGGTTGGTTGGATAATTACTCATAACTTATGTTTTGGTAGCCATAAAGTTAAGAAATGATATTTAATTAATCTGCTGATAAATAATATGTTATATTAATGTTTTATAATTCAAAAACAGCTTCTAAATATCTTAAAAACAATAATTGTGAATAGAAAGAATTGTCAGTTTTTTTTTTCGCTATCATGATAGTCGTTTGTTATCTGTTTTTTTATTCAGATGCAGTTCGGGTGTTAATGACGGAAGTGGTGAGTAAAAGTCTTGCTGCTTCTAAAGAAATTTATTTTCGATCGGCTAAAATTGATTCGGTATATAGGAAGCATGAGGGGTATAAATACTTTCGGTTTGTGAAGAAGCTTGATGATGTGGAATTATCAAGTAACCTTGTTGAAGGCTCAGACTTGGTACTGGTTATAGTTGATGATAGATATAAATTACCTGATTGTGAACATTTGGTTAGTCTTTCTGCCGATGCATTTCCATTTGTTCTCCTAGATAGTGAAGAGGATGTCTCTTTTGTTGTGTCATGTGTGGTGAAAGATTCGTTATATCGTTATCGGTTGAAAAGAGAATAGAAGGAAGGAAAGAGCTGACTGTTGTGTGGTGATGGCATTTACTGGTTGTTTTGAATTTATTGAATCATCACAACTGCCAGCTCAACAAAAAGGTGAATTTGTTTGGGAAGTCAATGGACTTACATTTGATTATCTGGAGAGGAGTATCACTTATCGTAAACAGACTTGTATACTCCGAAAACGAGTTGCTGAGGTATTGCTGGCATTTCTTAAACCCGATCATTTGCTGTTGAATGAAGATCTGAAAAAACTATTCTGGAAAGAATTAGAGGATGTAGATTCTTGTATGGAACGCAGGAACCGACTGATTACTGATTTACGTACCGATTTAAGTAAAATAGGGGCTAATCTTGGTGTTACTTTGGTAAATGGAGGCTATCAACTCCACTTTCGTTCAGAAAATAGTAAGAAATCAGTGAAAAATCAGTGAGAAATCAGTCTTTCTCACTGGCGGTGGCCGAGATAAGCCATACCTTTGCAATAAAAACATAGAGTATGAAAAACGCAAAAATTACTATTGGACTTATCGGGCTATTGTTAATAGGTCTTGTTTCTGTGAGAAAAGAAGGAAAGGTACAAGAAGCCGGTTTACTATTGCAAAATGTGGAGGCTTTGGCTACAGGAGAGTCGTTCCCGGATGGAGAAATAGCCTGTTTCGGTGACGGATCTGTGGACTGTCCGTTCACATATCTGAAAGTTGAGGTAGTATACCGTGAAGAATAATGGGACGGCCCATTAAACTTATCGGCTATTTATGCTTTCTGATGGCACTTTGCTCATGTAAAGAGACCAAAGAGCAGCAAATATCCCGTTTGATCCACGAATGGGAGGGTAGAACGATTGTCTATCCCGCTGATATGACATTCAGTGTTTTGGGAAAGGACAGTGCCGGTTATTCGTTTCCCCAAAATGAATATACCATAATGACTTACGTGGATTCGGTGGGCTGCACCAGTTGTAAATTGCAACTTCCTACATGGAAATATTTCATTTCTATGGTCGACACAATGGCAAATGGAAAGGTATCTTTTCTCTTTGCTTTCCATCCGAAAAACAAAAATGAAATCTCTTTTCTATTGAAAAGAGATCGATTCCTTTATCCGGTTTTTATCGATGAAAAGGGAGGTTTTGATGCTTTGAATCATTTCCCTTCGGATGTGAACTTTCAAACTTTCCTTTTGGACAGTCAGAACAGGGTGATTGCGATTGGTAATCCTGTCCATAATAAAAAGGTGCGTGACCTTTATTTGCAAATTATTACCGGACGGCAAACCGGAGTCGCTACCTCTTCCCAAACAAAAGTGGTTTTGGATAAAAACCTCGATGAAATGGGCGATTTTGATTGGAAAACTCCCCAGACTGCTACTTTTAGTTTGCGGAATCTTGGCGATCATCTTCTGATTATCGAGGACATAAATGCTTCGTGTGGCTGTACATCCGTCACTTACAGCAAGGAGCCTGTGCCTTCGGGGAAGTCTGCCGATATTCAGGTTACTTACCGTGCAGAACATCCCGAACATTTTGAGAAGACCATTACTGTATATTGTAATACTCCCACCTCTCCAATACGTTTGAAGATTCGGGGTAATGCAGTTGATAAAGAAAACTAATAGTTAACCTTAAAAAATTATGGAGAACGTTAGCCTATGGAAAAAGTTTGATTTAGAAGGCAATTGGATTGCTTTTCCGTGGAAATGATAAACGGAATAAATAAAATGATAATAAACTAAAGTAAGAAAATACAATGAAAATAAAAAAGAGAATTTTGACTGTGCTTGCAATTTATGCGGTATTATTTGCAGGTTATAATGTATATAAATCACAGAACATCCGTTTGTCTTCAGATATTTCTTTAGCTAATGCTGAGGCATTAGCGTTTGGTGAGTTTGATGAGTTAGATTGCACAAGTTATTTAGGTGTTTATCAAGGTGCCTCTTCTTCTTCTGGTAATACTTATATTCATAAATATCGTTGTGGAGGAACTGGGACAGAGTGTCATGCGAGGGATGAGATCCATTCTTATTATCAAGGAAAGTTATCAATAACAGTACAAAATGTAGCAGGCATTTGTAGGTAAGTAGAGATGATCTTTTAAACAATAATGCGAATAAGTAGTTGGTTTACTGATTCAGAAAGATAGACATAGGTTGCCTGATTTTAGATACGATACAACTTGTGAGAACAAGTCCCTGTGGCTTTCTCTTTCTTTATGGCTTGTACTTCTGCCTTAATCTCTTATGTGGTGTAAATATTTGTACTGGAAAGTTTTCATCAAAGAAAGAAAAATTATTATGTGTCTTATTTTTCAAGTCTGTTTTTTACTTAACTATCCTGCACATTCTCTTTTGAATACGGTCGGGGCATTTTCTGAAGCAGCTGTTAGAATAATCATTCCGGGAAAGTAATGATTCTTTCCTGATTCTTTCTTTTGTAGGTGATAATTGGTAGGAGACCAAGGATTGAGAGGACCACAATCTTCTGACTTGAATAATTGTATCGTGATTTCTGACGAAGTTTTAAATGCTTCTGAAAGTATGTTTAAATGATGTGTGTTGAATGTTTCTTGTAAGAAAACAACTGGCGTTATTTTTCTTATTTGTTGGTTTTTAAGTAGGCTCAAAACAGTGGGTTGATAAACTGAGTAATAACATTTTGAATCATGGATTAGAGGTAAATAACTCCTAATTCGCATTAATAGTCTAATTATTAGCTTATGAAGACAGTATTATTTTTAATTATAGGCTTTTGTCTATTCTCTTGTATAAACAAAGGAAGGATGGCGGGAGACAAAGCTATCTGTTTGGATTCTATCGTTATACAAAAGGAGCTTCGATTTTCAAGTCTTTTTGAAAAACCGGAAATTATTATTTTGGATGATGATACCATTGTTGGCAACATTGACAAACTGTTGGCAAAGGACTCTTTGCTTCTTATTTTAGATAAAGAATTGAATGCTCTCCACGTATTTGATCGAAGCGGAGAATTTAAGTATAATATCGGAAGCCAGGGGAGTGGTCCGGGAGAGTATACGTTGCTGTGTGATTTTACCCTTGATAAGGAAGGGAATGTCTATGCCTTAGATTTTACCAGGCAGATTGTGTATTGTTATTCTTTATCCGGTCAGTTTTTCAGCTCTTTATCGTTGAATCGTGATGAAGGTCAAAGCCATTATATACACTATAATCAGGGTGATTTATACACAGATTTACATTCAAAATCGGGTGAAGACGCCATGATGAGGAAAGTTGATTTGAAGGGGGGGCAAACAGAAAGAAAATATTTTTCTGTAAATGTTAATAATGAAGGATGGAGGCAGATTCAAGGGCATTCTCCTTTCTGTTTACCTTTGGAAAAGGAATTATGCTTTTCTCCTTTGTATTCAAAGGATATATTATGTTTACAGGGTGACCGGGAAGATATCTGGCTGAAATTTGTAACGGATGCTTGGATGGATAAAAAGACACTTGATAAAATAGATGTGAATAAAGGAGAAACTCTTCGGTATTTAGTAGAATCCGGTAAGGTACATAGCTTGATATTTTGGGCTCATGTGAAAAATGATTATCTTTTTAAGTATCAGAAAGGTTATCAAACTTATTATGGTTTATTGAGTGCGTCTCGGGACTCTTGTTCTATATTCAATGGGTGTGTTGATGATTGGGTGTACAGGGCGAAGGGGGACGATGTACATATCATTCCTAATTTGATAACTTATGACGAGAAGGGAGTGTATGGCTGTCTTGATATGTACACTATGCCTTTGTTTTTGTCGTTAGTGAGATCGGGGCAAGTGAATGAGAGTTTGGATAGGATTTTAGAACTGAAGAATTTGACAGAGAATTCTAATCCATTGATATTTTATTATCCTGCAAAAGAATAAATATCTTAGAAATAATAATTATGAAAAGAAAAAAGGATCTTTTGATTGGAGATTGAATCTTTAAATATTATCTTGGCGTTTGTTATAGGATTTATCTTTTTGCAATGGTAAGATAATGACTTCTAACTAAATAAACAAAAAGAACTATCCGGTTTTTGCTACAGCATTTTGTGAAAAAAAATAATAATATTGAACCATGATCAAACGACCGTACTTAAGCGTCACCCTACTTCTGTTGTCATCTATGTGTATCTTGGGGGCATGCGAAAAAGAGAAATCCCATACAGTTCTGGAATTGTTTTCTGAATCCCAATCTCTGTCTCAAAAGAAGGACTTTTATGTTAATGAAGATTCTATAGCAATAATAGAGGGATTAAGTTGTGACGGAAAGAATCTCATAGTTAATGACTATCACTCGGGATGTTGCTATACGCTGTTTGACAAAAAATCAGGTGAATATATCGCTCGTTTTGGGACTATCGGACAGGGTCCGGCTGAACTGCCTTCACCCTGTTATGGCTACTTAACGAAAAGCGGTTTCACTGTTTTTGATGACCAAACACGTATTGTGATGAAATACAGTCTCGACTCTTTACGCAACAGTCGCAAGAAGGATGGTTCACCGGTACGTCTGGCGCAATATAAAATTCCGGAGGCGCAGATTTCAAGGCTCATAGCGATAGACGATACGACTTTTTTGTGTACCGGGACATATAAATCCCGTTACCAATATCTGTTATTCAACAAAAATGACAGTGTGCTGGATTACGGTGTGGATGTGTATAATGCTGCGGATAGCGCTTTTCAAATATACACCAGATATCTTTCTAATCAAGGAAATTTAGTAATGAACCCTGAGAAACATACATTTGCCGGTTCAATTAACTTCTCGTCCAACATGGACTTTTTTGAAATAGTAAACAATAAAATTGAGTTGATAAAATCGTTGAGGTTGGGAGATCCAATCAACAAACCCGTTAATGAAGAAGGAATTTATTATGTAGATCTAACAGAAAATACTCAGGCGGGTTATATAGATCTTAGTGCTACCTCTAAGTATGTTTATGCTTTGTACTCTGATAAAAAAATGTACGAAAACAACCGAAGATCGAATACTGTATTGGTTTTTGACTGGGAGGGTAATCCGATTAAGAAATATTCGTTAGATACTGATGCTTATTATATTGCAGTGGATGGTACTCAACAGAGTTTGTTTGCTGCTGTGAAAAATAGTTCAAGTGGATGGAAAATAGTATGTTACACGTTAGATTAATGGTTCACACTATATATGAATTTAGTCTTCCTGCCGATACATTTCCATTTGTTTTCACAGATAGTGAAGAAAGTATTTCTTTTGTCGTTTCATGTGTGGCGAAAGATTCGTTATATTGTTATCGGTTGAAAAAAGAATAGGAGGAAGAAGAGAATTGGCTGTTTGGTTGTGACAGTATTTACTGGTTAAATTTTTATATTATGAAAGACTTCTGTTTAGTTGTATTGGTAATATTGTTTACGTGTTGTGTTTCATCTTGTCAGAAACAGATTGATAAGGGATTTGAAATGACGGTCGATCTGTCTATTTCTAATCCATATCTGCCGATGTCTGTATTGGTGGACACCATTGAGTCTGTCAGGCTGCAATTACCTTCTCCTTATTTTTGGGGTATGGTCGATAATGTAATTTCAAAAGATTCTTGTTATTACATTTCGGATAGAAAGCAGGAAATGGCATTCCGGTTTGATAAGAATGGTACTTTTTTGAATACGATTGGTCAGCGGGGTGAGGGACCGGGAGAGTATAGAGAGATGGACTCTTTTTTCGTAGGAAAAGATTGTGTTTATGTCTGTGATATGGGTAAACGAACGATTTATTCTTACAGTTTTGATGGAGAATTTCGTCATTCGTTGAGCTTCCCTTATTCTCTTGTTTTCAATGATGTTGTTGAGTTGCCGGATGGCCGTTTTCTCTGCCATCGTCCTTCTGAAGATGAGAATTGTAAGGGACTTTGGATTCTGGATCAGAAAGGGAGAAGAGTGAAGAATTTGTTAGAATATGAAAAGGGGATTCCTTATGTGCATTCTGCTTGGAATACACTGTGTGCTCAAGAGGATAGAACCATAAAAATCTATAATCCGGTGGATGGAAGCTATTATCAATATGATGCTGTGAATGATACAGTGGTAAGAACCATGAGGCAGAAGTCTAATTTGCCTATGTTGGCGGATTTTCACTGCTCGGACCGGGAATTGTACGAGACGAAAGAGGAGTGCACATACAGTCTTTTCACGGTGGATGGAAAGAATCTTGTTTTCTCTCTTTGGTCTTTTAATTCAGCAAATAAGGGAATGTGGTCTGTCTATTTTAAGAAGGATGGGCGGATAGAGCAAGGAAATTTGACCAAGATGGATATTCCGGGATATTCGGAAATGGGACGTCCGGTTTCATCTAATATCCCTAATACATTTGTCACAGTTTATACGGATGAATTCCCGGATGATGCATTTCCGTCCGCTTATCAGCAACAGGAGATAAATGAGCAAACTGCGATACTTAGTCTTTTGAGATTAAAATGACTATTCTGTTGATTTTTAAATAATAATCACAATATAAACTAAATTAAAAATATGCATATCATTAAAGTGATATTTAGTCTTGCACTAATATTGAATATTTGCGTTAGTTGTCATGAAAATGATGACACCGCATACTTCAATGGTAAAATTCAAACGATTGAAGATAGTATCAAAGACACGAAGAAAGCTACATTGAAAATACTTCCATTGGATGGAGCGAATTTTGGATGGCTATCCACATACGACTCACTGATGTTTTTTATGAATCCTAAATTACCGGATCGCTTTTATAATATATTTAATATAGACACCGGAAAAGAAATAGGCACTTTTTGTTATAGAGGAAGTGGTCCTGGGGAAGTTGCCGCTTTGGGTCCGATTTTTCATTTCTTTAAAGAAAAAGGGGATCTGAAAACTCTACTGTTCGCTCCTAATGAAGAGAAGCTATTTATCTGGAATATAACTCAGTCGATCAAGCGGGACACCACTGTTATGGATAAGCAAATCTCCTATCCCTGGAGAGAGGAGAATGGAGGTGCTCCATACTATTTGATGTTTCTGAAGGATGAAAATACATTAATTACAGAGTTACAGTCGTTCCCGCTTAATGATAAAGAAGCTACTTTGCCCGTTTATCAAAAACGGACACTTGACACGAATAAGTTGCTGAAGAGCTTTTCAAGCTATAAGAAGTCGATAAGGAATGATGAAGCTTCCATTCTGCCGGAGTCTTTTTTCTACTCGAATGATGCCATTAAACCGGATGGAACTAAAGTGGTGCAAGCTATGGTTCATCTTGCGCAATTGAATATTCTGGATCTTGAAACAGGTCATGTGAGCGGCTATCGTTTGGAAGGTGAACCGGACTTTTCTGTTTTTAAAAGTGATGAAAAAATAAAGTCGTATTTTACAAGGGTTCAGGCGGATGACAATTACATATATGCAGTATATTGGGAAAAAGAGCGTTGGGAACGTTTTGAGACTCCACACATGAATATCATTCATGTATATGATTGGGATGGGAATCTGATACAAAAAATAGAGACGGATTATAGCATTGGGCAGATGTGGATAGATCCTATCCGAAATAGATTATATGTGACAAATCCCCAAATAGATGACGTGCTTTATTTAGACCTGGATGATTTCTTGGTTCCTAACACAGGTTTATGAATTCATCAACTAAAATAATAGGATTGCCTCCGATGTCAAATTCAATCCTAAAACATGAATATCTTAGAAAGAATAAGTCTGAATAGAAAATAAGCATTTTTTTTACTATGAAATATATACTGTTTATCCTGTTAGTTTTAACTTTGGCAGCTTGTCAATCGGAGAAAGATAGGCGGTTGGAATATGCTTTGGAATTTGCCGGCGATAATCGCGTGGAGCTTGAAAAGGTATTAGAACATTATAGAACTGATCCGGAAAAATTGGAGGCAGCTCGTTTTTTAATTCGTAATATGCCGGGATGGTATTCTTATGAAGGAAATGAACTTGATTCTATTCACCATTTATTAGTTGGGGTTTGTGAAGGGCGTCCTATATCTAAAAGGGAGAAGAATAAATGGAACAGAATTTCCTTTGACTCTCTCTTCAAGATATATGACGCCCAAGTGATAACAGCGGAATATTTGATAGATAATATAGACCTGGCTTTTGAAGTTTGGAGGAAATATCCTTGGAATAGAAATTTGTCGTTCGATGATTTTTGCGAACTGATATTACCTTACAGAATAGCCGATGAACCTTTATCGGATTGGCGTAAATTGTATTATGAAGATTATGGAACTCTACTCGATTCTCTTTATAAGGGGGATGATGTTATTGAAGCTTCTAAGATCATTGACGGGAAACTGAGAAAGCTGTATTACATCTACAATACTGATTTTCGGATACCTCACTTGGATGCTGTTTTTCTTTATCATAATCGGATTGGTTATTGTCGTGAAGCATGCGACCTGACAATATATGCTATGCGTGCTTGTGGAATTCCTGTTGCGACCGACTATTTTGTTTATTCACCCGATTATCAACATTATCATTGTTGGACGATGTTGCGTGACACAACAGGAACTTTTCTTCAATTCGGATTTAATGAGTTTGAAGCGTCACGTGATACCTTACGGCATGACGGAAGGAAAAAGGGGAAGGTGTATCGCTATTGTTTTGGCGTACAACCTAAGAAAATCTCCGGGATTTCGGGCAATAAACGGTTGTATCCTGTGTTTAGAAATAGATTTGTGAAAGATGTGACATCTGAATATTTTGGAAGCAATGATACGACAATACCGATACAAATACCTGGAGAGCAATACATCTACTTAGGGATATTCAGTCCCGGCGGATGGATTCCTGTAGATATGGCACTTGGTAATGCGGGTAAGGTTACTTTCCGGGATATAGAACCCGATGTGATTTATCAGACTCTTTATCAGGGAGATGGAGGAAAACTTTATCCGGCGGGATATCCGTTCATATCTAAAAGGGGGGGTGAGTTTGTTTTGCTGAAACCCAATATCGATTTGATGAAGGAAGCTATATTAAGGCGGAAAATGCCTCAGCAAAAGACAATTGCGGAATGGGCTTATCGAGCAGTTATAGGGGCAAAGATTGAAGCTGCCAGTGATTTGTCATTTATACATGCAGATCTGTTATGGCAATTTGAGGATACGCTTACCACTAATTATTGCATATTAACTCCGCCTTCAAGAAAGAAGCATAGGTATGTGCGGTATGTTGCTCCGGCAGGGAAAAGAATGGAGTTGGCGGAACTGGCACTATTTAAGGATTCACTGTGTCAGGAGAAGATTCGGTTGAGGAGGATAAACAGTATAGAACCGATTGCAAAATTAGAGTATGTTACAGATGGCAATATATTGACTTATTTTCAGGCACGTGATACATCTTCTTATCTGGCCTATGATCTGGGAGAAAGTATGCCGATTGAAAGAATTGTTTTCTCTCCGCGTAACGATGATAATTACATTTGGCCCGGGGATAATTATGAGTTATTCTATCAAGACGGAATCAATGGATGGAAGTCATTAGGCAGGAAAGTGGCGACGGAAAGAAAAATTGAATTTTTAGTTCCGCAGAATGCCTTATTGTGGTTGAGAAACTGTACCAAAGGACGGGAAGAACAGGTTTTTATCTATAAAAATGGAAGGCAAACTTTTACGTTTGATTTATAAAAGTCGGGTGTGCGATGGTGTATGAGGAGGTTGTTTCCGGAAAAGGAAATATGAGATAATTGATGTTTTATTAGCTATATTCCCCAGGACTGAAAGGTTTAGTTCATCATCAGACTCATATACGGTTGCATCTCGCACAGTATTTTTTCTGATAGTTCACCGATGGTCATTCGGGTGTGTGCTCCCGGTAAGCGGACCTCACTGGTCATGCACTTTCCATTGCAAAGATAATAATATCCGTTATTGGCTGACAATTGTTCATCGGTCAGTTCAATGTTCATTTCTATTTCTGGATGACTGGCTGCATAGAGCTGAAGAACTGTCCGGGCATCAATGACACGTGCCATTCCTAATGTTTCGTTAGGCAGGGAGGCTACAGGAGGAAGTTGAAGAATGATCCGGTCGGTGCCGTTCCTTAGCCCGGCCCGGCAGAGCAATTGTGCCCGGACAGCTTCATTGTCAGCAAATAACTCGTTGATATACGAGGTATTATCGTGTTTATAGACAACAGCTATACCCGTTATTCGATTGTCCTTTCGGGCTACGAGAGCGGTATTTTGTGTCAAGGCAAGATCGGCAAGAACTACTTTGAAATCAGTAGACGTATGTTGTAAACAACAGGTACGTTCTGATAATTTGCCGTTCAAATATTGATAAACATCTTCTTGGTATTCTGTAACTTCCTCAATGCTGCCCGTTTCCGAATCGGCAGGTAATTCTGAAAGAGAGAAGGATTGGTGAGAGATGCGGAAAACCGGGGCATAACCTGCTTTTGCATAATAACCGAACAACCAGGGTTCAGCGGGAATAAGCGTACTAAACAGGACACCGTTGCGGAGCATACGTGCAAAACTTTGTGACAGTAGTTCGCGCATCACTCCTTTGCTTCGATAGTCGGGATGAGTGCATGCGCCGGATATGTATGAAGTAGGCACGGTTTGACCACAAAACGTCATGGGATAAGGGAGCATTTGGAGCGCAGCAATCACTTCTTCGCCACTTTGGATGGCTAAGTTGACTTCGTTGTTATAACGAAGCCGGAAGTAGAGTTCGATGAATGCTTCGCTATCATCGAAACACAATTTCCATAATGATTTTACCTGTTCTCTTATCATCAGTATGCTACCATTTTATCATTTCTACAGGTTGTTCTTTCAAACAAGCCATATATTTCTCCAGAATCGTTTCCGGGTGATATGAGAGCTTAGCTTTACGCAACCCTTCTATTCCCAAATCTTCTTCACGGTTGATGTAAATATATTGTTCGGGGATGTGGTTGGCAAATTCGTAATTGATCATGGCATAAGCTCCATCAATATTCGTATCTGCTTTTTCCACATGTACACCGAAGGTTTCTTTATTGATCGGCATGCCGAAAGTAAAAGCTACAATCTGACCATTGACATGCAGGATACCTCCCGTTAATCCTAACTCTTCGAAATGGTTGAGGGCATAGAGCAAAGCACGGCGCTCGTTTCCGGTTCCCTCCTGCTGGTCACAGTCATTGGCTTTGCACCATTTTGCTTCCAGTTCCAGACATTCCTGAATTCTGTCTTTGGTGATCGGAGTGTATTCGTAATCAGGGTATGTGTTGCGAAATTTGTTGATGTGATTCCGCTTTGACTGGAATTTTTTTCCCTTCAGTGTTGCGAGATCGCTGCGCAAATAAATGTAGTCGGCATAATCACGGTCAACCGTGAATCCGAACTGACCGGGCATGATAGCCTCAAGGTCTTCGCGCATACACGAACAGACACCCAGCATACAAAAAGGTTCGCCCTCCTGCCGGGCATCCTCAACCAGTTCGTTCAATACCTTTTCGAGGTTTCCTTCACCGACAGGCATCATATAAGCCAGTTCATCACCGGCCCAAAATTTGAAAACCAGAAAATTGTCGACTATGGCAAACTTGGTGTGATACAAGAACCGCCAGCTGCATAAGTTTGAAAAAGATAGGTCGCAGTTGCGGCGACAACTATTCATCGTGTAAGCTGTGATGGTATCCTTATCCTGGATCGTTATATCTTTGAATGCGATCATAAAGTTTTTGTTTCCTAATTAACTGTTTATATATAACAAAGATAAAACGATTTTGTTAGAGAATGCCTAACATTCGTAAAATAGTTGGAGTCAACAATGCGGTAAATATACCGTTGAGCGTTAAGCCAAGACTTGCATAGGCTCCGTATTTGCTACTGATGTCCATAGCCGTTGAGGTGCCGACGGCATGTGCGGCCGTACCCATGGAGAGTCCTTGAGCTATAGGACTACCTACGTGCATGATTTTCATGGTCTTGAAACCTAATACAGCACCCAGCAGACCTACACATACTACTACAGCTGCTGTCAGTGACGGAATTCCCCCCAATGTTTTAGTGACTTCCATAGCAATCGGAGTGGTTACCGATTTAGGAGCAAGTGACAGAATTACTTCCTGCGAGGCTCCCATTAACTTGGCTATCAATACTACTGATATCACACCGACGATACAGCCGGCCAATTGGGACAGAATGATGGGAAGCAGCTGCTTTTTAATGGTTTCAAGTTGCAGATATAAAGGAACTCCAAGCGCTACGACTGCCGGCTTCAGCCAAAATTCAATCAGATGTCCACCCTGATTGTAAGTCTCAAAAGAGATGTTTGTTATTTTGAGGAAGATAATAATGACTGCAATAGTCAACAGGATCGGATTTAGCAACAGAATTCCTGTCTTTTTCTGTAAAAGCTTGGCAAAGAAGTAAATCCCAAAAGTGATTGCCAACAGGAAAAATTCATTTTCTAAATAGTTCATTTGAGTTTACGTGTTAATTGATGAACCCATCCGGTGATGACAAGCACCAGCAGGGTACTGACTAAGGTAGCTATCACAATCGGCCAGAATTGCGCCGCAATGATGTCGAAATACAACATCAGGGCCACTCCCGGGGGGATGAAGAAGAAACCAAGATTAGCAACCAGAAAGTCGGACATTCCTTGCACCCAATGCAATTTGATCCAACCTAATTTTAAAAAAAGGGTGAGCAGCAACATCCCGATGATGCTGGACGGGAGCTTAATTCCCGTGAGATAAACAATCAATTCACCCAAAGCCAAACAGCCAAATAAAATGGCACACTGACGTATCATACTATTACCTATTGAATTTTGAAAACGTTGCAAAGTTATGAAAAATAGAGTTAGGGTATCAACTAATATGGTACGAAGATTCTTTTTTAACAGTGGGCAACTACAAAAAAATCAAGAAAAAGTAAACGAAATGGATTACTTTATCTATTTTTGCAAAATGAAAAACGAATATACATAACGAATATTAACTACTAAAAACAGAATTGACATGAAAAAGAGTTTATTAATCAGTGTTTTTGCAACACTGGCAATGATGATTTCTTTAAATGCATTTGCACAAGAAAAAGCGACAGGTAAGGCTTATAAAGCAATTCAAAAGGACGAAAAAGTAATCAACAAAGATTTGCAGAAAAAAGCGATTAAAGAAGCCCGCAAAGAGGCGAAAGCACTGGCAAAAGAAGGCTTCAAGACTCCGGTTGGAAAATTGCCGTTGGACAAACAGCTGGAAAATTCATGGGAAAAACAGATGGAAATTGATATGAATGGCAATCCATATTGGTATATAGCAACTGCAAGAGTGATTGGTGGAAATCAGTCGGCTGCGGCTATGCAGGCAACCAATACTGCTAAGATTGACATTGCCGGACAGGTTCAGACAAAGGTGACTCAACTGATTGAATCGAAGGTTGCCAATGACGATATGGGACAGGAAGAAGCGGCCAGCCTGTCGAGTGCTGTAGCTGCCGGAAAAAGTATTATCAGCGGAACATTGGGGCGCACTATTCCTTTGGTGGAAGTGTACAGGACATTGCCAAATAAAAATGTTGAGGTAATGGTTACCATTGGTTACAGTCTGGAGGCGGCAAACAAAGTTGCTGTCAAAGCGCTTAGCGAAGAATTGGCTAAAAAATCACCGGAACTGGCTAAAGAACTGGATAAACTTGCTCAGTGAGTTTTAATATAAAAAGGCAAACTGAATGAACGTAAACAGGCTATTAGGAATTTTAGCTGTACTTTTATTGACCGCTGCCAGCGCTCTTTACGCGCAGAAACCCGTAAAAGTGAAAGGTGTACAAGGGCGTTGGCAGGTCAGCGATGACATCACATTGAAGCAGGCGGAAGAGCGTGCTTTTATGGAAGCAAAGAAAGCTGCTTTGCAAAAGGCGGGCGTGATGGAGAATGTGTGGTCTGTTTTTGGGCAGATTACCCAGGAAGACGGACAGGAGCTTCACGAAGCTTATTCGCAAATGAATGTGCTTGCTATCGGAGGAATGGTGAATATTACTAATAAAAAGGTAGAAGAGGTTTGGGACACAGATACACGCAGCTTGTATAAGGTAATAACCATCGATGCCGAAGTGCAGAAAGAGGATAAACCGGACAGTTCGTATGCTCTCGAAGTGAAAGGGGTGGAGACACTCTATCGTGAGGGGGATGTGTTTCACTGTAAATTGACTGTACATGGTACGGATTCATACTTGAAGTTTTTCTGGTTCGACAGTAATGGGGGAGCTTTGCTTTATCCTAATAGTTACGAACCCAATACGTTGTTGAAAGCCGGCAAAGAATATTCGATTCCTTTCAGTAATGCTGTGGACTATCGTATGGAGAAACAGCATAACAAGGAGAGCGAGAAGATAAATATGATGATGGTGGCAACTAAAGAGGATATTCCGTTTACTAAAGAGGTCACTTATCAGAATGTATTAGAGTGGGTGTACTCTATTCCGGCAGTTCAGCGTTGTGCTTTTTATGATATGGTACTTATAAAATAGTGGTTCCCGAACTACTGACCGTTAATCATTAATCACTTATTATGATGAAAACGAAATATTACTTTTCTTTCGTTTTTGCGTCACTCTTTCTGGTTCCATCCGTTGCTATGGCACAGGATGTGAACTATCAGAAGGAGTTTGATAATTTCCAAAAGAAACAGCAGAAAGAATATAAAGACTTTAAAAATAAAGCAGACGAAGAGTTTGCCACATTTCTGAAGGAAGCGTGGCAAAAGTATAATGCCTCTGTGGGGGATTCAATGCCGACACGACCGGAACCGGTGAAACCGACACTTTTCGATAAAAAGAAACCTGTCCCTGCTCCGGTAGAGATTAAGCCGGCGGCTCCCAAAATACCTGTGTCCGATAGACCGGGAGTAGGGGATAAAGTAAATGTGGAAGTTAAAAAGCCGGATCTGCCTGCGGTAGCAGATAAGCCGGCACCCGGTGTCTATGTACCGGGTAAACCTTATACTCCTGTGAAAGTTGATATCCCGGTTCCGCTGCCCGGAAGTTCGGCCCGTCGCAATGTGATTGAGTTCTATGGTACTCATTTTGAGGTGGCTACGGATATTATTGAAGACTTTGTACTGGGGGGGACAAGCGAGAGTAAAGTTGCGGCTGCTTGGAGCCGGTTGTGTAAAGCCGATCACGAGCAATTGATTAACGATTGCGTCCGTTTGAAGAATGAGCACCGGATGAACGACTGGGCATTCTTGCTGTTCATTAAACAGTTAGGGGTACAAATGTGTGGTGCTGCCCGGAAAGATGATGTTGCTTTTTTACAGATGTTTATTCTCAATAAATGTGGATATAAGGTGCGTCTGTCTAAAATAAACGATAAGCTGAAGTTGTTGGTGGCTCCGGCAGGAACTATATTCGGTGTTCCGTATATTACTTTCAAGGGCGTCAAATACTATGTGTTTGAAGCAGATAAGGGCGGTTCGATGGCTGTTTATACCTACAGTCAGGATTTTGCCAATGCCAAGAATCTGGTGTGTATGGATTTGAACGCTGTGCCACAGTTCGGTATGCAAGAGTTGGGTAAAACAGTGTCTCCTTCGGAAAAATCTCTTCTTCAAATCAATGCGGTTGTCAATAAGAACCTGATGGACTTTTATAAAGATTATCCGCAATGTGAAGTTGCTGTCTACTATAAAACACCCATGAGCAAAGAGTTGAAGAGTGCCCTTTACCCGTCTTTACAAACAGCTATAAAGGGAAAATCAGAGAAGGATGCTGCGAACATTCTGATTGATTTTGTACAGAATTCATTTCAATATCAGACAGATGGTGAACAATTTGGCTATGAAAAGCCTTTCTTCATGGACGAGAACTTTTATTATCCGGCTTGTGACTGTGAGGACCGTGCCATCTTGTTCTCCAATCTGGTGAAAGACTTGATGGGATTGGACGCTGTGCTGCTCGACTATCCGAACCATATCGCTTCGGCTGTCCGGTTCAACGAAGAAATCTCGGGTGACTACATCTTGCTGGATGGTAAAAAATATCTTATTTGTGATCCTACTTATATCGGTGCACCGATAGGAATGTGTATGGATCGTTTCAAGAGTGTAGCTCCGGAAATAATCCGTTAGTGTTAAATATTATAATAATTGCAGGTTCGGGGTAAAAAATACCCCGAATTGCAATGTTGATATTGCAATATTGTGTACTTTTGCGGCGTGAAATAACACACCCTACTGAATTTATATACAATATTAAATATCTATGCTTAATTTAATTAACTCTATCGTTGCGCGTGCGCAAGCTAATCGCCAGCGCATTGTCCTTCCCGAAGGTACAGAGGAACGTACCTTGAAAGCTGCCAATCAGATTTTGACAGATGAAGTTGCAGATTTGATTCTTTTGGGTAATCCGGAAGAAATTAATGCTGCCGCTGCCAAATGGGGACTCGGAAATATCAACAGGGCCACTATTATTAATCCTGAGAATCATCCGAAGAAAGAAGAATATGCGCAATTGTTGTGCGAACTCCGTAAGAAAAAAGGTATGACTATCGAAGAAGCCCGTAAATTGGTACTCGATCCGTTGTATCTGGGCTGTCTGATCATTAAAAGCGGTGACGCTGACGGACAATTGGCGGGTGCCCGTAATACTACGGGAGATGTGCTTCGTCCGGCTCTCCAGATTATAAAGACATCTCCGGGGATTACATGTGTGTCGGGTGCTATGCTGCTGTTGACACATGCACCGGAATGCGGTCAGAATGGTCTACTGGTGATGGGGGATGTTGCTGTCACTCCGGTTCCGGACGCTTCACAACTGGCACAGATTGCCGTTTGTACAGCGCGTACTGCTCAGGCGGTAGCAGGAATAGCTGATCCGAAAGTAGCAATGCTTAGTTTCTCTACTAAAGGTTCGGCAAAGCATGAAAATGTGGACAAGGTGGTAGAGGCATTGAAATTAGCTAAAGAGATGGCACCCGATTTGAATATCGATGGTGAAATGCAGGCGGATGCCGCTCTGGTTCCTTCGGTAGGTGCGAGCAAGGCTCCCGGTTCTCCGGTTGCCGGTGAGGCAAATGTGCTGATTGTGCCGAGTCTGGAAGTTGGTAATATTTCTTATAAACTGGTGCAGCGTTTGGGACATGCCGATGCTGTAGGCCCGATTCTTCAGGGTATTGCCCGCCCGGTAAACGATCTTTCACGCGGATGTTCTATTGAAGACGTATACAGAATGATTGCAATCACAGCCAATCAGGCGATTGCTGCAAAGAATGGTAAATAATTAAATCGAAAATCAGATATGAAAGTTTTAGTGTTGAACTGTGGTAGTTCATCTATCAAATACAAGCTGTTCGATATGGACAGCAAAGAAGTGATTGCCCAGGGAGGAATCGAAAAAATCGGTTTGAAAGATTCATTCCTGAAACTGACTTTGCCCAACGGTGAGAAGAAAATCCTTGAGAAGGATATTCCGGAACATACTGTAGGGGTAGAGTTCATCCTGAATACCTTGGTAAGCCCGGAATATGGCGCTATCAAATCACTTGAAGAGATCAATGCCGTAGGTCATCGTATGGTACACGGGGGTGAACGCTTCAGTAAATCAGTATTACTGACTAAAGAAGTGCTTGAAGCTTTCGCTGCCTGCAACGATCTGGCTCCCCTCCACAATCCTGCTAACCTGAAAGGAGTTGATGCCATTACGGCTATTCTGCCGAATGTTCCGCAAATCGGTGTATTCGACACTGCATTCCACCAAACCATGCCGGAATATGCATACCTGTATGCTATTCCTTATGAATTGTACAAAAAGTACGGTGTACGTCGTTATGGTTTCCACGGAACTTCCCATCGTTACGTTTCACAGCGCGTGTGCGAATATCTGGGGATTAAACCGGAAGGACTGAAACTGATTACTTGCCATATCGGAAATGGTGGTTCGATCGCCGCTATCAAAGATGGCAAATGTATCGATACCTCTATGGGATTGACACCGTTGGAAGGTTTGATGATGGGTACCCGTTCTGGTGATATCGATGCCGGAGCTGTAACATTCATTATGGATAAGGAAGGCTTGACAACTACAGGCATTTCCAACCTGTTGAATAAGAAAAGCGGTGTGGCTGGTATGATGAACGGTTCAAGTGATATGCGTGACTTGGAGGCTGCCGTTGCAAAAGGTGATCCTCAGGCTATCTTGACAGAACAGATGTATTTCTACCGCATTAAGAAATATATTGGTGCATATGCTGCTGCTTTAGGAGGCGTAGACGTTATCCTGTTCACAGGTGGTGTTGGTGAAAATCAGGCAACTTGCCGTGCCGGTGTTTGTGAAGGACTGGAATTTCTGGGCGTGAAACTCGACGCTGAAAAGAATAAGGTTCGTGGCGAAGAGGCCATTATCTCAGCTGATGACTCAAGAGTGAAGGTAGTGGTGATCCCTACAGACGAAGAATTGCTGATTGCGTCTGATACAATGGCTATCCTGGATAAATAAAGGTTGATAAGTAATATAGAGGAAAGGCCGGAGGCGGAGATTTATTCTCTGTACTCCGGCTTTTTATATAGTTTGGGTGTGGAGGGAGGCAATCCGTTTTTGAGCGCTAAGCAGCCGGGGACGAGCTATTTAACAGAATATTCATATCCCTTTCTCCTTTTCTTCATTTTAAAAGTTTTATCTTTGCTATCACTAACTCAAATAAACTTAAATGATACAAGAATGAAACGACTTTTTTATTTCTTTCTTTTTGTCTGTGTGGCAGTTATTGCGAATGCTCAGGCAAAATATGTTTTCTATTTCATTGGTGATGGAATGGGTGTGAACCAAGTAAATGGTACGGAGATGTACCGTGCCGAAATCCAGAAAGGGCGCATTGGTGTGGAGCCTTTGCTTTTCACCCGGTTTCCCGTCGGAACGATGGCTACTACTTTTTCTGCTACCAACTCTGTGACTGATTCTTCTGCTGCCGGGACAGCCCTTTCAACCGGTGAAAAGACCTATAATGGTGCTATTGGCATGGATGATCAGAAGAATCCCTTACAGACTGTTGCCGAGAAAGCTAAGAAAGCCGGCAAGAAGGTTGGGGTTACTACCAGTGTAAGCGTCGATCATGCTACTCCTGCTGCTTTCTATGCACACCAGCCGGATCGTAATATGTATTATGAAATAGCTACCGATCTTCCTAAAGCCGGTTTTGACTTTTATGCCGGTGCCGGTTTCCTGAAACCGACTACTACTTACGACAAAAAAGAAGCTCCGAGCGTTTTCCCGATGTTTGAAGAAGCCGGTTACACCATTGCCCGTGGATATAACGATTATAAGGCTAAAGCTGCCACAGCCGGTAAGATGATTTTGATTCAGGAGGAAGGTGCCGATGCGGGTTCTTTGCCTTATGCTATCGACAGTAAAGAAGGTGACTTAACCCTCACACAGATAACGGAAAGCGCGATTGATTTTCTGACCAAAGGAAAAAATAAAGGTTTCTTCCTGATGGTAGAAGGTGGTAAGATAGACTGGGCATGCCATGGAAATGATGCTGCTACAGTGTTCCACGAAGTAGCCGATATGGATAATGCGATTAAAGTTGCTTATGAATTCTACAAAAAACACCCGAAAGAAACCCTGATTGTAGTAACTGCCGATCATGAGACAGGTGGTATAGCATTGGGAACCGGAAGATACGCTCTGAATCTTAAAGCACTTGAAAACCAGAAGGCATCTGCTGAAGAATTGTCTAAGAAGATCAGTGATTTGCGCAAAGCTAAGAACAACCATGTGGCTTGGGAAGACGTTAAAAATCTGTTGTCCGAACAGATGGGCTTCTGGTCTGTACTTCCTATCTCGTGGGAGCAGGAAAAGAAACTGCGTGACGAATATGAAAAGTCATTCGTGAAAAATAAAGTAGAATTTGCCGAGAGTATGTATGCCAAGACCGAACCGATGGCAGCCAAAGCCAAAGAGGTGATGGATCAGATCGCTATGGTAGGCTGGACCAGCGGTGGGCATTCTGCAGGATATGTGCCGGTGTTTGCTATCGGTGCCGGTTCTGATCTGTTCATCGGTAAAATGGATAATACAGAGATTCCGAGACGCATTGCAAAAGCGGGCGGATATAAGTAACCGGCAGGTAAGTTCACCATAGAGCACGCAGAGTATACAGAGGATTTGTTGATATACGTATTAATAAACTCTGTGTACTCTGTGTGTTTTGTAATGAACTTGCCTCGTTGACGTTAATTTATCCTCAATATTCTCTATCTTTCAAAGAATTTCTTTAGCTTTGTCTTGTAAACTTTCAAAGAAATATAGAAATGACTAAGTTTGAAATAGAAGAAAAGATAGTAGATATGCTCAAAACCGTATTCGATCCCGAGATACCGGTAAACGTATACGATCTGGGACTGATCTACAAGATAGACGTCGCCGAAGAGGGAGAGGTTTCTATCGATATGACCCTGACTGCTCCTAATTGTCCTGCGGCAGATTTCATTATGGAAGATGTACGGCAGAAAGTAGAGTCAATTGAAGGAGTGAATTCTGCCACTATCAATCTGGTTTTTGAGCCGGAGTGGGACAAAGATATGATGAGTGAAGAGGCTAAACTGGAACTGGGCTTTTTATAATCGTTACTGTTTTACCTCTATTCTTAAACGATCCATTCTTACAGTATGAAGAACGTATATTTCCTTTCTGATGCCCACTTGGGTTCACGTGCCATAGAGCACGGACGTACACAGGAGCGGCGCCTGGTCAATTTTCTCGACAGCATAAAACATAAAGCTGCCGCGGTATATCTGCTGGGTGACATGTTCGACTTTTGGTATGAGTTCCGTTTGGTGGTGCCCAAAGGTTATACCCGTTTTTTAGGAAAACTCTCTGAACTGACTGATATGGGAGTAGAGGTGCATTTCTTTACGGGCAACCATGATCTTTGGTGTGGCGATTACTTGACCAGGGAGTGTGGGGTGACGATTCACCGTGAGCCGGTGACTACGGAAATCTATGGGAAAGAGTTCTATTTGGCGCATGGTGACGGACTGGGCGATCCGGACAAAAAGTTTAAGTTACTGCGCACGATGTTCCATAGTCGTACGTTGCAGACTTTATTTTCCGCCATTCATCCCCGTTGGAGTATGGATTTAGGACTGAATTGGGCCAAACATAGCCGATTGAAACGTGAAGGGGGGAAAGAACCGGATTATATGGGTGAAGATAAGGAGTTCTTGGTGCTTTACACAAAGGAGTATCTGAAAAATCATCCCGATATAAACTTCTTCATCTACGGTCACCGTCACATTGAACTTGACTTGATGTTAAGTGCTACTGCACGTATACTTATTCTGGGCGACTGGATCAATTATTTCTCCTATGCGGTGTTTGATGGTGAGAACCTGTTTCTTGAGAATTACATCGAGGGAGAAACACAGCTTTAATTTTCCGGAGTCAGTTGCCGGAGACGAATCAGATAAGCCCTTCGTCAGCAAAACTATAAAAACAACCGTCGCAGACAATGATATGATCCGTCAGGGTAATGTTCATTGTTTGCGACGCTTTTTGTATAGCTGCCGTCAGGCGTTTGTCTTCCTGGCTTGGTTTTGCATTGCCCGACGGATGATTGTGAATCAGAGCTATCTGCGTGGCACGTCCTATCAGGGCTTCCCGCAAGATGGTACGTACATCGGCGTATGTTCCGTCAATCCCCCCTGTACTGATACGTAATTTGCTGATTACTTTGCATGCCTGATTTAAAAGTAGGATCCAGAACTCCTCTTGTGGCAGGTCGCACATTAATGGGTGGAACAGCCTGTAAATGTCCTCTGAGCATCTGACTTGTTCACGCTCTTTGCTTTCCTGTAGTTTGCGCCTTTTCCCCAGTTCAAGAGCTGCCATGATAGTAAGACTTTTGGCGGGTCCCATGCCCTTGAACGAGGAAAAGTCCCGTACTTCCCATTTTCCCAGTTCATTCAGGTTATTGTCGCAAGAGGCAAGTACCCTTCTCATCAGTTCAACGGCACTCTCTTCCGTATTGCCCGAACCTATCAAGATGCCCAACAGCTCGGCGTCGCTCAATGCTTCGGCACCTTTTGCCATCATTTTTTCGCGTGGCCTATCGGCTTTGGACCACTGGTTGATGTTTAGTTTTTGTTTGTTTTTCATAAGTCGGATAGAGAGTGTTTGTATTCTTTTTATATCAACAACTGAAAGACCGCCTTTTTTATTTATAGAAGTTCTTGCGGAAAGCTTCAAACTCGTTTTTTCCCAATACACAGCGTTCCCACCACGCACGCCAGAATCCCGTTCCGTATCCGATAAGTTGGATGAAAGAGGCAGCGATGGAATAGATGCCGATGCGTAAACTTTTGTTTTGCAGCGCAGAATCCAGACAGACCAGCAATGTATAAAGCAGAATCGGGACAAGACTGAACAGGCAGAAGGGAGTACATAATAGCAGAAGTGTAACTCCTAATGTGAATGCAGCCGGTAACAGGTGGACGACTTTCAACGATTCGGGATATTTTTTATAGAGGTTGATACGCGCAATGCCGGAGTTGTGTACCTGCTTGAAGAACTTCTTAAAATCTGTGCGCCGTTTGTGGTATACCCAGGCACCGGGAAAGAGACGGCATCGGTATCCTCCTTTGAAAATGCGAATGCTGAAATCGATGTCTTCGCCGAAGCGCATATTAGAGAAGCCTCCCAATGCCTGATAGACTTCACGGCGGACACCCATATTGAAACTTCGCGGATAGAACTTATCCATTTTCTTTTTACCCCCGCGTATGCCTCCGGTAGTGAAGAAAGAAGTCATCGAATAATTGATCGCTTTCTGTATATCAGTGAAAGAACTATGTGCCCGGTCCGGTCCGCCAAAGGCATCGGCCGGGGTGGCAGAAAGTTCCTGTTCCACTGCATCGAAGTATCCTTCGGGAAGGATACAGTCCGAATCTAATATGATAAGGTAGTCCCCTCCGCTGCGTTCGGCCCCGTAATTACGGGTCTGTCCCGGGCCGGAGTTTGGTTTGGCGTAATAATGTATGTCCAGTTTCCCTTGATATTTATTTACTATCGCTTCGCAAGGGACAGATGATCCGTCTTCTACCACTATGACTTCGAAATCCTTGAAATGTTGGGTAGTGAGGCTTTGCAATAATTCGTCCACTTCATCGGGACGATTGTAAACGGGGATAATAACGGAGTATCGCATAGGTTTAATGATAATCGGTTGTTGACTTGCAAATATATGCCATTATTTTTCGATAACCGTCATGGATGGTAATAAAAAAATGCGGCCCCTATTCCCGTAAGGGATAGAGACCACATTTTTTTCGGCAGTTAACCTGTTTATGCTTTTACACGACCTACATAAGAGCCGTCACGAGTATCGATTTCGATTGTTTCGCCTTCGTTGATAAATAGCGGAACACGAACGGTTGCACCTGATTCTACAGTAGCCGGTTTCAATGTGTTAGTAGCTGTATCCCCTTTCATACCCGGTTCTGTATAAGTAACCTTCATCTGAACTTTGATAGGCATATCAGCGTAAAGTACGGTTTCAGTAGAAGCATCAGATACTACTTCCAGAACGGCACCTTCCAACAGGAAGTCTACACCGTTGATCAAGTCGTGGGCAATCGGGTGTTGGTCGAAAGTTTCCTGATTCATAAAGATATAGTCTTCACCTTCTTTATATAAGAACTGGTAGGGACGACGTTCTACACGTACATCTTCCAACTTTTCACCGATGTTGAAGCGACGTTCGAGAACGTAGCCGCTTACCACATCTTTCAGTTTAGTACGCATGAAAGTGTTACCTTTTCCAGGTTTAACGTGGAGGAATTCGATACAGAAATACAGTTTGCCATCCATGCGGATACAAGTTCCGTTCTTGATGTCTTGAGCATTAATCATACTTGATATTCTTTATTTTATAGATTGTTATTGAGTTATCTTCGAACCTTTTCGGGTGCAAAAGTAATCTAAATCGGCAAAAAACACAAAATGTTTTGACTAAAAATGACTTAACTCTTGGTTTATTTAAAAAAAGTGCCTATTTTTGCAGCCCGAATCCGTAGAAATAATAACATAAAACAAGATACAGTAATGAAAAGAACATTTCAACCCTCTAACAGAAAGAGAAAAAACAAACACGGTTTCCGTGAGAGAATGGCTACAGCTAACGGTCGTAGAGTATTGGCTGCGCGTCGCGCTAAAGGTCGTAAGAAACTGACTGTTTCTGACGAATACAACGGAGTGAAGGCATAAGTATTAGCCATAGCAAACGAATAAGAAGAAGTGAAGGAGGATTCCTTTGCTTCTTTTTGTTTTAATAAGCTTTTATCAAAAACTCAGTGAAACTCTGTGATACTGTGTAGCGAAAATAGTATCTTTGTCCGGATTAACAGCTTATAATTATGACGATAAAAGAATTTTTTTCTTTCAAAGCCAATAGATTCTTCTGGGTAAACATCATAGCCATGGTTGTGGTGGCTGTGCTCATTGTGTTTGGCGCACTTAAAGGATTGGATATATACACACGCCATGGCCAAGCTGTAGTGGTGCCCGACGTAAAAGGGATGTCTGTAAGCGAGGCTGAAAAGATGTTCCGGGATCAGGGACTGACTTATGTTGTGTCCGATTCCAATTATGTAAAGAACAAACCGTCCGGCATCATTCTTGATCTTAATCCGTCGGTCGGGCAGAAAGTGAAAGAAGGACGAACGATCTACCTCACAATAAATACACTCAGTACTCCTTTGTGCGTAGTGCCCGATGTGGCCGATAACAGCTCCGTGCGTCAGGCACAGGCAAAGTTAATGGCTGCCGGCTTTAAGCTGACCGAGAACCGGATGGTGAGCGGAGAGAAGGACTGGGTATATGGTGTCATTTATCAGGGACGCCAGTTGCAGATTGGAGATAAAGCTCCTATTGGTGCTACTTTGACTCTGATGGTGGGTGACGGGGTGCAATCTGCCGGAGCCGATTCGGTCGATATGGTAGAAGATGCTGCCATTTCTGCTGATGATTCCGGTACTGAAGACGATTCCTGGTTTTAATGTAAGAAACGTATACGTAGAAAAAACGCATGATAGAAGAATTGCCTGACGAACTTGAACAGGACGAATTGGATGATATAGAACCTGTAGGTGACGAGAACCAGCTCTACGAGCATTTCCGTGTGGTAGTGGACAAAGGGCAGGCGATGGTCCGGGTAGATAAATATTTGTTTGAACGCATCGTCAATGCTTCGCGCAATCGCATACAGAAGGCTGCTGAAGACGGTTTTGTCATGGCTAACGGCAAGCCCGTGAAGAGTAGCTATAAGGTGAAACCGCTGGATGTGATTACGGTGATGATGGATCGTCCCCGCTACGATAATGAGATTATTCCTGAAGACATTCCCTTGAATATTGTCTACGAAGACAAATACCTGATGGTGGTGAACAAGCCTGCCGGGCTGGTTGTGCACCCCGGACACGGAAACTATCATGGTACATTGGTCAATGCCATCGCCTGGCATCTGAAAGATAATCCGGACTATGATGCTAACGACCCTCATGTGGGATTGGTACATCGCATCGATAAGGATACTTCGGGGCTGCTGGTCATTGCTAAAACTCCGGATGCCAAAACCAATCTGGGCATTCAGTTTTTCAACAAGACTACCAAACGCAGATACCGTGCACTCGTATGGGGAATTGTCGATCAGGACGAAGGTACCGTCGTGGGGAGTATCGCCCGTAATCCGAAAGACCGGATGCAAATGGCCGTTATGCCCGACCCGGCTCAAGGAAAACATGCTGTCACCCATTACCGGGTACTCGAGCGTCTGGGATATGTCACTCTGGTGGAATGTATTCTTGAAACAGGGCGTACGCACCAGATACGCGTACACATGAAGCATATCGGTCACGTACTCTTTAATGACGAACGGTATGGAGGTCACGAAATCCTGAAGGGAACTCACTTTAGTAAATACAAACAATTTGTAAACAATTGCTTCGACACTTGTCCGCGGCAGGCCTTGCACGCTATGACGCTGGGGTTTGTGCATCCCGTCACTGGTGAAGAGATGCATTTCACTTCGGAGTTGCCGGATGATATGACCCGGTTGATAGAGAAGTGGCGAGGCTATATTAGCAACAGAGATTTAGAATGAAACGCAACATTGCCATCGTGGCAGGAGGCGATACCTCCGAAATCGTAGTTTCCCTGCGTAGTGCACAGGGCATTTACTCCTTCATTGATAAGGAGAAGTATAATTTGTACATCGTAGAAATGGAAGGCCGTCGCTGGGAAGTGCAGTTGCCGGACGGAAGTAAAACGCCGGTAGACAGAAACGACTTTAGTTTTATGAATGGGGCGGAGAAGGTTGTATTCGACTTTGCCTATATCACCATTCATGGGACGCCGGGTGAAGACGGACGTTTGCAGGGGTATTTCGACATGATGCGCATTCCGTATTCGTGTTGTGGTGTATTGGCTGCTGCCATCACTTACGATAAGTTTGTCTGCAACCAGTATCTCAAGGCATTTGGCGTACGTATCTCCGAATCATTGTTGTTGCGTCAGGGACAGACTGTTTCCGATGAGGATGTGATAGAGAAGATCGGTCTGCCTTGCTTCATCAAACCCAATTTAGGAGGGTCCAGTTTTGGAGTGACAAAGGTAAAAACGCGCGAACAAATTCAGCCGGCCATCGCTAAAGCTTTCGGCGAAGCGGAAGAGGTAATGATAGAAGCTTTTATGGCCGGAACAGAATTGACTTGCGGTTGTTATAAGACGAAAGAAAAATCGGTCGTTTTCCCGTTGACTGAGGTAGTGACGCATAATGAGTTTTTCGATTACGATGCGAAGTACAACGGACAAGTAGACGAAATCACTCCGGCACGTGTATCGGAAGAACTGACCAAACGGGTACAGGCATTGACTTCGGCTATCTATGATATATTGGGATGTTCGGGCATTATCCGCGTAGACTATATCATTACGGAAGGTGAAAAGATTAATCTTTTGGAGGTGAATACCACACCGGGTATGACCGCTACCAGCTTCATTCCCCAACAGGTGCGTGCTGCCGGAATGGATATAAAAGATGTAATGACTGATATTATTGAGAATAAATTTTAACTGTAAGCTGTGAGCAATGGGCTACAGGCTGCACAAACCGCAAGTTTGGTGTGGTATAAGATAGCGTGGCTCTCGTAGCTTATACAAAGAATGAAAGCTATGAATACAACCGAGTTTGATGAAATCCGTCCTTACAACGACGAAGAGCTCCCCGGAGTTTTCGAAGAACTGATTGCCGATCCGGCTTTTCAGAAAGTGGTTGCCGGGGTGATACCGGATGTTCCCTTTGAGATGTTGGCACAAAAGATGCGTGCCTGCAAAACGAAACTGGAATTTCAGAAGACCTTCTGTTACGGTCTGCTGTGGAAACTGGCGGGGGAGTGTACTGATGGTATCTCATTAGATCATACGGCTATTCCGGACAAGAGTAAGGCATACACATACATTTCGAATCACCGGGATATAATCCTCGATTCCGGCTTCTTGTCGGTACTGTTAGTCGACCAGGGGATGGATACGGTGGAAATTGCCATTGGTGATAACCTGCTGATTTATCCGTGGATCAAAAAGTTTGTCCGGGTCAATAAATCATTTATCGTACAGCGCGCACTGACTATGCGGCAAATGCTTGAATCATCGGCACGTATGTCCCGTTATATGCACTATACGATTGGTCAAAAGAACCAGTCCATCTGGATTGCACAGCGTGAAGGACGTGCCAAGGACTCCAATGACCGCACTCAGGACAGTGTGCTCAAGATGCTTGCGATGGGTGGAGAGGGTGATGTAGTGGATCGTCTGATGGAGATGAATATTGCTCCTCTTGCTATTTCTTACGAATATGATCCTTGCGATTACCTGAAAGCACAGGAGTTCCAGTTGAAACGTGATATAGAGGGGTATAAGAAGACCATGGAAGACGATCTGAAAAATATGCAGACCGGTCTGTTTGGTTATAAAGGTAAGGTACACTTCCAGACCGGGGCCTGCCTCAATGATTTGCTTTCGACAGTGGATCGTTCTTTGCCTAAGCCTGAGTTGTTTACACGCATCTCTACATGGATCGACGAACGCATTCATGGCAATTATCGACTTTACCCGGGCAATTATGTGGCTCATGACTTGCTGACCGGCAAAAATGATTTTGAGTCCCATTATACATTGGCCGACAAACAACGTTTCGAAGCCTATATGGAGAAACAGCTTGGAAAGATTGAGATACCCGATAAGGATATTCCATTCTTGCGTGAAAAGTTGTTGCTGATGTATGCTAATCCGCTTGTGAATTACTTAGCTGCACGTCAATGAAAATATGGGTGCTGCATATCGCCCGACTTGTATTGCTCTCTGCTTTCCTGATCTCCTGTAATGAAGAAGAGGGAGCCTCTTACCCTCCTGTGAAACTGGAGTTTCTGACCGCTGAGGCGGGAGCAGACGGTACTTTGCAAACATTGGTAACGGATAAGGGAGAGCGTCTGGTGGTGGCAGAAGACCGCACCCGGACGGAATTATTCCCGAATGGAAGTAGCCGCGTGGTGAGTAATTATGAAGTAATCTCGTCCGCCGGTGGGCAGAAGGAGGTGCGGATTTATGCATTGGCCAATACTGTATCTCCTGCCCCGGTATCCGCTGCAAAGTTCGGGAATGGTTTGAAACTGGACCCGGTTGATGTGCTGAGTATCTGGATGGGGCGTGATTTTCTGAATATGACCCTCTCTATCAAAGCACAAAGTGAGAAACACAGGTTCCATTTCATTGAAGAGTCCGTTGTGAGGGATGCCGTAACAGGGCGGTTAACTGTCCGCTTGATGCTCTATCATGATAATGGAGGAGATATGGAAGCCTATACCAAGCGGGCTTATGTCTCGGTGCCGTTGGGCCGGTATGCGGCAAGTGCTGCCGAACCGGCAATGATTTATTTCAGCTTGCATACGTATGACGGGAAGGTGAAGACCTATCAGTTTGAGTACGTACCCAGTCACTAATCATTAATTACTAAATTATATGTCGAAAATGAATTCAATGCTTATGGGAATATGGTTTTTATTGTCATCTCTCTTTTCTTGCCAGCAGTCGAAAGGGGATTTCAAGACAGTGCCGGTAAAGGAGTTTGCTTCACTGATTCAGGACGAGAGCGTACAGCGGTTGGATGTCCGTACAATGGCCGAGTACTCTGAAGGCCATATCCCGGGGACTATCAATATCAATGTGCTTGATGATTCGTTTGCCGCTATGGCAGACTCTACGCTTCAGAAAGATAAGCCGGTAGCTTTGTATTGCCGTAGTGGTAAGCGCAGCAAGAAAGCGGCTGCCATCCTCAGTGAGAAAGGTTATAAAGTTTACGAACTGGATAAGGGATTTAATGCCTGGCAGGAAGCGGGAGAGAAAGTAGAGAAATAACGATCAACGATGAACAGCAATCATGTGCAACCCTGTTCATCGTTGATCGTTCATTGTTATTATAGATTTTCCAACAGTCTTTTCAATACTACTGTTGCTGATATTTCGCGGTTTGCAGCTTCCGGGATTACAATGGATTGCGGGCTCTCGATAACATCGTCCGTCACAATCATGTTCCGTCTTACCGGAAGGCAATGCATGAAGTAGGCGTTGTTGGTTACGGCCATTTGGCGTTCGCCTACGGTCCAGTTGCGGTCTGTACTCAAAATCTGTCCGTAGTTGTCACCTGTGTAGGCTGCCCAGTTCTTGGCATATATAAAGTCGGCTCCTTCGAATGCTTTCATCTGGTCATATTCTACCCGTGCGTTTCCTACAAACTTCGGGTCGAGTTCATAACCTTCAGGGTGGGTGATGACAAATTCATAGTCAGTGGCATTCATCCATTCGGCAAACGAGTTGGGGACTGCCTGTGGCAATGGACGCGGATGCGGTGCCCAGGTCATTACTACTTTCGGACGGGCAGTCTTTTTATATTCTTCGATGGTGATAAGATCGGCAAAGCTCTGCAACGGATGGTGGGTGGCCGCTTCCATGGAGAATACCGGGCGTCCGGAATGTTGTATAAACTGATTGATGATTACTTCGTTATAGTCGTACTCGCGGTTCTCGAAGCGGGCAAACGAACGTACACCGATAATGTCGCAATAACATCCCATGACCGGAATGGCTTCCAACAGATGCTCTGGTTTGTCGCCGTCCATGATGACGCCACGTTCCGTTTCCAGCTTCCAGGCTCCCTGGTTGATGTCCAGCACAATTACGTTCATACCCAGGTTAAGCGCAGCTTTCTGAGTGCTGAGGCGGGTGCGGAGGCTGGAGTTAAAGAAGATCATCAACAGGGTTTTATTACGTCCCAGTTCTACATATTTAAACCGGTCTTTCTTGATCTCGAATGATTCGGCCAGGGCTGATTTCAGGTCGCCGATGTCTTGTACGCAAGTAAATTTCTTCATAATTGTCTTTGTTAGAATGAATATACCTTTCCGCAAAGGTATGATAAAATTTTCAATTGGCAGACTGTGCCCATGAAAGATACTCCGTTTGCCGTGGGGACAGGAAAGTGCTGTTGGCCAGATAATCCTTATTATTGGCATAGATAAAGAGCACACTGCCCTTTTTAATCGTGTCGATTATCGGTTTGGCAAGTGCCTGCGGCAGGGCAGGACAACCCAGGCTTCGTCCCAGGCGGCCGGCAGAAGCGGCTATGTTAGGGTTGGCATAAGCGGCGCCGTGCATTACGATGGCACGTTGTTTGGCTTGGTCATTAATTCCTTTTTCCAGTCCGTTCAGTACCAGAGAGTAGCCGTTGCGCCCCTGATATGTATTTTCTGTCAGGTAAAAGCCAAGTGAACTTTTGTATGAACCGTTTTTATTGGAGAAAGAAGTTGCATAGTTCTCTCCGCTGTTTCTGCCATGTGATACGACAGAGGTATAAAGCAATTTCTTATTCTTCATATCGAGCACATAGAGGCGCTTCTCGGTAGATGGTTTAGAAAAGTCTATCAGCGTCATGATAGACTTGCTTTTCTGCTCGATTTTCCGGTAGCCGGTGACTGCCTGACGGAAGGCTGTATAGCTTACGATACCATCCAGGTACATATCGTCGAACAGTTGATCCACTTCGTCCGTTTCGGGAGTGGAGGCAACGGATACAGGTTCACTGACCGGTACACGGCTGGGTGTTTCTGCCAAAGGAAGAAGAAACAACAGGAGAAATAGAAATACTTTTTGCATAGGAAACAGAGAAAAATAACGGCGCAAAGATACGGATTTCTATTCCAAAACAAAAATAATTGTCTCATTTACAGGTGCCCAGTCGAAAATAAACTTCGAATGTGAGGTGGCATTCCGTACACACATGTGCGAACGGGGGGTGGTGCCCAGTGACGGACTGTACTCGATGAGTGCTTTGCGTGGCTCGTTTACCGGGACTCCGTGAATGTATCCTCCGTCCGAGAACCGGCTTGCGTAAGGTGCAAAGCCTCCGGTAGTGGTAGAACCGTCTTTGAGGAATATCATACGTGCTTTTTTCTCCTGCAATACGAAGATGCCTAACGGGGTTTCCTGTGCATACGGCGGGCGGTGTCGTCCGGTGGTGGCGGGGTTCATGCTGCGTACAGCCCATCGGGCCTCGCCGGTTTGTTCCAGTGTTGCTATGTTCTGGTCTCTCCGGTCTATCATGATTGCTTTGGTGAAACGGGTCGTATCCGGGAGTACTTTGACGTATTTCTTGGGTACATACCACTCTTCGCCTATGTAGATGGGAGATACCTTGACGAACTTTTCTCCGTCTGCCAGAAAACGTACCAGCGAACCGTCTTCTCCATAACGTTCGGGTACCAGTGTATCGGTGAGCAGATAGAGCGGAACGGACTGGTAACGCTCTATGCCCAGGGTGTCGGCAATGCGTTTGTAAGCATTCCGTTTGTAGTGGCGCACCAATGGGGCTTCACCGTTCCGATTCTTATAGTTTTGCAGGATACCCCATCGAGAGGGCTCTTGCTGGATATTTTCGAGCAGAGCCAGACGTTCTTTGATCTTATCCCACTGGAAACTGCGGGTGGTATCTTTGTACGGGTAAGTATCTTCAAGGGTATATTTGTCGTAGAGCAGGTCTTTCACAATCTCTATCTGCTCTGCCGAGATAGCCTTGGGCTTCTCTTCGGGAGGTGTTTGTTCCAGTGAATCTGCTACAGCAACCGTTTCGGGCTGTAGCGGATTTGTTTTGTTTTCTCTGTTGCATGCGCAGAAAAGGAAGAGGAGGGAGAACAAGTATATATGGGCTGTTTGCTTCATAATGGGATGGGTTAGGGGTTCATTTACAAATATAATATTTTTTATAAGGAATAGCAAAGCGTTTTGTTTTCGTATTATTAATAATTTGCATATTTACCCTTTGTTTTGTCAAGAGCAAGTTTACACTTCTTTAACGTGAGGCCCTGCCGGATTAAACTATTTATACTTTTCGGATTTTGCGCGGAGGAGTTATGCCGGATGTAACCGCGATAATAAGGTGAAGATGCCGTCTCCGTCTCCGGAAGCAACCGTCTTCGGGCCGGAACACCGGCTCTTCCGGCACGGAATACCGGCTCTGTTGAGGGGAAACACCGGCTCTGTCTTTCGGAAATGCAGCCTTTGAAAAAAAGAAAGGGGGAGGCAGCGGCCTCTCCCTTTTATCGCATTCTAAATAGAATGTAATGTATGATTGTATTTACAAAGATAGCATAATCCGGGGGCAAAGTCAAGTTTTGAACCGATTATTTTGCGGATTTCGCCTGAATAAAGATCATCGGCGCGTTTGTCCGTCACCTTCGATGATCCATTTATAGGAAGTGATCTCTTCCAGCCCCATCGGGCCACGGGCGTGCAACTTCTGTGTACTGATGCCGATCTCTGCTCCCAACCCAAATTGTGCTCCGTCGGTAAACGCCGTAGATACATTGGTATATACACATGCTGCATCTACCATCCGGGTGAAAAGGGCGGCGCGTTCCCGACTTTCAGTGACGATGCTCTCGCTGTGGCGGGAACTGTACTCTTGAATATGTCCGAGTGCGTCTTCAAAACTACAGACTGTCTTGATCGCCATTTTATAGTCCAGGAACTCTGTCCCGAAACTTTCGGGTGTAGCCGGTTTCAATCCTTTGGCAGGATAATGTCCTTCAAGTGCCTGATAAGCCAACGGATCAGCGTAGATAATCACATTGCTTGCTTTGAGCTTCTCGCATAGCGCAGGCAGGTCGGACAATCTGCTTTTATGAATGATCACACAATCGAGTGCGTTGCAGACGCTGACACGGCGTGTTTTGGCGTTGTGAATGATGGCTGCTCCCTTAGTAGTGTCTCCGTATTCGTCAAAATATGTATGGCAGATGCCTGCACCTGTTTCTATCACCGGTATGGTGGCATTCTGCCGCACGAAGTTGATCAGGCTGCTGCTACCGCGGGGAATAAGCAGATCTACATATCCGGCGGCATGCAAAAGTTCGTTGGTCGCTTCGCGGTCAGCCGGCAGCAACTCGACGGTGTGGGTGTCTGCATCAAACAGCCGGAGCACATTATGTATCACTTCTACGATGGCGCGATTCGAAAAGTCGGCATCGCTACCGCCTTTTAAAATACAGGCGTTACCACTTTTCAAGCAAAGCGAAAAGACATCGAAACTGACGTTAGGACGTGCTTCGTAGATGATACCGATAACTCCGAAGGGCACACTTACTTTTGTCAGCTTCATTCCGTTGGGCCGGATGCTTTCTTTCAGGACCCTGCCCAGCGGTGAGGGGAGTGTCGCTACGTTCCGTATGTCGGAGGAAATTCCTTTCAACCGTTCTTCGGTCAGTTTCAGCCGGTCGTATTTCGGATTGTCGGGTGACATCCGATCCAGGTCTTTCCGGTTTTCGGAAAGGATATACGGCGTTTGTGCCAAAGCAGCATCCGCTACGGCGTTCAATATCCGGTTTATTTGTTCGTCGGGCAATAATGCTAAACGACGGCTGGCTGCTTGTACGGCAGCAAATGTATCATTCAGGTTCATACGCAATTCGTTTATTCGATGTAAAGGTAGTCATAATGGACTACTGCTTTTTTCCCATGCTTTCCGATGGCGTCCCGTGCTTGTGTCGAGTCACAGTTGGCTTTGCCCACACCTATGGGAACGCCCCGGTTATCGATGATCCGCACGATGTCATCTTTCTCAAACTCCCCTTCGATGCGGGTGATTCCGATGGGAAGGATGCTGACTGCCTTGTCCGAGTTCAAAACTTCGGAGGCTTGTTCATTGATGTGTATCTCTCCTTTGGCGAAACCTTCGCTGTGGGCTATCCATTTCTTGATACTCGACACCGGCTGTGGGGCGGGGATGAAACGGGTGCAAATGGTTTCTTCCGGATGTTCCGTCAGGTTGATGAGTATATTGTCACGTTTGCCGTTGGCAATGATTACGGTAATACCTTCGTCTGCCACTTTGCGGGCAATGTTGGTTTTAGTCAGCATACCACCCCTCCCAAAACTCGATTTGCTGGTCTGGATATAGTTTGTCAGGTCTTTCCCTTGCCCTATTTCCCGTATCACGGATGAAGCCGGATCGGCAGGAGAACCGTTGTATATGCCGTCAATATTGCTTAGGATGATAAGAGCCTGCGCATCCATCATCGAGGCGATGAGTCCCGATAATTCGTCGTTGTCCGTGAACATCAGTTCGGTGACGGAGATGGTATCGTTTTCGTTGACAATGGGGATGACTCCGTTCTCGAGCATTACCGTCATGCAATTTTTCTGGTTGAGGTAATGCCGGCGGGTACCGAAATTCTCTTTGGTGGTGAGTACCTGGCCTACGGCGATACCGTGATCACGGAACAATTCGTAATATCGGTTGATGAGTTTGGCTTGTCCTACAGCAGAAAATAACTGGCGTTGGTCAACGCTGTCGAGTTTCCTGAGGGTGCGTATTTCACTTCGTCCTGAGGCGACAGCCCCCGAAGAGATAAGAATGATTTCCATTCCGGCTTTATGCAGGGCAGCTATCTGGTCGGTTAGGGCAGACATCCGGGTGACGTCCAGCGTTCCGTCTTGCCGGGTAAGTACGTTACTTCCCACCTTTACAGCTATTCGTGTAAACTCCTTTTTCATTATGCTAACGATTTGAAAGCACAAATATATGGATTTTTGTCGAAATGTAACCTAAGGGGTACATTAAATGAAAGGTCTTATCATCCGGGTGCCTAAAGAGAGGGATTAGGTGCCGGTAGTACATACCTCTCCCACGTGGGTATGCCTGACGGACATGTCTGCGTGGGAGGAGAAAAAATGTTTGGTGATTTATTCGTTCGCCTTTTCCCGGTTTCTCACTATTTCCATAGCCTGCTCATAATCGTCTTCATTGACGAGGACGGCTATTTCCTGTCCGATGTAGTAAGGTGCCAGAGCCGCAAGGCCGCCTCCGTCCTTCAGAATGGATTCTATTCCATTGCTTTCAAGTAATCCTTTGGTAAACTCTGCTTCCCAAGGTGAACCGGTGAAGACTTCTACTAAGCGGGTGTCTTTATCTTCTTTCATAATGGTAGGGATATTATGTGGTTATCTCCTACAAATATAACAAAAAGAACCTGGATAATGTTGTTTTACATATAGATTATTCCAAAGATATCCGTTGTACCGTAATGTCTTGGTTGAGGAATGTTGAGGCCGATTCAATAAATTTATCTTCGGCTTCTGTGGTACAAAAGCTGCAACTGCCTCCCCGAGTGCATTTCCGGTCCATTTCGGGGTGCCTGTAGAGGTAATCTTTCAGGCTGGCGGCTACATATTCTCCCTGTGCAACCACTTTCATACTTTGGGGCACGAACTGTTGTATCTTGGGCAGCAGCAGCGGGTAGTGGGTACATCCCAAAATGATAGTGTCTATCTGTCCGTCTTTGGCAAGCAGATTGTTGATGTATTTACGGATGAAAAAGTCGGTTCCCTTACCATTGGCTTCGTTGTTTTCGACCAGAGGTACCCACATTGGGCAAGCTTCTCCACTTACTTTTATGTCCGGAAAGAGTTTATGTATTTCGAGCGGATACGATTCCGATTTGATGGTGCCGGCTGTGGCCAATACTCCGACATGGCGGGTTTGGGTTATGCTGCCGATGCACTCTACCGTTGGACGAATGACTCCCAGGACTCTTCGGCTGGGATCGATATCCGGAAGATTGTTCATTTGTATGGTTCTTAATGCCTTGGCCGAAGCTGTATTGCAGGCAAGTATCACTAAGTGGCAACCCATCTCAAACAGTTTGTTAACCGCCTGCAGGGTAAATTCATATACGATTTCAAAAGAACGGGTACCGTAAGGGGTACGGGCGTTGTCGCCCAGGTAGATATAGTCATAATCCGGAAGAGCCTCCCGGATTTTACTCAGGATGGTCAGTCCGCCATATCCGGAGTCGAATACTCCGATAGGACCGGGTTTCTGGGAAAGGGATTGTTTCATAACGGAGATGGGTTAAAATGTTACGAGCTACAAGTGACAAGTCGTAGCGTATTTTCCGCATAGTACTTGTAGCTTGTAGCTCGTAACTTTATAGCTTCCGACTCTTATTTAATGCCCAATTGGGTCTTTACTTTCGGAGTCAGGTTGATGCTCTGATTTTCGTTAACGTAAGGTATCGGAGTACGTGCCATGTCGAAAATGTAGATAACACCTTCTGCTGCGCCTACTGCTTTGATAGCATCGTCCAGCTTCTTGTATACCGGAGCCATCAGGTCGTTATTGGCTTTCTCCATATCCTGTTGCGCCTTAGCCTGGAATTGTTCTTGTCTCTGCATCATGTCTTCCAGCTCTTTTTGTCTTCTTTCTGCAATCACAGTAGGAAGAGAGTCTTTCTGCTGCATGAACTCCTGATATTTTTTGTTGAATTCTTCTTGAGTTCTCTGAAGGTCCTGTCCGAGTTGTTTGTTCAATGCCTGCAATTCAGATTGTGCTTTGGTGTATTCCGGCATAGCCGAAACAATTTCCATTGCATTGATGTGACCGAATTTAAGATTTTGTGCGAATACGCCCATCGGGAGTACCAGCATCATTAAAAGTGCAATTTTTTTAAGCATAGTTCTATTATTTATTTGAATGATTACTTTTTAGTTATCGGCTGCAAATGTATGAAATTAATTTGAATATCCTAATTTCGCCAGCACTTCATTGCTCACATCAATGCGCGGAGTGGCAAAAATAATGCTCGAAGCTGAAGCTCTGTCCACTACTACAGCGTAGCCGTTTTCTTCGGCTACTACTTTTACGGCATTGTATATTTCATCCTGAATGGGCTTCATCAGTTCTTCTCTCTTCTTAAAAAGCTCGCCTTCGGGACCAAAGTACTTCCGTTTCAACTCTGAGGCAGCCTTTTCTTTTTCTACGATGGCATCTTCTTTTTGAGTTTTCTGCGCAGCCGTCAGCTTTGCAGATGCAGCTTGATATTCTTTAAACATGGTTTGTGCTTCCTTTGCCAATACTTCGACTTCACCCTGCCATTGTTTGGTGGCTTGGTTCAATTGTTCGTTGGCACGTTCGTAAGCCGGAATGTTCTTCAGGATATACTCCATATCGATCAGAGCAAACTTTTGTGCTTGAGCTGTCATACCTACGGCAAACAGCAAGATGATAAATAGAACAGACTTTTTCATAACGCTTAGTTTTTAATGAAACAATTAGAATTCCTGACCCAATACGAAGTGGAATCTGCTTCCGCCTGCGCTCTTGTCGCCAAGTACTTTGTCGAAACCGTATGCCCAGTCGATACCCATCATACCGATCATCGGGAGGAAGATGCGGACACCTACACCGGCCGAACGTTTCAGGTCGAACGGATTGAAGTTCTTCACATCATGCCATGCATTACCGGCTTCCAGGAATGTTAACGCATAAATATTGGTACTTGTTTCCAGCATCAGCGGATATCTTAATTCAAATCCGATACGAGTGTAGGCATATCCTTCCTGTCCACGGTACGGAGTTAACGAACTGTTTTCGTAACCACGAAGGGCGACACTCTCGGTTGCATAGCTTGAATATCCGGTCATACCGTCACCACCGACGTCAAATGTACCGAACGGAGATTTCTTATATTTGTTGTAGTGGCCCAATATACCGAATTCCACACGTGTCATCAGCACCGGAGTCTTTTTCACGGTTGTCGGGTTCAGCAACGGAATATATGTTTTTGCTTTGAACTTCCACTTATGGTATTCTACCCATTTGTGCATTTTGTTCATATCGTTCTGGTTGTACTCGTTATATTTACTGTAGTCTACTCCGTCGAACAGTGAGTAAGGCGGTGTGAACTGTACAGACAGAGAGAAGTCTGAACCACTACGCGGATAAATCGGGTTATCGTAAGAAGCACGGGCCAATGTCAAGCCGATGCTTAAGTCGTTACATTTACCGTTAGTTACCGGGAAGTACTGCCAGTCTTTCAAGATATATCTTTGATAAGAAAGCTCGGCTGAAAGCTGGAAGTAGTCATCTGGCCAGTTCAGGCGTTTTCCCCAACCTGCTGACAGACCCCACATTTTGATTGACTTGTCAGGGTCATAATAGTTTTCGTAGTTGTTATAGTTACCATAATTGTACATACCGTAACCGCCTAAGCCGCTGTAATAACTGTTGTAGTAATTGTTATAGTAGCTTGAGTTATAGTAACGGCTGCTGATATCAGTCTGAACTGAGAAGAATGCCGACAGGGAGAATGAATTCGGACGTTTACCTCCGAACCAGGGATCAAAGAACGAAATGCTATACTGCTGATAGTATTGTGCATTGGTCTGTCCACTGATGGTCAGTGTCTGTCCGTCACCCTGAGGCAGGATACCACGATAGTTTTCTCCCGGGTGCAATAGGTTTGCCAAAGAGAAGTTCGTAAATTTCAAACTTAATTTACCGATAACACCCGTCTGTCCCCAACCGGCAGAGAACTCTACCTGGTCATTTGCTTTGGATACCAGATCATAGGCAATATCTACCGTTCCGTTCACTTGGTCCGGCTGAATATCCGGTTTGATGTTTTCCGGGTCAAAGTGTCCCATTTGTTGGATCTCACGCATAGAACGCATCAGGTCCTCACGGCTGAACAACTCGCCCGGGCGGGTACGGAGTTCACGGCGAACAACGTTTTCGTACAAACGGTCATTACCATTGATCTTGATCTTATTGATGCTGGCTTGCCGGCCTTCGTAGATTCTCATCTCCAGGTCGATAGAGTCGTTGTCGATATTCACTTCTACCGGATCTAACGTGTAGAACAGATAACCATTGTTGTAATAGAGGTTACCGATAGCGTCTTCATCGGTTGACAAACGTTCATTCAGCAATTTCTGGTTGTATACATCTCCTTTCTTCATGCGGAGCATAAAGTTCAGTTGTTCTGAGGGATAAAGAGTGTTACCCACCCATGTTACGTTGCGAAGGTAGTATTTATCGCCTTCCTCCAATTCAATGTATACATCTACCGTTTTATCGTCAAATTTGGATACGCTGTCTTTCACGATACGTGCATCGCGATAACCCAGTTCGTTGTACTTATCAATAATCAGTTGCTTGTCCTCTTCATACTTCTCATTAACAAACTTCTTGGTGCGGAACAAGTTCAGCAGTTTTCCCTTTTCGTTTGTTTTCTTCATCACACGTTTCAGCTTCGATGTTTTGATAGCATGGTTACCGGCAAAAGTAATGGCATGGACTTTTACCTTTTCTTTCTTATCGATATCTATGTCGACCAATACTTGATTTTCATTTGCAGGATCATCTCTTTGAGTGATGGTTATTTCTGCATTCTTAAATCCTTTATCGTCAAAGTAACGTTTACTTAAAACCTTTGCACGGTCCACCAGATTCGGAGTGATCTGACTGCCTTTTATCATACCCAGTTTGGTCTGTAGGTCTTCACGCTCCGACTTTTTCACACCGTGATAACGTATGTCTGAAATGCGCGGACGTTGAGTCAGACTGATCTTCAGCCAGATTTTATTGCCTTCTACCTTTTCGGCTGTGATTGACACGTTGGAGAACAGACCGTGACGCCAGTAGCGTTTGATTGCCCCCGTGATCTCATCACCCGGTACGGTAATAGTTTGTCCTACAGAAAGTCCGGACAGTCCGATAAGAACATAATCTTCGTAGTTCTTGACACCTTCGACCTTGATGTCGGCTATTTCATATTTTTTCGGTGTCCCGGAATACATGATAACGGGTTTTGATTCGTCAGTGTTAGCATCTTGTGCTACGCCCGGCAATGCAAAGCAAAACAGGCTGATAAACGTTACGAATATGAAGGAAATACGATAATGCATTTATGTTATAATTAAGTTTTGAGTTAACTGATTTGTTCGCTGGTCTTTCCGAATCTGCGTTCGCGTCTCTGGTAGTCACAGATAGCCTTGTGCAATTCTTCTTCCTTAAAGTCTGGCCAGAAGGTTTCACAAAAATAAAGCTCCGAATAAGCACATTGCCAAAGTAGATAGTTGCTTAAACGAATCTCTCCGCCTGTACGGATTAAGAGGTCCGGATCGGGCATGAAATTGGTTGTCAGATGCGTCTGGATGCTTTCCGAAGTAATTTCTTCAGGAGTCATTTCTCCTTTCTGAACCAATGTGGCAATCTGCCGTGCGGCCTCGGTTATTTCCCATCTGGCAGAATAACTGAGGGCAAGTACCAGACACATTCCTGTGTTTTTGGAAGTACGTTCGACACAGGCATTCAAGCGCTTCCGTACATTTTCGGGTAGTTTGTTGATGTCTCCGATGATACGGAAACTTATATTGTTTTTCATAAATGTTTCCTCTTCGATAGAGTCGAATAGGAGGCTCATCAATGCAGCGACTTCGTCCGATGGCCGGTTCCAGTTTTCGGTTGAAAAGGTATATAAGGTAAGGAATTTGACTCCTAACCTGGCTGCCTCTTCAGTGATGATATGCACAGTTTCGGCTCCGGCCTGATGTCCAAAACTACGTTCGCGTCCGCGTTGTTTGGCCCATCGTCCGTTACCGTCCATGATAATGGCTACATGCTTAGGTATCCGGTTTAAATCTATTTGTTCTTTATAGGACATTTCTTTAATTATTTGTTCTGTCTGGCAAAACCAAATTTATTAAGTCGTCCACGCCATACTTCGTTGGCATCGCCGTTACTCCATATTACCCAGATAAAGTTATCTTTGTCCACTACAGTAGAGTAGTTGTTCCCTCTGTCTTTGAATTCAGTCGGTAAGAAGATTTTCTTATCGGCTTTATACCAGGCAAGTCCTGCTTCCGATGTGTAGATCGTTTCGAACTTTCCTCCGAATGTCCAGAAAGCGTTGCCATAATAGAAGAAAGACGGTTTGTCGAGCTTCGGACAATAGGCAGTGGTCGATGACGTTTTTAAAGGAATCCAAAGTAAACCGTCCTGTGAACTCCAGGCCACCGAAGTTGTATCGCTTGCATTGCGATTATTGCCCATTACGGCTATTGTCTGTATTCCTGTAGCATTGAGATAAGACGTTGCTGACAAATTATCCAGCGGGAAGTCAGAACCGACTTCTTCTGAACTGATATTCCATGCGGTTGCTTCAGGATTGCTTATCGCAAATGTAGATTGACTACCATTATTAATAATACCGGCAATTCCGGAGATATCCAGCAGATTGCCCTCATTCTTGGGGAAAGGAGCGATCAGCATCTCTACTTTACCGTTTTTATTCAAATCGGTTGCAAGACTCCATGATGCCCCATCTGAAGAAACATATACTTTCTCACCGTTTGTGGCATACAATTTTTCACCAAAAGCTATGAGGGAAGAGAGTTTTATGTTTTCCGGAAGCCCGGTAACAGATACCTGTGCCCAACTTCTTCCTTTGTTGATTACGTCTCCTGATGATTTGTAGGCAGTAGTGTTTGCTGTATACACAAGAATGTCTTCACCCAGAATTACGGACTTCTGATACCCACTGTAGTTAGCAAAGTTATCTGTCATTTTAGTCCAGTTCATGGAGTCCGGATCCTGTCGGTGTACGCGCACTGAAATGGTGTACTCTTTGGTATATTGCATATCCGCGGCCCATACCTTTATTCTCATGGGCTTTTCCATAGTGCCCCTGAAGTCAATAGAGTCGGAGTAATTAAACAAGGTGTCTTGACCCTCTGCGTTTTTAGCCGTGATTATTCCGGACGCTGTGGTCAATGTCTTTATAAGAATACGGTCAATAATTGTATCGGAGCCCACAGGCAGTGAATCCTGGTTATAAATAAGTCCAACTCCGTCAGGTCCAAATTGATCTATTGTAAATTTATAGTTTACCCCATGTACGGTATCAAGTGCAAATGCATGTATGGTAGCATCCGGGCTGTATTCAATTTCTTCAGTGTCAAGGCACGAAGTAACGGCAAACGATACAAGGAAGAAACTTACAATTACTGATAAAAACTTTATTCTCATTTGAAAGATTGTGTTTATTTACAAGTTGCAAAAATAGGAACATTTTTCTCTATATTGAACATTGAAGGGAAGTTTTATATAAAATTATAGATAATCTGCTCGATTTTGTCGATATAAAACTCCCTGAATGCTGCGAATTTAGGTATTTCTCTTTAAGTAATGCCTGAAGGTTGTAGCGAAATGTTTTTCTTCTGAATAACTAATTTTATCGCTTATTTCAGGTGCTTTAACACCGGAATAAAGCCGTTTGTCGCTTCTTTCTATAATAATTTCATCCCATATTCCGGAGCAGATAAATGATTCCAGCAATATCTTGCCTCCTTCGACCATCAAGGATTGTAGATTACGCTGATAGAGGGTTGCCAGTATTTGTGGCAGAATATCTGTTTGATAGTCCAAGGGGATATATTCCAGATTCTTTTTACCGGGGCGGTGGCATTCCGTAAAAATGAGTGTAGGCACGCTACCATCCAAAAGGTGTGAAGTCTGAGGAAGCGAATGATTACGGTCCAGAGCTATGCGTACCGGGTTATGTCCGTACCAGTGACGTACAGTTAATGCCGGATCGTCTAATAATGCTGTTCGGGTACCTACCATAATAGCATCCGATTCTGCTCTTTTTTTATGTACCAACATGGAAGTGAGGGGAGTGGATAATAGCACAGGATGTCCTTCTGTACGCTCTAAGTCGATGAAGCCATCAGCCGATTCTGCCCATTTTAAAACAATATAAGGGCGATGAAGGGTGTGGAAGGTGATGAATTTCTGTATAAGTTCGCGGCACTCCTTTTCCAGGACTCCCACTATGACCTCACGTCCGGCATTCCGTAATTTTTGGATGCCTTTACCCGCAACTTTGGAAAATGGGTCCTGGCAACCGATTACGATTTTGGGAATTTGCTTTTCTATGATTAGGTCAGCACAGGGAGGTGTCTTTCCATGATGGGAACAAGGCTCAAGGCTTACGTATATAGTACTGCGTTTCAGTAAAGAGGGGTCTTTAACAGAACGGATAGCGTTGACTTCGGCATGGGCTTCTCCACAACGGACATGATAACCTTCGCCGATGATTTGTTCATCACATACGATGACGGCCCCCACCATTGGGTTGGGAGATACGTTGCAAAGACCGTTTCTTGCCAATTGGATGCAACGTCTCATGTATTTTTCTTCTTCCATCTTTTAGGCTTATAGCTATATTATTTGTATTTTTGCACCCCAAAATAATGAGAATGAACTGCGTCACCACTTATATCCGCCAGTCTTTACACCATATTTATCCACCGGGAGAACTCAGGAGCCTCACAAAAATGATTTGTTGTGATCTGCTGGGGCAGGATGCTATTGACTATTATTTGGGCAAAGATATAATTTTATCTGCAAACGAACAGCGTGATTTAGAAAGCATTGTTGAACGGTTGAAGAAAAACGAGCCAATTCAGTATATTCAGGGAAGGGCAAATTTCTACGGATCCATGTTCCGGGTAGCTCCGGGAGTCTTGATCCCTCGTCCCGAAACTGAAGAACTGGTGGATTTAATAGTAAAAGAGTCTGCTACAGGTGTCCGTCTGCTTGATATAGGAACCGGAAGTGGGTGTATTGCTATAAGTTTGTCTAAGCATATTCCTGGAGTGGAGGTTACGGCGTGGGATGTGTCGGAAAATGCACTTGCCATTGCCAGGCAAAACAATCAGGAACTGAAAACTAAAGTGAATTTTGAGAAAGTGGATGTCTTTTCTACGGAGTTTTCTGGAGACAGACGATATGATATTATTGTAAGTAACCCTCCTTATGTGACAGAGAGCGAAAAACATGAAATGGAACCTAACGTCTTGGATTGGGAGCCCGGTCTGGCTCTGTTTGTTCCGGATAATGATCCTTTATTATTTTACCGGCGTATTGCCTCTTTGGGGAGAGAGATGCTAAGTCTGCATGGTAAACTCTATTTTGAGATAAATCGGGCGTATGGTGAAGAAGTTTTGCAAATGCTTGGCGGAAAGGGATATAGAGACCTTCGTTTGATAAAAGACATATCGGGTAATGATCGAATTGTAACTGCTAAACGATGAATATAATAACAGAAGAAGATGCGTTAAACCGCATGGCTGGCTATTGCTCTGCAGCCGAGCATTGTAAAGCTGAAGTGAGTGAAAAACTACAGAAGTGGGGCTTGCCTTATGAAGCGGTCAATCGGATTATTGATCGGCTTGTGGTTGAGAAGTTTATAGATGAAGAACGTTACTGTAGGGCATTTGTCAATGATAAGTTTCGTTTTGCCAAATGGGGTAAAATGAAGATTGCTCAAGCACTTTACATGAAAAAGATATCTCGTGAAGTGTCTTATAAATACCTGAATGACATTGATCAGGAAGAGTATCTTGCTATTTTGGGAGATTTGATGGCTGCTAAACGTAAAAGTATACACGCCAAAGATGAATTCGAGTTGAATGGGAAGTTGATCCGTTTTGCCATGAGCAGAGGATTTGAAATGGATGATATCCGCCGTTGTGTGCAAGTGGAAGAAGAGTAAGTGACAAATAACAAAAAAATAATACGGCTTCTTCTTTTTAGTCTCGTTCCATTTCCGTATTTTTGCATCCTGTAATTATCATAGTTAGTTTAGTTATGAAAAATTTAGAGAGATTATTCGCCGAGAAGTTGTTGAAGATTAAAGCTATTAAGCTTCAACCGGCAAATCCGTTTACATGGGCTTCCGGATGGAAATCACCGTTTTACTGCGACAACCGTAAAACCCTTTCTTATCCTTCTCTTCGTAGTTTTGTTAAGTTCGAAATTACACGTCTGATTCTGGAACGTTTCGGACAGGTAGATGCCATTGCCGGAGTTGCAACAGGTGCTATTCCTCAAGGTGCTTTGGTAGCTGATGCATTGAATCTTCCGTTCGTGTATGTCCGTTCTACCCCTAAAGACCATGGCTTGGAGAATCTTATCGAAGGCGAACTTCGTCCGGGTATGAAAGTCGTTGTAGTAGAAGATTTAATCTCTACCGGTGGAAGCAGTTTGAAAGCCGTAGAGGCTATCCGTCGGGATGGTTGTGAAGTAATTGGTATGGTAGCTGCCTATACTTACGGATTCCCGGTTGCCGAACAGGCTTTTAAAGATGCTAAAGTACCTTTGGTAACGTTGACTAATTATGAAGCAGTGTTGGATGTTGCATTGCGTACCGGTTACATTGAAGAAGAAGATATTGCAACGTTAAACGAATGGCGCAAGGATCCAGCTCATTGGGAAACCGGAAAATAAGACTGATTTTTTTGATGATTAAAATATAGAAAGAAGGGCCATTCGGACAGAGTTTGTTCGGATTGTTCTTCTTTTTTCTTTATAAGTAAGATAGAATAAGATGACTAAATTTGAGAGTAGTGTCAAGGTAATACCTTATAGCCAGGAACGTGTGTACGATAAACTTGCGGACCTTAGTAACCTGGAATCCATAAAAGACCGTTTACCACAAGACAAAGTGAAAGATATGAGTTTTGATACGGATACACTTAGTTTCAATGTAGATCCGGTGGGACAGCTAACCCTTAAGATTATTGAACGTGAGCCCTGTAAGTGTATTAAATTTGAGACGATTAATTCTCCTCTGCCTTTTAATATGTGGATTCAGATTGTATCTTCAGCCGATGAAGAATGTAAACTTAAAATAACCATTGGGTTGGATATTAATCCATTTATGAAAGCAATGGTACAGAAGCCTTTACAGGAAGGACTGGAGAAGATGGCTGATATGTTATCCATGATACAATATTAAAGAATATGGCACAGAAACTTTGGGAGAAATCTGTTGAGGTAAACAAGGATATAGAACGCTTTACCGTTGGTCGTGACCGTGAGATGGATCTTTATCTTGCTAAACATGATGTACTTGGTTCAATGGCACATATCACTATGCTTGAGAGCATAGGTTTATTGACAAAAGATGAATTATCTTTATTGTTAGCCGAATTGAAAGATATTTATGTTTCTGCCGAGAAAGGTGAGTTTGTAATAGAAGAAGGAGTTGAGGACGTTCACTCTCAGGTGGAGTTGATGTTGACTCGTCGGTTGGGAGATGTGGGTAAGAAAATTCATAGTGGTCGTTCACGTAATGACCAAGTATTACTTGACTTAAAGCTTTTTACCCGCACACAGATAAAAGAAGTGGCAGAGGCGGTGGAGCAACTCTTTCATGTTTTAATTCGTCAGAGTGAACAATATAAAGATGTATTAATGCCCGGGTATACTCATTTGCAGATTGCGATGCCCTCGTCATTTGGCCTTTGGTTCGGGGCATATGCCGAAAGTTTGGTGGACGATATGCTCTTTTTGCAAGCTGCATTTAGGATGTGTAACCGTAATCCTTTGGGATCGGCTGCGGGATATGGTTCTTCATTTCCTTTGAATCGTACGATGACTACCCAGTTGCTTGGTTTTGACTCTTTGAACTATAATGTAGTTTATGCTCAAATGGGACGTGGCAAGATGGAGCGTAACGTCGCTTTTGCACTGGCAACAATTGCAGGAACCATTTCAAAATTGGCTTTCGATGCCTGTATGTTCAATAGCCAGAATTTTGGTTTTGTGAAACTGCCGGATGAATGTACTACCGGTTCCAGTATCATGCCGCATAAGAAGAATCCGGATGTGTTTGAATTAACACGAGCTAAATGTAATAAGTTGCAATCTCTCCCACAGCAAATTATGATGATTGCCAATAACCTGCCTTCCGGATATTTTCGTGATCTGCAAATTATCAAGGAGGTTTTCTTGCCGGCTTTTCAAGAACTGAAAGATTGCTTGCAGATGACTACATACATCATGAATGAAATTAAGGTGAATGAACATATTCTTGATGATGATAAATATCTTTTTATCTTTAGTGTAGAAGAAGTGAATCGCCTTGCACGTGAAGGTATGCCTTTTCGGGATGCTTATAAAAAAGTAGGCTTGGATATTGAAGCTGGTAACTTCTCGCATAATAAGAAGGTGCATCATACTCATGAAGGGAGTATTGGTAATCTTTGTAATGATGAGATATCCGCTTTGATGCAAAATGTAGTGGAAGGCTTTAATTTCTACAGCATGGAACAGGCTGAAAAGACCTTGTTAGGGCGTGTTTGATAGATTATTGCTATGTGAAGATAACTTCTATCTTTACATAGCTTTTATGATAAAAATAGTTTTCCGTTTCTTTGAGAATTTTTTCTTTGGAAAAAGTTTGGCAGAAAGCAGGAAACTACTTATCTTTGCACCCGTTGAAAAAACGCGGAAATAGCTCAGTTGGTAGAGCATAACCTTGCCAAGGTTAGGGTCGCGAGTTCGAGTCTCGTTTTCCGCTCTCTTTGAAAGGATGCTCGAATGGTGGAATGGTAGACACGAAGGACTTAAAATCCTTTGGCCATTGCGGCTGTGCGGGTTCAAGTCCCGCTTCGAGTACTATAGTTGCATCCTAAAAAGCTCCATAAGTAATGAACTTATGGAGCTTTTACTTTATTCATGGAGATGTTATCTATATGCCGTTTAGTTATGCAATAAGGATAACATTCGCATGCATTGATGGACAGTTCTCTCTATGTTGCTGCAGGTCCTTGATTTTTCCATAGCTTGCTCTTGAGAAACCGGACCTTCTACAATAGGATATACAGCCAGAAAACCTGCATTATTCAGCAATTCGGTTTCATCCACACATCCGGCAATACCAATTACAGGAATATTTTTTCGTTGGGCTGCTTTGAGAACTCCCATAGGGGCTTTTCCCATTATAGTTTGGGCATCCATTTTCCCTTCGCCTGTAATCACAAGATCGGCTCCTTGTAGTTTTTCATTAAAATGGAGAGCATCCAATACAGTATCAATTCCCCGGGATAACCGAGCGTTGAAGAAGGCTATAAAAGCGCCACCCATGCCTCCGGCTGCTCCTGCTCCAGGGGTAGCATCAATATCCTTATATAGGGTTTGGGCAATCAACTGTGCAAAATGCTTCAGTCCTGTGTCTAATATGCGTATTTGTTTTGCATCGGCTCCTTTTGGGGAAGCAAAAATAAATGCGGCTCCTTGTGGTCCGGAAAATGGGTTGTTTACATCGCATGCGATGGTGAATGTACACTTTGCCAGTTTATCTTCCGGGAAATCGTTGCTATCAATCATCTCTATCTTTTGAAGTATTTCTCCTCCATACCCTAATAAATTCCCGGCTATATCCCGGAACTTCATGCCTAATGCCTGCAACATTCCCGTGCCTGCATCATTGGTGGCACTACCTCCGATTCCTATCAGAAATTTCCTGCAACCGTGTTCCAAGGCATCCTGTATTAATTCGCCTGTACCATAAGTGGTTGTTTTCATCGGATTTCTCAGATGGGGTTCAATCAATGTCAGTCCACTCGCGGCTGCCATTTCGATGACAGCAGTTTCTCCATCTCCCAAAACGCCATACCGGGCTTCTATTAACCGCATTAATGGATCGTGTACGTGACATGAATGTATCCGCCCATTTGTTGCACTGACCAGTGCTTCAATTGTTCCTTCTCCGCCGTCCGCTATAGGGAGTTTTATGATTTCGCATTTCGGAAATACTTTTCGAATACCTTTTTCACATGATACAGCTACCTCTGCGGATGACAGGGAACCCTTAAACGAGTCGGATGCAATGATTATCTTTTTCATGCTTGGAGAAAATTGTTTTTATTTAGAAGATGTGATAATAATCATAAGAAGCGTTGAAAATAAAAAGCCGGAATGTAACACGAATCATTCCGGCTTTTGTCCCTAATCAAACCTAATCTAACAAACCTATGAAGCTATTCTGTTGCTGATAACCCGCATTGCTGCAGTGTAATATTCACAGGGTACAGAAAGCAGTATGCAATCTATTCCTTTGTCCTTCATCACCACTTCGATAGATGCAGCCTTTAGAAGGGTTCTCACACTTGCCACTTCCCATGGGCTACCAGCGAATACTTCAACCTGAGAAATCTTTCTACTTACTACCATTTGCTTTTTAGTTATTAAATGAATATGTTGCAAATATAGCAGGTTGTTTTCTTTCAGAAGAGCAATTTTAGTTCATATTATAGCACTTATGTTGCAAACGTTTGCTGATTTGTTGGTTTGATCAATTTTTTATGTACGAATTTTGTATAATTGGGCTATTTCTCATCATTCTTACGGATTTCCACCCGCCGGATTTTGCCACTGATAGTTTTGGGTAATTCATCTACAAATTCAATGACACGTGGATACTTATAAGGAGCCGTTACTTTTTTCACATGGTTCTGGAGTTCTTTTATCAATTCTTCACCTGCACGTTCTTTATAATCTTTTGCCAGCACAATAGTTGCTTTTACCACTTGCCCTCGAATTTCATCGGGTACACCAGTGATGGCACACTCCACTACAGCAGGGTGAGTCATCAGCGCACTTTCTACTTCAAACGGTCCGATACGGTAACCGGAGCTTTTTATTACGTCATCGGCACGCCCTACAAACCAAAGATAGCCGTCTTCATCTTTCCAGGCCACATCACCTGTATAATAGATGCCGTCATGCCATGCTTCGTGTGTACGCGCAGAGTCGCGATAATACTCTTTGAACAGTCCCAACGGTTTACCGTTAGTAGTCCGAATAACAATCTGTCCTTGTTCGCCAGCCTCTACCGAACGGCCTTCATAGTCTATCAGGTCAACATCATATTGGGGGTTAGGGACTCCCATGCTTCCCGGTTTCGGTTCCATCCAGGGGAAGGTGGCAACCGTTAGTGTTGTTTCCGTTTGGCCGAACCCTTCCATCAGTTTGATGCCTGTCAGTTTCTTAAATGTATCGAATACTGCCGGATTTAATGCTTCACCGGCAATCGTGCAATATTCCAAGGAAGAAAGATCGTATTTGGTCAGATCTTCGTGAATCAGAAAACGGAAGATTGTGGGAGGGGCACAAAGTGAAGTAACATGGTAGTTTTGTATTTTCTCCAATATGTCGGCTGGAGTAAACTTCTCGTGGTCGTAGACGAAAACATTAGCTCCGGCTATCCATTGTCCGTACAGCTTTCCCCATACAGCTTTTCCCCAACCTGTATCAGCGATGGTGAGATGAAGGCTGTTCTCTTTCAGATTGTGCCAGAAACTACCGGTGACAATATGTCCCAACGGATAGGTGAAATCATGTGCAACCATTTTGGGCTCACCGGTCGTTCCGCTGGTGAAGTACATCAAAGAGATATCATCGTTGGAGTTGGGATGTTCCGGTTTAGCGAAAGGGGCTGCATCTTTAATGCCTTGATGAAAATCTTCGAATCCTTCTGCTATTTCAGGGCCAACACTTACCAAATGTTTCACTGTAGGAGAGTCCGGCATGGCATCTATGATATGTTTAGTAATAACCTCTTCTCCGGCTGCTACGATCATCTTTATATCGGCTGCATTGCAGCGATATACAATGTCTTTCTTGGTTAGCAGGTGGGTGGCAGGGATAACAACGGCTCCCAGCTTATGCAAAGCGATGATGCTGAACCAAAATTCGTAACGTCGTTTCAATATCAGCATGACCATATCACCATGTCCGATGCCCAGACTTTGAAAGTAGGATGCTGTCTGATCTGTATATTGTTTTATATCCGCAAAAGAGAACTGGCGTTGTTCACCTTTGTCATTGGTCCATAACAAAGCCGGTTTGTCTGGCTGTTCAGCAGCCCAGGCATCTACTATATCGTATCCGAAGTTGAAGTTTTCCGGAACATTTATCTTTAAGTTCTTGACAAAATCTTCCTGTGAACTGAAGGAAGTTTTCGATAAAAATCTATCTATCATTTTCTTCATTTAAATAATTACATGATTACTGCCAGAAAACGCACTGTTTTTCCATCCAGTGCTTTCATTCCATGGGGCAGTTTTGAGTTGAAGTACAAGCTGTCTCCTTCGTTTAGTATCAGGTCTTTTCCATCTATGCTGATCATCATGCGACCTTCAAGTACCAAGTTGAACTCCTGGCCGCCATGGCTATTATAGTGTATCGGTTCGTTGTCCGGTTTTGGTTCGACAGTTACGATAAACGGGTCGGCGTTTCGGTTCATAAAGCCCGCCGCTAATGATTGGTATTTATACGCCTTTGTACGTTCTATACTGGTTCCTTTACCTGCACGTGTCAGGAAATAGCTGCTCATCTTAGGCTCTTCTCCGAACATCAGAGCATCAAGAGCTATGCCGTATTTACGTGCGATTTTTTGCAGCATACTTACTGAGATGTCGTAATCTCCGGTTTCTGCAAGACGATATTCTTCCGCTGAAATCTCACAATCACGGGCGATGTCTTCAGCTGTCAGTTCAAGTACGTCACGTAGTCCACGCAGACGTTCTGCTATTTGTTTAATTTGGTCGTCCATATAAATTTAGTGTTTAGTGATTAATGTTTTTGTTTTTTGTGATTAAAATTAGATAATCACTATCTTGATGCTTTCATTGCTTTAATAATGGCAGAGGTAAATCCATTATGCTCTAACTCATTGATACCTTTGATTGTAATTCCGCCGGGAGTAGTCACTTTGTCAATCTCTACACTCGGATGGGTATCGTTGTTCAGTATCAGTTCGGCAGCCCCTTTTACAGATTGCGCAATCATATCCATGGCATCCGACGGGCGGATTCCCATTTCAATACCTGCTTGCATAGCAGCCTGAATATATTTCAGTACATAAGCAATGCCACAAGAGGTTAGAGCAGTAGCTGCTTCCAGCTTGTCCTCAGGCAAAATCATAGCCATCCCCATCTCACTGAAGAGGTTGACCATCAGTGTTTCCAGATCGTGTCCGGCATTTCGTGAAGCTATCAGTGTCATACTTTGTAGTTCGCTGATAGCTGTATTGGGGACAATACGGAACATGGGCATCTCTGGTTCAACGACATCATGCGCCAATTGTTCGAAGCTGATTCCGGCTGCAACGGAAACGAGAATCTGTTTGCTTTTTAGTTTCATTTCGCGGAGCACACTTCTGATTAGCCAGGGTTTTACGGTCAAAATCACAATATCAGCACCGATAGCAGCTTCTGCATTATTGCGAGTGGTAGTGATAGAAGGGAATTCTTTTTTCAACGCTTCCAGTTTTCCGGCACTGGGGTTGGACACTATAATATCGGAAGCCGAGATCAGCTTGCCTTTTGCCAGTCCGCAGGCAATGGAGCCTCCCATATTTCCTGCACCAATGATAGCTACTTTCATATTTTATAATTATTTAGTCTGTTTCTGACAAAGGTATAAGTAAAAAGTGAAAATACGAGCAAACGTGGCAGGTATTTTCACTTTTTCACTTTCCTTATAAGGATGCTGATTATTAACCGAGTACTTTTCTTAGCCGGACAAGGAATTCATCGGCTTCTGCCTTGCTGAGGCAGAGAGGAGGTAGCAAACGGATTACATTCGTACCACTGGCACCGGTAAATACTTTTTGTTCGTGAATCAGGCGGTTGCGGATTTCCTTTACCGGTTGGTCGAACTCCATTCCGATCATAAGTCCGCATCCGCGAACTTCTTTGATTTCTCTGAATTTTTTCAATTCTTCTAACAGATAGGTACCGATGTCGGCTGCATTTTCTACCAACTTTTCCTGTTCAATGACATCCATTACTGCCAGTGCAGCGGAGCAAGCCAGATGATTGCCACCAAAAGTAGTCCCGAGCATGCCATATACCGGTGTGAATATCGGGCTGATCAGTACCCCTGCCATTGGAAATCCGTTTCCAATGCCTTTGGCAACAGTGATTATGTCAGGTTTGATTCCGGCATACTGGTGGGCAAAGAATTTGCCACTACGTCCGTAACCGCTTTGTATCTCGTCCAAGATCAGGATTGTGCCGTTGTCAGTGCAGGCTTTACGGAGTTCCTGCAGGAATTCGGTTGTTGGTATTTTGATACCGCCTACTCCTTGTATGCCTTCAATAATGACAGCACAAACATCTCCTTTTGCCAGTTCGGCTTTCATCGTCTCCGTATCGTTTAGCGGAAGGTAGGTTATATGCCCGTTGGCATTGATCGGAGCTATAATCTTAGGATTATCTGTAGCTTCTACCGCCAGCGAAGTACGCCCGTGAAAAGCTTTGCCGAAAGATATTACTTTGGTCCGTCCGTTATGGAACGAGGCCAATTTCAGTGCATTTTCATTTGCTTCGGCACCACTGTTGATCAGGAATAGGGAGTAATCTTCATATCCGGATAGTTTTCCAAGACGTTCGGCTACCTGTTGCTGTAACTTGTTGATTACAGAATTTGAATAGAAGCCCAGTGTTGCCACTTGCTTGCTAATCATGTCAACATAATGCGGGTGAGCATGTCCGATCGAGATGACAGCATGTCCTCCGTAGAGATCCAGATATTCCGTGCCGTTTTCATCCCAAACGTGACAACCTTTTCCTTTTACTATGTTTATATCAAAAAGGGGATATACGTCAAATAGGTTCATTGCTTTTTAGAATGCAGAGGGTTTAAGGCGCAGGCCTACCGTCTCCTCCAGATTAAACATCAGGTTCATGTTATGGACTGCCTGCCCGGATGCACCTTTCAACAGATTGTCAATACAAGAAATGATCAATAGTTTATCACCGTGTTTTTCCAGGTGAATCAGACATTTATTGGTATTTACTACCTGTTTCAGGTCTATGTTTTTGTCTACGATGTGTACAAACGAGTCTTTGGAATAATATTCCTCATACATGCGTACAATTTCCTCTAATGCTACCTTTGTTTTTACGACTAAAGTAGCAAAAATACCGCGGGGAAAATCACCCCGGTAAGGGATGAAGTCAATTTCTGAATCAAAACTATTCTGTAATTGTTTCAGTGATTGCCTGATTTCGGGAACGTGTTGGTGTTCAAAAGCTTTGTACACGCTCATATTATTGTTTCGCCAACTGAAATGACTGGTGGCTCCAGGTTTTACTCCTGCTCCTGTGCTTCCTGTAATAGCGTTTACCATTACATCTCCGTTTAGCATCAGATGTTTTGCCAATGGAAGTAATCCTAATTGGATACAAGTAGCAAAGCATCCCGGATTGGCTACATGTTTTGCTGTGCAGGTTGCACGGCGATTTAATTCCGGCAGGCCATAAATAAAGTCATGATCCGGTGAAGCAATGCGGTAGTCCATTGATAAATCAATGATTTTCAGATCCTCCGGAATGTTGTGACTTTCTATAAATTTCTTTGTATCTCCATGGGCGGTACAGAAGAAAAGCACATCGATGTCTTCTAACGGGAGTTCGTCGGTAAAGACCAGATCGCACTCTCCGTAAAGTCCTTCATGCACATCGGTAATTTTGTTTCCGGCATTACTGGTACTGTTAACGAATATGATTTCGGTTTCGGGATGGTTGATAAGCAGGCGGATAAGTTCGCCTGCCGTGTATCCTGCTCCGCCAATTATTCCTGCTTTTATCATACTTCTTCGTCTTTATGGTTAGCATAGTAAACACGTAGCGGGGTAGAAGTTACTTTGATGAAGCCTTTAGCGTCTTCGGCTGTCCAACCCTTTTGCATTTCTCCATATTCACCAAATTTGGTTTTTACCAGATCGTCTTGTGACTCTACACCAACGGTGGAGAATGACAAGGGGCGGAGTTCAAGGATTGCAGTACCGTTTACATTGCGCTGAGATTCCTGTAGCATTGCTTCAATATCACGCATTACCGGTTCCAGATACTGGCTTTCGTGAAGGAACATGCCATACCAGTTGGCTACTTGGTCTTTCCAATATTGTTGCCATTTGCTCAGCGTATATTTTTCGAGGAACCGGTGTGCGCCGATGATAAGCATCGGGGCAGCTGCTTCAAATCCAACACGTCCCTTAATGCCGATGATGGTATCTCCTACGTGCATATCACGACCAATACCGTAAGCTGCACCTATTTCTTCCACCTTCTGGATGGCTGCAATCTTGTCTTCAAAGACTTCACCGTTTACAGCATGAAGCTCACCGTTTTTAAATTCAAGACGCAGTAGTTCGCTACCTTCTTTGGTGACTTGTTTCAGATAAGCTGTTTCGGGCAATCCCTGTGCGCTGTCCAGAATTTCTCCTCCACAGATGGAAGTACCCCATAATCCGACGTTATAAGAGTATTTCAGCTTCGTAAAGTCGGCTTCGAAACCATTTTTGTTCAGGTAATCGATTTCCTCCTGACGACTTAGGACCATATCACGAGTCAGCGTAATGATTTCTACACCTGGAGTCATGACAAGGAAAGTCATGTCAAAGCGAATCTGGTCGTTTCCTGCTCCGGTAGAACCATGTGCAATGGCTTCTGCACCAATCTCCTTGGCATAACGTGCAATGGCCAGTGCCTGGAAGATGCGTTCGGAGCTAACAGAAATCGGGTAAGTGCCATTACGCAGTACGTTGCCGAATATCATGTATTTCAAACTCTTTTCGTAGTATTCCTGAGTGACATCGAGGGTGACATATTTCACAGCACCCAGTTTGTAGGCATTCTCTTCGTTCTGCTTCAGTTGTTCTTCGCTGAAACCGCCTGTGTTGGCGCATGCAGCGTACACTTCATATCCTTTTTCCTTAGCCAGGTACATTACAGTGAACGAGGTATCGAGACCTCCGCTGAATGCAACCACTACTTTCTTTTTCTGTTCCATAGTGCTGTATTTTTTAAATGTTATTTCTTTCTTGTTCCTTTTTAATGTTATGCGGATCTGCCGGATCATATAGCATGGCGGTGCAAATACAGAATTTACGATTCTTTGCCACCAGGATTTCATGGTTAGTGCAACCTTCACATCCTTTCCAGAAAGCTTCGTCATCGGTCAGTTCATTAAATGTGACCGGTACATATCCCAGTTCCGTGTTCATTTTCATCACGGCCGCACCACTGGTCAAACTGAATATTTTAGCTCTCGGCCATCGTAAACGAGCCAACTGAAAAGAGGCCTGTTTGATACGTTTGGCCAATCCTAATCCCCGGAAGTCGGGATGTACAATCAATCCCGATGTAGCAACGTATTGTTTGTTTCCCCATGATTCAATATAAGTAAATCCGGCAAACACATCTCCACTGAGGGCTATGATTGCTTTTCCTTCTTTCATTTTGGTGGCTACGTACTCATGTGTACGTTCTGCTATTCCGGTTCCGCGTACTTTTGCTGCGTTTCTGATTGTCTCCAAAATAGTGTCAACGTAAACCTCATGCGAGGCGTCGGCTACCATAACATCTATTTGTTGAGTGTCCATTTTTGATTTAGTGTAGAGTATAATTGTTGTTAGTTAGTTGATATTCGGAATAATGAGAGACAAGAAACTTCGTACGGCAGTGGGAGTCACTCCTTCGCGCAGCACCAGCATGATGGTATCGTCTCCGGCAATCGTTCCCAGAATGGTATCCGACTCACGGTTATCAATGTCGTAAGCCATGCTGCTCGCGTATCCGGGGCGGGTTTTGATTACTGCAATATTTCCGGAGAACTGAAGGGAGATGAATCCGTTATTCATTAACATTTCACTGGCACTTTGGTCGCCAACCCGTTTGTACATGATGTCATTGGGCAATACATATACATATTTGCCATTCATGCTGGCAGCTTTGGCTACTTTCAGTTGTTTCAGGTCACGTGAAAGAGTGGCTTGTGTCAGTTCGAATCCTTCCTGTCCTAATTCTTGCAAGAGTTCTTCTTGTGAACCTACTTCTTTACTGGAGATAATCATTTTTATGGCATCTAACCGGTTTGCTTTCTTCTTCATCTTGTATAATTATTCTAAGAATGGCGCAAAAGTATGCAATAATTTGGAAATAGTATGCATAAAAGGCTGTTTTTTTACTCTTTTTATACATAAACATAGCATGTGTTGTAGAAATATGCAGAAATAGTAGCATGAATATATCTATGCTTGAATGGTTATGTAGTTTTTATGAATTGCTGAATTCTGATTAGAAGCGATATATAAATAAGGTGAAGATATATTTCTATGGAATCAGAACTGATTGGGAGGTGGATAGTTGTATGGAAAGGAAGATTAGGAAAACTGTTGTTTTTAATATAATTCAATTATTCCTTTAAAAAAACAGACAAGCCGCTCAATTTGAACGGCTTGTCTATGCGAATGTCGGAATGAGGCGACTCGAACGCCCGACCCCTACGTCCCGAACGTAGTGCGCTACCAACTGCGCTACATTCCGCTATCTGCAAAGTGGTGCCACCAGGAATCGAACCGGGGACACAAGGATTTTCAGTCCTTTGCTCTACCAACTGAGCTATGGCACCTTTGTGATTGCGGGTGCAAAGATAGGTATAATTTTTAATACTGCAATAGTTTGGCAAAGAAAATATAAAATATTTGCTCAAACGAGGTGAAGAGCATCTTTCTCTTCCGGACTTTAAGATGGATATAATATACATTTCTGATGAAAATGACATTAATTGATACGTTTCTATACATAGGACAGGGCGTTAATTGGGGACATAACTTGCCATCTGTATTATTAGGAGGAAAGTTTTTTTTAAATGTAGTCATTTTTAGTAAAATAAAGGTTTACTCTTCCTTTGACATCCTGAATGGTTTCTCCAAAGAAATAAGAGGTTGTATCCGGTAGAATTTAGATTAAATCTCCGGATACAACCTCTTTCATTCAGGTAGATAGATATTTCCTTTTAACTTTACTTTTGCGGAGTGTCCTTATCAGAAGGAGCAGAACCTGCTGACGGTGCAGAAGTAGTATTGGTAGAAGTGTTAGCACCGCTTACAGCCGGACCGGATACTGTTGCAGTAACGGGAGCTGCTTGTGGTTTGGCTTGTGCTTCCCAGTGGAAGGGTTCAAAAGTACTGTTGGGGTCGGCCCATGATGGTTTCTTTGCTGCGTAGATGATGAACGGAGCAATCACTACGATCAGTGCGCCGATGATCAATACTGAGAACCATACAGTGTTGCTGCCGGTAGAGATTTGGCTGGGCGGAATGAAGCTGAGGATGAATGCCAGCAATGAGCCAAGGAAGCCCAGGCCGCCTACAATCCACATTAAACTATTACCCTTCTTACCGATACGGAACGGACGGTTGGCCTTCTTCATGTTATAGCGCAGATAGATGGCGCCGGAGAACATAAGCAAGTACATCACCAGATAAAGAATAACTGTCAACTGTGACAAAATCTGATAGAAACTCTGTACGGAAGGCATAACCACAAACAAAAGGCTCAATACGGTAACAGCACCACCCTGAACGAACAGAATGTTTTTCTGTACACCCAGTTTGTTGGTCTTCTGGAAGAACGGGGGCATATAACCGGCCTTACCTACGGCAAAGATACCTTTTGACGGACCGGCAACCCATGTCAATACACCTGCCAACACACCAAATGCAAGGGCGATGGCGATGATTGGTGATAACCAGGAGGCATGGATATATCTGAAGTAATTATCGAAACCTACAAGTAAACTCTGTGTCAGGTTAATGTCTTTTGCCGGGATGATGATACCCAGTGAGAAAGTTCCTAAAACGAAGATAATAACTGTGATCAAAGCACCGATGAATACGGCCTTAGGATAGTTCTTTGAAGGGTTTTGCATGTCTTTCACATGAATGCCGCCCATCTCCATTCCGGCATAAAACAAGAAGATACTGGCAGCCAGTACAACATTATCAAAGTTTGTGAGATCCGGGAAAAAACTGCTGTGGAAATCCAAATTGGAATGTCCTCCTGTTGCTAAATAAGCGATGCCGAGAATAATTAAAAGAGCTGCAGGAATAATAGTTCCTACAAGTCCGCCAACTTTCGCTACTTTACCAACCCATCCCATACCCTTGAGAGAGATGAATGTGGCTAACCAATAGATGATTAAAACAACGATTAAGGTGTAAATCTTATTGCTGGCTAACGTCATATCGTGTGCGTCATTCGTTCCGATAAAAGCTATGGAAACAGCACCAAAGGTGAGCACTGTAGGATACCAGATGGTACTTTCAATCCATTGTAACCAGATGGCAAGGAATCCTAATTTTTTTCCGTATGCTTCGCCTACCCAACGGAACACACCACCTTGTTTGTCTTGGAACATGGCAGCCAATTCCGCCGCAACGAGTGATGTCGGAATAAGGAATACGATAGCTGCGAAAAGATAATAGAAGGCCGAACTCATTCCATATACGGCCTCGGCAGGAAGTCCACGTAGGGATACTACTGCCGTTACGTTCATGATCGCCAGGGTGAATACCCCTAGTTTCACTGCTTGTTTAATATTTGCCATAAGTTAAGGTTTTAAGTGAAAAATATTTTTAAGTCAGTGTCTATAACAACGTTTAACGTAAGATGTTTCAGTTTACTAACGTCAAACTTGGTTAATTAACATCGGCCAAGAGTGAGAAAACCGGTTTTTCTCCTGATCTTGATTCGATATCAAACAAATCGTGTATGACTCTTGTTCCTTTTGCATAATTAAAAATAACCCATAAAATATCAGTGCTTATGAAAATGGCTCTTTCTGATTTTTCTTTACGGAAGAAAGGGATCTACGGCATTCTGCATGTCATCATCCTGCTGCTTTCTCTTTTTCTGGTCATCAGTATTTCGATTGATACATTCAAGGGCATCCCTTTTTATACTCAGTCGGTATATATGAAAGTCCAGTTGTGGATTTGTGTCTTGTTCCTGTTCGACTTTATTCTCGAATTGTTTCTTTCGAAAAACAAATGGCACTATCTCAGTACACACTTCATTTTCCTGCTGGTGGCGATACCCTACCAGAATATTATATCGTATATGGGATGGACTTTCTCTCCCGAAGTGACTTATATGATTCGTTTCGTTCCCTTAGTACGGGGGGGGTATGCGATGGCCATTGTGGTAGGTTGGCTCACTTATAATAAGGCTTCCGGTCTGTTTGTCTCTTATTTGACTATGCTGCTTGCCACTGTCTATTTTTCCAGTCTGGCTTTCTTTGTGCTTGAGCATAAAGTCAACCCGCTGGTGACCGGTTACGGAGATGCGCTCTGGTGGGCATTTATGGATGTGACTACGGTTGGTTCCAACATCATTGCCGTCACCGTGACGGGACGTGTACTCTCGGTGCTGCTGGCTGCACTGGGTATGATGATGTTCCCGATTTTTACTGTTTATGTCACTAGTCTGATTCAGAAGAAGAATAAAGAGAAAGAAGAATATTACAAGCAGTTGGAGGCGGCCGATGACAGTAAACAAAAGTAAGGCTTTTCAGCTCTCTGTCCCGCAGGGACGGGAGTTGATATAGAGAAAGGGAAATAGCTCTATTCGGAGAATGCGTCATTGGAGTGCGTACCCTATGGGCGGGCATCTGTCACGTCGAATGCCGGTTCCGTTTACATACCGGGGTAAATGCTTTTACGTACCGGGGTAAATGGCTTTACATACCGAGGTAAATGCTTTTACATACCGAGGTAAATGCTTTTACATGCCGGGGTAAATGGTTTTACATAGAAAGGGGAAATTCAGGTAAATATAATCTGTTGGTTATCAGTGTTACTGAGGCGGTCGCCCAACTCTATGTTTTCCGGATAAAACTAAAAATACTGCCCATCCGCATATGGCAGACAGGCAGTATTCCAACTAATTAAACTTTGTATGATGTCATCAATTTATATGCTTGTTCAGCTCGTGCCATTTATTGATTTCCGGAAGGATACCCATAGCTATCACTTCATCACGCAGTTTGCATAAGTGAGCGTAGCTCTCTTCCATTTCTTTCTGCTCTTCAGGAGTACCTTGTACTTCTTTATAGCTAACGCCTTCTTTGGTGATGGAAGTTTCCATTGCCATCAGGATGTGGTCGAACTTCTTGTCAGATACATAAGTGCCTGCCGGCCAGCGGAAAGGTTGTCCGCCCATGGCTGCCGCAATCATTTCGATAGACAGATAAGCCGGGCTTTGGAATGAAGAGCGTCCGCGCAGATCAATGATGTGTTTTCCACCTTGAATAACGCGTACTTTCAGATCTTCCCAATCCTGCATAGGCATGCGTGGAGTATCGATGATCTTGGTCAGCGCTTCACCTTGTACTTTAGTGGTAGAAGCAAATACGGCCATCTGTTCTCCGTGCCCGCCATATGTACGGCAGTTTACAATTTCGGATGCGGGGATATGGAGGTACTTCACCAGTTCGTTTTGCAGGCGGGTGCTGTCCAGAGCGGCCAGTGTGGATACCTGTGACGGTTTCAAGCCGGCATAGAGCAGTACAATCAGTCCGGTGATATCGGCAGGATTGAACACTACGACCACATGTTTCACATCCGGGCAATACTGGCGGATATCTTTACCAAACTGGGCTGCGATTTCTGCGTTACCTTTCAACAAGTCTTCACGGGTCATGCCTGCTTTACGGGCAGCACCACCGGATGACACAATGTATTTGGCTCCCGACAAAGCTTCTTTGATATCTGAAGTGTAGGTCAGGTTTACCCCCTCGAACGCGCAGTGATACAACTCTTCGGCCACACCTTCCAAAGCGGGTGCATAGGGGTCGTACAGGCAGATGTTCGGAGTCAGTTTCATCATTAAGGCAGTCTGTGCCATGTTAGAGCCAATCATTCCGGCAGCTCCTACAATCGTAAGTTTTTCGTTGGTTAAGAATTCCATAATTTATATCTTTTTTAATTCGACAATTGCTTTGTTTTTTTGTTTCCGATGCAAAGATAACTTGTTTATGTGCAGGTTGTTTATCGAAAAAAGTTTTGCGCTATAATGAAAAGTTATCATTTGCCAATGATAACAAGCAGATGCGGCAATATGTTTTTCGGCGGCTAATCATTCTTACGTCTGTTTTTTATTTATCTTTGCAGTAAACAGAATGAAGATTATGAGCATTGAATTAGGAAAATTCAACCAGCTTGAGGTAGTCAAGCAGGTCGATTTCGGTATGTATCTGGATGGCGGAGAAGAGGGAGAAATCCTGTTGCCCACCCGCTATGTACCCGAAGATTGTAAGGTGGGAGACTGGTTGAACGTCTTCCTTTATCTGGATAATGAAGAACGGTTAATAGCCACTACATTGACACCTTTGGTACAAGTAGGGGAGTTTGCCTGTCTGGAAGTATCGTGGGTCAACCAGTTCGGAGCTTTTCTTAACTGGGGGTTGATGAAAGATTTGTTTGTTCCTTTCAGCGAGCAGAAGATGAAGATGCAGGTAGGGAATAAATACATCATCCATGCCCATATTGATGATGAAAGTTTCCGCATCGTAGCTTCAGCCAAGGTAGACCGCTATTTGTCCAAAGAGAAAGCTCCTTATCAGCCGGGCGAAGAGGTGAACATACTTATCTGGCAGAAGACGGACCTTGGGTTTAAGGCGATCATTGAGAATATGTACAGTGGTTTGCTGTATGATAGTGAGATCTTTCAGACCTTACATACGGGCGATACGCTGAAAGCATATATTAAGCAGGTACGCGAAGACGGCAAGATAGACCTGATTCTCCAGAAACCGGGTTTTGAGAAAGTTGATGATTTCTCAAAAACACTTTACCACTATATTGCAGACCACGGCGGACGGATCGGATTGAATGACAAGAGCCCCGCCGAAGAGATTTACGATGTTTTCGGTGTCAGTAAGAAGACATTCAAGAAAGCCGTTGGCGACTTATATAAGAAACGTCTGATCCTGCTCCACGAAGACGGAATCGAGTTGGTTCGTCCCTAAACTGAATAGGGAAAACCCTACGTATGAATAGACAGAATCATTAGGGTGGGGAGTTTCCTCACCCTATTTTTGTGATATTAAAAACAATAAAAACTAAACGATATGCGAAAAGTAATCATAACCCTTTGTTTCTTGTTCGCTGCATTTATGGCACAAGCCGGAAGAATCAGCGGAATAAATATCCAGAGTGCAGGTGAGGCGATTCTTGTCTTTATGGATGGCGAACAGATATGCACGCCGACAGAGACTTGCTTCATAGCCAACTATTCGGGCAGACACCGCATAGAGGTATATGCCGCGCGCTATATCCCGCGCACCGGACAGAGTGTAAAAGGAGATTTGTTGTTTCAGGAATGGGTGTCAAATCCCGGTATGAACATACGGGATATCCGGGTAGGTAGAGAGGGGCGTCCCGGATACGGATATGATGTGGTGATGAACCGTGCAGAGTTCGACCGCTTTCTGAGAACAGTGAAAGATAAGCCTTTCGATTCTGACCGCAATAAACTGATCGAGACTACGCTTGTCTCTACCGGCTTTACTTCCGATCAATGCCTCCAGTTGGTTAAATTGTTCAGTTTCGACAGTGAAAAAATAAAGCTGATGCAGGCCATGTATCCGCGGATTGTTGATAAACCGAATTTTTATCTGGTTATTGAGAGTCTGACCTTTCAGTCCGATAAAAATAAGATGAACGAATTTGTGAGAAAATACCATAGTCAACGTAACTAAAACCTATATAAATTATGAAAAAGATACATGTTTCAGCAATACTACTCTTGCTCGTTGTCATGAGTAGTTGTGCCAGCCTGTTGGCAGATTTCAGGAACAGCCAACTGATGGGTATTCAGAAAGGAATGACGCAACAAGAGGTGAAAACCATTCTTGGAGAACCGAACTACAGACGCTTTGATGGTGGCATGGAAGAGTGGGAATATCGCGGGTACCTTTCCAAAGCAGGGCCTTCGGTGATTTGCGTTAACTTTATAGACAACCGTGTCATAGGGCTGGATTCGTTCAAGGACGGTGCACCCACTGTTCCTCCCGCTCCATCTTTCTCTTTAGGTATTGGCGGTACAGTTTCCGCTTCGGAAGTGGGGCATTCCTATAGCTACAGGGCAATGAGAAATGATGAATTTGCCCGCTTCCTGAATGATGCAAAGAGTAAAACATTCGACTCGGACAGGACGGACTTTATCGAAAAAGCAGCGAGTTCTACCGGGTTTACTTCAGAGCAATGCCGTAGACTGATAAAACTTTATAGCTTTGATGATGACCGCACTAAGGTGCTGAAGATACTTTACCCGAGTGTAGTGGATAAAGATAACTTCTCCATAGCAGTAGATGAACTGGACTTCCTGTCGAATCAAAGTACTGTGAAGGATTTTGTGAAGAATTATAATAGAACTAAATAGACTTGAGATATGAAGAAACGAGTACTGATATTCTTTCTGGCCATCGGAATCACTGCTGTAAGTAGTGTGAGCATGGCTGCCATGAGTAATAGCCGCATTCGTAAGGAGACTCGTTTCCTTACCGACAAGATGGCCTATGAATTGAACCTGAGTACGGGACAATATAATGATGTATACGAAATCAATTATGATTTTGTTTACTCCATCCGTTATCTGATGGACGATGTGATGCGGGGAGAAGAGTGGGCGCTCGATAAATACTATCGCACGTTGGATATTCGTAACGATGACTTACGATGGGTGCTGACTGCTTCACAATATCGGCGTTTTATAGGGGTAGATTATTTCTATCGCCCGATTTACGCCAATGGCGGAGGCTGGAGCTTCCGGGTCTATATCCGGTATACAAACCATAACCACTTCTATTTCGGAAAGCCTTACCACTATAGCAGTTATTGCGGCGGACACTATCGTACGCACTATCACAACAGCTATTATCGCGGACGTTACCGGCATGATTTCTATTCCGGTTCCCACAGCATAAGAGATCACCGGAATTATAACACGCACCGTCGTTCCGATTTCGGTACGGTAGCTATACGTCCTAATTCGGCACGGAGAGATGATGTGCGGAGGAATGATGTGCGGAGGGAAAGTTCTGCCTCACGAGATAAAAACAGGGTGACTCCGAGGAGTTCAGCAACTCCCAATAGGGTGACTCCTGAACGTACGGATAGCAGACGCAGTAGTAGCCGGAGCCAGGAGAGGGTGAAGAGTAATAATGGCACCCGAAGTTCAGTCTCTGAGCGTTCTTCTTCAAGCAGACGCGGCAGTGGAAATTCTGCTTCAGGCAGTAGCCGTAGTTCTTCTTCCCGCTCGTCGGAAAGAGGGAGCCGGGATAAATAACGTCAGTTCGACGAATTTTATTTGTCTGCATTTCGATCTTCCATCTTCCACCTTCCACCTTTTTGCGTTTATTATTCTGATAATCAAAGAGATATCCGGGTGGAAGATCGCATTTTTCAGTCCTTTATCTTCCACCCGTATCTTCCATCTTCCACCTACTGTTTTAAGGCAAAAGTAAGGCGTAAAATGCTGGTCATCAGCCGAAAGATACGCCTTGCTTAAGCAAATACACCTCTTAAAGCATTTCGTTTTCCCTTGTTGTTTAACCGGAAATGGTGCAATCTGCATCCGGTTTCGGGCAGGCGTGCCCATGAGCCCGGGTACACGTGCCCATGAGTCCGTATACCTGGGCTTATAAGCCCAGGTATACGGGACGAGATAAAGATACCGACATGGATGATTAAATATTGATAATTAGATGATTAAATATGAAATAGAATAGAGAAACGATTCATGTGAACTGGTTAAATGAAAGAAAAAGAACCGCTGTCCTCCGGGGGGTAGAGTGGCAGCGGTTCGACGAGTTAACTGGTTTGGTGAGTCGGATTTAGATTTAAAGTCAATTATAAAAGAGAATTTATTATGAAAGATCAAAGTACTATAGCCCGTCTATAATGACAGGCGTTTTGTGATAATGGTTCTTTTTGCATATTTGATTGATCCGGGATATATATTTGGAAGTGGCATACGCCTGGCTTGGTGTACGTTTCAGGCACGAATATTTCACTTTATGAATTTCTAAAAGAAGTTCGGCTACAAAGACAATCATGTCTGCACGTTCTATATGGGAAGGTGAACAGAAACACTCTGAATATTCATAATCCCGCGTAGAGAGTGTATAATGCAGAATCTTTTTACCTCGCTGAAAAATAAAATCCAACCGATACCAACCGTTTGCGTTGGTTCTGCGCCGGTGGAAAGACAAGATTTTGATAGTAGATTGTTTGCCCATAGCTCAAACGTATATCGGGCAGGGAAAAATGAACGGCCCTGCTGACCCGCTGAACTATATCAATTTCGATGCGAAACAAAGAAATAACATATGCTAACCCATTACGGAATTAGACACGGGGGCAGAGCCGTCTTTATCCTGAAGCTACGGACATATACATGTAATACGCCCGTAGCCAGTTTAAAACAAAGAGATGTATCTCTTAGTTTCGCCAACAAAAAATTGATAATAGTTCACCACAAAGATGGTGATAATTTTTGAATTACCATAGCAAACGGCTAAAAAATGTACAATGAAACACTTTTTGCGGTGGAATTGTTTGCTGAATACCCTTTGTATAGGGGGACTTAACAAAGAAATAACGGTTCTGTGTCGGTAAATGCTCTCTTAGCAGATAAATCAGTTAGGATGGGGATGTGTCAAAAGCCTTTTCACCACATAGATTATCACAGATTAACAACTTTACTAATCAATGACTTAAAATTCACTCTGTGTCCTCTGTGGTGAGTTTCCCCCCTATTCTGCTTTTGGTATCTGATAAATTACTGTATGCTGTCTCTCTCCAAGTCTTTCCTTGCTTCGCCGGTCACATTTATCTCCGGGCGGATACTGTCCGCCGCCGCTTCGCTGATAACTCCCTTTTTTGCCAGTCGTTCGGCTATCAATCGATAATAGCCTTCCAGGTTTTCTTTCAGTTTCATGTCACCGGTGAACGAATTTCGGAAATGCTTGGGCTTCGGAATGATGGATGCCAGGAAGATGGACTCCTCGGCTGTCAGTTGAGACGGGCGTTTTTTAAAGTAGTAGGCAGCAGCCTCCTGTGCTCCGTAGACAAGCGGCCCCCATTCCACTATGTTCAGATATACTTCGTACATCCTGTCTTTGGAAGTGAGACGTTCCGTTTCTATCAGCCAGACGATCAGGGCTTCTTCCAGTTTCCGGGCTATGTTTTTGTTCCGGTTCAGGAATACGTTTTTTACCAGCTGCATGGTGATAGTACTTCCCCCACGGGCAAAACGTTTCACTTTCAGGTCTTGTATCAATGCTTCACGCATGGCATCGGGAAGAAAGCCCCGGTGATAGTAGAAAGCTCCGTCTTCACTTTGCATCACAGACATTTGCAATAGTGGAGAGATGCTGTCCAGTGGCGTGAAATGTTCCCAAGAGGGGCCTATGGGGAAAGTGCGTACCGGCTGTCCGTTTTCGTAAGCCGTATAGATAAACTCTTCCGACATTTTACCAAGGTCTGTGGCTCCGTATTTCACGATGCGGAAGTTTCTCTCTTTTAGTTCCGATTCCAGCTTCAGGCTGTCCGGTAGGGCAAAGTCCACATCCAGCAAGAAATGATAGGACAGTTCGCCGTCCGTCTTTATCCCTTCCAGATTGCTGAATAGTCCTTTGGGGAGTGAGCCGAAAAGTTCGTTTGCCGGAAACCAGGACTTGTTTAAAGCTGCTGTGAAGTGCCATTGGTGTTCTCTCTTCTCAGCTTTCAGATAAGGATGAAGCTGCATCTGGTTGAATTGCACCAAGGTTGTGCTGTCCAGTTCGGCGAACTCTTTACCCACAAGCACCCGGTAGGATATTTGTCCGCGGTCCAGATTGACTGTTTGAGGGGAAAGAGCTTTGTGATACACTTCAAGTCCGTTGACTGCTGCTTGTCCTGTCAGTATAATCTGACCGCTGTTTCCTTCCGATTCAGTCAGGCTATAGGTAAGGGTATCCAAGCGAATGTCCGCACCGAAACGGCGTTTGAGATAGGGGAGGGCGATTTTCTCTTTATGCTGTGCATAAAGTTCGGCTTTTAGCGTGTGGTGGCTTCGGTTTACCTCTCCACAGGTGGTCCAATGTTGGCTTACCGAATCTTCCTGTACTTCGATATCGGAGTTGAAATGGTTTTGCCGTATGCTTAATTGCGGGATGCGGATAGCTACGAAGTTACGGTCTTTCCGTTCGCTGACGTCGACTTGACGCAGTGTTCCGTTTTCGGGTAAGAAACCATAGAGCAGGTTCAGTATCCTGTTCACTCTGTGGGCATAGTCGGCTTGTGCCGAACCGGCCGGTACCTCCTGTTCCTTTTTCAGGAAGAGGAAGTCATAATTTGCTGTGCTGTCTGCTTTGATGAATGAAACTTTCAGCCGGTCGGCGGTTACGTTGCGTACTTCGATCTTTCCGCGTAGCAGTTTCCAGAAGCTGAGGCGCATGTTCAGGGCATGCAGGGTGAGGAGGGTGTCCCGCTTGTCAGGGACTACGGAAAGATTGCTCAGCTCGATTTCGTTCAGCCCTTTCATTCGCAAGGCATCGTAGCGGATGGATAATCCGTATTTTTGTTCGGTGCGCAGTATCCGCTTGCCAACCATTCGGCAGAGAATTCCGTTGCGTCCCCAATATAAACCTGTCAGAACAAGGATCAGGACACTTCCTGTAATGATGAGAGCGATGCTCCCTTTCGTACGATATTTTCCCATTATGATATGTAAACTACGGATTTATCGGCTGCAAAGTTATACAATTCCGGGAGGATGGATGATGCTCTTTCCGGAAAAATATTCTATCTTTGAGAAATCGATCATATGAGATACCGTGAAACAACTACGAACAGATAGACAGACTCTCAATGACTTAGGAGTGATGGAGAGTACGTACGGAGAGAAAACTCTTTTCTCGCTCTTTGACATGACGGAAAGTGACGGAGGAAAGAGGTGCTTGGAAGATTGGGTAACCCATCCCATATCCGATTGGCAGATGCTGCATGAAAGGCAGGAGGCAATCCGGTGTCCGGACTTCCCCGAAATACGTATTTGTCGGGAAGAGTTGGATTTTATAGAGTTTTATCTTAGTCAGGGAGACCGTCCGACAAGGGTTACTTATCTGGAATCTGTTTTATCACGTGCTTTCAGGGTGTTCAGAAGTACTCCCGAACGCTATATCATTCAGAGAGGAACAAAGTTGCTTGAAAATGTTTTGCTGGAACTGAAGATTTTTGCGGATCATGTGACCGAACTTTCTCCCCGGTTAATCCGCAGCATGGTAGCTACTGTCCTGGAGACTTATCAGGCTACGGAGTTGGGCAAAATGGTAGAATCCTGCGGACAGGAGGACGGTTTTTATCGGACTGACCGACTGGATTATATTTTCCGCTATCGGCGCAACCATACCATTGCTGATCTTCTTTCGATTGTATATCAATTGGATGCCATCCGTACCATGCACCGTACGGCTGTTGCGAAAGGATGGTGTTTTCCTACGTTTACGACCGATGGCAAATTTGTGCTTCGTGACTTTTACCATCCTCAGGTGAAAGATGCGGTGAAGAACGACTGGGATATGGAGAATGGGAATATCTGTATTTTTACAGGATCAAATATGGCCGGTAAATCCACGACCTTGAAAGCGATAGCGTCCGCCGTATGGCTGGCTCATGCCGGATTTCCGGTGCCTGCTTCTTCTATGGTCTGTCCGGTGTTTGATGGTATTTTTACTTCTATCAATCTTCCGGATTCGTTAAGGGATGGGCGCAGTCATTTTTATGCGGAAGTACTGCGGGTGAAAGAGGTGTTGCAACAGATTAATGAAGGTAACCATTGTTTTGTGCTGTTCGACGAATTGTTCAGGGGGACCAATGCACGGGATGCTTTTGAAGCATCGGTAGCCGTGACCGAAGTGCTCAGGGGGAAAATTCACAGCCGTTTCCTGATATCCACGCATATCATAGAACTGGCTCGGAGGCTGGATGGAGACGATTCTTGTTGCTTTTATTATCTGGAGTCTGCCATAATGGATGACGAACTGATATGTAATCATAAAGTGAAGCCGGGTATTTCGGAGTCCAGGGTCGGATACTGGATTGTGAAGAGAGAACTTGCCGGCTTCTGAAGATAATGTAAGTAGTCCGTAACCTTGACTTTCACTACAATTTGTCTTTATGGGCTGTCCACCCTCTTGTTTCTCACCGGTGAAGAAGGTATACCGGTTTGTCCGGTCCGATGGCATTCCTGAATCGGTTTTTGGTTCCATCGGTAACTTGTCCAGTCGCGTGTGCCGGCATGTCCGGTCCCTACTTTGGCGTTTTGCCATCAGGTTTTGGATAGTCATGCAACGCTTTTCGTAGATACCCGGAGTAGGATTGTCCTTGCCCGTTTTCTTCCACGATTTCATTCCGGAGGTTATACTTTCCGGACATTCCGTTTTTCTGATACCTGCTCATCGTGAACATATGATTTAGCAAACCAAAAATACTGCAAGGCATGAAAAAAAAGCAAAAGAGGATGAGCAAGGTATGTATTTTCTTTTTTTCTGAAATGAAATGTCCGCTAATGTAAGTGAAATGTCCATTGCTGAACATCTTGTGAATTTGTATATATACTGATAATTAGGTGGTTATTGGTTTGGCACATTACTTGTTCTGGGATAAACGGGTGAGTGATCCAGTCGTGACATAACTTACTCTTAGATTGTAATTTTGATTGATAAGGGGTGGAATGTGAATTTCGCCCTTTATTTTGTGTGGGTAACAGAGTAAAAAATAAGGGTGTGTTTTGTTAGTACCGCCTTCATATTGCTCATCGTAGTCCATAGCCCCTTTTGTACATCAATACAGAAAGACACTAAATTTTATAAAATCAAACCACTATATTCTCTTTTCGATCTATTTGCTAACCACTCCTTCCTCTAATAAAAAGCTTCTGTAGATTTTTGTGCATAAAAAAAGAATAAGAAAAGAGTATTTATGCAGAATTTGATCATTATGAGACTATATATGCAAAAAAAGACGAAAGAGATTATTAATTTCGTCTAAGTCTTTTGTTAATAACGTCTAAGTCTTTTATTAATAAAGTCGAAACAAATCATTAACTTCTTCCAAAGAGGTTATTAATAGTCTAAAATCAAAGCTATCTTTCACTTATTAGCTTCGGTTGGAGAGAGGTTCTCTAAGTAGCATTTCGAAGACAAACCACAAATTTTACTATCATATAAAGCAAAATGGAAGGATTTTTCTTTCTTCTAACAAAAAGTTAGCTCGGCAAGGCATCTTTTTGATCTGACGGGAGTCGGCCAAAATTCATTTTTCCTACCAAGCTCTGACTTAAATCGGAATATGCCCGCTTTAAACTGATAGAAAATACAAAAAGACATTTCTGACAAAAAGATATTGGAGAACATTCTGAAGTCCCTCCTTCACACAGACAAAAAGAGCTCCGGAAGTAATTCCGGAGCTCTCTGTTAAATAATCACTTTAAGAGGGCGCTTAGTCTCTCAAGTCTTTTAGTTCCCAAGCCAATGCACTGGCACCCAGCACAGCAGCATCGGAATCTTTCAACTCAGAAACAAGCAATTTAGCTTTACCTTTGTAAATATTCAGAAGGTTATCCTCCATGGCCTTCATAATCGGCTTCATAATGTAATCACCCGATTTTGCTAAACCACCGAACAAGATAATAGCTTCAGGGCTCGAGAAAGCAATGGCGTCTGCCAATGCTTCACCCAGAATATTACCTGTAAATTCGAAAATCTCCTGAGCCAGTTTATCTCCCTGTACAGCCGCATCGTATACGTCTTTCGATACAATGCTCTCAGCCGGGATATTACGCAACAAGCTGGCATCGGTACGTGCAGCGAGGAATTCGCGTGCAGTGCGTGCCACACCTGTAGCCGAGCAGTAAGTTTCCAGACAGCCTTTGCGTCCGCAACCACAGATACGTCCGTCACGACGAACAATCACGTGCCCGAGTTCGCCTGCAAAACCGTCATGACCGTAAACCACCTGTCCGTTGATAACGATACCACTACCGACACCTGTTCCCAGAGTAATCATGATAAAATCTTTCATGCCGCGGGCAGCTCCGTAAGTCATTTCGCCCACTGCGGCAGCATTCGCATCGTTTGTCAACGCAGTCGGTATACCCAGGCGTTCTTCGAACATAGAAGCCAACGGCAATACACCTTTCCAAGGCAAGTTAGGAGCAAATTCAATGGTTCCGGTATAATAGTTCCCATTAGGAGCGCCAATGCCGATACCCTTTATTTTATCCACCCCGCCATTTGCAATGATCAACGGCAGAAGATTTTTGCATACTTCATCTGCATATTCTTCTACTGTAGGATATACTTGAGTTTTCACTGCACCGCTTGCTATAATAGTTCCGCGCGCGTCAACAATTCCAAAGACAGTGTTTGTTCCGCCAATGTCAATACCCACCACATAGGGCTTCTCCATGCTTGAATTCATGATACTCTTATTTAAAGGGTTAGTTAATATTAAATGTTTATTGCACACAAATTACGTAAAGAAGATTGAGTCTACAAAATCTTTTTTTAAAAAAGTTCACTTTGTTTGCAACTTTTTGTATCAACTGTGCGTCTAATAGAACAAATCATAAGAAATTTGAAACTAAATAGATGAAACTGTGATACACTTAAAAGACATCAACAAAACCTACAACAACGGGGCCCCCCTCCATGTACTCAAAGGCATCAATCTCAATATCGAACGGGGGGAATTCGTTTCCATCATGGGCGCATCAGGTTCCGGCAAATCTACTTTACTTAATATATTAGGTATATTGGATAATTACGATGACGGAGAGTATTACCTCAACAACGTGTTAATTAAGAACCTGAGCGAAACTAAATCCGCCGAGTACCGAAACCGAATGATCGGTTTCATATTCCAGTCGTTCAACTTGATTTCGTTTAAAAATGCAGTAGAAAACGTTGCACTGCCTCTGTTTTATCAGGGGGTGAGCCGGAAAAAGCGCAATGCTATGGCTATGGAGTATCTCGACAAGCTGGGACTCAAGGATTGGGCGCATCACATGCCCAATGAAATGAGCGGCGGTCAAAAACAGCGTGTAGCCATTGCCCGTGCCCTGATTACACAGCCTCAGATTATTCTGGCGGACGAACCGACCGGTGCATTAGACAGTAAGACTTCTGTAGAGGTGATGCAAATCCTGAAGGACCTGCACAAGACTGGAATGACCATTGTCGTAGTCACCCACGAAAGTGGAGTTGCCAATCAGACCGATAAAATTATCCATATCAAAGATGGTATAATCGAACGGATTGAAGAGAACTTGAATCATGATGCCTCACCATTCGGCAAGGATGGATACATGAAATAAAAACAAATACAGATATGATTGATATTTGGCAAGAAATATATGGTACCATCAAACGGAACAAACTTCGTACGTTCCTGACCGGATTTGCTGTAGCATGGGGCATCTTCATGCTAATAGTGCTGTTGGGAGCTGGAAACGGATTGATCCATGCTTTTGAGAAGTCATCATCGTCACGGGCGCTGAATTCCATAAAAATATATCCGGGATGGACAGGAAAACCTTACGACGGATTAAAAGAAGGACGACGCATCCAGTTGGACAATAAGGACTTGGATGCCACCATGGAGCACTTCAGTGACAATATTATCAGTGTGGGTGCCAGTCAATGGCAAAGTAATGTAAACCTGAGTTACGGACAGGAGTATGTTAATCTTTCACTGGAAGGTGTATATCCGAACTTTACCGAAGTGGAATCCGTAAAATCGACAGATGGACGGTTCATCAATGACATTGACCTCAAAGAACGACGGAAAGTGATTGTACTGCATACAAAAACGGCTGAAATCCTTTTCGGAAAAAGCAAAACAGAACCTATCGGAAAGTTTGTGAATGCCGGTGGAGTCTCTTATCAGGTAGTGGGGCTTTACACCGATCCGGGCGATCAGGGAAGCAGCGAGGCTTATATTCCCTTCTCCACCCTACAGGTAATTTACAATAAAGGTGATAAACTGAATAACCTGACTTTCACAACCAAAGGACTCGCCACTATGGAGTCGAACGAAGCATTTGAGGCAGCCTATCGTAAAATAATGGGAGCCAAACACCGTTTCGACCCATCGGACAACAGCGCACTGTGGATATGGAACCGCTTTACCAACTATCTTCAATCGCAAAACGCTATGGGTATCCTGCGCACAGCTATCTGGGTGATCGGTATCTTCACCTTGCTGAGTGGCATTGTAGGTGTATCGAACATCATGCTGATTACAGTAAAAGAAAGGACACGTGAATTCGGTATCCGCAAGGCATTGGGCGCTAAGCCATTATCCATTTTGTGGCTGATCATCGTGGAGAGTGTGACCATCACAACACTGTTCGGATACATTGGAATGGTAGCCGGAATCGCAGCTACCGAATGGATGAATAATGTGGCCGGAGAACAAACCGTAGATGTAGGAATGTTTTCGGAAACCGTATTCCTGAATCCGACGGTGGACATCAGCATTGCGATACAAGCCACCCTGACTTTGGTTGTTGCGGGAACGCTGGCTGGCTTTTTCCCGGCCAAGAAAGCAGTGAGTATCAGACCTATTGAAGCACTTAGAGCAGATTGATTATGAGAGTAGATATGGATACGTGCGAGGAAATCCTCGTCACGATAACAAGAAACAAAACAAGAAGCCTGCTGACGGCATTCGGAGTATTCTGGGGTATCTTCATGCTGATAGCCCTGATGGGGGGCGGACAAGGGATGCAGGATATGATGCAAGCTGAGTTCGAAGGCTTTGCCACCAACTCAGGATTTATGGCCTCGCAGAAAACCGGAGAGGCTTACAAAGGATTCCGTAAAGGACGCTATTGGGATATTGAAAACTCAGATGTGGAAGAAATCCGTGAGAAAGTAAAAGATATCGATGTAATTACTCCGTCGATAGCCCGCTGGGGCTCGACAGCCATTTTCGGAGAGAAGAAATACGACTGCAGTGTGAAAGGACTCTATCCGGACTACGCCAAGATTGAAAATCAAGATATGGCTTACGGAAGGTTTATTAATGATGTAGACGTACGTGAAGGACGTAAAGTCTGCGTGATCGGCAAACGTGTTTACGAAAGCCTTTTCAATCCGGGCGAAGACCCTTGTGGCAAATACGTACGAGTAGACGGAATTTACTACCAAGTGATAGGCATGTGTGTATCCGAAGGAAACATGAATATCCAAGGGCGGGCTTCTGAAGCCGTTGTATTACCTTTCAGCACAATGCAACAAGCCTACAATATGGGAAAACGTATCGACGTGATATGTTATACCGTGAAACCCGGGAAAAAAGTGAGCGATCTCGAACCGGAAATAGAAGCTATCCTTAAAAAAGCACATTATATATCGCCGGATGATAAACAGGCGGTTATGAAACTGAATGCGGAAGCCATGTTCTCGATGATGGATAATCTGTTTACCGGTATCCATGTATTGATCTGGATGGTAGGGCTGGGTACTCTGTTGGCGGGTGCCATCGGTGTATCGAACATCATGATGGTGACGGTAAAGGAGCGAACTACCGAAATAGGCATACGACGCGCCATTGGCGCCCGTCCGAAAGATATTCTACAACAGATTTTATCGGAGAGTATGGTATTGACTACCATAGCAGGCATGGCAGGCATCTCTTTTGGTGTATTGATTTTACAATTAATGGAAATAGGTGTCAACTCCGGTAAAGACCATTATTCTCACTTCCAAGTGTCTTTTGGCATGGCCATCGGAACCTGCCTGTTACTGGTGACTCTGGGGCTACTCGCCGGACTGGCACCCGCTTACAGGGCAATGGCCATCCGACCCATAGAAGCTATCAGGGATGAATAAAATACAGTTCTTTCTTCACCTCCTACACAAAAAGGACGACAAGATAGTATCGATTAACAAAAAATACACACTCAAGAATAGAAAATAATAATTCAAAATATAAAACAAGATGAAAAAGTATCTGAAAATTACATTACTGGTAGTGGTAGCCGCCATCTTCATTGGGACATTCATTTTCCTGTACCAGAAATCAAAGCCTAAAACAACCGTATATGAAACCGTTATCCCGGAAGTTGCCGACCTGGAAAAGACCACAGTGGCCACCGGTAAAGTAGAACCGCGAGATGAAGTACTCATTAAACCGCAAATATCGGGTATCATATCCGAAGTATATAAAGAGGCCGGACAGACCATTAAGCAAGGTGAGGTAATCGCTAAAGTAAAAGTCATACCGGAACTGGGACAATTAAACTCAGCCGAAAGCCGTGTACGCGTGGCAGAAATCAGTGCGGCTCAAGCCGAAACCGACTTCGGACGCATCAAGAAACTCTATAATGATAAGCTAATCAGTAAAGAGGAGTTTGAAAAAAGCGAAGTAGAAATAAAGAAAGCACGGGAAGAACTGCAGACGGCAAAAGACGCGTTGGAGATTATCAAAGAGGGTATCACCAAAAACAGTGCTTCATTCAGCAGTACATTAATTCGTTCGACCATCGACGGATTGATTCTGGATGTACCGATCAAAGTAGGTAACTCGGTAATTATGAGTAATACATTTAATGATGGTACAACTATTGCCACAGTAGCTAATATGAACGATTTGATTTTCAAAGGTAAGATTGACGAAACAGAGGTGGGACGCATCCATGAAGGCATGCCGGTGAAACTTACTATCGGGGCCCTGCAAAATCTCACATTCGATGCCGAACTGGAATATATTTCTCCGAAAGGTGTAGAAGAGAACGGAGCCAATCAATTTGAAATTAAAGCGGCTGTTCATGCACCGGACTCTGTACAAATCCGTTCCGGATATTCTGCTAACGCAGAAATTGTGCTGCAGCGTGCCCGGAAAGTATTGGCAGTTCCCGAGGGGGTAATCGAATTCAGCGGTGACAGTACATTTGTATGGGTAATGACCGACAGCATACCTGAACAGAAGTTTGAACGCCGCCAGATTAAAACCGGTATGAGTGATGGTATCAAACTGGAAATCAAAGAAGGCCTGACCGGAAAAGAAAAAGTAAGAGCTTCGGAAAAGAAAGTCAAATAATCCTCTCGCATAATAGAGGGAAAATATGAACCACCAACAATGCATAATATGAGAAATAAAATATTAATCACCTTACTGATAATGACCGGCCTGTCCGCTTACACCGTACAGGCGCAGGAAGGATGGACTTTGCGCCAGTGTATCGATTATGCCATTGAGCATAACATCAATGTGCAACAAACGGCAAACTCGGCCGAACAGAGTAAAGTGGACGTAAATACCGCCAAATGGGCACGCCTGCCCAACCTTAGCGGTAGCGCTTCACAAAACTGGAGTTGGGGACGTACAGCATCACCGGTAGATAACACCTATAATGACATCAACAGCGGTAGTAGTAGCTTTAGCTTGGGTACGAATATTCCTTTATTCACCGGTCTGGAACTACCGAACCAGTATGCGCTTACCAAATTAAACCTGAAAGCAGCAATCGAAGACCTGAATAAAGCGAAAGAAGATTTGGCGATCAACGTCACCTCCGCTTATCTGCAAGTACTTTTTAATCAAGAGTTAAGTAAAGTGGCACAAAGCCAGGTGGGACTCAGCAAAGAACAGCTGAACCGCATCACACGCTTGCACGAAGTGGGAAAAGCTTCTCCCGCTGAAGTTGCCGAAGCCAAAGCGCGCGTTGCACAAGATGAGATGAGCGCCGTGCAGGCAGATAACAATTATCGGTTAGCTTTACTTGACTTAAGCCAATTGCTCGAACTTCCGACTCCGGAGAACTTCTCACTTGCCACACCGGATACGGAGTTGGAATTCTCTCCCCTTACTTCACCCGACGAAATCTATAACCAGGCCATGCTCTACAAACCGGGCATCAAAGCAGCTGAATATCGTCTTGAAGGTAGCGAAAAGAATGTCCGCATAGCAAAGAGCAGTTACTATCCGCAATTGTCCTTCTCTGCGGGATTAGGTACAAACTTCTATACAGTAAATGGTAGTGCCGGTTCAAGTTTTGGCAATCAAATGAAGAACAACCTGAATAAATATGCCGGATTCAGTCTGAACATACCTTTATTCAATCGTCTGGCCACCCGTAACCGCGTACGCACTGCACGCCTGCAACAAACCAATCTGGCATTGCAACTGGACAATACCAAGAAGGTGTTATACAAAGAAATCCAACAAGCATGGTATAATGCCATAGCTGCCGAAAGCAAGTTTAAGTCAAGTGAATCGGCCGTAGAGGCCAATCAGGAATCCTTCCGTCTGATGAGCGAGAAATTCGATAATGGAAAAGCCACCTCGGTTGAATACAATGAATCTAAGCTGAATCTCACCAAAGCATTGTCCGACCGGATTCAAGCCAAATATGACTATCTGTTCCGTACAAAGATTCTGGACTTCTACAAAGGACAACCCATTGAGTAAGAAAACTCACCATAGAGTAACACAGGGATGATTTTAAGTTATCGATTATTAGCGGTTTTATGCTACTCTGTGTTACTCCGTGGTGAAAAGACTTTTGATACTCTCCTATCCTGTCTGCTTTGCGCTTGCACGGCATTGGTTAGTTATGTGGGTAGTGTCGATTTTATGACTCCACAATTACCAGTACCGGATTAGCGTATTCTGTTAGTGTCTGCATTGCCACTGTATGAATGGTTGCGGCAAGGAAGGTAGGAATGATAATTGTGTTACGAAATAAAAAAGAGGAAATCTTGCCAGAAGATTCCCTCTTTTTTATTTCGAATCGAAAAGTAAGGCTGATTAGCCGTTAACTCTTTTTTCTTTGATTCTTGCTTTCTTACCAGTAAGAGCACGCAGGTAGTACAGTTTAGCGCGACGTACTTTACCAACCTTGTTCACTTCGATGCTGTCGATAGCCGGTGATTCGATTGGGAAAATTCTTTCTACGCCTACAGTTCCTGACATTTTACGTACAGTAAAACGTTTCTTTTCTCCGTGACCTGCAATTTTGATAACAACACCACGGTACAACTGTACACGTTCTTTGTTACCTTCGATAATACGATATGCTACTGTTACAGTGTCGCCTGCTTTGAAGCTCGGGTGCTGTTTTCCGGTAGCGAATGCTTCTTCTGCAATTTTAATTAAATCCATTGTTGTTTATTATTAAATTGTTTTATCGTTACAACGCAACATACCAGGCAACTCTCTCCTGACAGCGATTGCGCGAAAGCGGTGCAAAGTAACGAATTATTTGCCGGATAGCCAAATGTTTTTGTATATTTGTAGCATTATTAAGTACTTAAGGATATGAAACAAAATTACGCAAAGATTATTTCAGGAGTAATTCTGGCGGGGGTGCTGACATTTACTTCTTGTCAGTCGACGCACGAAATGGCAAAAGCCGATTATCGGGTTGCCAAGGTAGAAGGAAGGATGATTGACATTGACGCTAAATGGGATGCTCATCCCGATGCAGATGCCGTGGCAATATTAAAGCCTTACAAAGAGAAGATAGACAACATGATGTATGAGGTAATCGGCACCAGCGAGCAGAAGATGGACAAAGGTCATCCCGAAAGTCTGCTTTCCAATCTTGTTGCGGAAGTATTGCGCCAGGCTGCGGTGAAAGTACAGGATAAGCCGGCTGACATGGGATTGGTGAATATGGGCGGATTGCGTAATATTTTGCCTGCCGGGGATATTACGGTGGGAACGGTATATGAGATATTGCCATTCGAAAATTCACTTTGCGTAATGACGATGAAGGGAACACACCTGAAAGCATTGCTCACAAGTATTGCTTCGCTGAAGGGAGAAGGAGTGAGTGGTATCCGGATGGAAATCACTAAGGATGGAAAATTACTGAACGCTACAGTGGGCGGCCAGCCGATTGATGACAACAAACTTTATACGGTGGCGACCATTGATTATCTGGCTGACGGTAACGGAAGCATGGAAGCTTTCTTGCAAGCGGAGAAACGTGTATGTCCGGAAGGAGCAACATTACGCGGACTCTTTCTTGACTATGTGAGACAACAAACTGCTGCCGGAAAGAAGATAACTTCGGCACTGGATGGTAGAATCACCGTGAAGTAAAGGTATAATAGAATGTAAAATGATAAAATTCAGTGAATTATGATATCCCCAACCAATAATAAATATATTCTTAGTTTTATGGAAAAGAATTTTCTGGCTTTCTTTTTCATTTTCTTTTTTTCTTTTTCAGCATTTGCCCAACAGGATAAAAAACTGATCCTGTTGCAGACCAGTGATGTGCATAGCCGTTTGGAACCTATCAATCAGGAAGGTGACCGGAATTATGATAAGGGAGGATTTGTACGTCGCGCTACATTTGTGAAAGAGTTCCGTAAGGAACATCCTGATATGTTATTGTTCGATTGCGGAGACATATCACAGGGGACCCCTTATTATAATATGTTTCAGGGTGAGGTAGAAGTGAAGATGATGAACGAAATGAAATATGATGCCATGACTATTGGCAACCATGAATTTGATTTCGATCTGGATAATATGGCACGTTTGTTCCGGATGGCCGACTTTCCGGTGGTATGTGCCAACTACGATGTGAGTGCCACAGTGCTTAAAGACTTGGTGAAACCATATGTAATCATCGAGAGAGACGGAGTTAAGATTGGTGTTTTGGGATTGGGCTGCCAACTTGAAGGCATGGTTCAGGCCAATAAATGCGTGGGAGTCGTTTATAATGATCCTGTAGCTACGGCAAATGAAGTGGCTGCTGTCTTGAAAGAAAAAGAGGGTTGTGATGTGGTTGTTTGTCTTTCTCACTTGGGTGTGCAATATGATGAAAACCGGTTGATTCCTAAAACCCGTAATATAGATGTTGTTCTCGGAGGGCACTCGCATACCTTTATGAAAGGACCGAAGACTCTTCTTAATATGGATGGCAAAAATGTATCATTGATGCATACCGGTAAGAGCGGGATCTATGTAGGACAGATGGACTTGACACTTGAAAATAAGAAATAAGAGGGATTTTCCCTCTTGAAATACCCCCAAACAAACTATGCTAAAACAACTGCTAACCGCTGCGTTGCTGCTGGGTGCGGGTGCTCTTTGGGCTCAGCAAACAGCAGGACTCTTGCCTGTACAGGAAGATGTACATTGCAATGAATGGGTAGAGCAAACGCTCTCCCGCATGAAACTGAAGGATAAGGTCGGACAATTATTTGTTTATACCCTGGCTCCACGGACAGATAAAGATACTGAAAAATTAGTGGATAAACTGACCCGTAAGTTGAAAGTGGGTGCTTTCCTGTATTCCGAAGGAACGGTAGAAGGTCAGGCGAAATTGACCAACCGGGCACAAAGCCGGTCGAAAATTCCGTTAATGATTACTTTTGATGGTGAGTGGGGACTATCTATGCGATTGGAGAATACGCCTGTGTTTCCGCGTAATGCGGCATTGGGTTGCATCAGTGATAATGCACTGATTGAAGCCTACGGGCAGGAAGTGGCACGTGAATTCCGGGAGATGGGTGTACATGTTAATTTTGCTCCGGATGCGGATGTCAATACCAATCCTGACAATCCGGTGATCCATGTGCGTTCGTTTGGTGAAAACCCGGAAGCGGTGGCTGAGAAAGTGATAGCTTATGGGCGTGGATTGGAGAGTGGTGGTATCTTGTCTGTTTCCAAACATTTTCCCGGACATGGTGATACGGACGTAGACTCTCACAAGGCGCTGCCTGCGGTTTATTACAATCGGGCACGTCTGGACAGTGTGGAACTATATCCTTTTAAAGAGGCCATTCGGGCTGGTTTAGGTGGTATTATGGTAGGGCATTTGCAGGTTCCGGCTCTGGAACCTGATCGTATAACTCCTTCTTCATTGTCGCGTAGCATTGTGACAGATGTGCTGCGAGGAGAGCTGGGATTCAATGGCTTGGTCTTTACTGATGCGCTTGCCATGAAAGGAGTAGCAAGCGAACCGGATGTGACGGTGAAGGCTCTGAAGGCGGGCAATGATATGGTATTGGTGCAACAAAATATAGAGAAAGCACAGCAGGATGTTCTGCAAGCCATTAAGGAAGGACGGCTCAGTATGGAAGAAGTAAATGCAAAATGCCGCAGGATCTTAACTTATAAGTACCGTTTGGGATTAAATAAGCGTCCTGTGATTTCAGTAGATGGGTTGAGTGATCGTATCAACACTCCTGAGGCACGGGCTTTACTGACAAAACTCCGCACGTCAGCAGTGACCGTACTGGGGAACTATTTCCGGATTCTACCTCTTGTTACTAAAGATGAAATAGCTGTATTGACGGTAGGTGGTGAAGGTAGTGATGCTTTGTTCATTGAAGAGTTACGCACCAGACTGTCATTGAAAACATTCCGAATGGATAAAGATACGGGAGAGGAAGAACGCAAACGGATAGCGAAAGAACTTGGAAAACATCGGAGGGTCATTGTGAGTATGACGATAAAAGATAAAGAAGCGGAAGAATATCGTCCGTTCTTTACAGACCTCAATCTCCAGGCTCCTGTGGTTTATGCTTTCTTTACTTCGTACCGGACCCTGGTGACACTTGAAGAGGCTGTTGCCCGTTCGGCTGCTGTTGTACTGGCACATTCCGATGAAGCGGATTTGCAACGTTATGTAGCGGATGTGGTATTGGGTAAAGCTTCGGCGACAGGACGCTTGTCTATGCGTATCGGAGAGACCTTTGCTGCCGGTTCAGGTGTAGATATAGTGCCCGGCATGACTGCCGGTACGGCTCCTGAAGATTATGGATTGAAATCGTACCGGCTTCATCGTATAGACTCTGTGGTATCTGCCGGATTGGCTGCCAAAGCATTTCCCGGGTGTCAGGTACTGGTATTGCGACATGGACAGCCTGTTTATGATAAATGCTTCGGCATTCATTCCGATACGGATAGTACCCCGGTATGTCCGACCGATCTTTTTGACCTCGCCTCTTTGACCAAGACAAGCGCTACACTATTGGCTGTGATGAAACTTTATGATCAGGGACAGTTGAAATTGACTGATCCTGCTTCTAAATATTTGCCTGCTTTACGGAATACGAACAAAAAGAATATTACCATCCGGGAGTTATTGTTGCATGAATCCGGCTTGGTTCCCTATATCCGTTTTTATCGCAACGCAATCGATGAATATTCAGTAACCGGTCCTTTTACACAAGGATTTGTGGATGAATGGCATCATACCCGTATGGGGGAATATACTTATGCCTGTTCGGATTTCAAGTTCAGGAGGGGACTCGTCTCTGCAACAAAAACGCCGGAACATACGTTGAAAATAGCCGATGGAATGTGGCTGCACAGAAAGTTTAAAGCCGCAATGATGAAGAGTATTGTTCAGTCGGAACTGGATCGTAAACGTTTTGTGTATAGTGATATCGGCTTTATTCTGTTACAGCAGGTGGTAGAATCCATAACCGGTCAAACGCTCGATGCTTATTTGACTGCTGAGTTTTATCGACCTATGGGGTTAGAACGTACGTTATTCCAACCGTTAAACTGTTATAAGAAAACAGAAGTAATGCCGACTGCTACCAATGATTATTTGCGTCGGCAGAACCTTTGCGGATATGTGCATGATGAAGCGGCTGCCTTTATGGGAGGCGTGAGTGGCAATGCCGGACTGTTCTCAACAGCCCATGAGTTGGGAAAAATCTATCAGATGATTCTTAATGAAGGCGAACTGGACGGGAAGCGTTATCTCAGATCGGAAACCTGCCGTACATTTACTATGGGAAAATCTGCTGTCAGCCATCGTGGATTAGGATATGACAAGCCTAACTTGAATGATCCGAAAGCAAATGCTTGTGCACCTTCGGCACCGGCCTCTGTATACGGACATACCGGATTTACCGGTACTTGTGCTTGGGTGGATCCGGAGAATGACTTGGTTTATATCTTTCTGAGTAACCGTCTCTGTCCCGATTCCTGGAATGGAAAGTTGAATAGCATGAAGATTAGGCAAGGGATACAGGAAGTGATTTATCAGTCATTATATACAACAGAATAGCTAATGGCTTTTTACAATATAGAATGAAAAGAAGATATTTATTTGCTGGTTTAGTCGTATCAGCGTTTTTTGTGGTAGGGGCGAAGACTCCTACTTTAAAAGATACTCCTATTGGTGAGAACTTTCATGCTCCTCCCGGTGTATCTGCTCCTATAGAACCTTTATTGCTTTATCAGGCCTCTCAGGACGAAAAATGCCGTCACTGGGTCGATTCTGTTTACAAGCGGATGAGTTTGAAAGAAAAGGTTGGCCAATTGTTCATTTATACCATTGCACCTGTGCAGACCAAACGGAATATGCAGTTGTTGCGTGATGCCGTTCATACCTATAAAGTCGGTGGATTACTCTTTTCCGGTGGAAAGATACAGAATCAAGCTACACTGACCAACGAAGCGCAACGGATGGCACGCTGTCCGTTGCTGATAACCTTCGATGGTGAGTGGGGACTTTCCATGCGTTTGCGCGGTACTCCTGTTTTCCCGAGAAATATGGTATTAGGATGTATTCAGGATAATCGGCTGATCTATGAGTATGGACGGGAAATGGCTCGCCAGTGTCGTGAACTGGGAGTACAAGTGAATTTTGCTCCGGTGGCTGACGTAAATATCAATCCGGATAATCCGGTTATCAACACCCGTTCGTTCGGTGAAGGTCCGATGCAGGTAGCCGACAAGGTGATTGCTTATGCTTCGGGGCTGGAGAGTGGAAAAGTCCTTTCGGTTTGCAAGCATTTCCCGGGACATGGTGATACGGACGTGGACTCACACAAAGCATTGCCCGTATTGCCTTTTACACGTGAACGTCTGGACAGTGTAGAACTATATCCGTTTAAAGAGGCTATCCGTGCCGGAGTCAGTGGTATGATGGTGGGGCACTTACAGGTTCCTGTAATCGAACCAATCGGTGGATTGCCCTCATCTTTATCGCGCAATGTGGTTTATGGTTTGCTGACCGAGGAATTGGCTTTTAAGGGACTTATTTTTACGGATGCGCTTGCTATGAAAGGGGTTTCCGGTAATCAGAGTGTCTGTCTGCAAGCCTTGAAAGCCGGAAATGATATGGTATTGGCTCCCCGCAGGCTAAAGGAAGAGATAGATGCTGTATTGGCAGCGGTGGAAAAAGGAGAACTTCCGGAAGAGGAAATTGATGCAAAATGTCGGAAAATACTCACTTATAAATACATTTTAGGTCTAAAGGATAAACCTTTTGTGAGACTATCGGGGTTGGGGTCTCGTATTAATACGCCTCAAACACGTGATTTGATTCGCAGGCTAAATCTGGCTGCAATTACAGTGTTGAATAATAAAGGAGGCGTATTGCCTCTGCATCCCGACCTGAAAGAGGTAGCTATATTGAATGTCGGTGATGGCGGGAAAACAGAACCTTTTGACCGCGAAATAAAGAAGTATATTCCATTTACGCGTTTTCAATTGCGTAAAGATTTGCCGGAGGCCGAACAGCAGAAACTGCGTGATTCTCTTGCTGCTTATCGCCGCATTATTGTTACTGTTACCGAGCAACGCCTTGCTCCTTACCAATCATTTTTTGCCCGGTTTGCTCCGGAAGCTCCTGCAATTTATGTGTTCTATACTCCGGCTAAATCCATGTTGCAGATCCAGCGGGCTGTATCGGCGGCTGAGGCTGTGGTACTGGCTCATGCTCCTCATGATGATGTTCAGGAACGTGTGGCTGATATACTTTTTGGCAAAGCGACAGCAGACGGAAGGCTGTCTGCCAGTGTGGGTGGATTGTTTTCTGCCGGTTCGGGAGTGACGATCACGCCGCATACGCCTTTTCATTTTGTACCCGAAGAATATGGTCTGAAATCGGAAGTGCTAAGTCGCATCGATTCAATTGCTTTGGAAGGTATTAAAGAAGGAGCTTATCCCGGTTGCCAGATACTGGTAATGAAGGATGGTAAGGCTTTATATGACCGATGTTTCGGGCACCATACAGATAAGCATAGTGAAAAAGTGAAACCGACCGATCTTTATGATCTGGCTTCACTGTCAAAAACAACAGGTACATTGTTGGCTGTAATGAAGCTCTATGATAAAGGGTGCTTTAATCTGACTGATAAAGTGTCTGATTATCTGCCTTTCTTGCGTAAGACGAATAAGGAGAATCTGACCATTCGTGAACTACTCTTGCACCAATCGGGGTTACCTTCCGGATTAGTCTTCTATCAGGAAGCTATTGATAAGAAAAGTTATAAAGGTTCGTTGTTCAAGCAGTCAAAGGATGCTTTGCATACGGTACGGTTAGGTGCTCGTACTTGGGGAAATCCGAGGTTCCGGTTCAATAAAGGGATGGCAGCCGAGACGAAAAGCGGAGACTGTATCCTTCAGGTTTGCGATAATCTATGGTTGAATCAGTCGTTCAGGGAAGAGATGCAGAGAAAAATTGCAGAAGTACCGTTAAAGGATAAGAATTACCGTTACAGTGATATCGGATTTATCTTGTTGCAGATGCTTGCAGAAGAGTTAAGTGGTAAACCATTGGATGAATATCTGTGGCAGGAGTTCTACAAACCGATGGGGCTGGAGCGTACTGCATATCTACCGTTGCGTTATTTCGAAAAGAAAGAGATAGTACCTTCTGCTGTAGACCGTTTCCTCCGTAAGACCACTTTGCAAGGTTTTGTACACGATGAGTCGGCCGCATTTCAGGGAGGTATTTCAGGAAACGCCGGACTTTTTTCTACAGCTCGTGAGGTTGGCAAGGTCTATCAGATGTTACTTAATGGTGGTGAGCTGGATGGACGACGTTATTTAAGTAAAGAGACTTGTGCTTTGTTCACTACCGATAAATCTAAAATCAGCCGCCGTGGTTTGGGCTTTGATAAGCCGGATGTGGTGAATGAAAGTAAAAGTCCGTGTGCTGTTTCTGCTCCTGCTTCTGTATATGGGCATACCGGATTTACAGGAACCTGTGCCTGGGTAGATCCGGATAATGGTTTGGTTTATGTGTTTCTGAGCAATCGTACCTATCCCGATGCTTGGGTTAACAAATTATCTAAAATGGCAATACGGGAAAAAATTCAGGAAACCATTTATGAGGCGATGAAGTAGAATTAATCATTACATATGCCAGCGTATTATAAGTCAACTCTTGGTGAGGATGTACCTCGCTGAGATTTGATTTATAATGCTTTATGATTCATGATGTTTTGTGCTTTGATATTTTTATTTAGTACTATAACTCCACCGTGATAGCTTCTGACAAATGTGAATGGCATTCTTTTAATGTAAATAATTTAGCCTGAGATGGGTGTGGGATAGAGAAAAGTATTAAAATCAATAGTAAAAAGAGCATTCTCTTCTAAGTTCTATCAGAACTTTCCGAAAGGAGTTAGGGGAAATTGGGGAACATTTTCTCATAAGTATTAATATTTAATTGGTTTTGAGATAGCAATATAGGATCTGTTTGGAATCGGTTAAATATATGTTTGTTTACTATCCTAATCCTATTTTTCTACCTGTATTAGATTTAACTTTCGAAGACAAAGTTAACTCTATTTTTTATAAATACAATAAACAATACTAAAAAATAATATAAAAGAAGTCCCCTGTTGGAGTGAATGTTTCCCCAATATGAATCAAAAAGTAATATAAAATGAAAATGGATGATTACATATTGTTTTAAGTTCTGATAGGACTTGGCATTTCTGCCGGCCTACTCTCTCCGAACCATGTGTTCGCTACGTCTTTAGAGACTTATGAGAACCAGTCTGTTGCTGCCATTCAGCAAGCAAGGAAGATTACCGGTACTGTAACCGATGCTGCCGGTGAACCGGTCATTGGTGCTACTGTCCTGGAAAAGGGTAATGCTTCCAATGGTACAATTACCGATATTAATGGTAAATTCTCTCTTTCTGTTTCGGGCAATGCCGTAATCAGTATTTCGTATATAGGATACATAACGCAAAATATTAAGATAACCAATCAGAGCTCACTCAAAGTGATATTGATGGATGATACCCAAGCACTGGAAGAAGTGGTAGTGGTAGGCTATGGCTCTCAGAAGAAAGCGAATCTGACCGGTGCCGTATCTTCAGTCAAAATGGATGAGGTATTAGGTGACCGTCCTATCTTGAATGCATCCGATGCTCTTCAGGGAGCTGTCCCGGGATTGTTTGTTTCTAACGGAGGTAATGCTCCCGGAACAAGTAAATCTTTCCAGATTCGTGGTGCCTATTCTGTCGGCGTCAAGAACTCGGACGGTTCATATGGTAATACCATTAAGCCACTGGTACTGATCGATAATGTGGAAGGTGATCTTGACATGGTCAATCCGGAAGATATCGAGTCAATCAGTGTATTGAAAGATGCTGCTTCTGCGGCAATCTATGGTGCACGTGCTGCCGGTGGTGTAATTGTTGTCACAACCAAACGTCCCAAAGGTGCCGCTAAATTCTCATTGAATTACAATAATAACTTTGCTTTCGGAACAGCTGTCAACCTGCCTAAGCAAGCTCCGTTGATGGATTATCTGCAAGCTTATCTGGATTGCGGATATTCGGATGCCTATTGGTCGCTCGGTTCGCCAAGTGTCAGTAAATGGATGGAGTATCTCAGTGAATACCAGAAAAATCCGTCTGCTTTCAATACGGTAGGTGATGGTATCTATATGGATGAATCCGGTGTACCTTATTATCTGAATGAGAAAGACCTCTATAAAAACTTTATGGAGACCAGCTTCCAGATGACCCATAATATTTCGGCCTCCGGAGGTACGGACAAGCTCCGTTATCGTATTTCGGGAGGATATACTTCAAACGATGGTGTGTTGATATCCGATCGTGATAAGTTTGAGCGTATGAACATCAACACCTTTATTTCGGCCGATGTGACTAATTGGTTTACTCAGGAAGTGACAATGAGCTATGCTCACAGTTTGCAAACTTCACCTGGTGGAATGGGTGGTGTGTATAACACCCGTTTGATTTCATACTATCCCGAAGGAGATTTGCCGGCATCGGTTAATACTTTGGCAAACGAAGACCTTCCTTTGTTTACCCCGCGGAATCAGATTTTACTGTCGAATCCGGTAAACAACAATAATGATAATCCACGTATCTTCTTGAAATCCATTCTGAAACCGCTTAAAGGGCTGGAAGCAGTATTTGAGTATACGTTCGATAAAAACATTTATGATTATCATTGGTATACAGGGCAGTATGATTATACCACTATCCAGGGAGGAAGCTCTAAATCTTTTGTAGACGATTATCTGAGAAAATACAAACAGCATACGAATTATAATGCTATCAACGTGTATGCTACGTATAGTAAGAACTTTGGCAGTCATAATTTTAAAGTAATGGCCGGATTCAATCAGGAATCGAGCTATCAAGAGACTTTGGATGCCTACTCATACAATCAAGCTGTGATTGATGTGCCGGCAATGGGCTCCGGAACCGGAACCATCAAGACTACTGACTCATATAGTGAGTATGCTGTACGTGGTGGCTTTTTCAGGGTTAACTATAACTATCAGGACAAATATTTGCTGGAAGTAAACGGGCGCTATGACGGTTCTTCCAAATTCCCGAAGAGTTCCCGTTTTGGCTTCTTCCCTTCAGTGTCAGCCGGCTGGCAGATAGCACAGGAGAAGTTTATGGAGTCTACACGTAACTGGTTGGATGGGTTGAAAGTCCGTGCATCATATGGTGTTATTGGTAACCAGAATGTGAATCCATATACATTCACTCCGACCATGAGTGTCAGCAATAAGTCTACCTCCTGGATTATCGATAATACGTATGTTACCTCTATCAGCTCGTTGCCTGCATTGGTAAGCCAGAATTTTACCTGGGAAAAAGTAGGTACGGTCAATGTCGGACTGGACGTGAATCTATTCAATAATCGCCTGAATGGTGTATTTGAATGGTATCAGCGTAATACTAACGGTATGCTTGCTCCGGGCGTACAGTTGCCTGCTGTTGTAGGTGCCAGTGCTCCTTACCAAAATACGGCCGATATGCGTACCCGAGGTTGGGAACTGAGCCTGAACTGGCGCGACCAGATTGGTAAAGTAGGATATCGTCTTGGTTTTAACCTCTCTGATTATAAGTCGAAAATTACCAAATACGATGACAATGCGGCCACTAAACTGTTAAGCAGTTTCTATCCCGGACAAGTGATGGGTGAAATATGGGGTTATGTAGCAGACGGCTATTATACAGTAGATGATTTTGAAGATACTTCGTCCTGGAAACTGAAGGAAGGCATAACTTCGATTAATGGTTATAACGTCCGCCCGGGTGATGTGAAATTCAAAAATCTTCGTGATGATGAAAGTTCTACTAATGTTATTACAAGCGGTGACAACACATTCGATAATCCGGGTGACCGCAAAGTGATTGGTAATACGACTCCGCGTTATCAGTATGGTATTAATCTGGGAGCCAACTATGCCGGTTTCGACCTGAATGTTATTTTGCAGGGAACTGGAAAACGTGATTACTGGATCTCGAATGTTCTGACTTTCCCGATGAACGGTGATAACTTTATTCCTCTATTCGATGGGCTGGATGACTATTGGAAGCCGAAAGACCCGGATAACGGTGACTGGACAGCAGTTAATCCGAATGCTAAGTATCCCCGTCTGTATGGTAACCGTGGTAATTCAGGATCAAATCTTCGTCAAAGCGACAAATATTTGTCCGATGCTTCTTACCTCCGTATCAAGAACATTACTCTGTCCTATAACCTGCCCAAAAAGTGGCTGTCTCAGATCTTCCTGTCACAAATGAAAGCGTTTGTCAGTGTTGAAAACGTAGCTACTTTCACCTCTCTGCCTTCGGGTATCGACCCGGAAAGAATAGAATGGAACTATCCGGCATTCCGCACGGTTTCATTCGGTATAAATGTCACATTATAAACTCTAATCTGATACACGAATATGAAAAAGATATTATTGTTTTTAACCCTTTTCGCGGGGATGATGCTGTCGGGATGCAACGATAGTTTCCTGGAGAAATATCCTGTAACCAGCCTGACGGAAGAAAATGCCTTCAAATCTTATGACAATTTTAAGGCCTTTATGTGGCCATGTTATGAAATGTTTTCTAATACGAACATTGCTACTTCTACCACTGCAATCGGGCGTAATTCTCATTACTTGGGTGATGTGTATGCCGGATATCTGAATCAGCGCGGAGCCAGCAGCCAGAATAAATATGCGTTCCAAACGGTGACTAATGCTACATCAGGTAATGGATGGAATTTTTCCACCTTTATCCGCCGTATTAACCTGATGCTTTCACATGTGGATGCTTCTGATATGACGGAAGCTGAAAAGAATCACTGGAAAGCCGTCGGATATTTCTTTCATTCATTCTGGTATATGGAGCTTATCGATCGTTTCGGTGATGTGCCTTGGATTGATAAACCACTGGATGAAACCTCAGAAGAGGCTTATGGTACCCGCATGCCACGCTTTGAAGTAGCCGATAAAGTGCTGGAGCGTTTACAATGGGCTGAAGAGAATATCGGTGATGCATCGGTTTACGAGAAAAAAGACGGTTCGAATACCATCAATCGCGACTGTGTGCGTGCAGCTCTTTCACGTTTCACGCTGCGTGAAGCTACCTGGCGTAAATATCATGAACTGGGAAGTTATGATAAGTATTTCACTGAGTGTATCCGTGTATCCAAACTGTTGATGGCAGACTATCCGACATTATATTATGGAACTGACGGACAACCGGCAGCCGGATATGGTGAGATGTGGACCACAGAGGACCTGAGTAAGGTACAAGGCGTTATTCTGTATCAGCAGTGGCTGGAAACAATAAAACCGGGACACTCGTGCTATTATGAACATACTTCTTCGCACGACATAGAAATGCATCAGGGAACAGTGGACCTGTATTTGTGTAAAGATGGAAAAACTATTTCTCACTCAGATTTGTATAAGGGAGACAAAGATATTTATTCTACTTTCCGCAACCGTGACCCGCGTATGTATCATACCATCATGCCTCCTTATAAAGTGAAAGACGGTAAGGGAGATTATGCTACATGGTCTTATACCAGTGATCCCGCCGACCGTGAATATATCGACATCATGGGAGCGAATGAGTCGTGTAGCAATCCGGGTATCGGTATGAAACGTTTACCGGGACAGAACTGGAGTGCTTCATTGGTACGCCGCGTTCCGAATTTGCAGGGAGGCGCACAATATACGATTGAAGGAAAGAAATATGGACCACATGCTTATGTTGCTTGCCGTTCGGGATATTATGTATGGAAAAACTGGGATAACTGGGAAGAAAATTATAACAATGCCCAAGTGAACACTGCCGATAAACCTGTCTTTAAAATTGAAGAGGTTTTGCTGAACTATGCCGAGGCTATGTTTGAGACCAACCAGTTCACACAGACAATTGCTGACGAGACAATCAATAAATTGCGTAAACGTGCCGGTGTGGCCGATATGGTAGTGGCGCAGATTGATGCTAATTTTGATCCGAATCGTGGAAAATATTATCCGAAGGGAAATGATAATGGAATTCTCGTTGATCCGGTATTGTGGGAGATCCGTCGTGAACGTATTATTGAACTGATGGGAGAAGGATTCGGTTTCTACGATGTACGTCGTTGGAGAATGGCTCCTTGGTTTGTGAATATGCAGCAGAAAGGTATGTGGATTTCGAAGAGCGAACTCAGCTCACTGACACTGCTTAACGAAATGACCGGAACATCGGATGGGGCAAATGGATCTATGACCGAAGGTTATATCTATCTGTTCAACGATCCGTTGAAAGAAGGAAAAGGCTGGCTTGAAAAATATTATCTCTATCAAGTCCCGTTGGAAGAAATAGCGCTTAATCCTAATCTGACTCAAAACCCGGGCTGGGAATAGAAAGATCTTTATCCGTTCTTTTAAATTAAACAATGAGAGAAGAAGAGTGGCGAAACTGGCTTTAGTAGCGCCCTCTTCCTTCTGTTTTGAAAACTTTAAATACATATCATGAATCAGAAATTATTACTCGGAAGTGCATTGCTCGTAGGGATGGTTTCTACACAACAAACGTTGGCACAGAAAAAGAAAGCACAGGGGCAAACCCGCCCTAACGTTGTTTTTATACTGGCTGATGACCTGGGGTACGGAGATTTGAGTTGCTATGGGCAAGAGAAGTTCGAAACCCCTAATATCGACCGATTGGCACAGAATGGCATGCGTTTCACCCAATGTTACTCGGGAACAACGGTTAGTGCTCCCTCGCGTTCGTGCCTGATAACCGGAACCCATAGCGGGCACACAGCTATTCGCGGGAACAAAGAGCTTGCTCCGGAAGGACAATTCCCATTACCGGAAAACTCACAGACCATCTTTAATGATTTTCGTAATGCAGGTTATCGTACAGGTGCCTTTGGCAAATGGGGGCTTGGCTACATCGGTTCGGCGGGTGATCCTAACAAACAGGGAATCGATCAATTTTACGGATATAACTGCCAGTTGCTCGCCCATAGTTATTATCCCGACCATTTGTGGGATAATGATAAACGTGTCGATTTGCCGGATAATAATTTAAACGTGCAATACGGAAAGGGAACTTATTCGCAGGATCTGATTCATTCTAAAGCATTAGCTTTCCTGGATGAAGCTGCTAAGGATAAAGATAAACCGTTCTTTATGTGGTATCCTACTATTATCCCGCATGCCGAACTGATAGTACCGGAAGATAGTATTATCAAGAAGTTCAGGGGGAAATACCCGGAGAAACCCTATCGTGGAGCAGAGCCCGGCAGTCCCGGTTTTCGTAAAGGGGGATATTGTACCCAGTTCTATCCGCATGCTACTTTTGCTGCAATGGTTTACCGGTTGGATGTGTACGTAGGGCAGATTGTACAGAAACTTAAAGATATGGGAGTATACGATAATACCATTATTATTTTCTCAAGTGATAATGGTCCTCACATGGAGGGCGGTGCCGATCCGGATTTCTTTAACAGTAATGGTATCTGGCGCGGATACAAACGTGATGTATATGAAGGTGGTATTCGTGTACCTATGATTATATCGTGGCCTGGACGTGTACAGCCAAATACGGAAACCGATTTCATGTGTTCATTCTGGGATTTGATGCCTACTTTCAGGGAAGTATTGGATCCGAAAGTGGATACTCGGAATATGGATGGTGTCAGCATACTTCCTTTGTTGCAAAACCGCAAAGGGCAGAAAGAGCACGAATATCTTTATTTTGAATTTCTTGAGATGAACGGACGCCAGGCTGTCCGCAAAGGCGATTGGAAACTCGTTCATATGAATATACGTGGAAACAAACCCTACTACGAATTGTATAATTTAGCTTCGGATCCGTCAGAGAAACACAACGTGCTGAACCTGTTCCCCAAGAAAGCGGATGAGCTGAAGACAATTATGAAAGAAGCTCATACAGAAGATCCTAATTGGCCTTTATTTCGATAAATAGTGATTGATAAAGTTGTCAAAATGAAAGGCAAGCATGTATTGCTTTAAAAGGAAGGGGCTGTTATGTGATATAACAGCCCCTTTATATATATAGTCAGGTACCTCTGCTCTTTTTAGAAAGCAAGACCTACCCTGAAGCCGAAGTTGTTCAGTTTGTCTACATTGTAAGTCAACACGTTGGCTTTGTTGGTAGCATAGCTGTAATAAACAGCGATGTGCAGGCCCGGGCCATATGCCCAAGGGTAAACGTTCAGACCGAGTTCCGGTGATACGTAAAATCCCCAAGTATTGTCGCGGGTTTCGAACATATTGTAGTTAGAACGTACTTTCGCATAGTTGGCACCTAGTTTGACACCAAAGTAAGGCTGCCATGCTCCCCCACGATTCAACTGATAGCGTGCGGCGGCACCAAAAGGTAACTGGAAGATGGTATGCTGCTGGTCAGTATTCACGGTTCCTTCGCCCACAGGGAAAGTTGCGCGTGGGAAGTATTCGTGATTGCTGCTATAGTTCATAAAGAGCCCCAGTCCGAGGTTAGGGGTTACAAAATAACCGCCTTCGAAGTTCATACCCCATCCACTGGCTTTATCGGCAAAGTGATTTTTCAATGGCACGTTGAACTGCCAGTCCACGTTAGCGTATCCATTATCTGATAACTGTGCCTTGGCCGGCATGGCAAAGGCCAGAGCAAGGGCCGCTATGGCCAGTACTCTAAGAGAAATATATTTCATTGTTTTCATAACGGTTCTTAATTAAATTATTTGTTAGTGAGATAAGGTGACTGTGCAAACGACTGATTGATTGCGCGAACAACCAGAGTCTGGTTCACTTTGCCGGAATAGCTTGCAGGACCGCTCAGGAAGCTGCTCCACAGAACCGGAAGTTTCTGATTATCACCTTCGGGAGCCTTCAGGTTCATGATTTCAGTCAGGAATGAGTTGGTTGTAATGCTATAGTTCACAACATACGGATAGTACCAACCGCCCCAGTTACCCCAGTAAGGTGCATCCCAATAGCCGGGATAGTTCCACCACCATTCGGGTTGTCCGTAGTCGGTAAAGTAATAAGTACTCTGAACGTAACTAATCTGCACGCCCAGATCGGCAGCATCTTTATTGTCAGTATAAGCAAAACCTTTGCTGTTCAGGTTATCTTTGTATGCATTGATAATGGCTGCTGCTGCTTCACCTTTCCAGTATTCCGGATCTTTTTTATCTCCTATTACGAGAACGCTGTCAGGGATGTAGTACGTGCTGAACTGTTTAAAGTCAGCTTTCTTGTCGTAGTTGGTATAAACCAAATAGTCATTGTCCAATTTGTCCATGTCAGGGTCTTTTTCGCAAGCTGCGAATGCAAAGACCGCCAATAAGATGGGAATTAATCTCTTCATATCTTTATAATGTTTAGGTTATTAAAAAAATCTTGCCCTGGTACCTTAAGGCGTTTGCAGAAAATAACAAGACTCTTGTTAAAAGGTTCGCAAAGAATAATGTTAAAATGCAGTATGATTACTTGGAGCCTTTGGTGAAGGATCTATCTTTGTACAAAATTAAAACCGAAATAAATATGAAGAACCTACGCATCTGCCAGACATTTTCTCTTTGGCTCGTTTTGCTTGCTACATCTTTGTCTCTATCCGCCCAAACAACTTTATTGGATAAGTTGGGTAAGATTACCGAAATCACCAAGACCCAACCCTTGGAATCTACAGAGTTTGTTGAGAAATATGTGGCTTATTTCACCCAGCCGTTAGATCATCATCATCCAGAGAAGGGCTCTTTCAGTCAGCGTGTTATTGTTTCCCATGTCGGATTCGATCGTCCTACTGTGATGGTTACCGAAGGTTATGGCGCTTCTTATGCTTTGGGAATCAATTACCGGGAAGAGCTATCAAAACTATTTAATACCAATATGATATTTGTGGAGTATCGCTATTTCCTCGAATCGACTCCTACTCCTAAAGATTGGCAATATCTGACAGCCGAGAACTCTGCTGAAGATTTACATGCCGTGCGCGAGGCTTTCCGCTCCATCTATCCCGGTAAGTGGATTGCTACCGGCATCAGTAAGGGAGGACAGACAGCGATGCTTTATCGGACTTTCTTTCCCGAAGATGTGGATATCTCTGTTCCGTATGTGGCTCCACTCTGCTATGGAGTCGAAGACGGGCGTCACGAACCATTTTTAAAGATGGTATCTACTCCTGAGGCTCGTGAGAAAATTGAGAATTTTCAGTTGGAAGTGTTGAAGCGTAAACCTACTTTGCTACCTCGTTTTGAGAAGTATTGTGCCGGAAAGAAATATAAATTCCGCGTTCCTGTAGAAGAGATTTATGATTATTCAGTACTCGAATATTCGTTTTCTATCTGGCAATGGGGGACCCCGGTCGATCAGATTCCTGCAATTACAGCCTCGGATGACGAACTCTTTAAACATTTGCTTGCAATTAGCGAACCGTCTTATTTTGAGGAAGAGGGTGCCAATACTTCCTTCTTTGTCCAAGCTGCCCGCGAGTTGGGGTATTATGGGTATGATATCCGTCCATTCAAAAAATATCTTACCATTAAAACCAGTGAAGATTACTTGAAGCGTTTGATGCTTCCTGAAGAACTCGGCAATATGAAGTTTGATAAGACTCTGAGCCGGAAAATAATTCATTTCCTAAAGAAAAATGATCCGAGGATGATCTTTATCTATGGGCAGAATGATCCATGGACGGCAGCAGGTGTCACTTGGCTGAAAGGAAAAAAGAATATTCATGTCTTTGTGCAACCAGACGGAAGTCATTTGGCCCGTATCGGCACTTTACCTCAAAAAGAGAAAGAGGAGGCTATCGAGTTGATAAAAGAATGGTTGGAAGAGTGATTCCATTCTTACCCTTCTGTAAATGAATAGAAAAGTTACAGGGGCGTTTTCACCACAGATTACACAAGTTTATACAGATGAAAAACAACTGGATTATTGCCCATACAGATAATCAGTGTAATCTGTGGTGATCTCTGATGTTACAAACTTACATCAGCGGTTTCAATATCTCCGGCACCTCTACTTTGTCCAGGTCCAGTTCGTCTAAACGCTTCTTTCCCGCTTCTGTCAGGCTGAAATACATTTGACGTTTGTCTACTTCACCCAATGCACGTCGGATGAGTCCTTTATCTTCTACCGCACGGATGACTTTCGAGGTATGCGACGGAGCCATTTCCGTTCGTTCGGATATGGCGGTCGATGTAATCTCTTTTCCGGCTTCGCGCAACGCACATAGCACCATTGCTTCGTTAAGCGATATTGCATACATCTCCTCAAATGCTGTTTCGAATACAGAGAGAGCTTTGTAGATATCGCGCATTTTACATATTGTATTCATACTTCTTTATTAAATAAACAAATTGATGTTAGCATTATCGGCACGCTCCATGTAAGTGGCTACTCCACCTACCGTAACTTCGTCGAGCAGTTCTTCACGTTTCACTCCCATGACATCCATCGACATCTGGCAGGCTATGAATTCCACACCGTTTTCCAATGCCTGTTGCCGCAGGGATTCCAGTGAGTCGATGCCCTTGCGGTGCATGATGTATCGCATCATCTTTCCGCCCATGCCTCCCATATTCATTTTCGACAGCTTCAGTTTCAGTGAACTCGATGGTAACATCATTCCGAACATCTTGCCGAAAGCGTCTTTCTCTACCTTGTGTTTATGAAGTTTCTTAATCACATTCAGTCCCCAGAAGGTAAAGAAGATAGTCACTTTCTGTCCGGTCGCAGCCGCACCGTTGGCCAGGATGAAAGTAGCAAGCGCCTTATCCAGATCGTCGCTGAACATAATCAACGTTTTTCCTTTGCTGTCACACGTTGTAGTGAGACTACAGGCTTTGGGCTCTCCTTTTTCAATAATTACTACCGACTTCCCGTCTGCACTCTCTTTTGAGATGAAATTATTTCCGGTCGAGTTGCACCATGCTGCGGCATCTCGTGAGAATCCCGGGTCTGTAGCTACAATTTCCACTCGTTCTCCCGGGGCGAGTGTATCCATTGTTTTCTTCATTTTCAAGATTGGGCCCGGACATTGTAATCCGCAGGCATCCACTCGGATGATTTTAGACATTGCAACGGGTGCAGCCTGCATCTTTTCAGCAGAGGCAGGCTGCTTTACCTGACTTTCTTGAGTAATAGACATGTTTTCCGTTGCTTCATCTTCGTGCAGGATGATAGGAGCAGTAGCTGCACGGTATGTTTTCAGTCCGCCGCAAAGATTATATACATCTTTGAAACCATGCTGAATCAGGATACGGTAAGCGAGATACCCTCTCAACCCTACGGCACAGAAAGTATAAATGGGTTTCTCAGAAGGTATTTCGTCCATACGGTCGCGTATTTCATCCAACGGGATATTGACCGCTCCCGGCAGCGAACCCAGTGCGAATTCATCCGGTGTACGCACGTCCAGCAAGAATACGTTTTTCAGTTCGATGTCTCTCAGGTCACGCCAGTATATGGGTTTCACTTTGCCAAGGATGATGTTTTCGGCTACATAACCGGCAATAGCCACAGGATCTTTTGCCGAAGAGAAAGGAGGGGCATATGCCTGTTCCACTTTCATCAGGTCATAGATCGTTCCCCCGTGCTTGATGACGAGTGAGAGTTCGTCGATTCGCTTGTCCACACCATCGTATCCCACAATTTGCCCGCCATACAACTTGCCTGTTTGAGGATCGAAAGTTATCTTGATACTCATCGGCATAGCGTTCGGATAGTATCCTGCATGTGAAGTCGGATGTGTTGTTGAAGAAGCGTATGAGATGCCCGCTTGTCTCAGCCGCTTGCCGGGAAGGCCGGTAGAGGCTACCGTCATGTCAAATACTTTTGCGATGGATGTACCGATGGCTCCTTCATAAGAGATTTTCGCTCCCAGCAGATTGTCGGCAACGATACGTCCCTGGCGATTAGCCGGTCCGGCAAGATAGTTCAGCCAGGGTTTGCCCGTAATGGGATGGCGGAATTCAATGGCATCACCGATGGCATAAATTGATTCATCGGAAGTCTGCAAATTGTCGTTCACTGCGATGCCACCCGCTTCGCCGATTGTAAGCCCGGCAGCCCGTGCCAGTGTAGTTTCCGGACGTACACCGATGGAGAGGATCACAATATCCGCCGGAATAGACTGTCCGTTTTTGAAGATCACTTTCACCTCTTTGCCTGCTTGTTCGAACGAAGCCACAGCCTGTTCCAGATATAAGTTTACACCTTTCTCCATCAAATGCTGATGAACCAGTGCCGCCATTGAAAAGTCGATGGGTGCCATCACCTGGTTGCCCATCTCGACAATAGATACTTGTGCTCCCAATGCATGCAGGTTTTCTGCCATTTCCAGTCCGATGAATCCGGCTCCGATCACGACAGCCCGGCGGGGAGGCCGACTGTTGACGTATGCTTTAATGCGGTCGGTGTCTGCTACATTCCGCAAAGTAAAGATACCGCTTGAGTCAATGCCCGGTAATGGTGGGCGTACAGGAGATGCACCGGTGGATATTAACAGTTTGTCATAACTCTCCTCGTAAGTGTCTTCACTCTTAAGGCGGACGGTCACTGTCTTTTTTTTCCGATCTATAAAAATAACTTCATTTTCGGTACGTACATCCACTCTGAAACGTACTCCGAAAGCCTCAGGCGTTTGCACGAATAACTTCTCGCGGTCTTCAATAACGTCACCTATATAATAGGGTAGTCCGCAGTTGGCATAAGATATATATTTTCCTTTTTCCAGTAAGATGATTTCTGCTGTTTCATCCGAACGTCTGATGCGAGCCGCAGTAGTAGCTCCTCCCGCTACGCCTCCAATAATAATGATCTTCATTTGAATATGTTTTCGTTTTAAAATAGTTTCCTTTGGAAATAAACGTTTATAGGCTTCAAAAGGTTCATGGGACGTACAGGAAATTATCCGGCATCCACTCTCTTATCTTACTGAGATATGGTTGATTTAAAAGACGGCTCTTTTATCCCGTTATTATCTGTGGACAGACATGAGGATATTCGTATTCTCAATATCCCTATATTAGTCAACTTTTCTTTAGAAGAAAAGATGGTTTGTCCGTGTTGTTCCACTTACTGCGGTTTAATGTCGGGGCACATGTATGAGAGACCATTGTAGCTGAAGGCTTAAACAAGGTATCGTTCAGTAGTTGCAATGCCTCTTTCTTATCTTCTGCTTTGATAACAAGAGAAACGTCGTTATTATTACTACCATAAGAAATCATCAAAATCGGGATGGCTGTCAGAGCGTTTAGGATTCGGGTCTCCAATCCGGTATATTGCCATTGTATGTTTCCAATGACCGACAGGATGCACATACGGTCCTTTACTACCGTAGTTGCGTATCGCGAAAGCTCATGCAGGATATTTGGTAGATGTTCTTTATCGTTGATGGCGACGGATACATCCGAGCCGGACGAAGTAAAAAGGCACAGGGGAGTGTGGTATTTTGCAAAAACATCGAATATCTTGCTGATGAACAAGTAGGGACGCAATGTCCGGTTCGACTGGAATCTGATGTAACAAATACCGTCTCTGGCAGTAATGGTTTTTATACTTTCTCCGCTCTGTATGTGTGAAATCAGAGTACCCTTTTCCGTGGGATCCATTGAACAGAACAGGCGTATCGGTATATTGCTTTCTCTTGCCGGGAAAATGCAGCAGGGATCGAATCCCGTTCCTCCGCAATGGGCGAATCGTTCGGCTTCGTCGAAACTGAGTTGTGTAACCATAGCCGGATGTTTCACGAAATGCGGATCACAACTGTGTATGCCATTACCACCTATCCATAGCCGTATTTCTTCGGTCCGTAGGGCGGCTCCGATTAATGTGGCAGAAGCATCGTCTCCACCCGGCTTGAGAAAACAGGTTTCGCCATAAGCATTCCGGCAGAGGTGTCCTTGGGTAAGAAACACGTTGATGTGTTTGTTGTCTTCCATGGATGTGTGCAGTTTTTTATTGATGTATTCCAAGTCAGGTTCTCCTTCCGGAGTCAATCGCATAAAGTCAAGACTGTTAAGCAATAGATTATTGATTCCCCGTTCTTTCAAATAAAGGCTTGACAGCATGCTGCTTATGAATTCTCCTTGCGACAATATGTCTTTTTCATCGACCGATGTAAAACGTTGCCGGGTAAAGTTCCATAGGGTACGGAAGCGGTCGATGATGGAGTCAACAGCTTGTTGTTTGATCGACTCGTCGTTGAATAGTTCGTTAGCGAAATCAATGAATCTGAATTCCAGTTTGCTTATTTCGTCATGCGCCCGTTCTGTATCTCTGCTGAAAAGATGTGCTGCTATTTTCGTTAGATGCTCCGTAGTTTCTGTAGGGGCAGATAGAACGATTATTTTGGGTGTACTGTCGTTGACCAGTTGGAGCATTTCCTGCATTCCCCGGATTGAACCAGTGGGAATATTACCGAATTTGTAGATCTTCATTTTTTTGTTTTTGAGTTATACGATATATTTTCTTTGTTCGTTACCCCTTTCCATTTTAGGTTGTTTTTATCAAAATGGGAGGGAATATAAGTACCTGTTCCGGCTGTATCTTGCCCATTGAAAGCGCTGCTGTACTATTTGTAAGGCAGATTAGATGAATTTTCAGGGGCTATGTCATGAATGAAAGATCAAAGTATATGCCATTGAAGGTTGTTTTTTTCCACAGTCCGATCATTTGCATTGTAGTAGAAAACCATTATATTTGCACACCCTGTTTTTTACCGTTCACGTTTTAACTTATCAGACATGAGTAAAATTCTAATTATAGATGACGAAGTTCAGATTCGTGGTCTGCTGGCCCGTATGATGGAACTTGAAGGTTATGAAGTGTGCCAGGCCGGCGATTGCAAGGCAGCGCTCAGACAATTGGAACTTCAAATGCCCGACGTGGCTTTGTGTGACGTATTTCTTCCGGATGGAAACGGGGTAGACCTGGTGACGGAAATAAAGAAAAAAGCACCCGGAGTAGAAATCATCCTGCTGACGGCTCATGGTAACATACCCGACGGTGTGCAGGCCATTAAGAACGGAGCTTTCGATTACATTACAAAAGGAGATGATAATAATAAGATCATTCCTCTCATTAGTCGTGCTGTAGAGAAAGTGCGAATGAATATCCGTTTGGATAAGCTTGAGAAAAAAGTCGGACTGATGTATTCGTTTGACACTATACTTGGCGAATCGAAGGCACTGAAAGAAGCGGTGTCACTGGCACGTAAAGTATCAGTGACTGATGTCCCTGTGTTGCTGACAGGTGAAACAGGGACCGGAAAGGAGGTCTTTGCCCAGTCGATACATTATAACAGCAAGCGGTCGCAGCAGAATTTTGTAGCGGTCAATTGCTCTTCATTCAGTAAAGAGTTGCTGGAGAGTGAAATGTTTGGGCATAAGGCGGGTTCGTTTACCGGTGCGTTGAAAGATAAGAAGGGGCTTTTTGAGGAAGCCAACAATGGAACAATCTTTTTGGATGAGATTGGTGAGATGGCTTTTGAATTGCAGGCCAAACTATTGCGCATCCTCGAAACCGGTGAATATATCAAGATAGGAGATACGAAGCCTACCCGCATCAATGTACGCATCATTGCTGCTACGAATCGGGATTTACCTGCTGAGATAGCAGCCGGACGCTTCCGTGAGGACTTGTTCTATCGCCTTTCTGTATTTCAGGTACATCTTCCGCCTCTGCGTGAACGTACGGGGGATATTAAGATTCTGGCTGAATCGTTTGTCCGTTCTTTCTCGGAGAAGCTTTCACATCCGGTGGGTACTATTACGCCTGCTTATCTTGAGGCTTTATGTCAACAACCGTGGAAAGGCAATATCCGCGAATTGCGTAATGCCATCGAACGAAGTCTGATTGTCTGTGAGGGTGATTGTTTGGATGTAGACGACCTTCCGCTTGAAATACAGAACAGCCATTATGAAAAGTCTGATGAAGGAATGCCGGGCAGCTTTGAACTTTCAGCCATGGAACGCAGGCATATTGCCAGGGTATTGGAGCATACCAAAGGGAATAAGACTGAAGCGGCACGTTTGCTGAAAATCGGATTAACTACCTTATATCGGAAAATAGAAGAATATAAACTTGGCAGTTGAGCGGACAGGAATATACTTGCTTGCCCGGGTTTATGCTTTTCTCCCTTTCAAAATAAAACATACCTTTTCAAAATGATAGGGTATCCTTGCACTGACGAGGATACCCTATTTGTTTTATCTGTCTGTATGTTAGTTGATTATGCTAACTCTCTTCATTTTTGGCACACATTTGGCATTAATTGTTTCAGGTAAAACAGAAATATAAACATTCTAATTAAAAGGTAAAGAACATGGGAATAACAGTTTCATTTATTTTCTGCCTGTTGAGCGGCATCGTCTGCTTCTGGCTGTTTTGGAAATGTGTCGATTGGTTTGAAACAATTTAAAGAGAGAGGAGAATTAAGTTTATGTACACAACACTATTTGTAATAAGTATTACACTTTTCGGCTATTTGGCGTATGTGCTCATTCGGCCTGAGAAGTTTTAATTGGAAGTAAAGCAATGAATACAGAAATTTTAGGAGTGGCGGTGCAAATCGTCCTAATGGTGGTCTTAGCTTATCCGTTGGGACGTTACATAGCCCGGGTTTATAAGGGAGAGAAGACTTGGTCGGACTTTATGGCTCCTGTAGAGCGAGTGATTTATAAGATATGCGGTATAAATCCGCAAGAGGAGATGAATTGGAAACAGTTTCTCAAAGCCTTGTTGATTTTGAATGCCTTCTGGTTTGTATGGGGAATGGTACTGCTGGTATCACAAGGTTGGCTGCCACTCAATCCCGATGGTAACGGACCTCAGACACCCGATCAAGCATTCAATACCTGCATCAGTTTCATGGTAAACTGCAATTTGCAACATTATAGTGGTGAGAGCGGATTGACTTATTTTACCCAGCTGTTCGTTATTATGCTGTTCCAATTTATCACTGCTGCTACAGGGATGGCCGCTATGGCCGGTATCATGAAAAGTATGGCTGCCAAATCCACCAGAACAATAGGTAACTTCTGGCATTTCCTGGTAATAAGCTGTACACGTATTTTATTACCTCTTTCGTTGATTGTCGGTTTCGTCCTGATTTTGCAGGGAACACCGATGGGATTTGATGGTAAGATGAAGGTGACTACCCTGGAGGGACAGGAGCAGATGGTATCGCAAGGACCTGCGGCTGCAATTATCCCTATTAAACAACTGGGAACCAATGGTGGCGGTTACTTCGGGGTTAATTCTTCACATCCGCTGGAGAACCCTACTTATCTGACTAATATGGTTGAATGCTGGTCAATCTTGATCATTCCGATGGCAATGGCGTTGGCTTTGGGCTTCTATACCAATCGCAGAAAGTTGGGATATAGCATCTTTGGAGTGATGCTGTTTGCTTATCTGGCCGGAGTTTTCATTAATGTTCAGCAGGAAATGGGAGGTAATCCACGTATCGATGAGATGGGAGTTGCTCAGGATCATGGTGCGATGGAAGGCAAGGAGGTAAGGCTTGGGGCCGGAGCCACAGCATTGTGGAGTGTTACTACAACGGTTACCTCTAACGGATCAGTCAATGGCATGCACGATTCGACTATGCCGCTCAGTGGAATGGTCGAAATGCTGAATATGCAGATTAACACTTGGTTTGGTGGTGTCGGTGTCGGATGGATGAATTATTATACTTTCATTATTATGGCCGTGTTTATCAGTGGCTTGATGGTGGGACGTACACCTGAGTTTCTGGGAAAGAAGGTAGAAGCCCGGGAGATGAAGATTGCAACTCTCGTTGCTTTGCTCCATCCGTTTGTTATCCTTGTGTTTACTGCTATTTCAAGTTACGTTTATACACATCATCCCGATTTTGTAGAGAGTGAAGGAGGCTGGTTGAATAACCTCGGTTTCCACGGGCTCAGCGAACAACTCTATGAATATACCTCTTCGGCAGCCAACAATGGTTCCGGTTTTGAGGGGTTGGGTGATAATACTTACTTTTGGAACTGGACATGTGGGATTGTGCTTATCCTGAGCCGTTTTATTCCAATTATCGGTCAGGTAGCCATTGCGGGACTTTTGGCACAGAAAAAGTTTATTCCCGAAAGTGCCGGTACATTGAAAACGGATACTGCGACTTTTGCCATGATGACTTTTGCTGTTATCTTTATCGTTGCAGCCTTGTCTTTCTTCCCTGTGCATGCATTAAGTACGATTGCCGAACATTTAAGTTTATAAGAATAGCAGGATAATATAGTTATGAAAAATAAAATGTCAGCTTCTATGTTTCAAAAGGAGCAAGTAATGGAAAGTATCAAGCAATCGTTTGTGAAGTTAAATCCGCGAATGATGGTAAAGAATCCGATCATGTTTACAGTAGAGATAGTTACCTTTATTATGTTGGTGGTGACGGTGTTCTCTCTGTTCACTCCGGAGTATGGTGCTTTCGGATATAATTTGTGTGTATTCCTGATTTTGTTTATCACTTTGTTGTTTGCCAATTTTGCCGAAGCGATAGCCGAAGCCCGTGGCAAAGCACAAGCGGATAGCCTGCGTAAGACACGTGAGGAAACTCCTGCCAGACTGGTGATGGGTGACAAGATTCAGACGGTGAGCAGTTCAATGCTGAAAAAGGGAGATATTTTTGTGTGTGAGGCAGGCGATACGATTCCTGCCGATGGAGAGATTATCGAAGGATTGGCTTCGATTGATGAAAGTGCCATTACCGGTGAATCTGCTCCTGTGATTCGTGAAGCAGGTGGAGATAAGAGTTCGGTGACCGGTGGAACTAAAGTGCTTTCGGATCACATCAAGGTATTGGTGACACAACAGCCCGGTGAAAGTTTTCTCGACAAAATGATTGCTTTGGTAGAAGGTGCCAGCCGACAAAAGACACCGAACGAGATAGCTTTGACCATTCTGTTGGCCGGTTTTACACTTGTGTTTGTCATCGTTTGCGTCACTCTGATTCCGTTTGCTGATTATACCAGTCTTGAGCATCCTGGAACGGCCATCTCGATCGCAGCTATTCTTTCTCTGTTTGTCTGTTTGATTCCGACTACTATCGGGGGACTGCTTTCTGCAATCGGTATTGCCGGTATGGATCGTGCACTGCGTGCCAATGTGATTACGAAATCGGGCAAGGCTGTTGAGACGGCAGGTGACATTGATACTCTGCTGTTAGATAAAACGGGTACCATTACGATTGGTAATCGTAGAGCGACAAAATTCCATTCGGCACCGGGAGTCGGTCCGCGTGAGTTTATTACGACCTGTCTGCTGGCTTCCCTCTCAGATGAAACGCCTGAAGGTAAGTCCATCGTAGAGTTAGGACGTGAATCGGGGGTACGCATGCGGAGTCTTAATACGACCGGTGCACGCATGATTCAGTTCACTGCCGAAACCAAATGTTCGGGGGTTGATTTGTCCGATGGTACACAAATCCGTAAAGGGGCTTTCGATACAATCCGTAAAATAACGGAGGCTGCAGGAAATAAATTTCCGAAAGAAATAGAAGAAGTGATAGCTGAAATTTCGGGTAATGGCGGTACACCGCTGGTAGTGTGTGTCGACCAGAAGGTAACAGGGGTTATTGAGTTGCAGGATATCATCAAACCGGGAATTCAGGAGCGTTTTGAGCGCTTGAGAAAGATGGGAGTGAAAACGGTGATGGTGACCGGTGACAATCCCCTGACCGCTAAATACATTGCAGAGAAGGCAGGAGTAGATGATTTCATCGCCGAGGCAAAACCCGAAGATAAGATGGAATATATCCGTAAGGAACAACAGTCAGGTAAGTTGGTGGCTATGATGGGCGACGGAACGAATGATGCTCCTGCGCTGGCACAGGCTAATGTCGGTGTGGCAATGAACAGTGGTACCCAGGCGGCCAAGGAAGCCGGTAATATGGTCGACCTTGATAACGATCCGACGAAGTTGATAGAGATTGTGGAAATCGGAAAGCAACTGCTGATGACTCGCGGTACGTTAACAACTTTCTCTATTGCAAACGATGTGGCCAAATACTTTGCTATTGTGCCTGCCCTGTTTATGGTGGCTATTCCAGAACTCGGTGCACTTAATGTCATGAATCTGCACAGTCCGGAAAGTGCGATCCTTTCGGCTGTTATTTTCAATGCTATTATTATTCCGATCTTAATTCCATTGGCTTTGAAAGGAGTACAGTATAAACCGATCGGAGCATCGGCACTACTTCGTCGTAACCTGCTGATTTATGGGTTAGGAGGGGTGATAGTTCCCTTTGTCGGAATCAAGTTAATCGATTTGGTAGTCAGTTTATTCTTCTAAATATTCAAACAATGAAAACATTATTAAAATCTATCAAGATAACGCTTGTGTTTTGTGTATTCTTCTCAGTGTTCTATATTCTCGTGTTATGGTTGTTTGCTCGGGTAGCCGGTCCCAATCAGGGTAATGCGGAGGTGGTGACATTGAACGGTAAAGTGGTCGGTGCCGCCAATGTCGGACAAAAATTTACGGAGGATATTTACTTTTGGGGACGCCCTTCATGTGCAGGTGACGGTTATGATGCAACCAGTTCATCTGGTAGTAATAAAGGGCCTACCAATCCGGAATATCTGGCAGAAGTGAAATCCCGTATCGACACTTTCCTGGTTCACCATCCATACTTGTCCCGTAAAGATGTGCCTGCCGAAATGGTGACGGCCAGTGGTTCGGGACTGGACCCCGATATCACTCCTCAGAGTGCTTATGTGCAGGTAAAAAGGGTCGCTCAAGCACGAGGAATGGATGTAGAGGAAGTCAGAAGGATTGTAGATAAGGCAGTGGAAAAACCATTGTTAGGGGTATTCGGAACCGAGAAAGTAAATGTATTAAAATTGAATATAGCTCTTGAAGAGACAAAAGTAAACAGGAAATGAATATGAGAAATATTATAAATAAAAACACGATTTTAACATCACTGGCACTTGTGGCTATGTGTTTTTGGGGAGGCATAAATGCAAATGCTCAACAGTTCAATGTTCAGGGCGATCTGGTAAGCTCTTACATTTGGCGTGGAATGTATCAGACAGGGGTCAGTATTCAGCCGACTCTGGGTTTCAGTGCCGGAGGCTTTTCGCTGACGGCATGGGGATCTACAGATTTTGACGGGACTTCCGCTTCGGCCGGAGCTGCTGCCAAAGAGATAGATTTGACTGCTGCCTATACTTTAGGTAATTCCGGATTGACTTTTTCAGTTGCAGATTTATGGTGGGCAGGACAGGGAGCGCGTAAATACTTTAATTTTAAAAGTCATGAAACCGCTCACCATTTTGAAGCAGGACTTACTTATGCCGTCCAGTCTGAAAAGTTTCCTTTATCTATAGCATGGTATACCATGTTTGCCGGACAAGATAAGAATGCGGAAGGCAAACAGAATTACTCGTCTTATGTCGAGTTTAATTATCCTTTCTGTGTAAAGATGGTAGATCTGAACGCAACTTGCGGTATTGTCCCTTATGCGGCTCCTCAGTACAATTGTGATGGATTTGCTGTGACCAATGTTGCTTTGAAAGGAACTACCCGGATCAGATTCAATGATACGTTTGCTTTGCCTATATTTGCACAGGCTGTTTGGAATCCTCGTATGGAAGATGCACATTTGGTGTTTGGTATCACTTTAAAACCGTGAAATCAGATATAACTTAAAAACTCATGAAGTTGTTAGCCGGCCCGTAGCAGTAGTGATACTGTTACGGGTTATGCAGTATAAAAAATGAATAAATATGGATAGAGAAGAGAGTGTACAGCATTTCCTCGATTTGATAAAGAAATCACGTCGTGGTAAGTTCAAGGTTTACATCGGTATGATTGCCGGTGTAGGCAAGTCTTACCGGATGCTTCAGGAAGCACATGATTTGATTGATAGTGGAGTAGATGTCCGGATAGGATATATTGAGACACACGGGCGTGCCGGAACGGAGGCCGTATTGGAAGGCTTGCCGGTTATTCCGCGTAGGAAACTGTTTTATAAAGGGAAAGAGCTTGAGGAGATGGACTTGGAGGCGATTATCCGTATTCATCCCGAAATTGTGATAGTGGACGAGCTGGCACATACTAATGTGGAAGGAAGTCTAAATGAGAAACGTTGGCAGGATGTGATGACATTGCTCGATGAAGGCATTAATGTGATTTCGGCAGTCAATATCCAGCACATTGAGAGTGTAAACGAAGAAGTGCAGGATATAGCAGGCATTGAAGTTCGGGAACGTATCCCCGATAGCGTACTTCAAGAGGCTGACGAGGTCGTGAATATTGACCTCACAGCCGAAGAACTGATTACCAGGCTTAAAGCGGGGAAGATATATAAAGCGGAGAAGATTCAGACCGCACTCAATAACTTTTTTAAGACTGAAAACATTTTGCAACTCCGTGAATTGGCCTTGAAAGAGGTCGCATTGCGAGTAGAGAAGAAAGTGGAAAATGAAGTTGTGATGAGCATTGGCCTTGGGGTTCGTCATGAAAAATTTATGGCTTGCATCAGTAGTCAGGAAAAGGCTCCCCGGCGTATTATACGGAAAGCAGCCCGTTTGGCTACCCGGTACAACACCTCGTTTGTAGCACTCTATGTACAGACTCCCAAAGAGAGCATGGAGCGTATCGATCTGGCCAGTCAGCGTCATTTGCTGAATCATTTCAAACTGGTGACAGAGTTGGGGGGAGAAGTGGTTCAGGTGCAGTCGAGAGATGTATTGCAGAGCATTGTACAGGTTTGCAAAGAGAAACAAATATCCACTGTTTGTATGGGATCCCCTTTCCTCCGATTGCCCGGCGCTGTGTGCGGAATATTGAAATATCGCAGATTTTTAAATAATCTGGCACAAGCGAACGTAGATTTGATTATACTTGCATAAAAAATGATTTAGTCTCATTATCGATTATGAATATAAAAACCAAATTACTTTTCGGCATTGGAATATTGGCCGGAATGATCATTTTACTGGTAACACTTTCAGTGGTTAATCTTCAGATTTTGACAGCTACGGAACCTGACAGTCCGGTTGCCATGCCTGCTCTGGAACGTGCTCTTTTATGGATTTCCATAACGGGTGGAATTTGTATCCTGACGGGGTTGGTCCTGCTTGTTTGGCTACCCCGCTCCATTAATAGACCGATAAAGGAACTGACTCGTGGTATTCTGGAAATAGCCAATCATAATTATGAAAAGAGATTGGACATGAAGGGATATGAAGAATTTAGGGAGGTCTCCGATAGTTTTAACCGCATGGCAGAGAAACTGACAGAATATCGTGATAGCACATTAGCTGATATTCTTTCTGCAAAAAAGTTTCTTGAAGCCGTTGTTAACAGCATTCATGAACCGATTATCGGGCTGAATACCGAACGGGAAATTCTTTTTATTAATAATGAAGCACTGAATGTGCTCAATATGAAGCGTGAGAATGTGATTAGACACTCGGCTGAGGAACTTTCTTTGAAGAATGATCTGCTGCGCAGACTGATACGTGAACTGGTGACTCCCGGCGAAAAGAATGAACCCTTGAAAATCTATGCGGATAATAAAGAAAGTTATTTCCAGGCTTTTTATATCCCGATTGAGAATGCAGAGGCAGAAAAAGGAGAAGCCCGTAATTTGGGAGACGTCATTTTGCTGAAAAATATCACAGAATTTAAGGAACTCGATTCGGCAAAAACAACCTTCATTTCCACTATTTCTCACGAACTGAAGACCCCCATTTCTGCCATTATGATGAGCCTTCAGCTATTGGAAGACAAGAGGGTAGGAGTTCTGAATGGAGAACAAGAACAGCTGTCAAAGAATATAAAGGATAACAGCCAACGTTTGCTTGATATTACCGGAGAATTACTGAATATGACTCAGGTGGAAGCCGGTAAACTTCAGATGATGCCGAAAATTACAAAACCTATCGAACTGATTGAATATGCCATTAAGGCCAATCGGGTACAAGCCGATAAATTCAATATACAGATAGAAGTGGAGTACCCTGAAGAGAAGATACCTAAGTTATTTGTGGATAGTGAAAAGATAGCTTGGGTGCTTACTAATCTTTTGAGCAATGCAATCCGCTATTCTAAAGAGAATGGACGGGTGGTGATTGGTGCACGGCGTGAAAAGGAGTATATCGAACTCTATGTCCAGGACTTTGGGAAGGGTATTGATCCGCGATATCACCAAAGTATTTTTGATCGTTATTTCCGTGTGCCGGGCACCAAGGTGCAGGGGAGTGGTTTAGGATTGTCTATCTCAAAAGACTTTGTAGAAGCACATGGAGGTACGTTGACGGTACAGAGCGAACCTGGTAAGGGAAGTTGCTTTGTGATAAGGCTGAAGGCTTGATAATGTAGGAAATAATATGTTTTTTCTAAAGAATCAACTTATAATATCTTTATATCACAAGGCTTTTTATTATTTTTGGTGATATATTGATTAGAAGTGGATTAGATCTATGTATTCCATATTGACTATGTTGTCAAGTATAGAGACTGATTACTATAAAGGAGCCTGTAAACTTGATATCTCTGGTACAGAGTGCTATTCTCATAAACAGAACCTTGCCCGTTAAATGTGTAGTATTGATGTTTCTTAGGAGTTTATTATAAATTCATTCAAGACGGATTTCTCCATTTTTATAAAATATTTTATGGCTTTTGAATTGCTGGGATCCATTGTTTTATAATTTAGAATTAAACAAAAAATCATGTTTATTGGAAAAACACATGTTACAATCTTATTGTTTGGAGTGCTGAGCTTTAGCTTAAAGGTGCCGGCACAAATTGTTTTGAAACACCCTGGTTGGGAATGGAGAATTTCTGAAACCGGATGTGCGGAACAACTAATATTTAAAAATAAACAACGAAATGATACAGTACCTTTTTTCCGTAAGGGCGATCATGCCGGCCCCTCTTTCTATGCTAAACGCGAGGGAAAAGAGATACGTGCGCCTTGGATTCCGGATGGATATGCTTCCTATCGCAGCGAAATAGACGGGGTGCTTTGCTGCATTTCCTATACAAAAGTTCATGGGCAACCTGCATTGAGGGTAAAGTTGACTAACGAGTCACCAGTTCCTTTTCAACCTCAGAAGGCAGGGCTTAAGTTAGGTATCGATACATATATGGACAAATATCCGGATTGGTTCGGTAAATATTTTCCAACTTTGATGAGAAATGAAAAGACTCATTTTTACGGGTATCTGCAGACTCCTTCCGGACATACATTGGGACTTGTGTCACAACAGCCTGTAGCATCTTGGAGTGTGGACTATAATTTGGGATATCAGGATCCGGCACCGTTTTGGTTCATGGGGCATCGCATTGAATCGCTAAATCTTGACTTGTTGAATGCTTTACCTTTACCGTCTCGTCATCCGCAAGATTTGTATGAGTTGAAACAAGGCGAAAGTAAAGAGTGGACCTTCCTGTTCATCAATGTGGGGAAGCTGGATAATTTGGAATATGCTATAACACAAGCTGCAGATATTCCTTTGATTGATATTCGTCAGACCTCTTATGCTGCGCATGAGGAAGCGTCATTCATGCTTACAGCGGATACTCCAGAGGTAAAAGTAACTAATGATGCGGGGGCAGAGTTACCTGTTGTGCTGACTAAAGCGGAGGGTAAACGTTGGATAGGAAAGGTTAAACTGGAAGATGCAGGACTTTATACTCTTTCCGTCCGTTCGGGCAATAAGGTTGCCGAAGCGGTATGGACGGTGCATCATCCTTGGCAGTGGGTGATGAAAAAGGCACGTGAGAATGTAGCCCGTTATCATCAGAAACCCACATCACATGCCGAAAGTTGGTATGGGTTCTATTCGGCCTTTCTGGCCGCCCGTTATTTTCCGGATAAAACATTGGATAAACAATTGAGTGATTATTTTGATCAGCTCTACAATAAATTGCATGATCCGGAAAAAGTGGAGCCATTGTATTTTAAAACTCGTATTCAAAATACTTCTACTACAATTGGGATGTTGGCAGATAAGTATGAGGCACAGGGAAATTTGGAGGATCTGAAGAAAGCATCGAAATTGGCTGACTGGATGATTCGGACTTCTCAGCGTGATGACGGAGCCTATTATAATCACGGAACAGTCTATACCAGTGTTATTTATATTGCTAAAAGTGTTTTAGAACTTGCCGTTCTTGAACGTAAACAGGGTGAGCAAGATCCGTTTTGGAAAGATTGTGCCGAACGTCATTTTTTATCTGCCAAAAAGGCAATCGACCAATTGGTTGCATCACAAGGTGATTTCCAGACAGAAGGAGAGCTGACATTTGAGGATGGAATGATTTCTTGTTCGGCTTTACAGATCGGTATGATGGGGGTTCTTGAAAAAGATGCTGAAACACGTAAATATTATACTGATGCAATGCTGAAGATTCTTAATAGTCACGATTGTCTGACTCAGCTTCGTGTTCCTGATGGACGTCGCCGGCAAGGTACTATGCGTTATTGGGAAGCGCAATACGATGTGCAAATGTTACCGAATATGTTTAATTCGCCACATGGTTGGAGCGGATGGCGTGCATATGCTACCTATTATGCCTATTTGTTGACAGGTGACGAAAAATGGTTGGAACAGACATTTAATGCAATGGGGGCTTTTGCTAATTTGATTGATTATAAGACTGGACAGTTGCGTTGGGCTTTTGTTGTTGATCCACACCTTGAAGTAGAGCAGGCATGCAGTGCTGATACAAAATTGAACTTTTCAGATCTTAGTTTTGGCAATCCGCATCCCAAATTATATGATACCCGTAAGTTTGTTATTGGCGAACAATATGTAAACATGATCAGCGATTGGCAGACAGTCAATACTCAGGATAATGATGTGCACGAACTGTTTAAGTGTATTGGTGAGACGGTACTGACTAATGCTTTTGTGATAGAACGTCCAAATGGTGAGGTGGTTGGATATAATTGTCGTGTATCCGGAAAAGGTAATACACTGACAGTAAAGGCAGACGAAAAACAAATCGTGAATCTGCATTGTAACTTAAAACAACCGTTCTCTGTGACTTTTGGTGGCAAATCCCGCTCTTTACCCAAAGGATACTGTGATTGGGCCTTTGGGCAATCCGGTTATTAATTATTCGATAACTTTCATTGATCCCCTGTATTCATAAAACGAGATGTGTGATATGTTTCGTTTTATGAATATAGGGGATGTTTTTTGAAGAAACTGTTTTTATGAGAAACTTTGGCTTACTCATAGGAATACTTATCTTTGCATAGAATGAAATAACACTAACAGAAACACAAAATGAGACATTTATTTTTATTGGCAGTGCTTTTGTATGCCTGCACTTCTTACGCACAGATTCGTGTGCAAGAGCGACTTTCGGAGGGGGAGACCAGCTTTGTTTTGACTACTCCTGAGTTACAAGCCAAAATTTATTATGATGTAAATGATGAACTTGTCATCAAAAAATCGGCAGAGTTATTTGCTTTTGACGTTGAAAGAGTGACCGGCCGAAAGCCTGAGTTAATCCAAAAGCGTGAAAGAGCGAACTTCCTGGTTATTGTCGGAACTATTGAAAAGAATAAATGGATTCAGGAGTTGGCGCAAAAGGGGAAAATCGATATACGCCCGTTGCAAGGGGCTTGGGAACGATATCTGATTCAAACGATCGACAAACCTTATCCGGGGGTGGATAAAGCCCTGGTCATAGCCGGGAGTGATCGGAGGGGAGCTGCTTATGGTTTGTTTTCCATCTCCGAGATGATAGGGGTGTCTCCTTGGTATTGGTGGGCCGATGTTCCAATAAAAAAGCATGAAGCACTGTATATTGATGCTCCGGCCACTTACTCTAAAACTCCTTCGGTGAAATATAGAGGTATTTTCTTGAATGATGAAGACTGGGGGTTGAAGCCCTGGGCAGCTAAAACCTTTGAGGAAGAACGTGGTAATATAGGTCCCCGTACCTACGCGAAGATTTGCGAGTTGTTGCTGCGTTTGAAAGCTAACCACCTGGCTCCAGCCATGCATCCTGTATCCACGGCATTTTACCGGATTCCTGAGAATAAACTGGTAGCCGATACATTCGCCATTGTCATGGGGTCCAGTCATTGTGAACCTCTATTGTTAAATACAGCCAGTGAGTGGCATAGTGAGACGATGGGGCCGTGGGATTATAACGCTAACAAGAATAAGATTAACGAAATATTAAGCAATCGTGTGAAGGAAATTTGCACTTACGAGAATGTATATACATTAGCTTTAAGGGGATTACATGACGCCGCCATGGGAGGTGGCAATGTGCCGATGAAAGAGAAGGTAAAGATGCTGGAGAGTGCATTGAAGGATCAGCGGAATCTGATAGCCCAACATATTAATAAGCCTGTCGAAACCATTCCCCAGGCATTTACTCCCTATAAAGAGGTATTGGATATTTATTCGAATGGTCTGGAGCTGCCGGAAGATGTCACTATTATTTGGGCAGATGATAACTTTGGTTACATGAAACGGCTGAGTGGTCCGCAGGAACAAAAGCGTGCGGGACGTGCGGGGGTATATTATCACCTTTCCTACCTTGGAGTACCCCATAGCTATTTATGGTTTAGCACCACTCCTCCGGCATTGATGTATGAAGAACTTCGCAAAGCGTATGATACTACAGCTGATTGTATTTGGTTGGCGAATTGCGGAGACCTGAAAGGTTCCGAGGTACAAGTTTCGTTTTTTCTCGATATGGCTTATGATATTGAGCAGTTCAACGAAAAAAATGTGCATACCTATCCTGCCCGTTGGTTGGCAAAGATGTTTGGAGAACAATATTACAATACGTTGGAGGATATTACCTGTTCGCATATAAACCTGGCTTTTTCCAGAAAACCTGAATATATGGGTTGGGGATATTGGAATAATTATTGGGGTGGAGGAGAAAAACGTACTGATACAGAATTTTCTTTTACGAATTATGAAGAGGCTGGGAAACGTCTGGCAGAGTACCGGCGTATCGGTAAAAAGGCAGAAGATATGCTGGTTACATTAGAAGAGGCGGCCAGACCCGCACTGTACCAACTGCTGTATTATCCGGTAAAAGGCGCTGAATTGATGAATCGAATGAATATGACAGGGCAACTGTACCGACAGTATGTGCGTCAGAAACGTGCCGCTGCCAATAATCTGAAAAGAGAAGTAGAATGTTGTCACGATAGTTTAGAGGTTATTACCGATAGGTATAATTCTCTCTTGAATGGTAAGTGGAAATACATGATGTCTCTAAGACAAAATTATGATGGAAGTAGTTCTTATTTTATGCTTCCCTTGATGGAGGAATGCTATATGCCGGCAGGTGATCCGAAATTAGCTGTTCAGGCCGAAAGCGAACAACTGGACCGGGGAGGTTTCAGTTGTCATGTTTTACCTACGTTCAACACGTATTCCCGTAAAAGTCACTGGATCGATATTTATAATCAAGGAGGTGGAAAATTGGCTTGGAAATCGGTAGCCTCTGACGAATGGATTGTTTTGTCCTGTCAATCGGGCATTACTTTTACAGAGGATCGGATCCGGGTATCTATCGACTGGGATAAAGTCCCCGTAGGGGAGAAGGTCACAGGAGGGATAGAGTTCTCTTCCGGGATGCAGAAAGAGCGTGTGTTTGTATCTGTATTCAATCCGATGGTTCCGGCACGGGATGAGTTACAGGGACTTTTTGTGGAAGAAAATGGTTATGTATCTCTGCCTGCTACTGACTTTCACCGTAAATTTGAGAGTAATGACATTAAGATGCACATACTGCCAGGATTGGGTTTCGAAGGCTCTGCCTTGCAAATAGGCAGTCCGACAGCTCCGTTACAGATGTACCGATCGGGTGAGGTCCCCAGGGTAGAATATGATTTCTATACTTTCAATGCAGGGATAGTTGATGTGTATACCTATGTACTACCAACTTTTCCTTTACATGCTGAGCGGGATTACAAACTACCGGAGCATACCAATTCGGATACAAAATACAGTGTCCGTATTGACGATGGCTCTATTTCCACCCCATCTACTTCGGCCATAGAGTACTCGCAGATCTGGTATGATAGTGTATTGAAGAATTGCAGGGTGAACAAATCAACCCTTTATGTAAAAGCTCCCGGCAAGCATACCTTGCAGATTCGTTGTGGAGATCCCGGAACAGTGATTCAGAAAATAGTAATTGATATGGGCGGTCTCAAAAGATCATATTTGGGACCTGAAAGTACTCTTTGCCATTGATATTATTTTTAATTAACATTCTTGGATGCAGGCTTTTCGGAATTGTTTTATTTCTATAAATAGAGAGAACCTATTTTGAATGTCTAATGAAAATGAAATCTATTATGAAAGTCTGTTCATTCTTGAATAAAGGAGTTATAATTGCGATGGCGGTTGTTTGTTCTGCCGGTTTACAGTCTTGTCTGGATGACAATGATAAGTACTATTATGTAGGAGGATTTCCTAATGCTCTTGTAACGGTGAAAAACGCGACTGATGGTTCATGCTTTTTACAGTTGAATGATAGCACGACATTGTTGCCTACTAATATGACCTCTTCTCCTTTTGGCGAGAAAGAAGTAAGGGCATTGGTGAATTATGATGAATTGGATGAATCAGGCGGAAAATATGATAAGGCCATACAGGTGAACTGGATAGATAGTATTCTGACCAAATCGATTGCACCTGATCTGGGGGCGGAAAATGATGTTGTATATGGCACGGATCCAGTCGAAATTGTGAATGACTGGGTGACTATTGCAGAAGATGGTTATTTGACTCTACGTTTCAGAACAACGTGGGGAGACTATCATAAAGCCCATTTCGTAAATTTAGTGTTAAGCCAGAATCCGGAAAATCTTTATGAGGTAGAATTCCGTCATCATGCGTACGGAGATACATATGGTACGATGGGAGATGGTCTGGTTGCTTTTAAACTGGATGGTCTGCCGGATACAAATGGTAAAACTGTCAAATTAAAACTAAAATGGAAATCATTTACCGGCGATAAATCTGCAGAGTTTGATTATTGCACTCAAAAGTCCGTTACACCAGTTAATGCAGCAATCACATCGGTAAGAAGTAATTTGAACTTAAAATGATTTCTCAAGCCCAAAAGGTTACGTTTCTGTGAATCTCGATTGGATCATACGGCTTGCCGGGATCTGAAAATAGATAGGAGCGTAGCCTTTTTCTATTAACATTGTTAATGCCTTTTTCAGAACGTTTTTTTTCTATTTGCAAAGAAGAAGTCTTTTGTGTACAAAAGACTTCTTCTTTATTATCAAAAGGCTTGTTTTAACAGTACGTTAAAACAAGCCTTTTGCAGGAATGTAACTAATACTTATAATTACTTGATTTTTAATCTTATGGAGTAATGTTAGAACTTTTACTCCCCAATTTTCTCCTATAAGGTTTAGCGGGGGATATTTGCTATTTTAATAAGTATATGTGCTTTGATAAAAAAGTAGATGGTTGAACCTTTCGATAAGATTGTTTGTTTTGACTTCCTGCATTTACCTCGTTTCAGTAAATAGACTTACATCGTTGAAACATTATCATTTTCTCTTGTTGATAGCCTGTTTGAAGTAATGGTTAATAGAATGAATGTAAACTTGTAATCAATTGAAGCTTATTTTGTTATCCTGTTGATAACTTTAGTGGATACCTGTTAATAACCTTGTTGATAACTGAGTGGAATGTATGAGGGAAGCAGTGTGTCGGGCAATAAAAAAGCGCCCAAGAGTGGAAGCCTCCTAAACGCTAATTTTCTTTTGGTAGCGGGACCCGGGATTGAACCGGGGACCTCATGATTATGAATCATGCGCTCTAACCAGCTGAGCTATCCCGCCATTGTTTCTCGATTGCGGGTGCAAAGATAGAGCCTTTTTTTTAATCTCCAAAACATTTTCTATCTTTTTTGTGTTTAACTTAAAAAAACATCTCTGAAAGTATGATGAACAGGCTATTTCTGACTCTGAAAGAAGAGATGTAATGAAGAAAGTGAATTAATTATGCCTTGTATTTAGAAAAAAGTATTTATCTTGGCACACACAATCAATAATAAAGCTATGAAAAGGGAGAAAATACATTTGGAATACCTTCTGAATGCGACTTCTAAAAATATTCTTTGGTCAGCAATAAGCACACCTACCGGTTTGGAGGACTGGTTTGCAGACAAAGTAGTATCAGATGATAAAACAGTGACTTTTTGTTGGGGTAAAACCGAACAGCGTCAGGCAGCTATTGTTGCCATTCGGGCCTATTCGTTTATTCGTTTCCATTGGCTTGATGACGAAAATGAAAGGGAGTATTTTGAAATAAAAATGAGTAATAATGAATTGACGGGCGATTACGTGCTTGAAATTAGTGACTTTTCTGATCCGGAAGAGGTTGATGATTTGAAGGAATTGTGGGATTCCCAAGTGAGTAAGTTACGTAGAACATGCGGTTTTTAGTTAACTTTCAACCAAAAATTTTTTGCACTCCTTTTTTTGTGCTAATTTTGTATCTTAATTGCATGAAACTATTAAGATGCTACGCATAAAAAGATTAGATATTTTTATAATAAAGAGTTTCTTATTACTCTTTGTCGGTACATTTTTCATCTGCCTCTTCATCTTCATGATGCAGTTTTTGTGGAAGTATGTAGACGAATTGGTGGGAAAAGGGTTAGAAATGAGTGTGCTGGCTCAATTCTTCTTTTATTCTGCGTTGAGTCTGGTACCGATGTCTCTGCCTTTGGCAGTGTTGTTGGCTTCTTTAATTACGTTTGGTAATTTTGGCGAGCGTTTTGAATTGCTCGCCATGAAGGCAGCAGGCATTTCGCTGCTTAAAATTATGCGTCCGCTCATTGTCCTTGTCTTCGCCATTTGTTGTGTATCTTTCTATTTCCAAAATGTCATAGGGCCGCGGGCACAAGCCAAGTTGGGTACTTTGCTCATTTCGATGAAGCAGAAATCTCCTGAGGTAGATATTCCCGAAGGAGTTTTTTATGATGAAATAGATGGTTATAACCTGAAAGTACAAAGAAAGGACCGTAAAACGGGTATGCTTTATGATGTGATCATTTATGACTTCTCCAATAACTTTGATAATGCTCGTATTATAGTTGCTGATTCAGGACGTTTGGAAATGACTGCTGATAAACAGCATCTCTACTTGCATCTGTACAGTGGAGAAATGTTTGAGAACCTGAAAGCACAGAGTATGAGTTCGAAGAATGTCCCTTACCGTCGTGAGTCTTTCCGTGAAAAGCATTCGATTATTCAGTTCGACTCAGACTTTAATATGGCTGATGCCAGTATTATGAGTAATCAGTCTACTACCAAAGATATGATAAAAATACAGGCTTCTATCGATTCTATGACAGTATTGGCCGATAGTATCGGCAGGCAGTATTACATTGAAGCAAGTAAGGGGCCGTATCGCACTGCGGCCGGACTGACCAAGGAAGATACCCTGAAGATGGAGGAAGCGCGCATTGGCGATTACAATGTGGATAGTCTGTTTAAAGTTGCTACCTTGATGAATAAGCAGAAGATCATAGCTTCAGCCGTTGGCCGTACGGAGAATCTGTCGAGTGATTGGGGGTTTAAGAGCTTTACAATGGCTCAGAATGATCTTAGCATACGAAGACATAAAATAGAATGGCATCGGAAAATCACAATTTCTCTTTCCTGTCTCTTATTTTTCTTTATTGGCGCACCTTTGGGAGGCATTATCCGCAAAGGTGGATTGGGTATGCCGGTTATTGTTTCCGTGTTTACCTTTATCATTTATTATATTATTGATAATACAGGCTATAAAATGGCTCGAGACGGGAAGTGGATTGTATGGATGGGGATGTGGATGAGTTCCGCCATTCTGGCTCCGCTGGGATATTTCCTGACTTATAAATCGAATAAAGATTCTGTGGTATTGAATACTGATGTTTATATTGCTTGGTTTAAGCGAGTATTCGGTGTGCGCAGTGTCCGCCATCTGTCAAAGAAGGAGGTGATTATTCATGATCCGGATTATCGGCGTCTTCCCTCTGATCTGGATGCACTTTCGGAGGAGTGTAAAAACTATATGGAAAAGAACCGGTTGTCTAAAGCTCCTAATTATTTTAGTTTGTGGATGACTGCCGGTCAGGATCAGGAGATCATTGCGATTAACAACCGTATGGAGTCATTGGTAGATGAGATGTCCAATACCCGTTCGTTGATATTGCTTCAGAAGCTGGAGAAATATCCGATTATCCCTGTAAACGCACATGTGCGTCCGTTCCATAATTATTGGCTTAATATGGCAATTGGAATTTTGATGCCTATCGGTTTATTTTTCTATTTCCGTATCTGGGCTTTCCGTATACGCCTGAATAAGGATATGGAACGGATAATTGCATTGAACCGGGATGTAGAACTTACAATAAAGGATATTAATAACAAAAATTAAGATATAAGAGTATGGAACCAATAAGACTGAATACCATCGAAGAGGCGATAGCCGACTTCAAAGAGGGTAATTTCGTAATTGTGGTAGATGATGAAGATCGTGAAAACGAAGGTGATTTCATTATTGCTGCCGAAAAGATTACTCCGGAAAAAGTGAATTTCATGCTGACTCATGGCCGTGGCGTACTTTGTGCTCCTATAACGGAAGAACGCTGTGCCGAGTTGGAACTGGATATGCAGGTGTCATCCAATACTTCAATTTACGAGACTCCCTTTACGGTTACTGTCGATTTACTTGAGGGATGCACGACGGGAGTTTCCATGCACGACCGTGCTATGACTATCCGTGCTTTGGCCGATCCGAAGACAAAACCTTCCGATTTGGGACGTCCGGGGCATGTCAATCCTCTGCGTGCCCGTTCGCGTGGAGTCCTTCGTCGCGCTGGACATACTGAGGCGAGTGTCGATTTGGCTAAACTTGCCGGTTTGTATCCTGCTGCCGCGTTGATTGAAATCATCAATGAAGACGGAACCATGGCTCGTCTGCCCCAATTGGTGGAAGTGGCCCGTCGTTTCGGATTGAAAATAATCTCCATCAAAGACCTGATCGCATACCGTCTTCAGATGGAGTCGATTGTTGATAGAGGAGTGGAAGTGGATATGCCTACGCAGTTCGGACATTTCCGTCTGATACCTTTCCGTCAGAAATCGAACGGGATGGAGCACATTGCATTAATAAAAGGAACGTGGGACAAAGACGAACCGATTCTGGTACGTGTGCACTCTTCGTGTATGACTGGTGATATTTTCGGTTCATGCCGTTGTGAATGTGGTGAGCAGCTTCATAAAGCTATGCAGATGATCGAAGCTGCCGGAAAAGGGGTAATTGTCTATATGAATCAGGAAGGTCGTGGTATCGGTTTGATGAACAAGATTGCCGCTTATAAACTCCAGGAAGAAGGATATGATACGGTAGATGCCAATCTCCATTTGGGTTTTGATGCTGACGAACGTGATTATGGGGTCGGTGCGCAGATTTTGCGTGAGATCGGAGTGAAAAAGATGAAGTTGATGACGAATAATCCGGTGAAACGTATCGGTCTGGAAGCCTATGGGTTAGAGATTACCGAGAACGTGGGAATAGAGGTTAAACCGAATCCTTATAATGTACGTTATCTGAAGACAAAGAAAGAGCGGATGGGGCATACGCTTCATTTTAATAAGTAAACTGTCTATTTGCTTTCATATATCAAATATTATAGTTTATTTTGCAATCAAATTCACTCAACAACAATAAAATAGATACGAAATGAACCAACTATCAGACCGTTTGAACAGCTTGTCGCCTTCGGCGACTCTTGCTATGTCGCAAAAAAGCGCTGAGCTGAAAGCTCAGGGTGTTGATGTAATTAACCTCAGTGTGGGAGAACCCGATTTCAATACTCCCGATCACATCAAAGAAGCTGCCAAGAAAGCGGTAGATGACAACTTCTCTCGTTACTCTCCGGTTCCGGGCTACCCGGCTTTGCGCAATGCAATCGTAGAGAAACTGAAGAAAGAAAACGGTCTGGAATATACAGCCGCTCAGATTTCTTGTGCAAATGGTGCAAAACAATCTGTATGTAACACCATTATGGTGTTGGTAAATCCGGGTGATGAGGTGATTGTGCCTGCTCCTTACTGGGTAAGCTATCCGGAAATGGTGAAACTGGCCGAAGGTACTCCGGTGATTGTTACTGCCGGTATCGAACAGGATTTCAAAATCACTCCTGCCCAACTGGAAGCTGCCATCACTCCGAAGACCAAAGCTTTGATTCTCTGCTCACCGTCTAATCCGACCGGTTCTGTCTACAGCAAAGAAGAGTTGGCCGGTCTGGCAGCCGTATTGGCTAAGTATCCGCAGGTTATCGTCATTGCCGACGAGATTTATGAGCACATCAATTATATCGGAAAACACCAGAGTATCGCTCAGTTCCCCGAGATGAAAGAACGTACGGTGATTGTAAACGGTGTGTCAAAAGCATATGCGATGACCGGATGGAGAATTGGTTTCATTGCCGGTCCGGAATGGATTGTGAAAGCCTGCAATAAACTTCAGGGACAGTATACTTCGGGTCCTTGCTCAGTTTCTCAGAAGGCTGCTGAGGCTGCTTATACAGGTTCTCAGGCTCCGGTGGAAGAGATGCGTAAGGCTTTCGAACGTCGTCGTAACCTGATTGTGAAGTTGGCGAAAGAAGTTCCGGGATTTGAGGTGAATGTGCCGGAAGGCGCTTTCTACCTGTTCCCTAAATGCAGTTCTTTCTTTGGCAAATCCGTTGGGGATCGTAAGATTGAGAATTCGGATGATCTGGCGATGTATCTGCTTGAGGATGCCCATGTAGCGTGTGTAGGCGGTACTTCGTTCGGTGCTCCCGAATGCATCCGTATGAGCTATGCCACCAGCGATGAAAATATAGTTGAAGCGATCCGTCGTATCAAAGAAGCATTGGCTAAACTGAAATAAGCCTCTGCCAATCAGATAGAGAAGAAGGGTGTCATCAGTGAAAAGATGCATCCTTCTTTATTTTTAAGAGTATCCGGTTTCAATACCTGGGTAGGGGTAAAAATCAATAAAGGCCGCTTTTCCATCAGGAAAGCAGCCTTTATCTTGTTTTGGGGGATTGTATTATTCAGCTGGGTGAATTGCTTCAGAAGGACATACATCTGCACAAGTACCACAGTCTGTACACTGTTCAGGATCAATTGAATAAATATCACCTTCAGAGATAGCGCCAACCGGACACTCGTCAATACAAGTTCCGCAAGCAATACAATCATCACTAATTACGTAAGCCATTTTGTTTGATATTTTAATTATTAGTACTAATTTGTAGGTACAAAAATAGAGTTTTTAATCATTAGTTGGTATCGATTTTGATTAAAATGTTTTAATTTGTATATCTTCTAAATAAGGAAAACACTATTTTTGCATTGATTATTAAATACGTATGCAATTATGCCTTTAAATTTACCCGATAAGCTTCCTGCGATAGAACTATTGAAAGAGGAGAATATCTTTGTGATAGATAACTCCCGCGCAACACAACAGGACATCCGCCCGCTACGCATTGTCATCCTCAACCTGATGCCGTTGAAGATTACGACAGAAACAGACTTGGTGCGTTTGCTCTCGAACACTCCGCTTCAGGTGGAGATATCTTTTATGAAGATAAAGAGCCACACTTCGAAGAACACGCCGATAGAACACATGAAGACATTTTATACTGACTTCGACAAGATGAGGGACGATAAGTACGATGGTATGATCATTACCGGTGCGCCGGTAGAGCAGATGGATTTCGAGGAGGTGAATTATTGGAACGAAATAACGGAGATATTTGACTGGGCACGTACCCATGTCACCTCTACGCTCTATATATGCTGGGCCGCACAGGCCGGTCTGTACCATCATTACGGTGTGCCCAAGTATGCACTGGATAAGAAGATGTTCGGCATTTTCAAACATCGCACGTTGCTTCCGTTGCATCCCATCTTCCGCGGGTTCGATGATGAATTTTATGTTCCCCATAGCCGGCATACGGAAGTGCGGAAAGAAGATATACTAAAGGTGCCTGAACTGACATTGCTTTCGGAGTCGGACGACTCGGGAGTGTATATGGTGGTGGCTCGCGGTGGGCGTGAGTTCTTTGTTACGGGGCACTCGGAATATTCACCGTTGACACTGGATACGGAATACCGCCGGGATGTGTCGAAAGGTTTGCCTATCGAGGTTCCTCGCAATTATTATGTAGATGATGATCCGGACAAGGGGCCGCTGGTGCGTTGGCGCGGACATGCCAACCTGTTGTTCTCCAACTGGCTGAACTATTTCGTCTATCAGGAGACTCCTTATAATATTGAAGATATCAGATGATAAAACAACGTAAGATAGAATTGCTGGTTCCGGCCAAAAACCTGGAATGCGGCATGGCTGCCATCGATCATGGGGCGGATGCCGTATATATCGGTGCGCCGAAGTTCGGTGCCCGTGCCGCAGCGGTCAATTCATTGGAAGATATAGCCGCTTTGGTGGAGTATGCCCATTTGTATAACGTGCGGATTTATGTCACAGTCAATACGATCCTGAAAGATGAAGAACTGAAGGAGACCGAGGAGATGATCTGGACCCTGTATCGTGTCGGTGTAGATGCGTTGATCGTGCAGGATATGGGAATCACTGGTCTGAAGTTGCCACCCATTCCGTTGCACGCCAGCACGCAGATGGATAACCGTACGGTAGAGAAAGTGAGATTTCTGGCCGATGCCGGCTTCCGGCAAGTGGTGTTGGCGCGTGAACTTTCGTTACGGGAGATCGGCAAAATACATGAAGCCTGCCCCGACGTGCCTCTGGAAATCTTTGTGCACGGAGCGCTCTGTGTAAGTTATAGCGGGCAGTGCTACGTCAGCCAGGCTTGTTTCGGGCGTAGTGCCAACCGGGGTGAGTGTGCCCAGTTCTGTCGTTTACCGTTCAGCCTGGTTGATTCGAATGATCGGGTGATCGTGAAGGACAAGCATCTTCTTTCACTCAAGGATCTCAACCAAAGTGAGGAATTGGAGGCGCTGCTCGATGCCGGTGCCTCTTCTTTCAAGATAGAAGGCCGGTTGAAGGACGTTTCGTATGTAAAGAACGTGACGGCCGCCTACCGCCAGAAGCTGGATGCCATCCTTGCCTGCCGCAAGGAGTATGTGCGTGCTTCTTCCGGCAGCTGCCGTTATGCTTTCAAGCCTCAGTTGGACAAGAGTTTCAGCCGTGGTTTTACGCATTATTTCCTGCACGGGCGTACCAGGGATGCTTTTTCGTTCGACACCCCCAAGTCGTTAGGAGAGGAGATGGGGACGATGAAAGAGGCCAGGGGGAATTATCTGACCGTGGCGGGATTGAAGTCGTTCAATAACGGTGACGGTGTTTGCTACATTGACGAGCAAGGCAAACTGCAAGGTTTCCGCATCAACCGGGTGGAGGGCAATAAGCTCTATCCGCAGGAGATGCCCCGAATCAAGCCCCGAACGGTGTTGTACCGTAACTTCGACCAGGAGTTTGAGAAGACGCTCGCCCGCCGGTCGTCCGAGCGTAAGATTGGTGTGTCTGTCCGGCTGGCGGACACTGCCTTCGGATTCGCCCTGACGCTGACGGATGAGGATGATAACAGTGTAACTTTGTCTCTGGCACGTGAGAAAGAGCCGGCACGTACACCACAGGAAGAGAACCTGAAAACACAGCTGGCGAAGTTTGGCAACACTCCTTTTGAAGCGCTACGCGTCGACATCGACTTCACGGAGAACTGGTTTCTGCCTGCTTCGGTATTGGCCGATTTCCGCCGGCAGGCTGTTGAGAAACTGATTTCCGCCCGCCGTATCAACTACCGGAGAGAGCTGTTTGTGCTGAAACCTACCGCTCATGCCTTCCCGCAAAGCACGTTGACCTATCTGGGAAATGTGATGAACGCGCGGGCTGCCTCTTTTTATGCCGGGCATGGCGTGGCAAGCATTGCTCCCGCTTTTGAGCGGACGCCTGTGGAGAAGGCGGTGCTGATGTTCTGCAAACATTGCCTGCGCTACAGCATGGGCTGGTGTCCGGTTCATCAACGGGAACGCTCTCCGTATCGTGAACCCTATTATCTGGTATCGACGGACGGCAAACGCTTCCGCCTGGAATTTGACTGCCGGAACTGCCAGATGAAAGTGAGTGCCTTATGAGAGAGAAGGTCCGGTTCTGCGTAGTTTTGTGTTGTTCGGTGGTTATGGTTCTGCTGGCTTCCTGCCGTTATTCCCTGCCTGATCTTCCGGTGGAGGGAGTAAGCCGGAAGACCAAAGACTCTCTGACTTACCTTTCCAAGTATCATTATACGTGGAACACGAACCTGGAGGTACTGGACGATTCGGTCCGGTTGGAATATCTTCCGTTGAAGGATGCTTATGTCAATCTGTACAAGGGTGACCGTGTGGTCGTAGCGGAGTTTTCTGTCCATCCTCAGGACAGTATAGACAGTATCTGGGTAAAAGTGGCCCGTTCTCAGGAAGTGCAGGGATGGGTACGTAATAAAGAGTTGGTGCGCTCGTTCGTGCCGACTGACAGTATTTCACAGTTCATCCATCTGTTCAGTGATACCCACGCTTCATATTTTGTTTTTATATTCGCCTTGTTTGTCGGGGTCTGGCTGCTCCGTGCTTTTATGAAAAAGCGGTTGCAGATGGTCTACTTCAATGATATCGACAGCGTCTATCCTCTTTTCCTCTGTCTGCTGATGGCGTTCAGCGCTACCGTCTACGAGACGATGCAAGTGTTTGTACCCGATACTTGGGAGCATTTTTACTTCAATCCCACCTTGTCGCCATTCAAGGTGCCTTTCATTCTTTCGGTATTCCTGACCGGCATTTGGCTGTTTATCATTGTCACCTTGGCCGTGCTCGACGATCTGTTCCGCCAGCTTACTCCGGCGGCCGCCGTCTTCTACTTGCTGGGGCTGATGTCTTGCTGCATTTTCTGTTATTTCTTCTTCATCCTGACCACTCACATTTATATCGGCTATCTCTTCCTGGCCGGTTTTATTTGGCTTTTTGTAAAGAAAGTGCGTAGGAACTCCGGCTATAAATACTGTTGCGGGAACTGCGGGCAGAAACTCCGAAGGAAGGGGCAATGTCCTCATTGCGGGGCTATTAACGAATAAACCGAGAATGCGGTATAGATGTTGAGAGGATACTCTTCGTTGGTTTAAAACCAAAAGGCGGTTGGTGTAAAAGGTAAGGGGCGTTGGTTTTAAACTAACGCCCCTTACTTTTTAAACTAAAAATTAGTCGATCTTATGTCTGGTTTTATTGTTTCAGAATCGGCATCTTATGTCTACTCCGAAGTGCACTGGACGACCTTTCTGCATGAATCCGTTGCCCATTGATTCGAAATAGAACGCGGCATACTTCTTATCCAGCGCATTGCGAACCCAGAAGTCGATTTGTCCGTTCCCCTTTGCCAGGCTGACACGCCCGTTCAGAGTTCCGTAGAACGACTGGCTGACGTTATTCTGCTCCGTCCAGTAGATCCGTCCGGCACCGTTGTAGTTCAAGTTCACCTGTACCCGGTCCAGCCAGTGGCGGGGAGCGATGCGGAAGATGTATTGCGCGCCCACGTTGAGCGTGTGTTTGGGGACGAAAGGCACGTAGTTGCCGTTATAGTTCTCTTTTTCTTGCAGGCTGCCGTCCTCCGTTTTCTGGCGGACGACGTAATCGGTGAACGTGGCATACGTATATCCGTAGTTAGCGTTCAGGCTGAGCGCGTCTGTCAGGCTGCTGCGCAGGGCGACTTCGGCGCCATAACTTCGGCTCTTGCCGGCATTGATGGTGATGCGTCCCAGTCCGCTTTCGGCAAACTGCGCTATCTGCTGGTCGCGCGTATCCATATAATAGGCGGCGAGGTCGGCCCAGAGACGGCCTTCCCACAGGGTGAGGTGCGCGCCCGCTTCGTAGTTCCACGAGTATTCGGGCTTATACGTGGTCGATGCCTTCACGTCGATCTTCTCTTCCGGCATCATCTGGCCGATCATCCCGGCGTATTTCTTGAACACGTCGCTTTCCATCATGGCGGTTTTCATCGAGTTCTTCAGTTCGCTCTGCACCAGGTCGGAGAACATCTGCACGTTGTATCCTCCCGAACGATAGCCGCGTGAAACCGTGGCATAGACGCTGTTCCCTTTTTGCCATTCATATTGCAGGGCGAATTTGGGGAGCAATTGCAGGTAATCGTTCTTCAGCTTGCCTTTGAAGGATGCCGGAGCCTTCATGTGCTGGTCCTTCAGGTTCAGCATGGGCGGCATGCTGATGCTGAAATCAAAGTCCATCGGGTCGCTGACGGAGTTGTACGTCATCGATATCTTTTCATAGTCCAGGCGCAGGCCGGCGGTAAAGGAGAGCCCTTCGGTGAAGAGGTTGTTGAATGTAGACTGGTGGTAGATCGCTCCGCTCAGTATCGGAGTGTCAAAGTTGCCGCTGACGCGGAGTGTCGGGTTGTTCACCGTCAGCGCCATCCGGGGGGCTTTGGGGCCTAAGTTGGCGAAGGCCTTGTTGGCGTTGCCCTCTATCACCTCTTTTACCCCGTCTTCTTTAAATATCACCGGTCCGTCCGTGTTCAGCCACTGATAGAAACCGAAGGCGCCCGTAGTCCATTGCCAGTTGCTTCCCGGTTTCGATTTCAGCATCACTTCCTCCGAGAGGGTGTTCAACTTCTGTTTCTGAATCAGGTTGAACAGGTTCTTCTCCGTGAAGTCCTGGTCGAGAAACATGCGGTCGTTCAGGTTCTGGAATCCGGTTACGGCGCTCAGGATGAACTTCTGCGCCTGGTACTCTATGTTGACTCCCGCATTCAGCAGCCCGCGGCGGTAGGTGCTCTCGTCGTTGTACGAGATCTTGCCGATTCGTTCTTTTCGCGGATCGTCCTCTCTTTCCGCCGGGTCCACTCTTCCTGTGTAGAAGTACGGATATCCCCCTTCGTGGCTGTACTCGTAGCTGATGTTCAGGTCCAGCTTCAGGTTCTCGCCGGGCAGGTAAATGCCGCGGAACCGTCCGCCTGCTGCCTGACTCTTGTCTATTCTTTTGTTAAGGTAGGTATTCTTGAAAAATCCGCCGCCGTATTCGTAGAATCCGCCCGTTGAAAAAGCGAATTGATCCGATACACGATGGTAGTGGGTCACCGAAGCGTTGTAATTGTTGTAACTTCCGGCACCCAGACGGAGGTCGGTGCCCTGATAGCTGAAAGGCGATTTGGTGTGCACCTTGATCAGTCCGCCCATGGTGTTGCGTCCGTAGAGGGTCCCCTGAGGGCCGCGCAGCACGTCGATGCGTTCGATGTCGGCGTAGTTGAAGTCGAACGCCGATTTGTCGATATAAGGTACGTTGTCCACATACAACCCCACGGAAGGCGTGTTGATGCGTGAGCCGATTCCGCGGATATAGATGGCGGAAGTCAGCCTGGAACCATAGTCCGGTATGAAGATATTCGGCACAAGGGCAGTCAGGCTTTTGATGGAATTTACCTGGTTGGCCTGCATATCCTGCTGCGAGAGCATGGTGACCGCGGTCGGCAGCTCCCGTAGTTTGCGGTTTTCTTTCGGAGCGGCGATGACTACGATTTCTTCTACGTCTATCACCTTCAGTGTGTCCTTCGGCAGCTCCCCGGCCCATGTTCTGCTGGCCGAAAAGAGGGCAAGAGCAATAAGAATGCTGTTTTTCTTCATTTACTGTATCTTTTCATTGATTCGTTTGCAAAGATGCAGCAAAAAATGTTAAACGGCAATCCTCATTTATTAGGATATATCGGATTCACCACAGAGGACACAGAGGGCACAGAGTAAGGTATATAGTGAATATAGGGTAGTGTATATAGGGTACACAGAGCGGACAGCGCCCACAGCGCAATCGATAACTCAAAATATCCTCTGTGCCCTCTGTGTCCTCTGTGGTGAAAAGCAGGCTTATATCCTGTCCGCCTCCACGTATCCGTTCATCACCGCGTAGATGGTCAGTCCGGAGACCGACTTGATGCCTAACTTCTCGGTGATGTTCTTCCGGTGTGTGATCACCGTAGTCAGGCTGATATTCAGCTTGTCGGCGATTTCTTTGTTGATCAGCCCTTTGGTGATCAGCACCAGCACCTCGATCTCGCGTGCCGAGAGCTCGTGTCCGGTGGCGGCAGGCGAGGCAGGAGGCATGTCTTTCACCGGATAACCGTCGTGGTGCGCGTGCTGGTGGAGTTTCAGGATATCCTTCACCAACCCCTCTTCCGTCTGGTAGATGTTGAGTATCGGGACGCCCGAAAGCTGGAATTGGTGACTGTCTCCCGCCAGTACGATGGTTTTCCGTTTCCGGGGGAGGAAGAAAGCATTATGCTCCACATAGATCTGTGCGGAGATGAAGTAATGAGCGTACATGTCCGGTGTGTCGTCCATCAGTTCGCCGAAACCGGGAAACGTGCGGATGACTGCCATGGGGATCATCCTCTCCAGGATTGTTTTCAGTCCCAGGCTGGTGAGGGTGTTCGCCTCTACGATGGCTATTTCGGGTTGGTGATTCATCATAAGTCCTATTGATTCATAAATTGTGCTACTGCTTCTGCGCATCGTTCTCCATCGATTCCTGCCGAGACGATGCCCCCCGCATAACCGGCCCCCTCACCGCACGGGAAGAGTCCGCGCAGGGTGATGTGTTGCAATGTATCCTTGTCCCGCACGATGCGTACCGGCGATGAAGTCCGTGTCTCTACGCCTATCATTACCGCCTCGTTGGTGAGGAATCCGTGGCTGCTGCGTCCGAACTGCTGGAAGCCCTGTGACAGCCGGCCGGTGATGAACTCCGGCATCCAGAAATGCAGCGGAGAAGAGATAAGCCCCGGGCTGTACGACGATTCCGGCAAGTCGTAACTCAGCTTCCTGCGTGTGAAGTCTGCCATGCGCTGGGCGGGAGCCGTCTGTCGTCTGCCTCCTTGCAGCCAGCACTGGCGCTCCAGCTCTTCCTGAAAGCGCAGCACCGCCAGCTCGGGATGGCTCCCTTCTGCTTCATCGTTCATCGTTAACCGTTCGTCGTTCATGATGTCTTCCGGCTGTATCTCCACCACCATGCCCGAGTTGCTCCACCGGGAGCCACGGTTGGAGGGCGACATTCCATTGACCACCACCTGCTCCGGCCCGCTGGCGGCAGGTACGATAAATCCTCCCGGACACATGCAGAAGCTGTATACCCCCCGGCCTTCCACCTGTGTGACGAAACTGTATTCGGCTGCCGGCAGGTATTTCCCTCTTCCGTTCCGGTTGTGGTATTGGATCTGGTCTATCAGTCCTGCCGGATGTTCCAGGCGTACCCCGACGGCAATGCCTTTCGCCTCGATGGGCACCTTGTTGGCCGCCAGCCATCGGTATACATCCCGTGCCGAGTGCCCTGTCGCCAGAATGACAGGTCCGAGGAATGTCTTGCCCGTCTGGGTTTCAATGCCTTTCACCTTCCCCTTCTCAATGATCAGTGCGTCCATCCGGGTTTCGAAGTGCACCTCACCGCCACATTCGATAATCGTATGACGCATATTCTCTATCACCCGTGGCAGTTTATCCGTACCGATGTGCGGATGGGCGTCCACCAGGATGGCGGTGGAAGCCCCATGCTGGCAAAATACGTTCAGTATCTTGTCCACGTTTCCCCGCTTTTTGCTCCGGGTATATAGTTTCCCGTCCGAGTAAGCGCCTGCTCCCCCTTCACCGAAACTATAGTTCGACTCCGGATCTACCCGGTGCTCCCGGCTGATTTGTGCCAGGTCCTTCTTGCGTTCGCGTACATCTTTGCCACGCTCTACAACGACGGGACGCAGCCCCAGTTCTATCAGTCGTAGTGCGGCAAACAATCCGCCGGGTCCGGCGCCCACAACAATTACCTGTGGCTTGTCTTCCACCTTATTATATATAGTACGTTCGTATTCATCATCCGTCGGCATTTCATTGAGGTATACCCGCACTTTCAGGTTGACGAAGATGGTGCGTTGCCGGGCGTCTATGCTCCGTTTCAGTATGCGGAGAGAGGTTACATCACGCAGGTTCAGCCCTTTCTCCTGAGAAAGGTATGTCTTGAGTTGCTGCTCGTTGGCGGCAATTTCAGGGAGGATTCGTAGTTGGTATTCTTGTATCATAGGTTCACCACAGAGGACGCAGAGGTCGCAGAGTTTAATTAGTTTATAATATGAAACGTTTGATGCCGTATTTGAGGCTTGCAACGTTGAAGTTTAATAATAGTCCGTACTTAATATTACTCAATTTCATATAAGTCAGGATTTGGGCAGAATGTACCGGAAGTAGCGCTTCCACGCTTTTTAGCTCTATAATAAGCCGGTCGTCAATTAGTAAGTCCAACCGATAGTCGGTATCCAGTTTACTACCTTTATATATGATAGGCAATTTTTTTTGTCTTTCCACTTTTATGCCAGCTTCGATAATTTCGTGGAATAAGCATGTCTCATAAGTACTTTCTAATAATCCCGCTCCCAGTTGCGTATGTACTTCGAAAGCTAATCCCAGAACCTTGCCGGTAAGTATATTAATCTCTTCCATTCCTATGTCTTTCTATTTTTTAACTCCGTGTCCTCTGTGTCCTCTGTGGTGAACTCATCCGAAGAGTCCCCGGAACGCCTCTTCCACCTTTCTCACCGGCACCAGTTCTATCTTCAGCTTCTTCATGTCGATTCCCTGCATATTATACTTAGGCAGGATAAACCGTTTGAATCCAAGCTTCTCGGCTTCACCGATACGTTGTTCGATCCGGTTCACCGGACGGATTTCACCGGACAACCCGATTTCACCTGCCATACAGACTTCCGGTTCGATGGCGGCATCCATATTGGATGAAAGGATGGCACTGATAACAGCCAGGTCGATGGCAGGGTCGTTCACCTTCAGCCCCCCGGCAATATTTAGAAAGACATCTTTCTGTGCTAACTTGAAGCCGACACGTTTCTCAAGCACAGCCAGCAGCATGTTCATGCGGCGGATATCGAATCCGGTTGCCGAACGTTGCGGATTGCCGTAAACGGCAGAACTGACAAGTGCCTGTGTTTCTATCAGGAACGGCCTGACTCCTTCGATGGCAGATGCGATGGCTACCCCGCTCATGCCTTCGTGGTCTTGCGACAGCAACAGCTCCGATGGGTTGCTGACTTGGCGAAGACCGTCTTGCCGCATCTCGTAAATACCCAGTTCGGCCGTACTGCCAAAGCGGTTCTTGATGCTGCGCAGGATACGGTACATATAATGCTGGTCCCCCTCGAACTGGAGCACGGTGTCTACGATGTGTTCCAGTACCTTCGGACCGGCAATGCTGCCTTCTTTGTTGATATGCCCGATCAGTAATACCGGAGTATGCGTCTCTTTGGCAAACCGGAGAATGGAGGCCGAGCACTCCCGCACTTGCGCGATACTTCCCGGCGAAGACTCGATGCTTTCGGTGGATATGGTCTGTATGGAGTCGATGATTACCAGGTCCGGACGTGTATTCTTAATGTGTACATAGATCTGCTCCAACGACGTTTCGCACACAATCAGGCAGTCGCTCGACGTTTGTGTCAGTCGGTCTGCGCGGAGCTTCAGTTGCCTTGCACTCTCTTCTCCGGAGATGTAGAGTATCCTGCGTTCGGGCATGTGGAGCACGGTTTGAAGTACCAGAGTCGATTTTCCGATACCCGGTTCGCCACCGATCAGCACCAGTGATCCCGGCACCAGTCCGCCGCCCAGTACCCGGTTCAACTCCTCGTCGTGCATGTCGATGCGGGGTTCCTCGTCCGCTTCGATCTCGTTCAGGGTGACAGGTTTGGCTTTAGGCGATTCGATGCCCGATACCGGACGTTTATTCGGAACCTCCTTGCGTACGATTTCTTCTACATAAGTATTCCACTCGCCACACGAAGGACACTTGCCCACCCATTTGGGTGATTCCTGTCCGCAGTTACTGCATACATAAACGGTTTTCTCTTTTGCCATTGATCTCTTGATAAATAGGTCTCAAAGTTACGCATTTCGTCTTTTTCTGCCAAACAGAATATAGCTTTTGACTTTTGGATGCCGGGAAGCCGTTATTCTTTTGGATAAAGCATCTGGCCGATTGTCAGCGAAATGAACGGATTGCTGACTCAATGTCGCCTATTGGCCGGCTTCGCTGACAAGCTTTGTGCGATAAGATTGCATTCCGGAAATGGAACTTGAATAAATATTCCCAAATAACTGCATATTCCGCATTTCCGTCGTTAGTTTATTCGGTTTTAGGGCTTCAGGTTATTAACTTCGTTGCGGTAAGATGCTAATTTCATAGCGGCAGGATGTTAACTTCATGACGGCACAATGTTAACTTCGTGCAAGTAGAGTGTCAACTTCCTGCCGGCAGAGGCTTCGTTTCCTGAAAAGAGAGCCTCTGCCGGGGAGAGATTGTACTTCTTGTAGCGCTGGTTGGTTATGGATCTTGATCGGGCTGAAGCTGTTGAAAAGATGGTATTTGGTAACTATATCCGTCTGAATCGGGCAGAAAAGGTTTCTTTACTTTCTTCTTGTTTGAGAAAAACGTGTTTCAGTATCAATCTGATTGTGTCTTAAACGAAATGACGGCGTTTTTTGAACCATTCTTTATCCTGTGCCCGGAATAATGGATTCTGAGCTCTTAGGAATATCGTTTTGACAAAAAGATAATTGCTTCTTTTATTGCCGGCGGATCTGTTTGGATACTGTGTGCTGTTATTTTATTCTGTAGGTTTTGAGTAAATTCGATTGGTAAGCATTATCTTTGTTTGGATAATTATAAAAGCATGACACTATGACGATTGCAGTTGATTTTGACGGAACGATAGTGACGGACCGCTATCCCGGCATTGGTAATGAGATTCCTTTTGCGGTGGAAACCTTGAAGCTGTTGCAACAAGAGCACCACAGACTTATTTTATGGAGTGTGCGCGAAGGCAAACTATTGGACGAGGCCGTGGCATGGTGCAAAGAAAGAGGGGTGGAGTTTTATGCCGTTAACAAGGAGTACCCCGAACAAAAACTTCAGGATGACGGATTCTCCAGGAAACTGAAAGCCGATCTCTTTATTGACGACCGTAATGTGGGAGGACTGCTCGATTGGGGTATTGTATACCGGATGATAAAAGAACACAAAACGTACCGGGATATTTATGCTTCAGGAGATGATGTCCTGAAAAAGAAAAAGAGAGGGTGGTTTTAAGAGAATGCCGTTTGTGCAGAGTTTACGTCTGCCGTCGTAACAGCATTCTCTTTTGAAAAGATGAAATGAAAAGTTGGTATTATTGATGATACGTTTAATGGGTATGTCCATATCCGTAACCGTATCCGTATTTCTTCTCTGACAGATTACCACCGTTTACAATCAGTGAAATGTGGTTTAACCGTCCTGTACGTTCCGTATTCACAATCTCAGGCAATACATTCTTGTAGGTATAATTTATGCGACAAACGTATAGTGTGAAATCCGTCACTTTGCTTAAGCTCAGCGTATCACTGGCTAAGCCGGTAGGTGCTGAGTCGACAATGATATAGTCGAAGTGCTTCCGGAAGTAAGTAAAGGCATCTTTCAGTCTTTCCCTTTCCAACAGTTCTGCCGGATTAGGAGGGACAGGACCCGATGGAACCACGAATAACAGTTCGTGCACCCCCGATGGATAAATGATACTTTCCGGTTTTACCTCGTTTCCGGCAAGGAAATTCGTTATTCCTTGCTGGTTCTGAATATGAAAATGCTCTGCTAACCGGGGGCGTCTGATGTCTAAACCGACAATGAGTACCCGGCATCCGAGAAAAGCAAAGGAAAGGGCTAAGTTGATACTGATGAAGCTCTTGCCCTCTCCGCTGGTGGTCGAGGTAATGAGTATGCACTTCTCGTCTCCTTTTTCCGTCAAGAAACGCAGGTTGCTTCGCAGTCGGCGGAAAGACTCTTCCATAAGCCCGTTCTTGCCTTCGGTCACACCGATTTGTTCTTTATCGAGGGGAATCGTCCCTACTATGGGAAGTTGTATGGTTTCTACCTCGGATATTGATGAAATCTTGGTACGGAACATGTCTTTGAACAGAATCAGTCCTATGGTCATGATGCAAGCTATAAACAAACTTCCTGCATAAACCATCGGACTCTTGGGGGCAATAGGAGCATCGGCGGTTAACGGTGCGTCGATCACCCTTGCTTTATTTATGGTTGCCGCCAAAGAGATGGTGGCTTGTTCGCGCCGTTCCAATAGCATCAGATACAGGTTAGCCTTGATCTGCTGTTGGCGGTCTATGTTATTGAACTCTCTCTCCTGTTTGGGCATGTTGCCAATACGTGAATTGAAATAGTTCGTCTTGCGTATGATATCTTTGCGGGCAATCTCGAGTCCCTCTTTGACTCCTGTGACAGATGACAAGATGTTTTTTCGCAAAGCTGTGATGTTTATATTTTGGTTTACGATGGTAGGATTGTCCGGCTTCATGGTATTCAACAGGCGTTCACGTTCCAGTAGTTCCTTATTGTATTCGTTAATCAGACGCATCAGTTCCATGTCCGAAATCCCGGTATTTACCGGCAATAGGGAGAAGTGATACTGTTCATCTTTCAGATAATCGTAGATGTAGGTGGTCATGTTCAATTGGGTTTCCACTTCCAGCAGCTTCTTTTCGTATTCGTTGTTGGTGTTCAAGTCGAGATCCATGTTCGTTTTAAGATCGATCAGTCTTTCCTTTTCTTTATACTGTTCCAGATGTTTTTCTACAAATCCCAATTCACGGCTGATGCTGTCCAGCCTTTCCTCCAGAAAGATCAATGTATTTCCTGTTACCTTATTTTTGTCGTTCATGGCATCGCGGTTGTAGACTTCTATCAGTTTGATAAGAAATGCTTCTGCCCGCTTCTTATCTGTATCTTTGAAAGTGAGGCTGATGATGGATGTCTTTTTCGAGGTTGTGGCAACGGTCAGCTTTTGCAAGTAATGGTTTACTGCGTCTGTCGGCCGGCAGATATTTACCTTGACGGTCCGGTCGAAAGTTCTATTGGGAAGTAACTCCAAGGTACATAATCCTGCCAGAGTCTTTATGGTTGCGGGAAAGGTGGTGAAAGATTCTGTCAGGCAAATGTCATGCAGGGCACTCCGCGCTTCATAATGATCGCCCATTTTCTCTATTTGTATCAGCAGTGCCTCCTGTAAAGTATCCATTGCGGCTTTCTCCAACGTCACGCTGATGGGAGGGGTGGTGGTCTCCGTATATCCGAGTCCTTCCTTTATTCTATAGGTCGTGTGCATATTCAGTTCGTTGATGACTTGCAATAATATGGATCTTGAACGCAATATTTCCAGCTCGTCTTCTATCTGAGTATTTGTTGCCGCCATATTGGACGGAGATACTTGATTAAACAGATCGTTGATTGCTTTATCGCTTCCTTCAGAATCTTTGATCACTACCGAGGCTGAAGCCTGGTATACCGGTGTGGTGATGTGTACATAGATATATGCGCCTGTCAGTGCGACAGCGATTGCTATCAGGAACCACCTCCAGTGTACTATGACTTTATAGAATAGTTCGATTAAGTCTATTTCCTGTTCTTGTTGTTTCTGTTCGTTTTCCATGGGGCGTAATTTGTTTTGTTATCTTAATATGGTCACAATCAGTCCGGCCATTGATATTAATATAGATGTGATAGAAATCAGCAGATTGGTGGAAGAACCGATATTGGCTCCCTGTGTTTTGGCTTTATTGGGTTCCACATATACAATGTCGTTCTGGTGCAGATAAAAATCGGAAGAGTGGATGACGTTTACATCATTGAGGTTGACGGTGATTAATCGTTGCCGGTTGTTTTCTTTGCGGATGATGCGTACGTTGTTCCGTTTGCCATAGATGGTAAGGTCACCTGCCATTGCTATTGCTTCAAGAAGATTCACTTGTTCATTGTTTACCGTATATATGCCGGGATGGTTTACTTCTCCGATTACGGAGATTTTATAATTCACCAGGCGCACCGTAACAATGGGCTGTTCTTTCAGATAGCGTTTCAGCTTCTCGGCGATCATATCCGAAATCTCCTGGGTTGTCATTCTCTCTACCTTTAACTCTCCAAGTACGGGTAAGGTAATCCTTCCCTCACTGTTCACCAGATAGTTTTGCAGGATCGGTTGGCTCGTCGAGTTGGTGGTATTAAGCTCGTTTTGTGATGTGGGTACTATTAAATTGAAAGGGAGGGCCGCTTCCGGTTCGGAGCAGCTAATGGAAATCGTAAGCAAATCTTTCGGCATGATACGGGCATTGAACTCTACAAGAGCATTGTTCTGCTCCGTACCTAACTGCTGTAAATAAGCTACTCGTTTGCTTGAGGAACATGATGTGCAGAGAATGCACCAAAATAACGCTGTCCATACGGTTTCTTTCATCATTGTATATCGCTGCCCGTCATTCCCCGAACCGGCGTTTGAGTAAATAAAAAAAGCGTGGGAACTGTTGCTGTTATCTGTCAAAGAGGCATCGCCAAACGCCTGAGTATAGATAATAAAGACAACAGCCCACGCCCAACTATATACTATTGAAGGATATACATTGAGCATGAGCGTTTTGTTGCCTATTATTCTTATACTCCTCTGAAATTGGCGATTTCCTTTGACAAGAATAATATGGTAAACGCTTCTAACTACTTAAATATGTTTAGTTTAAAAGATACATCAACGCTCTTTAAACTGAGTGCAAAAATAATCAATAATTTATAAAAGGCAATAATATTGATTCTTTATTTCATCATAAGTCCGGTTTAACTTTTTTCTTTTATGGAATTTGCCATAAACAGGAGGCGATAGAAAGAAGGAAGCGGTTCCCGGTAAGATGGAAAGAGGACGGCATGGAGCTTGCTATTCTACATTTTTTATCCTCTTTCGGAGCTTATCTGTATTTTTATCGCAAAATAATCGCAAAAAGTGATAGATTGAATGAAATTATTCTTATTTTTGCAACATCTTATCAAAATCAAAAGTAGAAACAGAGACAATGATGCATTACTATCCACATACAGTCACATCGATGTGTATCCTGATGATCGGGACACAGGGGACAATGGGGATGACCCTTAGGGGTTAATATATAGTATGATGTGTATCTACGTGATTCACGCTTACAGGAAGTAAGCAAAACTCAATTTTATATTTTATTATTTGTATCAACAAAAGTGGTTTTGTATGCCTTAAGGAGCGTACAAAGCATTCCATTAAATAAGTATCTGCATGAAAGTAATGAAATTCGGCGGAACGTCCGTAGGTTCCGTGAACAGCATTTTAAGCGTAAAGAAAATCGTAGAGTCTGCCGGTGAGCCGGTAATCGTTGTAGTGTCCGCATTGGGCGGGATCACTGACCAGTTGATTAGTACTTCCCGAATGGCCGCCACGGGCGATGCAGCTTACGAAGGGGCATACCGGGAAATAGTACGCCGTCACGAAGAAATGGTAAAGGGAGTGATTCCTGCCGGAGAAACTCAAACTTTGTTGCACTATCAGGTGAATGAATTGCTTGATGAACTGAAAGATATTTTTCAGGGCATTTATCTGATTAAAGACCTTTCCCCGAAAACATCCGATACCATTGTCAGCTATGGTGAACGCCTGTCTTCACTGATTGCGTCGCGGCTGATTCAGGGGGCTGTGTGGTTCGATTCACGCACTTTTATCAAGACAGAAAAGAAACACAATAAGCATACACTGGATACGGAACTGACCAATCGACTGGTGCGGGAGGCTTTCAAAGAGATTCCACAGGTATCACTCGTACCGGGATTTATTTCTTCTGATAAGGTTTCGGGAGACGTGACCAATCTGGGACGCGGTGGCTCCGACTATACTGCCGCCGTTATTGCCGCAGCCCTCGGTGCCGATAGCCTGGAGATATGGACAGATGTGGATGGCTTTATGACTGCCGATCCGCGGGTGATCAGTACGGCCTACACCATCAGTGAGCTGACCTATGTTGAAGCGACGGAGCTCTGTAACTTCGGTGCAAAAGTGGTTTATCCGCCTACCATCTATCCGGTGTGTCACAAGAATATACCGATTCTGATTAAAAACACATTCAATCCGGATGGGCAGGGAACGGTGATCAAGCAGAATGTAGACCATACGAAGAGCAAGGCCATCAAAGGTATTTCGTCTATCAACGACACGAGCCTGATTACGGTGCAAGGTTTAGGTATGGTGGGGGTGATCGGTGTAAACTACCGCATCTTTAAGGCGTTGGCAAAGAACGGCATCAGTGTGTTCCTCGTTTCGCAGGCTTCCTCAGAGAACAGTACCTCTATCGGGGTGCGTAATGCCGATGCCGATCTGGCTTGTGAGGTGCTGAACGAAGAGTTTGCCAAAGAGATCGAGATGGGTGAGATCTCGCCTATCCAGGCAGAAAAGAACCTGGCTACCGTGGCTATCGTAGGTGAGAATATGAAACATACACCGGGTATTGCCGGAAAGCTGTTCGGCACGCTGGGACGGAATGGCATCAATGTGATTGCCTGTGCGCAGGGAGCGTCCGAAACCAATATATCGTTTGTGGTCGATTCAAAATCACTGCGTAAATCGCTGAACGTGATCCACGACTCTTTCTTCCTCTCGGAATACCAGGTGCTCAACCTCTTTATCTGCGGTGTGGGTACGGTGGGTGGAAGCCTTGTCGAACAGATACGCCAGCAACAGAAGAAACTGATGATGGAGAATGGGCTGAAACTGCATGTGGTGGGTATCATCGATGCGACGAAAGCGATGTTCAGCCGTGCCGGATTCGACTTGGGCAACTATCGTGAGGAGTTGAAAGAGAAAGGAACCGACAGTTCGCTGGACACTATCCGCGAAGAGATTATCGGCATGAACATATTCAACTCGGTATTTGTGGATTGTACGGCCAGTCCGGACATCGCCTCTTTGTATAAGGACTTCCTGCAACACAACATCTCTGTGGTGGCGGCCAATAAGATCGCTGCTTCGTCGGCTTACGAGAACTACCGCGAACTGAAGCTGATAGCCCGTCAGCGTGGTGTGAAATATCTGTTTGAAACCAACGTGGGTGCCGGACTTCCGATTATTAATACCATCAATGACCTGATACATAGCGGTGACAAGATCCTGAAAATCGAAGCCGTCCTTTCGGGCACACTGAACTATATCTTCAATAAGATCAGTGCCGATGTGCCTTTCAGCCGTACCATCAAGATGGCGCAGGAAGAACGCTACTCCGAACCTGATCCGCGTATCGACCTTAGTGGCAAGGATGTGATCCGTAAGCTGGTGATCCTGGCCCGCGAAGCCGGATATAAGCTGGAGCAGGAAGAGGTTGAAAAGAACCTGTTTGTGCCGAACGACTTTTTCGAAGGTTCGCTGGAAGACTTCTGGAAGAAGGTACCCAGTCTGGATGCTGACTTCGAAGCCCGCCGCAAGGTGCTCGAAAGCGAGAATAAACATTGGCGTTTCGTTGCCAAGCTGGAAAACGGTAAGGCATCCGTAGGCTTGCAGGAAGTGGACCGCAACCATCCTTTCTACGGACTGGAGGGCAGCAACAACATCATCCTGCTGACTACCGAGCGCTATAAGGAGTACCCGATGATGATTCAGGGATACGGTGCGGGTGCCGGAGTGACAGCCGCCGGTGTGTTTGCCGACATCATGAGTATTGCAAACGTATAAAAAGAAGCTTATGAAACACATCATCATACTGGGCGATGGAATGGCCGACTGGTCTGTGAAATCGTTGGGAGGCAAGACGCTCCTGCAATATGCAAAAACGCCTTATATGGATAAACTGGCCCGCATGGGACGGGTCGGACGGTTGGTGACCGTAGCCGACGGGTTTCATCCGGGAAGTGAAGTAGCCAACATGTCGGTTTTGGGATACAATCTTCCGCAGGTATACGAGGGGCGCGGGCCGCTCGAGGCCGCCAGTATCGGTGTAGATCTGCAGCCGGGCGAGATGGCGATGCGTTGCAACCTGATTTGTACAGAAGGGGATATCCTGAAGAACCATTCGGCCGGGCATATCACCACGGAAGAGGCGGATGTGTTGATTCAATATCTTCAGGAGAAGTTAGGTGACGACCGGGTACGGTTTCATACCGGTGTGCAATACCGCCATTTGCTGGTGGTGAAAGGGGGGAACAAGCAGCTGGACTGCACTCCGCCGCACGATGTGCCTTTAAAGCCTTTCCGTCCGCTGATGGTGAAACCGCTGGTGCCGGAGGCCGAAGAGACAGCCGGCTTGCTCAACGAACTGATCCTGAAGTCGCAGGAACTGCTGAAGGATCATCCGCTGAACCTGAAGCGGATGGCCGAAGGCAAGGACCCTGCCAACAGTATCTGGCCGTGGAGTCCGGGTTATCGTCCGCAGATGGAACGTCTGTCCGATACATTTCCGCAAGTGAAGAGGGGAGCCGTAATCTCGGCTGTCGATCTGATCAACGGTATCGGATATTATGCCGGACTGCGCCGCATCGCGGTGGAAGGGGCGACGGGACTGTACGACACCAACTATGAGAATAAGGTGGTCGCCGCATTGGAAGCCTTGAGGACGGATGACTTTGTCTATCTGCACATCGAAGCCAGTGACGAAGCCGGGCACGAAGGTGACGTGGCACTGAAGTTGCGGACCATCGAGAACCTGGACAGCCGTGCCGTAGGCCCTGTCTACGAGGCGGTGAAGGATTGGGACGAACCGGTGGCCATCGCCGTATTGCCCGACCATCCCACTCCTTGCGAGCTGCGCACGCATACCAATGAACCGGTACCGTTCTTCATCTGGTATCCGGGCATCGAACCGGACAGCGTACAGACCTTCGACGAGATAGCAGCCGTGGAGGGCAGCTACGGACTGATGAAGGAGGATGAGTTTATTAAAGAGTTTATGAATCATTAGCGAATACGGTTCACCACAGATTACACGGATTAACACAGAACTTTTAATCTTAAATATCAACGATCTATATTATTAATCTGCGAAAATCTGTGTAATCTGTGGTGAAACGGAAATGAAACATTTAGCGCATAATCATTATAAAAGTATCTATGAAATATTATAGCACAAACAAGCAGGCACCGCTTGCTTCACTTGAAGAAGCAGTGGTAAAAGGGCTTGCTTCCGATAAGGGCTTATTTATGCCCATGACCATCCGGCGTTTGCCGCAGGAGTTTTACGACGAGATAGACAGCCTTTCTTTTCAGGAGATCGCATATCGGGTGGCGGATGCCTTTTTTGGCGAAGATGTCCCGGCGGAAATATTGAAAGAGATCGTTTATGACACATTGAATTTTGATGTTCCGCTGGTACAGGTTAAGGACAACATCTACTCACTGGAGCTTTTCCACGGTCCCACGCTTGCCTTTAAGGATGTGGGCGGACGGTTTATGGCCCGTTTGCTGAGCTACTTTATCCGTAAGGAAGGCCGGAAGCAGGTGAATGTGCTGGTGGCTACCTCCGGAGATACGGGCAGTGCCGTGGCCAATGGCTTTCTGGGAGTGGAAGGCATCCATGTGTATGTGCTCTATCCGAAGGGAAAGGTGAGCGAGATACAAGAAAAACAGTTCACTACGCTGGGGCAGAACATCACGGCACTCGAAGTGGACGGCACTTTCGACGACTGTCAGGCGCTGGTGAAAGCGGCCTTTATGGATAGTGAACTGAACGGGCGGTTGTTGCTGACTTCGGCCAACTCCATCAATGTGGCCCGTTTTCTGCCGCAGGCTTTCTATTACTTCTACGCTTACGCACAGCTGAAACGGGCGGGGCGGGCAGCGAATGCCGTCATCTGCGTGCCGAGCGGAAACTTCGGAAACATTACGGCAGGCTTGTTCGGCAAGAAGATGGGGTTGCCCATCCGGCGTTTTATCGCTGCCAATAACAGGAATGACATTTTCTATCAATACTTGCAGACGGGGCAGTACAATCCTCGTCCATCGGTTGCTACCATTGCCAATGCGATGGATGTGGGCGACCCGAGTAACTTTGCCCGTGTACTCGATCTGTATGGTGACTCGCATGCGGCTGTCGCAGCCGAGATTTCCGGTGCGACGTATACCGACGGGCAGATCCGTGAGACTGTGAAAACCGTATGGCAGGAGACCGGCTATCTGCTCGATCCCCACGGTGCATGCGGCTTCCGTGCCTTGGAAGAGGGCTTGCAGCCGGGTGAGACAGGTGTCTTCCTGGAGACGGCCCATCCGGCAAAATTCTTGCAGACGGTTGAGGCCATCATCGGTACTGAGGTCGAGATACCTGCCAAGCTCCGGGCATTTATGAAAGGTGAGAAGCAAAGCTTGCCGATGACGAAGGAGTTTGTCGATTTCAAGAGCTACCTGCTGGGCAGGTAGAAACCCACCCCTGAGGGCACAGAGTGACACAGGCGATTTATGTCATGGATTATTGACGTACATGCTCTGTGCCTCCGGTGGTGAGAAGGGCTTTTCCCACAGCCGCCGGCCTTTTCCCCGGATGGAGATGCCGGTGGGAAATCGTCTGTGAAAACGGCCTCAGGAGTACTTCTGGAGGGGGCGAAAAAAGTCCCGGGACTTTTCGAAAAAACTCTTAGGACTTTTTGGAAAAAGTGACGGGACTTTTGGATGAAAGTCCCGCCTCTGGTTTTGCCTGCGGGTGTCTCCGGATCCGCTTCCGTGCGCCTGCGGGTTTTCTTCGTCCCGCACGTGAGTGAAAGCCGGTTCTTGTGTAAAACTAAATAACTGGAATCCGCTTCCCGCTCCGGGCTTTATCGCCCTCCTTTTCCCGAACTTTCCGCCGCCTCTTTTGTTGTACCCCAATAAAACCAACCCCTCGTGTATGATGAAGAATAAAAAAGTGGAGGCCAATCTGAGCATGGTGGTGTCCAAAACCTTTAGCGGATTGAATATGAATGCGTTGAAATACCTGCTTCCCGTGTGGGTCAGCCCTCTTTCGGGAGTGACCCTCCGGTGCGTGTTTGCCGCCGTTGCTTTTTGGATCATCGGAATGTTTGTCAAGCCCGAGACTTCTACCCGCAAAGAAAAGATCTACCTTTTCCTCCTTGGTGCGTTGGGCATTTACGGTTTTATGTTTCTCTATCTGGTGGGGCTGAGTAAGACGACCCCCGTCTCCAGTTCCATTTTCACCAGTCTCCAGCCCATTTGGGTGTTTGTCATCGCCGTCGTCTTCTTCAAAGAGAAAATCAGCGTCCTGAAGGTTGCCGGCATCTCCCTCGGACTCGGCGGGGCCATCCTCTGTATCCTGGCACAAAAGAGTGACGACTTGGCTTCGGATGCCCTGACGGGGAACGTGCTGTGCCTGTTGAGTTCGATTGCCTATGCCATCTATCTGGTGGCGAGCAACCGTATCCTGAAATCGGTCGGGATGTTTACGGTGCTGAAATATACCTTTGCCGGAGCGGCCTTTTCGAGCATTCTGGTCTCTGCCATCACCGGTTTTCACGCACCGGTATTTTCCGGACCGGTGCATTGGTTTCCGCTGTCCGTTCTCCTGTTCGTCCTGATTTTCCCTACGGTCGTCAGTTATCTGCTGGTGCCCATAGGACTGAAATATCTGAAGACTACCGTAGTCGCCATTTATGGTTATCTGATTCTGATGGTGGCTACCATCGTTTCCCTGTTGGTCGGGCAGGACCGCTTCAGCTGGGCGCAGACCATTGCCATCGGCATGATATGCATCAGTGTCTATCTGGTCGAGGTGGCCGAAACGAAGGAGAAACCTCTCAGTAATTCAGATAAACCAGGTAGTCTCCCTCCGCATGGATCGTGAATTCGTCACCTGTCGCCTCGTTCAGTGTCCCTTGCCACCAGTTGTCGAAGTCGCTGAGCGGGTATACCAATCCCTCTCCTCTGAGTCCGGTGGCACCGAAGTTAAAGACAGAAACCTGTTGTCCGGGGCGTGATTTGAAAGTGTTCCGTCCCGATGCGGGGACAAACATGCCATGATTGGTCAGCATCGTCACCTGTGCTCCCACCTTCATATAATCCACCAGCAGGCTGATGTTTCCCAATGTATGGTCTTCCCGTTTGCCGGTTGCGCCTACAAGGATGATCACCTTCTTGCCTTGGTCCAGCAGGAAATGGACCGCTTTGGTCTGATCGTTCGTCTCCTGGTCGTCTATTTGATGGAATATTTCCCTGAAACGGTCTTTATTCTCCGCCGAGAGGGAGTCCCCGTCACCGATGATGGCATTCGGGATGAATCCCCGGCGGATGTGTTCATCGGCCGATCCGTCACAGCATACCACATAGGGAGCCATGATCAGCATGGTTTCAGGCATGGAGTGGGTTGGATATTCGCCGTTGCCCAGTATCACGGCATCCATATCGATATCATTTACTTTCATAGTGCATCATTTGTTTCCATTTAAAGTAGCCAAAGATAGCAATTATTGAGTAAAGTCCGTAAAGGGCGGATGTGAAATAAAGCTCTTTGTAAATGTAGAGTCCGCAGCATACCACGTCGACCAGTATCCATGCCCACCATTGTTCTACGTATTTGCGCGCCAGCATCCACATGCCGATGATGCTCAGTGCCGTGGTAAACGAATCGAGCCAGGGTACGTTGCTGTCCGTGAACCGGATCAGTATCCAGGCAATGCCGAGGAAGGCTGCTAAAAATACCGCGGTCAGCGGAAGATACCTTTTCAGCGGAGTATGTGTGATGGGGAGTTCGGCTTTCGACTCCCGGCCGGCACCCCGCATCCAGACAATCCATCCGTAAACGGCCGCCAGCAGATAGTAGATGTTGATTCCGAAGTCGGCATACAGTCCCGCCCGGTAGTAGACGAAGATGTAGATGGCAGGCATGATGATGCCCGCTATCCAGAGGTAAATGCTGGCACGGTATTCCAGCCAGAGATAAATCAGCCCGATCAGGGTACCTGTGATTTCGAGGTAGTTCATGGCTTAAAAGCGGATGGAAATGTTACCCATTACATTCGTTCCGGCCTGTGCGGCGTAGCCGGCATAGTTGTAGCGCTCTACCTCTCCTTTTACTATCTTATAACCGCTGCCTGCATATCCGTTGTTTTCATACTCGGCATTGAAGAGGTTGTAGATGGTGAATCCTGCCGTAACCGACTTTACGTGAGGGAGCTTGAAGGTGTAAGCCAGGTTGAGGTTGCTCACGAAATAGGCGTTTAGCGTCTGGTCAGCCTGTCTGGCATTGCTCATGTACTGCTTGCTGACGTATTGCGATTGCAAGGCGGCCTCGAATCCCCGGTAGCTGAACGAGAAGCGGTTGTTCAGGATCAGGTCCGGCGAGAAGGCGATCGGTGTATTTCCGTGGCTGACCTCGACCGGATTCTTCCATTCGTCTTCATACAGCTTTTCGGTGAAGTTTTTCACCCGGTTTTTGCTCAGTGTACCGTTGATGTCCCACTGGAACCATTGGCAGGGCTTCACACCCAGCATCAGTTCCACTCCCATCCGGTAACTGTCGGGCACGTTGCGCGCCATAGCCTCGCCTATCTCGTTCAGCTCTCCGGTCAGTACCAACTGGTCTTTGTAGTCCATATAGTAGAAGTTGGCCCCGGCGCTCAGCCAAGTGTTCCGGTAGGTATATCCCAACTCATAGTCGAGCAGTTTTTCCGCCTTTGGATACTCGTCCGCGTTGCCGTCGGTATAGTTGTTCCGTGTCGGTTCCTTCTGGGCGATGGAGAACGATGCATAAACCCGGTTGTTGGCGTCTATGTCCCAGTTCAGCCCGGCTTTCGGGTTGAAAAAGTTGAAGTGATCGTTTACCGCCAGCTTTTGCAGGGCGTCCGCGTTGTAGTCAAACTTATCGTTGTCGCCGTTTATCTTATAGTTGATGTAGCGGTATTGCAGGTCGGCGTATGCATTGAGCCCCGCCACCAGGTTATAGTTAGCTTTCAGATAGAGGTTGCCGTCCGTCTTCTTCGCTTTATTCCGGTAGTATTCGTGGTCGGGGAGCAGTTCGCCGATGTAATTTTTCACCCAGATCACCCGTCCGAAGTGCCATCCGTCATAATGGTTCAGCGCACCTCCCAGTGAAGCGTTCAGCTTTCCGTTCTGGTAATTTACCGAGAACACGCCGCCACCGAAGTGGTTGTCCATCTTCTTCTGACGGATCAGGTCGCTCTTGTCCACCTCTTTGCCGTCATGCATGAAAGGTGGCAGGTGATACTCTTTCAGTGTCCGGTCCTCCTTATACTCCTGATAATATCCGTCTCCTTTCGTATAATGGAGTGCTGCGTTCAGGTTCCATTCCGGCGAGAAAGTGTGGTTCAGTAAGAGCTGGTAGTTCATTTGCAGATAGTTGTCTGTCTGGTCTTTGTAGAAACGGATGTTGCCGTCATCATCCGTGTACATGCCGCACGAGTTGAAACGTCGTCCGTACTTCTCCATTTCTTCCTTGCTGGCATAATTCCAGGCATGATACGTTTTCTCTTTTCCGCCGAAAGTGATGAACTTCACCGAAGTGTTGTCGGCGAAATATCCCCCCTGTGCATAAAAAGAATAAAGGTCTACCGAAGCCCGGTCGATGTATCCGTCCGTACCGATGTTGGACAGGCGGGCATCGAAGGCCCAATGGTCGTTCAACAGTCCGGTACCGAATTTTACCGTTTCTTTGTGCGCATTGAAGGTTCCGTACGAAGCATTCAGTTCGGCATACGGCTTCATCGAAATCCCCTCCGTCTGCATATTCACGCTGGCACCGAAAGCACCGGCACCGTTGGTCGAAGTTCCCGCACCGCGTTGCACCTGTATATCCTTCACCGATGAGGCAAAGTCGGGCATGTTCACCCAGAAAAGCGTATGGCTTTCGGCATCGTTCATCGGAATGCCGTTGGCGGTGATGTTGATACGTGTCCCGTCCGTTCCGCGCACACGCAGGGTGGTATAGCCGATGCCTGCCCCGGCATCACTGGTGGTCAGTGCCGAAGGTGTCATACTGAGCAGATACGGGATATCTTGCCCGAAGTTCTGCTTTTTGAGTTCCTCTTTCGACACGTTGGTAAATGCTACGGGAGTCTTCGAAGTGGCACGTGTGGATACTACCTGCACCTCTTGCAGGTTTACTACTTTCAAGCTGTCTGTCTCGCCCGCTTGCGCGAAGACGCTTGCTCCGGCTATCAGGCAGCCGGCAAAAATCATCTTTTTCATGTTGCTAATTTATTTTTCTCTACGCCGGCATTACCCGGATCAGGTCAAAGGGTATGTTCTCAGCCCGTCATGTTAAGGCACCCCTACTCAGTGAATCGGTGGCAAATTTACGCTTTTTGGGTGTGTTAAGCAAGAAACACTTCGCTATTTGATAAAAACATTGTAGCTTTGTCTGCTGTTATTAAATGAAAAACTTCTAAAATTATACTATTATGCTACTATTCTTTCAAGCCGCGCAACAAGTGGCAGACTCTCTGCAGGTGGCGGCCGATAAGCTTGATCAGGCCATTGCACAGGCCGATGGGCTGGATAAACTGGCTCTGGTTACCCAGCAGTTGATCGATTCGGGTATACAGGCCGGAGGTCACATTCTGAAGGCTGTGATTGTTTTTCTGGTCGGGCGTTTTCTGATCCGGATGCTGAACCGACTTGTAAAGCGTCTTATGGATAAGAGAAATGTCGATATCAGTATCAAAACTTTTGTAAGGAGCCTCGTTAATATCCTTCTCACCGTATTGCTGATTATTTCCGTGGTAGGTGCATTAGGAGTGGAAACCACTTCGTTCGCCGCTCTGCTGGCTTCTGCCGGTGTGGCTGTCGGTATGGCTCTTTCGGGCAATCTGCAGAACTTTGCTGGCGGACTGGTCATCCTGCTGTTCAAGCCTTATAAGGTGGGCGACTGGATAGATGCACAGAACGTCTCTGGTACTGTCAAGGAAATCCAGATCTTCCACACCATCCTGACCACTGCCGACAATAAATTGATTTATGTCCCGAACGGTGCACTGAGTAGTGGGGTCGTGACTAATTACAGCAATCAGACAACCCGGCGGGTAGAGTGGATTGTCGGTGTGGATTATGGTGAAGATTATAATAAGGTTGAGAAGGTGGTACGTGAGGTGCTGGCTACCGATAAGCGTATCCTGGATGATCCTGCTCCCTTTATAGCTCTCCATGCCTTGGATGCGAGTAGTGTGAACGTGGTGGTCCGTGTCTGGGTGAACAGTGCCGATTATTGGGGAGTATATTTCGATATTAACAAGGCGATTTATGCTACATTCAACGAACAAGGCATTAACTTCCCCTTCCCTCAACTTACGGTTCATCAGGCACCCAACTGATAATTCATGCAAAAAGGGTGGCTACTTCGTCGGAGGTAACCACCCTTTTTCAAGATTTATATTTAACCGATTAACACACTCCAAAATCTTCTGTCGGATCATACGTGTTGTCTGTGATGCCTAACAGATGGTTTATCTCTCTCCGCTTATCCAAATCCTTGAAATAGGTTTCCACCACTTTGTAAAGATCGAAACTGAATGTAGACCCGGCTGCCATATCCAATGACTCTACCATCTGTTCTACTGCCTGGTGGATTCTTTCTTGATCGATCAGGTGCAGCTCATTACTGTGAATAAGATATTTTTCCATAACCGTTGTTGTTTTAAATTTCTACAGATAAAACATTCTGAAAGAGGATAAGGTTCAATCTGTTTTTTCTTATCTTTGCGGTCTCTGTATTTTGCCTTAAATCTTTAAGTGGGGAATATTCGATAATGAATCAGTTCTTAGACTTTGACCAGAAACTGTATTCCGATCTACTATCCGAAGCATTTATTATCCACCGGATATAAGATTTACAAGGTTACGGGAATTAAAGCAGGGGGATGCCTGTTTTACCAAAATTTATTCTGTTCGGCATTGTATTCAAATCCGGCCGATCCCAGTTTGCCAATCAGTGTTTCTTTATTGACATTCATATCGTCACATAGTTCATCGAGCGATTTGTAACAATCGCGGAGTTTCATGTTGATGACGCTGAACAACATCATCGGGTCTTCTGGAAGTTCCATAATCATTCTTTTTTAAATGGTTGCAAAGATACGGTAACTCTGTTTATTCTGCAAGAAGAGCCCTTGTTTATTAGAACCATGAAAGGCATCGGTCTTTATTTATCAAAATAGTGGCATAATATCGGATTACCTACTGTGGTCAATACAGGCTCTTTAGACACCTCACCTGTCTGTATGTCCAGAGAGTAGATACCTTTCGCTTTAGTCGAAGAGTTACCTATCAGCACAGTTCCTTTGTAGAGGGCAAGCATGACTCCGAAACCATTGGAAAGGTCGAGTCCCTTGATCTTTTTCATGGACCGGTCGTATAGGTTTATTTCTACAGCGAGATCGGCGATGGCGGTATGTCCTTGTTCTCCGGGCTTGTAGTAACCGGGCATATTGATATAAGCATATGCTTTTCCATTGGTTACATACCGGATGGCAGAGATAAATCCCGCAGTTTTTTCTTCTCCGCTGATGTCAGCTCCCGTAATGGTCCAGCGATACGTTGGGTCGAACTCAGTCTCTCCTGCCTTGATACGCAATATGCCGGCATTATGACCTTTGACCATGCCAAAGGCACCGACACACGAAATATAGATATCCTTTTTTTCATCCATGAAGATTGAATAGCGGTCAATCGGACGGGTAGGCATGGAGATACCACTGGTTTTGTCTGTAATCATTTTCAGTAGTTTATCCGTTTGAGTGTCTATAATGGCAATGTCGCTGTATGGACGGTCCTGTGGAGGAACCCATCCGCCCACCATCTGGCTGAGGCCTACGTATAAAAGTCCGTCGCGCAACAACATGGCAGAGGGGTCCGGATTATTGTCGGACACTCCGAGAGAAGACAGATCGATCTCTCCCTTCTGGACCATGGTGATAGGGTTGAAAATAGCGATCCTGCCCAGTCCCGCCATAGATAGGTAGGCTTTTTCAGCAGAAGCGAAAACAATATTGGTGGCCGAAGAGTTGGGAGGCAATTTCATTGTTCCTGTCTTTGATAACCGGCCGTTGACTCTTGTGTATTTCACCAGTTCGTTTTTACTGTCACCCATGTATCCCGGGAATACAAAGATGTCGTTTCCTTCAATAACCGGATATGCTCCTCCGTAGGGAATGGGAATTCCGTTGTTATTGTTGGTATTCTGCGGAAATTCATCACGGATCAGCTGCAGGTAAGCGGCTCCCGTCATACCATCGGGGTTGGGCAGAATAGTTGCCAGGGCGATGTTAGCATTGTCGGCCGGGACTTTAGGGTCAGGATCCTTTTCGCATGCCGAAAATACAAGTGCAGTACCGGCAAGTGCCAGTGTCAGATTTCTAATCTTCATAGTTCTCTTGGTTTTTAAATAAATAATCTTGTTTCATTTCAATACATATCTCAGCCTTACTCCCCAATTGCGTCCGGGTAGAGGACGGTTGAATTCGGACATCATCCGGGCATTAGTCAGATTGTTTATCCGTGCTGTGATGATGAACCGTCCGTTCATGAAGCTATGCTCTATTCCGACGTTGGCAGAGAAGGTGCGTGGTATTCTTCGCTCTTGGAACCGGCTTTGTTCAAAGTCGTAGAAATACTCTTCAACGAAAGAACCGTCCGCAAAGATGCGGGTATTCTGCATTTTGCCTCCGAACAGATTTTCTTTATGAAATTCCAGTCCGGCGTTTGCCAGAAGATAGGGGATGTTAGGCATCCGGCTGCCTTTGGTCGGGTTGGGGACATGAGTGTTCGGTTCGAACTTTCGTACATCCCGCAAATCCTGATAGGTCATGTTGCAGTAGCCGTAAAGCCAGTGGGTAAGGTCCGCTTTCACCTCTACTTCTGCTCCCAAAGTGCGCATTTTTCCGAAATTCTGGTATTGCGATTGCAGATAACCTCCGGTAAACCGTATCATATTCTCGAGATACCCATAAAAAGTGTTCAATTCCAGTTGAAGATTACTGGCAGACTTTCCGGTACGGTCGAACAGGAACCCCAGATTGATGCTTGTGTTTCGTTCCGGGAGCAGATTTCCGGAAGGAGCGACTGCATATCCATCGCCCAAAAGTTCACTTTCGGTAGGCAGGCGTACGTCATATCCAACCGAAAACTTACCCATGAAGTCCGGAGTGAATCTGTAACGGAGGGCATTGCTGATACCGAAATCCCGTTTCAGCATGTCTACTTTTTCTGCTTCCGATGACATAATGCTGCTCATGTGAGTATTCATGCCGTATGTATAATACTTCACGTTAAGTGAATTCAGGAAAATATCATTGTTCGTGCGGAAATCGTATCCTATTCCGGCAATCCAACTCATCATCGTACTTTTGAAGTTGGTTTTATAACCGACAACTTTGTCCTTCAGGTCATCCTTAGGATGTCCGGATGCATAACTGAACAGTGAGTTGAAGTTTACAGAATGTTTGTTGTTGATAACGTAGTTCAGGTGTAACTTGTGGGTGATTGTATGTTTCTCGTTTCTGGCGTTTGAAGCCCATTTGCCTATTTCCCCTCCATATTCGGATACGGCGGGGTAAGTGGTACCGTCCCAATTGTACCGATATGCGGCGGTATCCACCATATGAAATACCGTATAAGCATAGGCCAGATTCGATTCCATATCGAGCCCTTCGACAAGAAAGTTTTCTTTCTCCAACTTGTTGGCAAAGAGGAAAGCGTCAGAGTAAGTGTGGGCTTTTTCAATATTATATTCGATTCCTTGGATTTCTTTGAAAGTGTGCATAAAGACAGGTTCAAACTCAATCAGGTCGAACCACCATTTACGTGCTTTCAGACTACCTGCAACAGCTAACTTTTTAAATTTATCGTGGTTACGTTTAATGACAAGCCCCTCTTCGAAGGGAGATTCCATCTTATAGTTGTTGTCAGAATAGGTATAGAATCCCCCGCCTCCGAATTCCAGTCCTTTAGAAGCGATATTCCGTTTGGTTACCAGTGAAAGCTTGTGGGTATTGAAACTTTCGATGCTGTAGCTGGCATCGAGGTACTTGGGCGGATACTCCCTGATGACAATGTTTACAGCTCCGCCTACGGACGATCCGCCAAACCTTGCGGGTACCACTCCTTTGTAGATTTCAATTCGGTCGATCATCTCCACGGGTATGTCATTAATGTCGATGAAGTCCGAATTATCATTCATCGGGCTTCCGTCAATGAAGAAACCGATTCGTTTCCCCTCCAGACCGCGTACCGATACCCGGGACGCACTGCCTACACCTCCTGTGTTACGGATGGTTACACCTACGGTTTTCGACAGGACATCTTGCACATTGCTGACCGTCCCCTGTAGTTGTTGCATGCTGATTACCGACATAGGCATGGCCTGCTCGCGCAGTTGGCGGGCTTCACTTTTGGCTGTGATGACAACTTCACCCAGTGACTGAGTTTCCGGTTCCAGGCGGATAACCAGCTTTTTACCTTTGGTATTCGGAATCGTTATTTCCTCTTTCCGGGTGTGATATCCCATAAATGAAAAAGTGACCGAATAACGTCCCGCAGGAGCTTCGATGAGGAACTCCCCGTTTTTATCCGCCGAGACGCCTTTCTTCAGTGCTTCTATATATATGTTGGCACCCGGGAGTATTTCCTCGTCATTGGTGTCGATGATGACTCCGCTCAGTTTGCCCGGTTGTGTTTGGGCCGGGAGGCCGCTGCACAGTGAGAGCAGAGTGATGATGAAAACACAGATTTTATTTCTCATATCCTGTTCTCCTTATTTAGATGATTGTTGTTGGAACTTCATATGTACTATCCGGGACGATTTCCGTAAAGATGGGAATAGTGGGAGCATCACTTTGAAGAACAGAGGCCATCGTTTTTTTAAGCGGTCCATATACAGGTATTCCTTAATCACGTGTAGTCCCGGATACCAGTCTTCCATCTCATATACGTTGTCTGTTCCCCATCGGAATGGTGCGTTATACTTCTTTACGTCCGGATGCCATTTGTAGTTACGGGCTGTCCATGTATTAATTACGTCGAATGCCATTTCCGCATGGTGGAAGCGTTGCCCGATCCGGTAAATTAACTCTCTGATATCTTCTTCTTTGAAGTACATCATCACTCCTTCCGATATGATCAGCAGAGGAAGACCTCTGGGAACAGAGTTCATCCATGAATCATCGAACATCGACCGGGCGATCATTTTATAATTATCCGTTTCCTTGAAGAAAAGTTTTCGTAACCCGATGGATTCTTCTACGTCGATGTCTAACCAAAGGCAATTGTGCAATGGAAGTCTTTTGTAGCGTGCATCCAGTCCGCATCCCAGATTTACGACGGTAGCTCCCTTAGGGTGTTTCGACAGGAAGTCGAGGATGATTTCGTCCAATACGAGGGTACGGGCAATTGTGCCCACCTGCGAACCTTCCGAAACTTTGTCTTTCGAAGAACTTGCCAGTTCGATTCGGTGGAGTATATCTATGGCATAAGGGTCTTTGATAGCGCCGTTGGGTTTTACTGTTTCTATAGCCCTTATTCGCAAGGTTATAAACAGAGTTTCGGGAACTCCTGATAAATTTACTTTCATGTTTAGTTTCTGCTTTTATATTTCCGGTTGTTGTTTATTATTCGTGGAGAATTACCTATTAATGGGGATTGTGCCGATAGGTGGCTTATTGTAATTTTGTATCTACTCTCCAATTGGAGACAAAAGTAGAGCCTTACCGGCTTTTACTGCTTACGCGAAAAGGAACTTGACTTTAACTTAAAGGAATAATGATGGCAACTCGGTTAATGAAACATGATTTGCATGAAATGATGCTGGAATGGCCCGTACAGAATCTGGCGGGAGAGAGCCGGACAGAAAGAAATAGTTATCGGATTGACAATGGGTATCTGAAGGCGACATTCGAAGAAATATGTACTCCGTTTTTTTCGATTATGGAACATCATATATCATGTGAGGAGTCCATTGAGATGTATGCACAGGCCGATGAATATCATGCTGTTTGGTTTTGTGCCGCTTTAGCCGGGCACGTCACTTGCTTTTACGACCCTATTACCCGGAGTGAGGAGTGGAACAAAGGAGATGCCAATCTCCTGCAATGTGACGGGATAGACTCATGCGTCTGTTTCCCTAAGCATACGCCGTTTCACATGATGGAGATTATGCTTTCCAACGATTATATCCGTGAACTTGCCGGACAATATCCCGATCTGTTTGGTAATGAAGATATCGAAACCATTTTTTGTGATAGACTCTACAGGGCATATCGGACAAATCGCCCTTTTTGTACCGGTATTTATAAAGCGTTGAGTGATATCAAGCTTTCACAGCTGAATGGGAATATGGCACTTATGTATGTGGATGCCAAGATTAGGGAAATTCTTTCGCTTTTTCTCGCACGGCGGGGAGGAGAGGAGTGTCTTCATTGTTCGTGTTCTGTCGGGATAGAGTGTGATAAGATCCATCATGCCAAGGCCATTATTGAGCAGGAGTATCTCAATCCCCCTTCGCTTCATCAGTTGGCATTGCGGGTAGGTACCAACGAATGTACTTTAAAACGAGGTTTCAAAACGGTATTTGGTACCACCGTGTTCGGTCATATCTTTGATTATCGTATGGAGATAGCCTGTCGTTATCTGCTGGATAGCAGTAAGACGATACAAGAGATCGGGGCATGTGTCGGTTATGAATATCATGCCCATTTCTCTACGGCCTTCAAACGGAAGTTCGGACTGACCCCTCTGGAATACAGGTGCAGCCGTTTGGGCGCCTCCTGAGGTGACGACGGGATTGTCGTCCGACGGAATAAATGGTAAAAGCGTTTGAGAAAAACTTCCTTTATCAGCAGATTTACACGATAATATCATTGGGATAAATCCGTATATGAAGTCTGGGCTGTGAAAGTTTGCGCGGGTTTTGCTCCCTTTGCTTGTTCAGACTTTGACGGCAGAAACAGCCAGCATCATAGGCCGTCTCAATTCCTCTTCCATATCCTTGATCTGTTGCAGCATCTCTTTAGTCGGTTGAGGCTCTATCACATTGGTTATGGTAAATCCGGTCTGCAATAGTCCCTGCAATATGGAAGTTAAAGTATGATGGAATTTCACTACCGTTTCTCCCAAGAAAGAGGTTTCCCGGTATCCTTCAGTGAAATAATGATCTACCGGCCAGTGCTGTGCGGTTCCTGCTGTGTTGTAAAACCAATCTTCGGTTCCATGTGCCGTAAATATCGGATGTTCCATTGTAAACACGAATGTTCCTCCTTGGGCTAATGTACGGTACACCTTTCGGAATATCTCTTCTAAATTTTCAATGTAGTGTAAAGCCAGTGAACTGACAACTACATCAAAGCGATTCGACGGATAATCATAGTCTTCTATCCCTATCCGGTGATATTCTATTCTGTCGGACTCCTTCTTTTTTTCAGCCTCTTGTAGCATTTTCTCAGACAAATCGATGCCCACCACATGGCTTGCTCCTTTAGAAGCTGCATACATGCAGTGCCATCCATAGCCACATCCCAAATCAAGTGTCCGTTTCCCTTCAAAATCAGGTAATATCTTTTCCAGTGTCGGCCATTCTCCCGCACCTTTCAACCCTTCTTTTGAGCGTAGCATCTCGCCATATTTCTCAAAGAAGGATTGTTTATCGTAAACATTCTCCTTCATAAATTATTAATCGTTTCTGTTTATACATCTTGCCCTGCATTTCACCTATGTATTAACCGCTGAAGGGGCAAAAGTACGAAAGATAATCTGTTGATTATCGGAATAGATCGTATTTTTGTGCCGATATCCACTTTGCTTTTCTTTGATCCTGGGAATTTTCTATAAAGTTATTAACAGGATAAATTGTTGATATATAGGTGGTAATCTCTTTTTAAATAGGCTTTGTGAACAACTTCATAGAGAGTCGTTGTCTGCTTTGAGACATCTTTTTGGATTCGTTGTTGGTGGAAACTTGTCAATGGCTTTAAATACACTCATAGCGAAGTTAGATACTAAATCCAGAAGCACTTCGACTAAAGTTCTTTTCATCCCTTTGGAAAGTAGCTTTCTTCACCTGACTTTCTTCATCTTAGCGGCTGAGATTTACATCTTAGCCGCTAAGATATAGATCTTGGCTGTCAAGATGCACATCTCGGCTGCTAAGATGAACTTAAATTACTTTCTTTCTCTGTTTCTCATTTAATGCTTTAGCACTTTGGAACGGGTAGTATCTTATTTAAGAACTTGCTTCTTAGCTTCCTTTTCACTACAGAGTATACAGAGAGAATCCCTTTTATTTTTTTTATTGAACAGCTTTTGAACGAAGTTATTAACAGTATAATTATCTGGATATCTGTGGTTTGTTTTGTAGTAAGCAGGTTTTATGAACAGGTGTGAATAAGGAACTTGTTGATAACTGGGAGAGGGGTATTAATCAAACAGCCTCAGAATTGATTCTGAGGCTGTTTGAGTGATCCGCCTGGGGCTCGAACACTTTATATTATGCTTCTGTAACCATTTGATTATCAACCTTTCTAAGATATCGGGTTTGTGAAGTCCTCCGATTTCACTCTGTATTACCTGCTGCATTTTACAGTGGTATTCATCCTTCTATCATGTTACAAAGTTACGAAATTTCTATTTGATATGCTAATTTGTGAGCCACTAATTGAACATAGCACTCTTATAATCAGATGAATATTATACATAACACCTTTGATAATATTTCAGACCGGATAGAGAATCTACTCTTGAAAAGCCTTACAATAATTATCTTCCAATAACTTTTCCACATCTGATTCTTTATACAAGATCTTCCCCCCTAACTGATAATAAGGAAGTATTCCATTGTTACGATACTCTTGCAAAGTTCTTCTGCTAATTTTTAATCATTGGGCTAACTCCTTATCTGTAATATATCGCTCTCCATTCAATGGAGGACGGCTATTATCTACGATCTTGTTCATTTTCACAAGCATACTGTCCAATGCCTTGAAAAAAGCAACAACCTGTTTGTTGTCTTTCATTATAATACCTTCCATGAGCTATTGATTTATATTTTTTGATTTTAAAACTTTCTCTTTCCGTTGAAGCCCGACAAAAGTCAATAATGCCTCTACATCCCCCGGTTTATAGAAAATCTTGTGCTGAATTTGTGAATAAGGTAATTTACCGTTATCTCTTAGAGTTTGTAATGTTCGGGGAGAAATATTCAATCTCAAACATACATCTTGGCTATCCATTCATGCACTAAGATTTTTGACATTGACTTTTTGATAAAGCGAATCTACTTGTTTTGTAAAAGCGTTGAATTGATTCATCATCTTTTCAAACAGCTTGGTTTCAATGTAAATGACTTCCATAATAATGATATTTTTTAAATTGCACCATAATTTTGATGCAAGATAGGGCGTATTTGCATGATTTAGGTTATAGTGTCATTTATTGTCATAGAAAGTCAGCTCTTTTCATAAGGAATGGAATTAATCAACTGGTGATAATACAAAATTACGCCAAAAGATAAAAAAGTGAAATAATTGCAAGAAAAGTGTTTTTTATGCAGATGATTTGTTATTTTTGTAGGAAAGTTACAAAATAAAAGGATGAATGTATGATTAGAGAACTCAGTATAGAAAATTTCATGTCAATACGAAAAGAGCAGGTGTTATCTTTCGAGGCTACCAAAGACAAGACCTCTCATGAGTTATTGACTGTCGAAATCAAACCGGGGATGCGGTTAAATCGTATGCTTATACTTTATGGGGCTAATGCTTCCGGGAAGAGTAATATTCTCTATGCCTATGAAACAATATGGAGAATGTTGGTTTCTCCCTATACTAATAAGCTGCAGGCCATACCTTTTTATCCGTTTGCTTTGGATAAGGATAAAAATACCCGATTGTCCGTGTCCTTTTATATAGGGCAAGTACGATACGATTATTCAGTGGAGTATAATAACCGCTATATCATTTCTGAGAAAATGGAATATGCTCCTAATGGAGTATTATCTTTATTTTATAGTCGGAAGTTTGTCCATGAAGATGTAGTACCGGATATTGAATTTGGTCGTACAGTCGGTTTGCATTTGAAAAGCAAGAAAACAATTGTAGACAATACTTTGAATAACCATACTGTACTGTCTACTTTCGCAAAAATATCTCTAAATGAAGATGCAAAGATATTCCGTGATACCTATAACTGGATTGTTCGGTATGTGCATGGCATGAAGGGAAATACTCTTTTGGATATTGCCCAACAGTTGATTGATAATAAAGAGAAGAAAGATTATTTTATATCGGCTATGCGAAAGGCTGATTTTAATATTTCTAATATAAGTATTGACAATGAAGCAAGAATGCAAAGTGGCAAAGATGTATTTTTTACTCATCACACCATAGACGGATCTGATTTTACTTTATCTTCTATTGACCAATCATTGGGGACATTACGCTATTTTCAGCTACAGGAATGCATGTTCAATATGTTGCGTGAAGATCATATATATAGTTTTGATGAAATAGAAAGTAATTTGCATTATGATCTTTTGCTCCATTTCCTGACAACATTTATGATGAATACTGCCAATTCTCAAATATTGTTCACTACACAAGACCAGCAGTTATTGGATGAAGAATTTATACGTCGGGATATGGTTTGGTTTACTGAGAAATCAAAGGAAGATGCCTCTACTGAACTTTATTGTGCTTCTGAATTTGGATTGCACAAGAATTTATCTCTTTATAAGGCATATAGAACAGGGAAACTCGGTGCTAAACCGGAATTAGGTTCCATTTTTTAAGGAAGTAATATGAAAATGCGAAAAACAAGAACTACAATAGCTGTTATTGGTGAAGGGCCGACTGAGAAATATTATTTGAAGTCATTGGAAGGTGTTATCCATGCACAAGTGAAACCAGTAGTTCCAAATCATGCCACCAGTATGGCTGAATTGGAACGTCGAATAGAACAATGCATCGATGACGGATATAATATGATATTCTGTCTAATTGATATGGATAATAAGAAAGAAGGGCGTAATCGAGAGAACTATTTAAGACTGAAAACAAAATATCATCAAAAAACGATCATCAAGAAGCGGCAAGGAACAGAAAGTCTAATACGTTTTTTTGAGAACGAGCGCTGTTTGGAAATATGGTTCTTGTATCATTTCAAATACACAACACAACAATTTAATAGCTCTAATGAATTAGCTAAGGAATTGGAGCATATTTGTAATTATGAAAAGACCGAGGATTTTTTTAGTAGAAAATGCAAAGGATTACATAATTTTTTGCTTGCCAATGGAGGAAATCTTGATATAGCAATTGAAAATTCTGAGAAATCTATATTATCTAAATTAAAGGAAGGACGTGAACATACTTATAGTGAAATGGCAGATTTCTTTTATGAAGTAATAAAGAAATAGTATCTTATTTTGGAAAAGTTTGACAGATTATAGTAAAACTTCAGTCAATATTGATGAAGATAACATTGAACACCTTTATCTAAGTTCCACTATTTGCGGCTTTTATTTAATTGCAAGTAAATCTAAAGGAAGAATTTCATCCTTAGTAAACCAATCATTGTCTATTGCTGTATTCTTTACGGCATCAACATTGTTGGTATATGCAACAATTGCAAGACTTTTCATGGCCCTACTACATATCACATAGAATAATCGGCGAGTTCTATCTATACTAGTTTCCTTTCCAACTTTCATATTTTTTTTATCGGTATCGCTAGTCTCTTTAGCTCCAAACAATTTTTCATAACTGAACAAAAAACCTCTGGCTTCATCATCATCAAGAATAGCTAATACTCTATCGAACTGTAAACCTTTAACGCCTTGATGCGTACCAAACATCGATTTATCGGAAATGTAGTCGTTATATTTAATAATCTTCTCAAATGTAGTTGATAATGCTTCATCCCATGCCGCAATCGACTCATCAATATCTTTGGATGAATCATCTACTATTACAGAGTCCTTATCCGTACGCTGCGCAATAACTTTAAGGCTATCCGGAATAACAAACAGCTTAGATTTTGCAATGTTATTTAAAATATCAAGTAACTTTGGATTGTCATTATTTTTCCAGAGCGAAAACAAACTATTAACAGCGGTATTAGCACTTTTGATAACATCAGTTTGCTTTTCATGGAGTTTTATATTTTCTCTCTTAAACATAGGCGAATTCAGTCGAACAATTCTTGAAACGGCAAACTCATCCCCATTCCTTTTCGCCTCAATAAGAGGAAGAACGAATTGAGTAAAGAATCGTATTCCAGGTAGAGAGCCATCCAATAACCCGATTCGATAGCGTTCAACTTTATATAAAGAAGCAAATAAATCGTCGAATCCCATTCTTTTAGCAGCCATATGGTGTTCCAATGTCAGCGTTTTTACAGCCTTCTCATCGCTACTATTAATCCACAAATCATCCCCTGTTATTTCTGCCATCTTCTGCTTTATCGCATTTTCAATGGCTATTTTGTTGTCAACATCAGAAGGAATAATGAAGAAACGAACAAAACCATCTTCTTTATCAGTTCTTGGAAGTTGTTCAATACCATCTGCATCACTGCGAATCTTATTGATAAGGGTAACCACTCTTTTAGGGCATCTATGATTTAATTTCTTTTCAGGCTTATACCAGTCATTAGGTAGATTGGTACCTAGATTCTCTTTCCCATCAGTATATATCCTTTGCATAGTATCCCCAAACAACCCAAGAGAAAAGTTTTTATTCTTTTCTTGAACCATGAATAGCGCATTTATTAATTCTTTCTTAGTGTCCTGACTTTCATCAACCAACAAAATAGGATATTTCTGAATTAATATTTTTTGAAAGAGAGGCTTATTTTCTAAGAAAAAAGCACTTATGCTAATGACCTCAGTATGACTTAACGAATTATCTTCTATATTGTCGCCATTAGGGTTATATGCAAATTTTGATATTCTATCTAATGTCGAAAGCCGATTTTTCTTATTCTCAATCTTCCTTTTTCTATCAACAGATGTTTTAGTTCCAGGACGCCCTTTCGATTCTTCAATCTCTAATTCGTCTATTTCTTTGTTTAGTGTATTACGTAGCCAGTTCTTAATATCTGCCGTGTAATGTCTGATTAATTCCCATGCAAAGCTGTGTATTGTTGAAACGGCAAATGTGGGATCATTTTTTAAGCGGTGAATAATTTCATCACAGGCAGCATTTGTATAAGTTATTATGGCAACATTCTTTCTACGGAGTTTCAATTCGTCTCCGTACTTATCTTTGATTTGCTCTAGAACATTGACTAATGACCTTGTTTTTCCGGAGCCAGCACCGGCAAATAGGAAGAAACTTTTAGGATTTTGAAGATTCAAACAAGCCAAAAGTTCTTCATCCACTTTGTCATCTAGGCAATTATCGTAATCTGTTATCATTTTATAGCATTTGAAGAAACCGACATACTACAGTTACTGCTGTTTTTCTCTAATATTTCTGAAAGCCATTTTAGACCTTCTGAAATATATGTTGGAGTTTTGATTTTTTTCGTGTCATCAATGAAAAGTAGATTCAAAGAAAATTCTGCCTTTTTTGCATTATCCAATGCTTCAAACATTTTTCTTAAACATTCTTTAATTGTCGATTCATTCAGTGCTTCCGAATATTTCTTTATCAAGCCATCTCCCTTCATTGATTTGAATAGATCAATGTTGTCAAAAACTAGTGCTTCTTCAAATGTATAGGGATAAACAGTGACTACTTTATTTTTAAAAGTGATTTTAGTGCCATATTGGTATGCGACTCTCACCAAGCCATTTGAGGATTGCTTTTTAGTTGATGCTAAATCAACAAGCTCCTCAATAGATTCTTTAGCAGGAGTCCATTGCTTTAACGTAGAACTATTAGTGACGTAGTTTTTCCCCTTTTCGGGACGAACTGATCTCCTATGTGCATTCGGATCAACAGAGTCTATATCAGTTATAATCAAGGTGATTATACCAAGATCATCAATTAGTGGTCTTAGTCGATGAGCATGACTTCCGCCGATTTCCAGCAATGAAATATATGCAGAAGCGAGCTTCGGAAATTCTTGATTAATAAAGAAAGGTAGTAGCATTCTTTCCGCTTGCCCTTCTATGAGAATTGCGGCATCTGCAAAGAACAAATCACAGTGGGTCGTTTTCAAGTACCTTTTTGCAAATTTTGTTGTTTCATCTTCCGCACCAAATGTTTTGGATAAGTTTATAACTGTTGAAGTCGGAATTTGGTTTTGGGTAATATTCCGTTTAAAATAGCGCAAAGACTTAAAATCACATTCATGTGCGATGTGACTTGAATGTGTGCTGATAATTAATTGTGTACAGAAGTCTTTCTTCTCTTTAAGACGAGCATGATTTCTTAATACATCATATGCTTTACGTATAAACACTTGTTGCACTTGAGCATGTAAATGTGCTTCCGGTTCTTCCACCAGAATAATATGTAAAGGTTCTATCTCATGAGTCGAATTTTTGGCAATTTTCCCGACTTTCATCCACTCATCTCTAAATCGAATGAGTTTGAAAATCATAGAAATTAGATTCTGATATCCTAAACCATTGTATTTTTCCGATAACCTTAGGCATTGTTCGTCTGTTTCCCCTTTTTGAACATTGAAAAGGACTGCCGAATCATGTTTGAGTCCATCAACCGGACTGACTTTGGTTGAAATGCTTATTTCCGGATTACCAAATCCAGGGTAATTCAGGTTTCTCAATTCATCGAGAGAGGAGGAAAAGCCAGCTTCTAATCGTATGTCAAAAGCCTTATTCGCTTCCTCAATTGCCTCCAATGCATCCAAGTCAGTGGCATCTATAGTCTCTGTTGGATTTATATGTTTTGAGTAGTATTCACGTAGTTGGCTGGACAAGTTACTAATACCCGTTTCAGGAGTATTAGGGTCTGAGAAACCTCTTTGAGCATTAATTATGTCAATCTTTACTAAACCTTGAAAAGGATCGAAATCAATAGGTATATTATCTTCTGAAAGTAGTTGAGGCGTATCTCCCTGCCCAAATTTACTAGGATCAAGAATATATGCATTGACTGTAAAATATGTGTGTAATTTCTTCTGTAAAAAATCCCACAAGTGAATAGGCCATAATTTCGTTGCCTTTTTGCTTCGATCTTTCGTTAATTCTTCAATTGTAGATTTAGCTGTAGTATAATCCGTATACAGAGTTTTTATATCTTTAGGCTCAAACCTTAATCGAATACCCAATTTCCCACTAGCCCAATCCAACGTAGGAATAATCCGGTTCACGTAATGTATCTCATTTTCTTCCACATTAATCCACACATCTAATTGTGGGACGAATGGTTGCCAAGCAGAAATAGATAACTTGTTTTCATCTAAATCTGATTCTTTAGAATAGACTATGTAATCATTTCCAATTTTATTGATTTCTCTCCAATTGGATAGAGTAAAATCTTGTGTAGTAAAACTTTTCTTGTCTCTGAAAAATAAAATCAAACAATCCATAGCAGAAGTTTTACCACTATTGTTAGCCCCGACAAATATCGTTCTATCATCTGCAATATCAATTCGAGAAGATTTTAATTTTCTGAAATTTTGTATTTCAAGACAAGATATTCTCATAATGTAAATATTTATGTTGCTTACTTTTTCTATTAGTTCTTCTGCCGGATAGTTTCTTCCATATCCCTCTTAAAGTTTTGACCTCTTTCTCTGAAAATTTAAGTTGTTTGATCAACAATTCTCTATCAACAATATCAAGAACTTCTTCAATCTTTCTCTGTCGGATTAAAGAATCTACTCGTTTAAAGTCAATATTATGCTTTCCCAATATGGGCAAAGGTAGTTCCTCTATCTCGGTTGGTTCAAAAGTAAGAACTCCGCCACCATAACTTCTACCGGTTATTTCGGAAAAAGCAAAAGTTAAAGAATTAAGATATGAGAGAGCAATAGTTTCCCCACTTATGGCTTTGGTTTTAAAGCGTACCCTATGAATTGTATCTGTTGAAGATGCTTCTGCTTGGTTAAGTATAAGTTTTGGATAATCCCCCACCTGTCTTAAAACAAAGGCATCCGGTGTCCATAGAGAAGGTGTCAAATACCAGAGTTTTCGGATACTGCACTTATAACCTTCATGGTATTTTTGTGTTTCCCCATAAGAAATATAGTCCCGACATTCTTTAGGTAATGTAGCATAATCCTTTGCAGGAGGAATAAATAGATAAACAGGAAGATTTGCCTCTGAGTTTTTCTGAAAGTCTTCCTCATTGTATACAATTCCTTTAAAATAATTTGATTTGCCTACCACATGAGTTGTGTAGGGCATGAGCTTTTTTTCGGAAACAGTTTCTTTATTAAGCATAAAGAAATTATTTTTCCCGGTAACAATACCTACGTCAACGTCCATAATCGTTGAACATGGCAAGATTCTGTTATCAGATTTAATCTTTCTTAAAAGCTGAATTTCATCTGCATTCAAAAAATATTTTGTCCATTTTTCTGTCGAATGGTCAAGATACTTCACGTCTGATTGATGAATAATATCAAAATCAATATTTTCAAGTTCAACCAAATTCTCGACTTCAATAACCCTAATTCCATGGTTGTCAGCTAAATCTTTCTCGCAAAGAAGCAATACTACTTCCTGCTGGATATCATCAAAAACTAATTTTCTAAATGTAACAATAGTAATCCTCGAAAAAAAGTTAGAGAGGAATACTCTTGTTTCCGCGGCATATTTTACTTGGAATAATTCTGCCGGAATAACCATTGCTAACTTTCCAGAGGGTTTTAATTTACTGGCGGAAATAACAAGAAATGGAACCCAGATATTTATAAGTTTGTTGGGATGCAGTTTTAATTCATGCATCATTTTAAGTGCCAACTCCCGATGTTCTTCAGGGAAGTTTTGATAACGGATGAAAGGAGGGTTACCAATAACCACATCAAATTTTTCCTTAGCTGTTGAAATATAGCTAAAGAAATCTGCGTTCTGAATTGTATTTGAATTTAAACCGTATTTTGCTGCTCTTATTTTGGATTTTTGGGCTTCTTTATCGATCAACTCAATTCCTTTTATCAATCCAGATAAATTATTGCCGTCAACTCCTAATTTATTAAACCGTCGTATGGCAGACTCTATAAAATTTCCATCGCCACAACTTGGTTCCAGGACTTTCTGTGCAGGGCTGTTAATTGCCCATTTACAAATAAAGTCAGTGATCTCCTGTGGTGTGTAATACCCACCACGAAGTTTCTTCGAATCTATATTCTCTATTTTCTCCACTACTATATTAGTCTTCATTTATGTCACTATTTAACAACTCATCAGCCTCAATCTCTCTTATATCTTCATCTGATAATCCATAGAGCAAATTGACTTTTGAAATAAGTAAATTCCAAAGTAGGTTCATTTTACGTTGAAGAACCCTTCTCTCGGATGTTATATGTATACCCTTACTTGCCTGCTTCGTCTCTATTAATCCGTTGACGGCTTTGATTATCTCTTTATATAGAGTAACCTCTGATTTATTATTAAAATCGATCAATCGGATTGGTAAATTCTCGATAAACTGCTTGCCATGAGAATAATATGCCCCTCTGAATTCACTGGCACCGGATTTAACCATGGCCTCGATTACTGGATGAGAAAGAATTCCCAATATGTAATGCAAAGAATAACTAGACTTGGCAAATAAAGAATAATATGGGCCGTTTCCTCCTCCCGTAAATTGCAGATTATTTGCATCAAATACATACCCTGGCTTCGTAGACAGAACTGGCCAGATTAATTTGGGGGTATCATGGAATCGGGTTAAGCTTTGCGATCTTCCATATTGATACCATTTGGGTTCTTTGCTACCATTAATACTTCGTTTAACGAGTATGTCTTTATGTTCATTTAAATACCCCCATGTCAACGGGAAATTGGTTTGGAAATGCTGTTCTGAAAAAACTTCGGCTTTCCCTCCTTGAATTATGTACGGGAAAATAATTTTAGCGTTGGAAGCTACTGTATCAAATAATTCGAGCGAGAGATCATACAAACAAGGTTTGCATATAGCTTTTTCTACTTCGTATATATTGTTTTTATATTTGAAACGATATGTGGTTTCAGTTTCCTCAATTGGTTGAAAGATGTAAATTTTATCTGCGCTTGTTTGCAGACCAACAGCAATCTCGGCAATAGAACTAAGCGGAGCCGTTTGTGGACTTCTCAATTTGTTAAAAATACTTTCAGTGCTTTTAGACACAAATACCCAGGGATTTTCCCTGAACAAAGCCGATTTATAGGTATCATATTTTATAGCTCCTGTTATAAATTCAGGAGAAAAAACACGAATGCGTTTAAAGTAAAAATCATCTCTTTTTTTCTTGTCCAGTATTAAAATCGCAGTATAAGTACTACGATTGGGGAACGCCTGACTAACTCCAAAATGTATGATTTTTTGTATCGATGCTTTTTGAATTATAAATCGACGAAGAAATTTACCTCCTTTTACAATGAAAAATTTATGCGGAACGATGTAGCCTAACATCCCATTGTCGTTAAGTAATTCAATTGCTCTTTGAATAAACAAGTAGTATTTATCAAAAGCATCAGATACGGCAACTTCATAACCAGAAATTTTATTCTGAAAAAAGAAAATCTCTTCACTTGAAAATTTTGCTATATTCTGGATTCTTACATATGGTGGATTACCAATAATAGCATCAAATCCGTTGGATTGCCTTAAGAAGTCAAATTCATCATTCCAGTTAAAGGGCTTTATTTTGAAAAGTAAACTATTGTCTTCTATGGCTTCTGGCTTATAGGTGAAGTAAGTGTCATCAATTAATGAGTTTCCACACTTGATATTACTATCCAAATTAGGAAGAGCTTTTGTGTCATATTTGGCAAGGAAATCATCTATTGAACTAGCATTCTCGTTTTCCAGAAGTTTGAGTAATAAGCTAAATTTAGCCACTTCTACAGCATAGGGATTGATATCTACTCCGAAAATATTATCGGTTAGAATCTGGTGTTTTGCTCGCATTGTAAGGTGATAAGAGCCGTCAAAGGTTTTATATATTACCTGGGAATTATCACCTCCCATGTGAACCAAACTTAAGATGATTTTTTCAAGAAAGTAATCATACGCCGATATGAGAAACGTCCCGGAACCACAACAAATATCAGCAATTTTTAATTGTTGAATTTGCTGTAATGATTTACCCGAAAACAAAGGGTTAAAGGTTTCGTTAACGATATTTCGGACGATGAGTTTAGGCGTTGGAACAACACCACTTGATGCGGCCACTTCGGGTTCTTGAACAACAGAAATGGTATGATCATCTACAATATTAATCTTACTCCCCAAATATCTCTCATAAATCTGACTTAAAATGGCTGGATCAACAACAGAAAAATCATAAGGGCTTTGCGGATAATATAGTTCATTGAAAATGCTAATAAGAATACCTGGATTAATTTTGATGTTAAGAGAGAAATTATCCTCGATAAAATCGAAAAGTCCAGAATTGTATTTTTTGTCAGAGCGTACAAACAGTGCTTTTAGTTCATCATAACTCTTAATATGCTTAAGGGTTTCGTACTTCTCGATTTCTCTGTCTTCGCAAATACGAAGGAAAATGATTCGATTGAGTAATCGCTGAACGAGGAAATTTATTTCTTCGTTGTTAAATCCCGTATTATTTGCAATAATGTCGATTGCTAAACCTTCTCTCCAATTTTCTATTTGTTTCAAAAAATACTCATCAAACGTAATCGTTTCTTTTTGCGCAAGAGAGAAATATTCGTCAATATAACCTGATGCTATTGACTGGAAAGAGAGAATTCGATATAATTCATCAAAGTCAACAATAAATTGAGAATAGTGAAATGATTTATAACGAGCTGTATTAACACTATCGTTCACTACAGGTTTAAGCCTACAATCATAAATAGAAAGTATCTCAAAATTAGTAAGAATTGAGATTCCTAGGTTAGCATTCCAACCATATCGGCGTGTTTGGAAAGCTGGCTTATTTGTTTTATCTAGATCGATAGATACCTTCTTTGCCTCAATGAAAAGTTTTCTAATGCCTTGAATTCGTAAAGTATAATCAGGGTTTTTCTTGGTTACCACATCTTCTTCCTCAACATCAATACTTTCTTCTTGTATTACTTCACGGAGAAATTGTGATTTGCCTTGTTCGTTATCAACGTCCCATCCAAATGTTTTTAGTAATGGGTTAAGAAAATCTATCCGTAGTTGAGCTTCGCTATATTGGGTGGTTTTATATATGGCATATTCTCTTTCGAAAGCACTTATCAGCACCTTCAACTGTTCCAAACTTTCTTCTTTAGATTGTGTTACTTTATATGCCATAAGCCATTATAATTAAATAAAAACTCTATTTATTTTTATGTGCTTTTAAATATTCTACTTTCTCTTCTGCCAATTTCAATATTTCTTGGCTATACTCCTCTGACAGAACTTCATAAGCCACCTTGTCACTAATAAAACTAATTTGTAGTTCTTTTTTATCAATACTAAAAATAGCAGATAGCTTTTCTATTAATTCTGTATTGGGTTTACGTTCTCCACGTTCAATCTTACTTAAAGTAGATTGATCAATATCTAATAATGCAGCCAACTTACGCAACGGCATATCTGCCTGCTCTCGAAGTTTGCGTACTCTTTCCCCAAAACTATCTGTTATCATAGTTGACATTTTTAATCTTGACAAATATTGTCCAAATATACAGATTTCTTTTGGGCTAACAAAAATTATCATCTATTTTTTCTATACCATTCGTTGCCAAATCAGTTTTATAACCTGTCAATATCTGGTAATATACTGTTAATTAGCTATATATGTATTGAATGATGAGTAAGTTTTAACCACTTAAAACAATGTAGTTCGTTTTAATCTTTTATAAATCAGCAATTAAAAGTGTTTTTTTAAACTGCAGGCAACGATTCAGTAGTGGAAGTCCAGTTGCACATTGCATTGTTCTACATAATTCCAAATATCTCTGTAGCACAAAGGTAAGCAATGTTTCTGGTGCTTATAGGTTAATCTGAAGATATTTAGAAAGGGGGGGCATTAATTGCCAGCCTCTTTTTACTATATATTCTTCCTCATTTTAACACTTCGGTTGATTTCCTTTTCACTTTATATATGACAAAGGAGAAAAAATATTTTTAAATACCATATTGATATTAAGTGAGTTAGAAAGAAAATATGGGGCTGGCGGTTACCGTCAGCCCTATTTTTTCATGTCCGTTTTTTAAAACTTTGCAGCCGAAGATAAGATAAACAACTCACTCAAACAAAAGAATATCCGTATGGAAGAGAACAGCAATGACATTGAAAAGCTCAAAGCGATGATCAAAGAAAACTTTGAGGAACAACGAAAACTGATAAGCAAGCTGGAAACTGCACTGGAAGCAGTAACCAGTTTCAACGGCAAACAGATGCTGGACAGCCGGGACATGCGCCTGATGTTGAAAGTATGTGACCGGACACTGATCCGTTGGCGCAACTCCGGCAAGCTGCCCTATTTCAAACTCAGCGGCAAGATTTACTTCTGGGCCTCGGACGTACACAAGTTCCTGAGAGAAGAATGCCGGAACGAAGATTTTATGTCTGAATCAATAAACTCATAAATAACAATTCATATGGAAAATCAAAGTAAAGTAATCGTCATTGAACGAAACAAATTTGCGGCACTTGTCAAATCACACCGTAAATGTATCCAGATGCTGGACATCCTGACCTACATCTATACTGTCAAACAAATAAGCCTGACCTTGACTTTACTGGAAATCTGTGAAGTTTTGCAGATGACACCCGAAGAAGTGGAGATACAGCGGCAGAAGGGATATATCCGCTTCACAACGCACAAAGGCATGACTGTCTATGAAATCACCGACCTGCTCCGACTGAAGAACATGTTGGAAATGGGAAATATCTACCGCAAGATAGATGCGAAAGCCATGAATATTGAACCTTTAAATAATGAATAATAATGAAAGAAGAAAAGCAAAGTGCTGAAAAAGAGAAGCGTTTGGTACACGCTTCTCTTTTCAGCGGATTCGGTGCCCCTGATCTGGCAGCCGAATGAATTGGATGGCAGAACGCCTTCCATTGTGAGATAGATGATTTTTGTAACACGGTTTTAAATTACTGGTTTAAAGATGCGAAAAGTTATACAGACATCACAAAAACAGACTTCAGACAGTGAAGAGGAAAGATTAATGTCCTTACAGGAGGTTTTCCTTGTCAACCCTTTTCCGTCGCAGGCCAAAGAAAGGGAACAGACGATAACCGTTACCTCTGGCCTCATATGCTCAGAGCCATACATGAAATCAAACCCGATTGGGTTGTTGGTGAAAATGTTGCTGGCATCCTCACAATGGTACAGCCCGGTCAGGAGACTGAGGTGGGAAGTCAACCCACTTTATTCTCAGAGAGTAACCCTGTATATAAAAGACAACAGGAATATGTCGTTGAAACCATTTGCCGTGATCTTGAACGTGAAGGATATTCCGTCCAGCCGGTACTTATACCGGCTTGCTCCGTCGGTGCGCCCCACAGGAGGGACCGGGTTTGGTTTATTGCCCACCGTGACAGCCCAGGATTACAAGCTGAGGGGACCGAACAGCAGCCAGCAGGGACTCCCGGAGATCATCCGTGCGATGCTTCTTCCTACTCCGCTGGCCACGGAAATACACCATCCGGAGAGAGTCCACAAATGGAAACAGGCCCATGCTCCATCCCTGCACAGCCAGCTCAACGGAAAGAAGAAGCCCAACGGCCTGAGCGACTTTCTGGACTTTTACGGGATGCTGCTGCCCACTCCGGTAGCCAGCGATGCCGGTGTGGGGGCTGTAATGGGGAAAAACGACAGGATTATTGTGACACCGAAAGGGAAGATACGGAAGATCAATCAGAAAGGGCATGTCTGGAGTGTAGGGCTTGGAAGGATGGCCGAACTTCTGCCCACGCCGACGGCGAGGGATTGGAAGGGTGCGGCAAGCCTGGAGAGTCTGGAGAAGAGAGGCCGGATACCGGAAAAGAACAGCCTTCCCGATTTCTTCGCCCGGACTGGAAAGAGTTTCCAACTCAACCCCCTGTTTGTAGCCGAGATGATGGGTTTTCCGCCAAGTTGGACGATATTACCTTTTCTCAGTGAAGAGAAAAATCCATCAAAGGATACGGAAACGCCATCGTCCCCCAGGTAGTCTACGAGATATTCAAAGCAATAGAAGAAACTTATAAGTCAGACAGTCATGAATAAAATATCAGTATTTGAACATCCTGAGTTCGGACGTATCCGAACACTGGATATTGACGGAAAAATATGGTTCTGCGCCTCCGACATTGCCTCCGCACTCGGCTATGCCAATCCGAGGGATGCCGTTGCAAGACACTGTAAACCAATAGGCGTCGCAATCTACGACACCCCTACACGCAGTGCCGTACAGAAGATAAAATACATCAATGAAGGGAATGTGTACCGCCTGATCGCCGGCAGCAAGCTGCCGGCTGCCGAAAAATTCGAAAGCTGGATATTTGATGAACTGGTTCCCGAAACACTAAAAAACGGTGGTTATATCCTGGGAAAGAACGGCGAAACGGACAATGAACTGCTGGCACGCGCCGTGTTGCTTGCGCAGAGCAAAATCAAGGCCCGTGACGAGCATATCAGCCAATTGCAGCAGGCAAACAGCCTTGCCTTTCTGAAGCTAAAATTACAGGCCCCTAAAGTCGCTTATTATGATAAGGTGTTGCAATCCCAAAGCACCTATACGACCACTCAAATAGCCAAAGAACTGGGTATGAGTGCCGGTGCATTGAACAAGCGATTGAAATGGGCGGGCATCCAGTTCCGCCAGTCCGGACAGTGGCTGCTTAAAGTACCCTACCAGAATCAAGGTTATACAGCCACCCGTACCCACCAATGGGAAAACCGGAATGGCGATACAGGCACTGCCATGCTGACCGTCTGGACGGAAAAGGGCCGGTTATTCATACATTATCTGTTTGAGGCTTGTCTGCTCTAAGCAGAAGATTCCAATATAATAAAGAAGAAGGCCGCTGAAATCATGCTTCAGCGGCCTTCTTCTTTATTGCTGGTCTCAAAAAACTATCTCAACCGCGGTCCCGTTTTCTTCTTTTCTTTTGCCGGCGTTATCTCCCGTTTAGTAGATTCTTGCGGTCTTATTCTCTCACCCACAGTTTCACTTTGAAGTATTTTATTCAGATTCTGAAAATCCTTCAGTAGTTTCTGTTTGCATTCCATTTCCAAGGAATGGGCTATGTTCGACATCGGGCTGGTACTTCTTTTAACAAGTTGACCCTGCAGGAGATCATCTTCCATATAAGAAATACATCTTTTCAAAAACTCCCCTATATTTTGGGGAGTTTCGGCGTTATCAAGATTCTCCTGGATGGCCTTGTAGTGTTGATTCATATAATATGCCTTGTACAAATCATCGGCATGCCAGCCAAAGAAATAAAGATAGTTTTTTTCCAGTTGCTGGTTATACTCTTTAATATTGCTTTCCACAACTCCTTTTTGTCTGTCGAGATATTGCTGCAACCGTTCGATTTTCAAATCGCCTTTATTCATAGTCCCTTTTTTACTGTTCGTTTTCCGTTTCTGTTGCGAAAGAAATATCCAAATCCCTTTCCTGTCCGAAGTTATCCACAGCTACGAATTTAATCTCTGCGTTCTTGCTGCTTCGGTTACGATAGAAGAGTGTGAACACTTGACGGCAAGGATCGCCGCCCTCCAATTCCGCAATCGAATCCAGTGGCTGCATCTCCCGGTTCACCAAACGGATGTTCTTCTTATCGTAAACCTCTCCGCTGCCCTCTATTTGTATATAACCGATTTGATAGCGGGCTTCCTCATAGTTTCCACTGCGGTTCAGTGTCAGACGAATCTCCACGGTCTCATCCGGGGAGATGGTTTTCTGGAGATACCACGAGGTAAGGGAGAAATCATAAGCCTGCTGCACTTCCAGTTTATCGTCACAGCTACCCAGCAGGCAAAGTAATGTGAGCATGATACTACTTGCAATTAATTTTATCTTCATGACTTTATATATTACTAAATTGATTATTTACTTGAATCCGGCGGCATGGCTAACGCCTGATACCCCGTTTTATCTTCCTTTCGGGCGGTTCTTCTTTCTTGCCGGTTTTATGTGCCTGCTGCTGATTCTCTTCAGGGGTCGTTACTGAAAGAATATTCGTAAATTCCCGATAATCCTTTATCAGTTGTTGCATACATTCCAGTCTCATGGAATGGGCCATGTTCGCTCCCCGGCTGGAACTTCGATAATCCAATTGGCCGTCCAGCAGTTTCTTCTCACAGCAGGCGGCATTCTCTTTGAGGATATTTCGGATTTCGTCGGTATCTTTTACCCCGTCCAGTGCCTGGCGGAGTTTCTTATAACAGTCTGACATAAAGTGGGATTTATACAGGCTCTCCGCATTCCACTCGAAATAGTACAGGAAATCCCCGTCCATCTGCTTTTTTTGCTTGGCTATGTCCTGGTCTTCCCGTTCTATTTTTATGTCCAGCCAGTGCAGCATCTGGTCTATATTCCAATTACTTTTTTCCATACTATCCCTAATTAAAAATGTACTTGACACCAATGGAGACTATCGTGTGGAAATGTCCCACAGATGAACCGAAGAATATCCTCTGACGAACATTGAAAAGAAGCACCAGCCTGTCCGAAAGGAACGCCTCCATCTCGAAAGCCGGCGCAAAACCGTAAATGAAGCAGCCGTCATTCTTAAGTGTCGCCCCGTCATAGAGCAGCTTGTCATTCCAGTTGGTCGTCTCATAACCGGCCAATCCGGAAAGACCGGCAGAGAAGAACACGTTCTTGCCCCGGTCGGAAAAGAACGGCACGAAATAACCGACTTCCCCGGTAAACTGCGCTTTGGGTATCGCAATCTCTTTATACGAATAGTGTTTCTTCACATAATCCGCCCCGAACAGCCACCGGGAATGGTTCCGATTATAACGGCTCAGAGCCAGACCCACCTGAAAGTTACCGCCCAGATGCTTCACATTGGAACCGAAGTTGTCTACACCGCCTACTGTAAGCTGAAGACCTCTTTGTCCTAACAAATAGCGTTGGGCAAAGGATTTGCCTGCCGCAAAGGGCAGACAAATACATAACATAATAAATAAAACTCTTTTCATGATTACTCCTTGATTAATTCATTCATGATACGGGCGTCCACCAAGTCGCTGTTCTCAATATAGAACCGCTGGTGACGGCCTCCTGCTTTCTCGTAAATTTCCACTTCCAGCAACTTGTCATCGGGAATAATTATCTTCGGGAAAGCATACACGATACGTCCCGTACTTTTCCCTTCGATGCGTGTTAGGGCATTGAGCGTGCGTACCGGCTCGATATAGGTTTCCTGCTGTGCCGTCCGTTTGGCTATCTTTTTATCTACAATCTTGAACCTCACGAAATCCACATCGAAAGGCACATGGGAATTATTCGCCAGGGAAACATGGAAGAAGAGCAAGTCCTTATGCACGTAAATGCCTTTTAGTAGAGCTTGCATCCCGAACTGGCGGCATCCGATATGCTTCACGTCCCTGCGGTCCAGCCGGTGGATGGTGTACATCACGCTGGCGATGACCGTCGGATCTTCCTCCCCCAGCTCCGTGACACGGATAGAACTGCCCCCTTTCTTTCCCCCTTCGTCCGGGTTTATCCATTGGTCCATATTGATATTGAGCGTGGAAGGCTCCTCCTTATAAACCACATTGAAAGAAAAGAAAGAACCGTCGCCTGTAATAACCGAGAAATTCGTCTCCCCCGGAAACTCTTTTACCGCCGCTTTTACACGTACCACATTCTCCACCCCGTCGGCTTTGCCCGCGATGATGTTGTTGCTTCCCAGGTCCACATAGCGCACTTCGGTAGGAAAAAGGATATGCACCGTCTTGCTGAAAGTGACCTCAATTTTATAAGGAGTGATATGCTGGCCCGCCGTCAGAATCCTGACGGGATTTGCCGGTCTTTTTTCCTGTGCGAAGCCGGAGGCTGATGCCAGAACAGCCACCAAAAATGCTATAAATACTTTCATTGCCTTATCTTTATTTATTAAAGTGAATAATCCGTTATTGTTTCTTTGTGACCAGCAGCACCTTATATCCGGCTTTCAGCGTCACCTTGACCGCACGAACCCGTCCGGCGATCAACCGCGTGCCGCCCTGCATGACTCCGCGCGTCAGGTCCATCACCACCTGCTGCCCGGCAGAGCGTGCAAACGATACGCTGTTTCCCATGCTCTCGCTGACTGTCCCTGCCGCATCCTTTGCCGCACTGCGGGCCTCCGAACCGGGAACAAAAATTCCCTTCTGTCCATCTATGTCATAAGTCGCCAGCTGCACGGGAATGATATTCCCGTCATACTCGATGCTGCTGATCAGGATATCCAGCCGTTCTCCCTGGATTACCGCAGCACCCGTAACCAGACTGTTTGCAGGAACGGTGATGTTTCCGGCTTGCAAAGGTTGGAGCAGCCGGAGCTTTACCCTGCCTCCTTGTTCGATGGTCTGGTTTTCCGAAATGCAGGCGGCAATGGTATTCGTTCCCATCCGGTAACTGCTGCCCACAGCCGTATTGAAACCATAATTCCTTTCAACGCCAAGTGAAGCGATAAAGGCGGAATCCGTAACCGGCTGTGAAAGGCCGGAGATGGTCTGATGCTCCGCCCGCTGTACCGGAACAGCTTCCGGCAGTTCTTCTCCGGTTGTCTCCTCTTTTATGGTATCCTTATCCTGATTCAGATACTTAGCCGCCATCTTGTAGGAACGCTCCATCAGTTCCTCACGGGAAGCCGTCCGGTCCTTTTCTTTTTCCGCTTCTTCCAGCTTTTTGTTCAACTCCTCCACTTTTCTCTCCAGGTCGCTGTTCACAGTTTCTCCGTGAGTCTCATAGAAATCATCCAACTGGCTGGAAATTTGCTCGTAGGTCTTGACAGACTGTTGCAGCCTGTCCCCATCCTTTTCTTTTTCATTCGCTCCGGGTGTTACCTTTCCACCATCCAGCAATGTCCCGGCAAGTTGTTCCAGCGATTTCATCCGGCTTTCTTCTTCCACCTCTGCCTGCTGCTTCTCATAAGCGGCGGTCTTTTTATCCACCAGTTTGGCCGTGGTAGGCTCCGGGACATTCACGTTGAACCCGGAGTTGCCGGGGATTTCCGTCCCGTTTTCCTTACCGGATGGAGCAAATATTCAGTACATAACTCCCAGGAACACCAATACAAAGACCGGAATCACAATGAACTTCCTTCTTTTTTCCATCTCTTCCGGTGTGAGCACCTTTTTCTCTTTTTCCGGCTCGTCCCGCATGGCTTTGCCGGTTTCCGGCTGTACCGCCGTCTCTTCTACCGCTTCGGGCATTTCCAAATCTTTATCTTCCATTATTCTTGGGTTTTAGGGTGATACATTATACTGTCCTTGCCGCTTTGGTGGAGTGAATCCACCGGTGTATTCCTGCCAAACGGCAACTCCTTTTGTGTGCCGTGAGAAAGAAAACGTCCGAAAGCACGTGCTACCGTGATACCGCACAGGATCGTACTGATAACCAGCATAGCGACAAGCACTCCCTTACGTTCTTTCTCTGACAGGCTTTCACAAATATTCTTCAGTTTTTCACCAATTTCTGTTTTTATCTTTCTACTTTTCATTATCCTGTTCTTTTTAGCGTTCAACGATCCTTATATCCCTGTTCTCCAGAATCTCGAAACGTTCCGCCATAAAGCCTTGCGGATTATTATCCGACCGGGTTACACTCTGCAGGAAACAACGGGTGACCAGGGAACGCTCGGTAATATTGCTGCTGCGGATAACCATCTGCCGGGCAAACGTGGTGATCCGGTACGGATAGTTATCGAAATCACATTGCATGCTGTCCACCAGGACGGTCTGGTTGATATTGCCGCTGATCAGCCGGTTATAATATCCTTTCTCGTTCCAATCCCGGTAATAACCATACAGGCTCTTGTCCGCCAGATACATGGCGCGGTTGATGTTGGATTCGATGGCAGCCTTGTCGGGAGCCAGGGTAAAGAACAGTTCATGCATGCGGCGTACATGCTCGCGGGCTTCCACCGGACGGTTTAATGCCGCATCCTGGGATAACGCCAGCATCAACGACTTGCCCTGATCCAGCACATAGATTTTCTCCCGCTGCTGGGCAGCAAAGAGGTAGGACTTTCAGATGGCATAGGTGGTGAGCGAGGCGCAAATACCCAGAAAGACCAGTGTGAACAGGCGTATCTGCCTGAACGAGGATTCGATGTTTTTAAAACTCTTGAATTCCATAACTTTTATACTTTTTAAGTTTCTACTTTTTCAATAATACAGCACCGACATTTCCTGTTGAAGCACCTGCCGCAGCACCCGCCACGTTGGTCACTTTGGATGCCGTATTGTTCACATTCCGGTTATAGGCACTCATACCTCCGGCCTGAACGATCCAGTTTGAAACCGTCGGAACACAGAAATATCCAATAATACCAATGAGCATAAAAATCAGATAGATGGCAGAGGAACCGTCCACATCGATGATACTCATCGGATTAGCCATCAGGTTCATCTCCTCTTGCAGGATAAGTGTCTGTATCTTTGCCAGCATCGCCCCGAAGAGATCTGATACCGGCAGCCAGAGATAGACACTGATATAGCGTGCCAGCCACTGGACGAGCGTGTTCTGCAAACCGTCGAATACACTCAAGGCAAAAGCTATCGGTCCAAGAATACTCAACACAATCAAAAAGAAAGTGCGGATCGTGTCGATGACCAGCGATGCGGACTGGAAGAGAATCTCCAACAATTTACGCATGATCATCTGGGTAATCCCCTGCAGGGAGAAAGAATAGGAAACCTCATACATATTCTGCAAAGCCGTATGCTCTTCCTCGCTCCAGCCCATGTTCTCAAGTTCCGCATCCAGCTCCTCGTTGGAGGCAAAGACGTTTCCGGTCATCATGGTTTTTGCCAGCATGTCCGCCCGGAGCTTATCCTTCTCCTGCTGATATTTCTGCAAATCGAAAGTCTGGTCACGGAGCAGCGTGCCGGTTCCCTGGACAATGGGACTGAAGATACCGTTAAGGGTTCCCAGCACCATTATATCGAAGAAGAGGATGCAGATACCCAGTACAAAAGGACGGAGCATTGAAAAAACATCTATCGGCTCGGCACGGGAAAGAGACTGCCAGACACGGTAAGCAATGTAGAATAAAGCTCCCAGCGCAGCCAATGCCATTCCCATATCCATCATCGGCTGGCAGAGCTTGGTCATCGTATCATACAGATTCCGAAGAATCTGGTGCATATTTTCAAATGAAATAGACATTAACAACATACTATTCTGATTTTAATTGAATGATTACCAGTAACGCTCGTCTTTGCCATACAAGTCAAATACCTGCTGCTGTTCATTTTTCTGTTTGGCACGCAGGTAGGACACATGCAGGTTCTTGCGGGTATAATAATTCGCAAGCTTCTTGTAATGCGTCATTTCCCCATATACCCGGTTCACCAGGTCGATACGCTCCTTATCGTTCATGGACATACCGGTGGGATTGATGATATTCTTCAGTTCGGCAATGGAGCGGCTGCTCTTTTTCATGATCGTATTATAACCGGCTGAAATCGCATTCAGCTCCCGCTGGGTGAAATTCTTGTCGGTCAGCATTCTGCCGTAATTCTTCACGTAGATTTCAGAGATGTCGCTGAGCATCAGCACGGACTCTTTGACCTTCTCGCTGCCGCTGATCAGGTCGTTCACCTTGCGCAGCTTCTCGTAATACTCCCGTCCCTGTTCGAATATCTTCGAGGTTTCCTTCCATGTAGAAAGGGCGTTCTGTGCCGTTTGGGAGGTTTCCACCATCTCATTCACACTGTTCACAATGCCCTGTACAAGATTTCCCGGATCGGACACCACCCACTGCGCCTGCACGCTTACCGGCACAATAAAAGCCGACAGGACAAGCAACCTGCTTAAAATTTTCTTTTTCATTACTTCTTAATTTTAACCGTTTATTTTTTCTTTTTCTTCTCACTTGCCAGCATACGGATGGCCTGCTCCAGATTGCCTCCCAGCTTCTCAGTCATCTGTGTGACTTCCAGCTTTTCTGTTTCCTCAGTCGTATAGGTCAGATACTCCTCGACAGATGTTTCTGTGGCATAGACGGCAGACCGGACCCCACCCAGGCCAATTCAAACCTCCTTATATTTCCTTGCCGGGTCATTGGCCTGGTTGATGGACAGAATCTGCCCTTTCTCCTTGTCGGTCAATCCGAGCAGGGATTGCACGGAATCAAACTTGTTGATATACTTCCTCTGGTCCAGCAAAATCTTACAATCGGCATTGTTGACGATGGTATCCTTGATAATGGGACTTGACACGATGTCATCCAGTTCCTGGGTAACAACCACGGCTTCTCCGAAGTATTTACGGACAGTTTTGTACAAAAATTTAATATAATCTGCCATACCTTCACGGGCGATTGCCTTCCAAGCCTCCTCCACAACTATCATCTTCCGAACCCCGTGTAACCGTCTCATTTTGTTGATAAAAGCCTCCATAATGATAACCGTTACCACCGGAAAAAGAATTTTGTGCTCCTTAATTTCGTCAATTTCAAATACCACAAAACGCTTGTTCAAGAGGTCGAGCTGTTCGTCCGAGTTCAGTAGATAATCATATTCACCGCCACGGTAATAGGGAGCCAGTACATTGAGAAAATTAGTGAGGTCGAAATCCTTCTCCCGGTAGTGCTTCTCTTCCAGTATCTCCCGGAAATCCCCCTGTACGAATTCGTAAAAGGTATTGAAGGAAGGGACCGGTCCCTTGTCCTTTTTTATCTCTTCGATATACAGGTTGACAGCCATTGAAAGGGCCACCTCCTCGGCACGGGTGATGACTTCCGTATCCCTTTTCCAGAGTGACATAATCAGTGTCTTAATGGACTCTTTCTTCTCCAGGTCAAAGACCTTATCTTCGGTGAAAAAAGGATTGAAAGCTATCGGGTGTTTTTCGCTATAGGTATAATACACGCCATCCTCCCCATTTGTACGCTGGTGGATCAGGTCGCATAACCCCTTGTAACTGTTCCCGATATCAATCAATATGATATGGGTATTCTGTTCCCAATACTGGCGGACAAGATGGTTCATGAAGAATGATTTGCCAGAACCGGAAGGCCCGATGACCAATTTGTTACGGTTGGTAATAATGCCCCGGCGCATCGGCTCGTCCGAGATGTCCAGATGCAGCGGTTTCCCGTTGGTCCGGTCTGCCATCTTGATGCCGAAAGGCGACAGGGAATCCGCATAGTTCGTCTCTCCGGTAAAGAAGCAGACTCCCTGCTCGATGAAAGTATAAAAGGACTCCTCGGCAGGAAAATCACCCTCACCACCGGGAATACCCGCCCAGTACAGGGTAGGCGCGTCAATGGTATTGTAACGGGGCTTGCATCCCATCAGTGCCAGAGCCGAACCGGTATCGTTCTTTATCACCTTCAGTTTCTCCCGGCTGTCCGACCATGTCATGACATTGCAATGGCAACGGATAGCGGTCAGCCCGAAAGAATGCGCCTCGTCCAGATAGCCATCGATCCACTGCTTGTTGAGCTGGTTGGCACGGCTGTATTTGGAGAGCGAATGCATGTTGCGTGCCGTCTTCTCAAAGCGTTGCAGGATTTCCGCCGAATCGTCTATGAACAGGAACTGGTTGTAAATGTGGTCACAGGAGAGCATCAGACCTACCGGAGCGGCAAAGCTCAGACGGCAGTCACTGCGGTCGGTGGAGTATTTTTCATACCGGGTATCCGTCTGGACACTGCCGGGAAGATCATCCACATCGGAGAGCGTATGCACGCAGAGAATATTGTCCCCGATGCGCATCTTGGACGCGCTCATCCGGATGTCCTGCAATGTGGTCGTGTCCTGCTGTGAAAGAGAGAAGTATTTCTCAATCAATCCGGCCTGTTGCGGCGTGCCGACAATCTCATCGGTGGTCAGCCGTTCCAGGCGGATAAAGGCCGAGTCGTTCAGGATACGCTCGAACTGGTCGACGCTCTCCAGAAAGCGGCTGACCGTATCCTTGTCCCGGATCTCCTTCGGAATGATATTCCCCCGGCAGAGGATGGAGAAATTACTCTCTTTGCGGCTGCGCTCTTTGGTGGTCTTGGTGATGAAGAGATAGGAAAAATGATTCAGGAAAGGCCGTTCATTGAAATGAAGTTCGAAGCTGCGGTCCAGAAAGCTCATCTCGTCTTTCTGCGTGCCGGCCTTATAATTCTCTTTCAGGAACCAGTCCTGCCGGTGTACTATCGTATAATTCGGCAGTACCTTGACTGCCTTTGTTCATGTGCCGTGCATGGATGCGTAGTCTTCGGAAGTAACCGTAAACAGCTCCGGCAAGAAGACCTTGAAGCCGATGGTCACGTCTGCGTCTTTGGAGAGGATGCATCCTTCTTCCACGGACAGGATAGGAAACTTACTTTCCAGCGTTGCGGCTTTTAATATATTTCTCATGAATGCGTTTTTTAAATAAGGAAGATATACGTTTGCGATTGATGATATAGAACGGGTGGTATTTGACAGCTGCCAGCTTCATCAAGCCATTGGGACCGTACTTCTTGTTCAGGTGGAACACCCCGAAGATCAGCCCGAAAGCGGAGAGGACACCGAAGCCGATACAGAACCACCGGTCAATACCAATCATATAGAAGATGACGAACAACAGGAAGATGGCAAGCAAGCCGCCTGCAAAGAAGTACAAATATTGTGCCTGCAAGCCGTTAAACTCCACGCTACGTCCGATTCCTTTGTTGATATTGTATTCCATAACCGTCTATATTACAGGAAGAAAGAACGCAGGACGGTCGCTGCGACAATCAGGAAAACACAGGCTCCAAACCAGGAGCCGGCGGTTTTTCCGGTATCGGGGTCGCCTGATGAGAACTTGGAATAAACTTTTATCGCTCCGATTAACCCGACGATGGCTCCTGCGGCATATATCAACTTCGTGGCGGGATCAAAATAGCTGGAAAGCATGGATGTGGCCTTTGTGATACCGGCACTTCCGTTCCCTTCGGCATAGGCACTCAGGGTGGAAACAGCTATTCATGCGATAAGTACAGCCGTCTTTTTAAAATGTCTTTTCATATACAATCTACGAATTAAATGTGAATAAAAAACTTGTTTCAAATGAACCGCAGGAAACTTCCTGCGGTCCACTGCTTGCAACCACGATGTCTTTTTAGAATCAACCTGAATCATAGTAACCAATCATAGATACCTCCGTTTTTAAAAGGTTAATTACTTGTTTTGAATGTTCGCTCCGGTATAGGGAAAGAATCAACCGGAATCATAGAAGCCTGTCATATCTACTTTTTTAAAGGGTTATATACTACGTTTCAAAAACTCACTATTCCCGAATCAACCGGAATCGAAGAAATCTCTCATGCTTGTTCGTTTTAAAAATTATACACTTCATTTTAAAAGCTCACAACACCCGGATCATCCGGAATCAAAATACGGTCTCTTGCTCATTACTTATTTTCTATCTATTGTAGGCACATGCTCGGTAATATCAAATTCCCGGAGAATGTCATCCTTGTTTTTTCCTGTCAATAAATGGGGTTCACCCCGGTTCACATACAAGCGCATATACCGTTTGAGTTTATCGCTGCTTCCCAGGACACTCGCCTGTAGCACCCTTTCCATGTTCGTGCCTTCCAGCTTCCGGAAAGTCTGCCGGGCCTGTTTCTGTTCCGTTTCCGTAAGCTTGTCCGATGCCATTGCTTTCTCAATCATATCCATATCGTCAAAGGTGACACCGGTTGCCCGGTGGGGATTGCTCCGCTGTACGTATCCTGTAATTTCATAGCGTTCGGGAATCTCTTCTTTTTCTTCACCGGAAAAAGGGGAAGCCTCCTGCACATAGTCGATTTCAGGATAATTCAGTTTTTGAAAAGGAACCGGAACTTCCGGGAATTTCGTGTTGTTCTCAAGGGTTTCGTGCGCTCGAAGAACCGGTTCTGTTTCCTTTTCGGGAGTAAAGGTATCACTCTTTTCTATGCTTGATTCAGGTTGTCCGCTATTGTCATCTATTGTCAGTGATTGTCGCATTTGATACCGGCTTTTACCTATGATCTCCGCTTCAGACACAGGGATTTCCGGGTGCGTGGCGGCAAGCGTAGGATGTTCGTTCTTGTCCTTTCTACCCCTCCATGTGAAAATACTGCCTGTATGGACATACTTTTCAATACTCAGGTAAGAGGCATAGATGAACAGGATAATAAAAAGGTATTCCATGTCCTTATGATTTTAGTGATTGGTAATACTTTTCCAGTACGGCGTTTATCAATCCGCCGTTCTCTTCAAAATGATGCGCCAGCACCTGGTTAACAAAACCGGCTACGGTTGCTTCACCCCGTCCTACCGCCCATACCAGGGAAGAGATGCGGCGGTGCAAGTCGGCATCAATATGCAATGATTTACGGGATTTGGTTCTGACCGTATTCAGGAATGACGCCCTGTAAGCATTGATTTCCTTGACCGTAAAGACGGGAGCTTCACTCTCCCCGGCAACTTCCTCTTCCACATCCTCCGATTTCGAGGATACACCTGTTGCAGGGGAGTCCGGTCGTATCGTCCCTTTCCTGGCGACGATATCCAATATGGTCTTCTCGTCAATGCTCCGGGGATCAAATTTCTTTTTTCCGCTGTCCATAGTTCCTGTTATTATAAGGTATGGGAATCATCCAGATGTGTCACGGCGCATAGCTCATCTACCAGTTCACAGAGGCCCGAACCTTTTATCTGGCGGTTGTCGGGAGGGAACAATGTGGAACGGAAGATACTGTTCTTCAAAGAACTCAACTCCTTGTTGTAGCGTTTGGTATCCGGTATCTGTGATTCCAGCAAGTGTAAATCCGCCTTCTGTATGACACGGTTCCAGGACTCGTAAGTCTCCTTCCGTTCACGCTTATCGACCATGTTCCAGAAAAGATAGATGCCTTTCAGGTTGCAGTTGTGCCTGGCAATCAGTTCTTCCTCCACCACTTCGGCAAACTGGAGGGAACTCTGCATGACGACATTGTCCGCCTTTAAAGGGATGAAGATGTAATCTATTGCGGAAATAGTATGAACAACCCCTTCGCTGCGGAGGGTTCCCGGAAGATCGAACAGTACGACATCAAAGGCGGCATCCTGCTCTTCGATGTAGCGGTACAGATCTTCTATCGCTTTCTCCGGATTGCTTTTGATTACCGGATAGGAACGTTTCCGGATTTGTTCATGTTGCCGATAGAGGGCCACTTTGAGAAAATCGCTTTCCTGTACGCTTTCTATGTCCCGGTCACGCATCCGGGAGATGCTGTGCTGGGGGGAGTCGCAATCCACGACACCCACCTTCAGACCCTTCTGGTAATGAAGGATACTGGCCACCAGAACAGTGAAGGCAGACTTTCCGACTCCTCCTTTCTGGCTGGCGAATGCAATTAATAACGGTTCTTTTTTCATACGCTGTTTTTTTATAATCAGATAAAAATAGAATGCTGTAAAACTGTAATGCTTATAACTGTATATCCGTTCTACACTGCAAAAGAAAGGAATGTCGGGAAGAGATGAAATACCCTGTCACGGATAGTCATGGATAGTCAGGAATTGACAGGAGGGAGTGCCGCAAGGCAGACAGAAGAGATTGCAATGAAAGAAAAAAATCCCTACCTCGTGTTTGAGGCAGGGACTAATAATAAAGGAGCGATACCGGTTACTTCAGGACGTAACCGACAGCTTGTAAGTCCGTCAGGAAATGTTCAGGGGTGTCGGTAGCAACTGCCACGTCATGCAGTTCCCCGTAACGCCGGGCAAAGTTCTCCATATACTCCTGATCCGTACAATCATAGTCGAACCGGCTCCCCTCCCGGAGCAGCCGGACGAACTCTTCCGGGCTGGAGGCGATTATCTGACCGCCATCCAGCAAATGATAAGTCTGTATCATACCGCTAATTTTTTAGTTCTAAGTTTAAAAAATAATTTCTGTTTCCCGTTCAGGAAGGGCAACCCCTCCAATGTCATCCGGCTGGGAAGGCTGGAGCTTTTCGCAAAGGTAATCAATCCGTTCAGGAATCGTATCCAATTCTCCATCTTTGTGAAGTTTGTCGTGCCGGAATGCTGGCGGAACTCAACGGTTCGGTGTCTGGAATAAGCCTCAAAATTAACCTTGTGGTACCGGTCATTATTAAAGACCTCCTGCAGGTCGTCAATCGTCCTGACCGCTTTAATTCTCTCGTCGGAAACACCGGAAAGACTTTTGCAGTAGGTATTGTTCCGGCGTGCTCTTGGCATAAAGGCATCAATCAGGTGTTCGAGATGCTTGTAGGTCAAAGCCAGATTCTTCCAAGTGTCCAGACTGAACCCAGCCGCATCCATATGGACATGGAATCCGCAACTGTCATTCACTTTCGCATCACAGATGTCAAGCACCCAGCACACCGTCTCCAGCTCTTTCAGACCATTCTCACCTGCCAGTATCGGACTGACCAGCTCGAAAGTATTATTTCCCTGCAAGCTGCTGTCTGTCACGAGTTTCCAATGATCCCTGGTCGTGTGGTTATACCCCTCAACGGCAACTCGGATACCGGCCTCTCTCAATTCGCGTGCCAGTCTTTCCATATTACAGTTATAGGCTTCAATCTCAATGCCGAACTTGTGGGTGAAGGTATAATCCATCAGGACAGATACAATTCTGTTCTGCAAAACTCCACCCTCTCTTTCAAGCATTTTCTTCTCAACGTTATATACAAAACCATAGTTGCCGCGTGTCACCAAATCGGCAATCTCCCTGCGTGTCAAACCCAGACGGAGCAACTGCTCGATCTTGCTCGTCTTGGTGGTACTCTGTTCTAAGATATTTCTAACTTGCTCGTTCATAGCTTTTTGTCCTTTATTATTATACCACTAAGGTAGCATAATAAACCCATATATCATAGTATTAGAAGCCTTATTGTCAGCTTATTAGATTAGTTTGACTAAGGCTAAATACCCTTATTTAATGTATCCGTTTATAACATTGCAGCAATCTACAAGGACAGCAATACAGTAATCTACAGTTCAGGGAAGCTGTCTCTTTTCTCATCGTTCCCCCGATTAGGGAGACTGGATAATTATGCTTATTTTTGTTCTTTGAAAACTTAACCCGTACCGAATGGATTATGATGAAATACCTGATTGTGTCCGACATACATGGCTCGTTACCGGCACTGGAACAAGTGCTGGCATTTTACAGGGAGCAGCAGTGCGGAATGCTTTGCATTTTGGGAGACATCCTGAATTATGGTCCCCGCAACGGGATACCCCAAGGACTGGACCCGAAAGGGATCGCAGAACACCTCAATGCGATGGCCGACGAGATTGTCGCCATCCGTGGGAACTGTGACTCGGAGGTGGACCAGATGCTGCTGGACTTTCCCATCCTGTCCGATTACGCCCTGCTGATAGATAACGGAAAACGTTTCTTTCTCACCCACGGACATATCTACAATGAGGACAGACTGCCGAAGGGAAGGTTCGACTGCCTTTTTTATGGTCACACACACCGGTGGAAACTTGAACGGACAGAGCATACGGTGGTCTGCAATACCGGCTCCATCACTTTCCCGAAGGATGGAAACGTGCCGACATTCGCTGTTTACTGTGACGGCGCGTTATCCGTCCACCGGCTGGACGGCAGCAAGCTGAAAGAACTTTCTCTCTGATGGGGAGTGTATGGTGATAGCCTTTTATAATTGTAGTTTTGTATAAATATAGTCTTGTATAATTGTTTATCCATTATCTGAATATCCCAATATCTGAATATATCAATATCCGATTATCCAATTATCAAAATACACAAAACCCCAATTATTCAGTTATCACCGTATAACATTCCAAGAGGCTACAGATATAATACTATCCGGATTATCCGGTTATCAAAATATCCGGTTCTCCGAATATTCAATTATCCCCAAAGAAACCCCTTTGAACCACCGGAGAATTGTAGAACGCTCTACAATTACAGGAAACTACACCCCGTTCCGGCTCTGCAATGTTGGTGAAAATTGCCAACTTCTCCGAATGGACAGACCGGAATGGGGGAGGTTGCCATCGCGAGGAAGGCATCAAGGGGAGCAATCTACAGTTCTACTTAAAAACGTTGTCCCCGTGGAGGGGACAGCAAGTTGTGTTTTCGTTTAACCGAAAACGAACGGTTTAACGGCGAATACGCCGACAAACCATTTCAGCCTTTGCCTCCGGAGTCGGTATGTTTATAAGTGGAAAGACAACCACATTAAAAACAGGAGCAATTTAGCATCTTAAAAAAATCAGAAGACTTTTTATGGAGTATATAATCTGTAAAAATATTACATATATATCAACTACAAAATCTTATTCAATGAGTGGTTGCAAGGATTGTGGAACTTGCTTTTTTATAATATTTCATGTTATCTACTGTTATGAATAAATATCATTGTGATAAATCGGGAAGCTGTATTTGATATGTAAAAAATATTATTCCATAAAGAGTAGGCAATAGCCCGCAAAAAAGACGCCACCACAAACAAAATTGAAGTAACTTCTCAACTCATTTAATTTTTTCCAACCAAGATTCTGTTTAAAAGCGGATTTTTAAGTAATTCTTCATTGGGTATAGAATACAGGTACTCCTTGTCACTCCGTATACATTTGTCAACAAACTGACGGGAATAAATCAATCTGTCGTCCTGTTTCTCAATCTCCACCACATAAATATCCATTGTCTGAGGAGCGATTTTCCATCTTCTGCTATCACAGAATCGGTGCCCTTCAAAAGCGAGTTCCACTCGGCGTTCATTCCTGATTCGTTCAAGAAAATCATCCGAAGCAACTCCCGGCATTCCGGCACGTGCCCTCAGTTTGTCGATGGCTGCCCGTGGGGATGACATAAACGCATTATCAGTATAATCTGGATTACCATAAGCCAAAACTTCCGTATAGTTCAACAATACCTCTGCATACCTGAAAAGTATCCAGACATGACGATCGGTAGTCGTATTGTTCGGATTCAGACTGATTGTTTCGACAAATTCATCGGTTACGTTTCCCATGCCCTAAGGATCACAATACTTCCATCACCCTGATACACTCGCCGTCAACCAGACATCGGTATTGTGCCAAACGTTTCAGCACTGGTTCCAGCGAAAACCCTCGTATGAGTTTGTGATGTCTCCTGTCGCTGCAAAGCACACTTTCCATCTCCATTTCAGGAAAGTATAACTGCAAGTGGACGGCAGAAACATCGAAAACAACGGGACCATCTTCATAAAGATAGATATAAATGTCTGACACATTTACACTTTCCCTTTCCTTGATTAAATCTGTAATTTCCATCTTGTAGATTCATGAAATTATTATAACCGCTTATCTCCTTCTATATTTTTCAGTGCTACACATTTCCAATATTCTGTGTAAGATTGCTTATTCCACATCCATTCGGAATTCTTTATCGGCGAACAGTTTCGCCAGTCCCGATACCTGCTTCAAACGAAGCAACTCATCCTTGTCCATACCCAAGTTCCTGCGTATCCACATGTCGACATTCCCGATCACGTAAGTTCCCTTACCAGCCGTGTCATAAGCTCAATCTTGTGCATCCCGCGGGTACGGTTATGACGTATAGTAGAAGCCATCTGTTCAGCCAGGTCCTTACGGACAACAGCAACAACACTTGTCAGCAGCTTTAATAAGTGACCGTTCCTCTCCCTGACGGAAGAAACACAATCATTGTCTATTTTGTCACCTCCGCCAATCTTTCTTTCCACAGGCATGAATGTCATGACCTTTTCTCCCTGATATAGGACACACCATGAAAACTTCCAAGAGGATTTGTAAGGGTAGTTATTATTCGCCCCCAGGGATGCTGGGCTAAGCACTATATGTCCCACCGCCTGATAGAGCTCGGGGAATTACCTTCTAATATGCATACTGTAAGTTTCATCGGCTTACATTTTATGATATTTTTATGAACTTCCTGCCTCCTTATTCTTGGTATAGAAGTATATTCCCCGGAGGGTACTTTGAGACCCACCGGGATATAACATCAACCAAACATATCCCGTCTCTCACTTATTATTCCTCTTTAGTCTTGGCAAGGACGTATATTTCCTGCAAATGCCCGATGGGTTTTATTCTTATTCCTTAAGTACTCTTTGCCTATATCCATTCCTTGAGCATCTTGCATATCGTATGGAACTCCATACCAATAGTTCCCCCAATCTTTGACTCCTTTGACTGCGCTATTGACATAATTACGCCATCCGGAGAGCGGGAAGAAGATGGTACGAATTTTCGTGGCATCCGTGTATAGGTGCCAACCGATTCTATTATCATCATAAAAACCGTTAATTTCAGATACAGATTCCACAGACTCTCCTGTTGTAGTAAATCCAGAAAAAGCATTGGCAGCAGGGAGCCTAAAACCAACAGGACACGGATCGTAAATAGTCTTGGTAGTAGGAGAGGCAGAAAATGAAACTGAACTATTATTAGCAGCCCACAAATTCAGGTATAACTTGTCCGCTGTATTTGTAGCATGCATTACATTGGGGTTAAGAATGTAATTCTTGATACAAGCTGCACCTGTAGAAAGATTTGCCTTCGCAGGATTGTCCGTAGATGGCATTCCCTCCTTGTCATACCAGATTTTGGTTGTATTATCCATTCCGTTCGAAGGATAGAAGGGGTCTTTACGCCCCCATTCATAGTAAGGATTGTTGTCTTGGGTAGCGATTACCCTCGCCAACTGCTTGATGGTTATTTCCTTACTCTGGTCCCCGGCAGTGAATTTTACCTTGCAACTCCGTTCTTCATAGGTAATGGTATTACCGTCGCATTGTCCCAGATTAACGGGCATAAAATTATATTTTACGTTTTGATGGTTGGTTATCTCAATCACATTGTTGATGTCTTCGTCCGTAACCCAGACATGCCAGGACCAGAGGATGGCATCACTCGCATCCTTGATCGCAATGACGGCATTGCCTTGCCGGATAGAAGAACGGTCCACTTTGAAAGAGATATTGCCGCCATTGTAACCGGCATTGTATTTTATATCCGTAACCAGGTTCATCGTATCCTGCCAGACCAGTTCGGCCTTGGCCGGCGTACATCCATTACCGCTGATGTATGGATCCGTGATCCCGTTCCCGGCATGGTTGATGAAAGGATTCAGGATATTGTTTCCTGTCGCCGTGGAGGTATACGCCGAAGCGTTCGTGGCCGCGTTCTTGATCGCATTTCCATATACCAGCGGTAAAGAATAGTAACCGGGAGCGCTGACCACGTAACAGTTGGCCGTGTTCTCAACGCTGCTCCCCCCGGTGCTGCTGGAAAGGTTGTACGGTGTGGTTTCCGAACCCTTGGCCGTGGCCGCCTTCAAAGCAGCCGTATGTAAATCATTTGATATGCCGGTCTGCGCCTCGACCGTCGCATCACAAGGTTGCGCCGAGTCGCCGCCGGTACCGGATGCCGTGAATGCGGTAAGCCACACCGGCTTGGTGTCTGTCCACGTGGTTCCGTCTTCTGCATATTGCGTGGTCCATTCGGCAGCCTCTTTTTCCCCCTGGGCGTTTTGCCTGTAACTGGTAACACGATATTGCTGTGTGCCACCGGTATATGTAAAATCGGCCAGGGCAGTGACATCAAGCGTGTAAGTCCAGTTGAGGGAACTACTGGATATTTTGTAGGTGACAGTCTTGCCCATCGGCCACTCACTCCCTTTTATATCGGCTGTTAAAGTGTGGTCCGTATGGGTGTCGTCTGTGAATAAGACTTCTATCTGCGCGTCCTCAGGAAGCCGCTGGGGCAGCATCATAAAGGTCTGCGCCTCACTCGTGAGCGCCTCGTCAGCTGTTCCTGTCGTCACTTTATCCAATGTCTGTGAGAAGGTGGCGGGAGTATCCAAACCGCTCCAGGTTTGTGTCCCCATATTGTAGGTTCCTTTGGAATAAACGTTTTTCAAACGGACCTGCTTGACCGTACCTCCCCGCATATCATTCCCGCACACGAATCTGACGGCGGTCAGGGCATGGTTGAAGGTCAGCGCAACGGCCGTGTTGCTGTTGCCATTGAGCTCTGCCGATCGGGCTACCAGCAGATCCTCCTGTTGGCCCACCTCTTCCGGCACGGTCACGCTGATACGGGGGGAGCCGGCCTGCCCCTGGCCGGAAAATACGTACCGGGCGTTCTCTTTGGGTGCATAGGCGAAGAACCTCATCTTGTAGGAAGCTCCCGGCCAATAATAGGCGGAAGATAGTGTATAGTCGCTGCCGGACCTGGTGGCTGTGGCATTGTGGAAATAGCTGGGTGTTGTCCGGCTCTCGTCCCAGTCCCCCGTGTAAGCGTAGGCCGATACCCCGAAATGATCGTACATATTCTCTGCACTCACTCGTGCGGCGCGGGTCATCCGGGCAGCGGCATCCTCACCTTTAGAGAAGGAAGAAACGGCGATGCTGTCGGTGTATAAGGTGTGCAGGTAAAGGGGCGTGCGGCCACCTTGTAAAGGAGAGACACTGCCCCGCGGCATGTCTGTACCGGTCATGGAACGTGCCAGTGTACCCCAGCCGGCCTGTATCTCCGGGGTAAAAGAGATACTTGTGAAAGTTTTGTCACGTTTCAGATCATCCTCACAGGAGGAAATACATATAGTACTGATGACAAACAGTGAAAAACAGGCGCGGGGCAAAACCTTTCCCCCAAGAAATACGCCTAAACGAAATGTTCTCATAATATCAAAATTACATATTTTAAGTTTGCAAGGTGATCCGTAAAACATTGATAATTAATTTACTATTTTATTCTCTATAACATCATAGAAATGATTTTGCAAAGAAAAATAATTAATAATTGAATTGATTATCAATTTGATTCTATTATTTGCCATTTACATATATCTTTATAAAACGAAGAATCGTTGCCGATAGATGACATTTTAGGGAAACAGTCGATAACCATTCGAATGACAGTATATTACATACTGCAGGACTTGTTGATGTATTCATTATCTTTTATATAATATATAGAAAGTAAAAGAAAGAGCATTTAATGAGGAGCAAGTGATTTTGATCCAACTGCAATGTTGATTTGCTATTTCTATAATTTTTGCAAGTATTTGGATTTATAGGTTTACTCCTTTTTGTATATATGTCTAAAGCAAGATAAAACGATGCCAATTGACAGCAAAATATATCGGTTGTGGATTGCTCTTTTTGGCCTGTTAGATCACCGTTTAATTTCTCGTTCTTAGATATTCGTTTGACTGAATACATGCAGCAATTGCAAGATAACGCTATGAAATACTGTTATTTGTTGATGCGGAGAAAAGCAGAGGAAGAAAGCTTGGATAAACTGGAAAACAAATTCAACCGACAGAGGGATAACGGATTTATCTGGAACCGGACCGATTCTGTGATCGATTTTGAGTACTGTAGCAGGAAATAGGAGGGAAGTCTTGAAACGTACAAGGCTGCTCAATGAACAGGCCGAGCGGTTGAAAAAGGAAATCGGTAGGTGCGCCAAGCCATGGACAGGAAAAGCTGAAGTAATGAACCATATTCCCCGTTTCGGCTGATTTAGTTGGGCGACAACACTATTCGTCCACGTCTTTTGAGATGCTTTATGGCTAATCTACATCTCAAAACGCACAAGTATTGAGGAATTCTTCTTAATAGTACGGAAATTGCCAACGATGCCGCATCGGAGGATGAGACATTGACATTGCTTTGTGCAAAAGAGAAAATGATACTGCTCTCTTCTTTCACAATGTATCTCACATGTCCTAATTTCTTGCCCAATGCCTCTATTAGGTAAGTCGCTTTCAGTTACGCCGCCTTTAATGCTTCGATCTTTCCTTTTGGGTGGTACATCGACATAGCTTTGTTTTTATCACCTATGCACATGATGTTGATCCCTTTCGTGTTTATCAGCTTGAGTACTTCATCTATCTGATTGAAATCTGTCAGTGTAATGTCAAACTCTTAGCCACTAAAAAGTCTTGTCTCAGTCACCGCCAAGAGTCACCGCATTCTTGTGTCTGTATGGTGTCCTTCGGATCCCCTTAGTTTAGCGTTTGCATCAAACCTTGTTCAATTCGGCTCAATGCTACTTTGGTACAGTATTTTTCCGATTTAGATTTCCCGCCAAACTCTCTTCCGGAATATTCTCGAATCTCGATGAGATAATGGATTTTGTCCGGTACGATTTCCACTTCGGATGTTTTCAGCTACTTAAATCTAACGTTCATTTGATTCCTGAGCCTGCGCAGTAAACCCCATAAACAAGACGATTGCCAATAAAGATAATTGTATTTTCATAATAGAATCGGATTTAGTTTCATACGAACCCGATAAAAATACAAGCCTCTGACAATTTGATGAATAATGAAACTTTTTGTAACTATAAAAGATAAAAGACAGAGCATCTAAACAAAATCTTACTCTGACTATCAACCATAAAGTCAAAAATTTATTTTGTGCATCATAGAAACTACGATTCAGACCCAACTAAAAAACTTTTTCATAAATAGCATCACATAACATGTAAAAAACAGACATATAAAGCAGAAAAAGTACGGATAACACAGTCAGAAATCTCATTGGACAATCCGAATCGATTCATCACATAAACAGTATCTGGAAAACTCTCCTAAAATCAGTTCTCTGTACGTCTATTTATTTGTTCTCTCCATTCTTTAGGAGGACATCCCAGATATCTTTTACAATATCTGGAAAAATGAGCCAAAGAAGCAAAGTCGAATTCATCGGCAATGCTCCCTAACAACAAATCTGTAACCGAGAGTCTATATTTAATTTCTCCTAATAATTGCATCTTCATCCATTTGCTCGGTGTTTCCCCAAATTCCGCAATGAATTGCCTTTTAAAAGCAGGAAGAGAGATCCCACACAACGATGCCAGTTCCTTTACGGTACTGCATTCTTTGTAATTGTTCAGAACCTTATTTCTTAAATCCTGGGATCGACCGATAATTGTGTAGAAGAAGTTTGCCTGTTCCTCCCTAGAATAATAAAAACGAATGTTCCAAAACAGTTCTTTGAGCTTAGTCTCATGAAAGTGTATACAGTTTGCTCCGTCTTCCAGATAACAAACCAGAAGTTCAAGAAATTTTCGTAACTCGTCCCTTATTACAAGAGATTCCATGTGATATTTGATAATTTTCTTTAAATGGAACAGATCTGCAAAAGAAGCTTTTTGGCAGGGCGATATACCTCCTTCAAATAGGGCGACAACAACTTCACTTTCTTCCGACGAATACATGTTGAAGAGGCTATCACGGCTCCAAAAGAACATATTCCCCTCTGAAACTGTGAACTCAAATTCGTTATACAAGAACTGCAGATTTCCTTTCAGAACAAACAAAATACAATCTTTTATCAGTCGTTCTTCATAGTTTATTCCTTTATCAAATTTATAATAGCGAAATCCTTCCTCTATAAAATTTGAATAATTATAACAGGACGTATGTTCATTCAAATAAAAAAGAGACATAGTATATTTTTATTTATAAAATATTATTATTTATATCTTATTGTATAATCAATATCTGTTTCTATTTTTTATTTCTATTCCGCATTAAATCATAGAATAAAATGCGTGCCAAAACGTTATGCAAAGATCAATAAAATGTAACATATTGTAAATCAGTGGATTATTATCTAAAAACAACAGAGCTGCATGTGGAATAGAACAACACATATGTGGAAGAATTCCACATATAAAAACGAATATTTCCTACAGGGACATTATACTTTTTTTAAATATACAATTTGTATTTTCCCAGATTATACGCCCTTAGTCAAAAGACTATGAACTCTCCAAAAGGGAGTTTCAGTTCATTATGTACTCTTGCTTTAAACGAAAGCGTATAGTTGCTACCGGGGACTTGCTGGCAATAGCATTGTAGAAATAGCTTAGGGTTGGTTCTCGCTCCAACTACTTGTGTAAGCATAAGCCAGTACCCTAAAATAATCGTGTATATTGTTTGTCGTTACAGACGTGACACGAGTCTTCCGACCCGTTGCCTCCTCCTCTCTGGCTATTGAGGGAACAGTGATACTGCGGTATATAAGGTGTAAAGATAAAAAGAGAAGATAATCACCTTGTAAAGAAGCGACACTGCCCTGTGCTACCTCTGTGCTGGCCATGGAACGGATCAATAGATCCCAGTAGGCACGTATTTCAGGAGTAAAAAATATGTTTGCGGAAATACGTCCCCGATCCAAATCATCCTTACAAGAAGAAAGGTAAATATTATTGATGACGAGCAGTGAAAAACAGGCACGAGACAAAACTTTTCCACCAGCCATCCCTAAATAAAATGTTCTCATAATATTAATAAAATAGCAAATTATTTTGCAAATAAAAGCAATTTGTAATGAAATCCAATTATCATTTTAGATCTATCATTTACCAATTTATTTCTTTTATAAAATAAATAAGTATTGTCGAAAAATAATATTTCAGGGGGGCAAATAACAACTATCTTAATGACAATATTCTGCATCGCTGAGCTTATCGGCGTAACAGCCCGTTACCTAATTTCAATCAAGCAAAGGTTTGGTATTGCTCCTTCCTGCAATGTTGCTTCTCTGTTACGCTTTCATACTCTTGAACTGAATGCATGGCAATATTAACAGGACAACAGTATGAAATACCCTATATGCTGATGCAGGGACAAGCAGGAGAGTGAAATAAGCAACTTGCTCAATAAACAAGCCGAGCAATTGAAAAAACATCGACAAATTTGATAGGGCACAAACATGAACAAGACGGAGTGATGAATCATCTTCGCTGCTATGACTTCTTTAGTTGGATGGTAGCGCTATTCCTCACTTCCTTTTAGTCTGCTTTGTGACTAAGTTACGGTTTCAAAACGTACGAGCATTGCATAATTTTTCTTGATGGTAAGGAAGCTGTCGAATGATGCCGCATTGGAAGGCGGAATATTGTTTTTTTGTGTAAATAAAAAATACCAAAAATGTATCCATAAACATATTACACTTTTCCATAAAAAAACGCCGCGGAACCTTATTCGGGCTCTCTACGGTGGCTATATACTGTATTTTCACCAAATGGCGTATCGGGAAAGGTGATTTGGCAACTTGCTATGAACCTGCCAGTCTCTTCCTTGTTTTACAAAAGGTTATCCGTCCGTTTCGTCCATTCGTTTCAACAAACGTTCCTTCATTTGATCAAGGTAAGCTGTCCGGCTGTTCTTCCGGTTACGCATGGAGATAAACGTGTGGTACACGTCTCCCAGGTCAATATGGAACATTTGTTCGAACAGCATCACGAGCTCGACAATGCTCACCCTCCCGTTATCCACGCTACCCATCGCCCAAATGCCATATATCAGTTCCACGGCAGCCGCCTTCCGGTCCGTCCAATGGTGCTCCTTTTCCTGCACGGCATACGCCCCCTCCATTGCCAGCAGCACTTTCCGGTTCAGATAACCAAGTAACATTTCCGCCACTATCAGTCTTGCGGCCAACAAGTCATAACCGGTTGACATCACCGAATCCTCCTCCAGCATAAAACTTCCGCTTTCCGGGCTCAGCTCCTTTTTGGCACGGCGGAAATAGTAATGGTCCCGGTAAGTCGCCCCGCTCCGGTAATACTGGTAAAAGGGAAGGTATCGTTCCAGTTTCCACTGGTATTCTTTCATAGCCTTGCGGTAATGCATCCGGGCAATCTCCGGGCAACATGAACAACCGCTCTCGATCTGGTATACCCGGTAATAATACAGCAGGCGTCCCGTTAGGGCAGGCTTGTAATACTTGAAAAAGCAGATTTCCTCTTCCACGTTGGAGAATGGGTGGTTCAGGACATAGTCCTTCAACTCACGGGATCGCTCCCTCAAAAAAGAAACCATCTCCTGACAAGTCCGTATCACTTGCTCTCCCTCCATACGGGAAGATTCGATGCCCATCTTACGTTCGACCTCCTGCATCAAGTTGTTAAAGTACGTTTCTATCATGTTATTCCTTAATTATGGGGCACATGAGTACCTTCACGCTACCCGATTTATTTTTATGCCTCTCTTGATTCGATCGCAGGTTTTCCTTTCGGCCCTTTACGATGAAAAACTTTTCCTCATATCGAAAAGACCGGAGAAAAGCCATGATACGGCTTCCTCCGGTCACACCTGCAAAACTGGGAAATTCCTTCCCCAATCCCCGGGACCAGACTATTCAAGGTCCCTCACGCAACGCACGTATCCCTTCCTGTTATTCACAAGCCTGTCATTGTCACCCGCCCACTGGGTATCCACGGTCGTGACCCATCGGAGATAACCATGGAGATACATCTGGTAGCCGGCACTGAACGATCTTGCCCCGTTCATGCTACGCTTGGAAAATCCCGTCCGAGAATGGAGAACTTCAGACCCTACTACTCCCAGAGAAGGAAGGTCATTACCGAATTCGTAAACCTCCTTTTTCTCAGGGTTATGCCAGTCGAACAGGCCCCCGCACATGATGATCAATTCCACCTCGTTGGGCACCCGCCAGGTTCCCAGGTCGCTCTTGTCCGCCTCCTGGTAATAATAGGCGCACGGGCTGTTTCCCTGTTCGATGTCCGCCATCAGCGTGCTCCAATCCTGTAAGTAATACTCGCTCTTCCTGTCAGGATTATTCAAATCCTTGGGCTTATCTATCTTATTGGCGATATACTTGGCCACCTCAAACCCGTTCTTGTAAATGGTGTTGCTCTGGGAGTCCTCATCATGCGCGGGCAACTCGTAAATGGCTCTTACTCCACGCGTCATGCTGTATGGCAGGTTATCTGCCCTAAAGACCAGATATTCCTCTTTCGTCCTGTTATTGACAAGAGACTTGTTCAGTTCCTTGCCCAACTCCTCGATGTGATAGCTTTCTTCCCCAGACTCCAGCATCCCCAGATCCCTGATCAACCTCACTTCCGAGTAGGGGATGCGGTCCCCGGGTGAGTTCCCTCCCTTGTAATAATCAAAGTTTGCGATGGGAGTCACGCTGCGGGACTCCAAGATACAAATATAGGGGTTGGAAGAGTATAAAGAAAGGTTTGTACTTGCCATAAAGGCTCTTGACATATAAAATGCTGTGGCGTTGTCCGAGGGGGCGTGCCCGTGCAGCCTGGAATGTAACGGCAACGCCCGTTCCCCCACGATAAGCATACCGCTCTCGCTCACCGAAGGAATATACCACTTCATCTCGGCGGCCTGCATCCGGCCATCACGGTTATCATCCCGGTTCCGTAAAAACGGGGTGAAACAGGCATATTCGGCGTGGTAATTCTTGGCTGCCAAATTATAATGGTCTCTGCTGAGAGTCAGCTTCGCGTTGTCCACCTTCGTCATGACCTGCCATAACTGGTCTTGTTTACTTCTTCTCATCGGGTCAATCATGACCTCTTGACTGAAGTCGCCCGACCTTGCCATCACCTTCCAGGTATTCGACCAGCCGTTGGATGTATATTTATTATAAAAAGCATCCGGTTCTCCCGGAGCCTTCACCATAAAGTCCAGGTCCGGTGTCTCGTTCACGTTTTCCACCCCCCAGACACGCATGCCTTCGGGTCCCTCCGTAAACACCGTCTTGATGGACATCTGACGGATGGAAACGACAGCCTGGTGATAACGTGACTGCCCGTCGGGGGAGATTTCATGCGACGTGTTCACCAGCAGGTCGAAAGTCCGATCCGGGGCGTTGGCAAAGGTTTTCCACAAGTTCTTGTCCTCGGGGGCGCCATCCTGCATGGGGTTCCGCTCGTAGAAATACTCGTTGGCGTAAACCGTCACCTTGCAAAGCCCCGTGGAGGCATTAAATACATAATCGGGCTCTTTGACAAGTCGGTAAAGAAACTGTTCCAGCGAAAGCAGATGCGCCCCCGTGTTGGAGTAATATTCCATGGTTTCGTTTCCATTGTCAGACAGGGTGCTCGGGTGGATGAAGAACGCGAGCCAACCAGTGTCTGCCTTCTTCTCCCCTGAAGGAACGTATCCGTTATCCTCCAGCTGTTCCAGCTCCGCCCTCGTGTAAGAGACTATCTTGTCACAGAACGGGGTGCGTATGGCAAAGGAGATCATCGCGTCGTCCTTCAAACTGCCATCCGGACTGAAGATGGCAAGCTCGTCCTTGTTGAAACGCATCAGGCCCTGTTCATAATGGCAGTCAAAACTGAAGGAGCGGTGAGCGTCATATACAAGGCCTTCCACCCCGGGAGCGGGCTCCTCTTCCCGGTCCTTGTCGGACATCGCCTCCACTACCAGGTCGTTCATCCCCTTGATCGTCACGTTATAGGTATAGTGCACGTTACGTTCTATATCATAATCGTTGACCGGATCATTCTCCGCCGTGTATCCCAGATAAACGCGGTAGGTCACCCTCCCGAAACGCTCCGTTGAGACTTCACCGGTTGTCATATCCTGGCGTAACTCACCCGTGAACTCGATGTAGGGAGCCAGATCCGGAGCGTATTCTGTAGCTCCGTTCTGCACGTTCGGCTTCTCCGTAGCATCGGGAACGGGAGACTTCACTTGTTTCTGCCGCAGGTCATACCCCTTCCTCTCCGCATTGTAACCGGGAGAGGCGGGAGTTATCATTTTTTTTGCCAATTTCCGGTTCTCCGGAAGGTAAAACGTAGTAGTAGTAGTAGCGTCGCCCTCGAACTGGAATAATTCGGACAACCAGTACGAATCCATCTCCATCCCGCCGGCATCCCAGGGAGCCCCGGCGTCACTGCCCTTGACATGCTCGGTGACAAAGGTCGAAGCCGGCACGTTACCGACTCTCCATGTCCCGGGCACGAACGTGAGCCCCTCCCCGGTTTTCAGGTTGACCGTGATTTTCGCCTCCGCACGTTTCAGGGAGACCTCGAGGCGCCTGGTGTCGGGACTGATCTCCTCCGTCTTGGTAACTGACATCAGCAGGTTCCCGTTCGGTCGGAACAGGGTACGGGCGGTCATCTCCGCCTTGACCCTCTGAATGTCCGAAAGGGACGACACGCCAGCCAGGATCCCGGGCTCTACCTGAAACAGCCCGTCACCATCCGATTTATAGTTCGCCAGCAGGACCAGCGTCTTCTCTCCCGAGGTAATGGGGATGTTTTTCAGCAATCCCATGCTCGTGGGTGCATCCGTGTCCTTCTCGCCGGTTGCCGTTTCCAAGGCAGCAGCGGCCTGATAAAGCTCCGCACGGGGATACTCCCGGGAGAACTCCACGCCGCCGCGGGAATCGAAAACCCACAGGTAAAGGTTGTATATCTTTCTCTCCTCGCCTTCCGGCAGGCCCGAACGTGTCTTGGCCCTGTTGGCTGCCGTACCCACGCTGATGTCTACCGTCGTGGGCACGCCTTCCGGGACACCGCTGCCCCGAAGCAGCTCCTCGTCCGTACAGCAGGTAAGAACGGGCAGTAACAAAAGAATGAAACAAGTTATTTTCAGCCTATATGCTTTCATATATAATAAAAATTTATAATGACAAAATTGTGAACATCACTGAAAAGGAGGGAACTCCACATCCTTCCGCTCCCAGGATTCGACCCGGTAGATAATCTCTCTGTCCGCGGCTTCCGGCAAGACCATGAATACCTTATAATCCCGGTTCGGGTAAATGGGGCCGGAATACACCCCGGGAGAACTTTCCTCGCCAATGTCAAGCAAAAAGGTCCTTGTCCTGGTCTGTGAGATGTTTCCTCCTGTATAATACTCCACTGTCAGCTGTATCTTCGGGTGAGGGTGTCCTTCCTGCCAGGAATTGGCTTCCGGAATATACGGGGCCAGGTACTGGGGAAGGAAGAACTGCTCGTATTTTTGGGCGTCCATTTCCGTATAGTCAATCCCTCCGCTGGCATTGAGGGGGGCCTCGTAGATGGTCAGTTGCGCTTCATTTTTTATTCCATAGGAATACGTGCCCGTATGCTCCGTGTTCTTTCCCGTTCCCGGGGTGGATCCTGCAAGCTGGCCGCCGTCCGAGTCATTCTCCCTGAAAGAAGGAGACATCAGTACCGGAAAGTTCAAAAAGGCAATCCTTTTATAATTATAAATGATCTGCTCAAAGGGGGCAATGCTTGCGATGTATATTCTGACACGGGAGAAATCACGGAACAGCGGGATTGTGATATCCTGCACCTGCTCCCCGGAAGCGGGCTGGACGGCCGTGGACAGCTTTCCCGAAAGCATGCCCATATGCAACCTGTTGGATATTCCGGGAGCGTCATCCCAAGAGATATTGGAAGTTGTTGTCCAATCTATAATCTTCTCATCCGACGGGGAAGGAGTCACACCATCGTACGGGTTGTCCACCGGAATGCCGAGACTGCCGTCATCCTGCTCCCTGATGATGGCAGGGAATGCGGCTTCGACAATATCCTCCCTGTCCACCTCCTCCATGCCTTCCCCGAGGAAGTCCCATGGAACTGCGTTCTGCAGGATTCCTCCGGGCGTATAATAGGGCAGGTCCTTTCCTGTCTGGTTGGGGGCATAGAAAGCATAGAATTCACTCTCGCCTTTGGGGATGCGTATCTTGGTTTGATATTCCCCCTCCGCGTTGCCCGAACTGAAAGGAAGCAGGCGACTGTACACATACCGGTTCTGCTCCTTGTTGAAAACCATAAGTGCTATTCTGGGCTGTGCGGGGGCTTGGGGAAACAGTGTGCCGGTTTTATACCAGTTGGCCGGATCGGAGGAATAAAGGTCCAGCATCTCACTTCCCCCGGCTGTTACGCCACGGGTTGACAGGTTCAGCCTGACGGTCACGTCATCCTCTCCGGAAAGCCGTTCCGGGATATCTTCTTCGTTCCGGCATCCTGTCAGGGCAAGGAAAAAGAGCGGCAACACCGTCATCACAAAGTTCCTCAAGGCCCTTACCGTGCGAGTATATTTAGTATCTTTCAGCATAATATTCATCAATCGGTTATGGGAACCACGTCAACGGCTTCCCAGGGTTTTACACTTACTGTCAGAGAACGGGGATTCTGGCGGAAGAACAGTGGAAGCACCGCTTCCTGCCGCCCCGTTATCCGTATCTGGTCGGGATACAGAGCGATATATTCCGCGACATCTACCATGCAGAGAACCTTATCTCCCTGCATAAGACGGATCGTCAGCGGGTCCCCGTCCTTGAAGCGCAGGGTATTGAAATCAAGCACGAAACGGTCGTTTTTTCCTCCCGTGTAAAACGGAAGGTCGAAGGATGTTTCTCCCGAACGCTGCCCGGAAAAGGAGAAACGGGCTGAGAGCGTTTCCATCGTCAGGCGGAAGCCCGTCCCCTTGTTCTGTTCGTACCAGGTCCCGGCGTTCTCATCGTCGTCGGGAAGGACTACCGCATGGATTTTCACGTGCTGGGAATAAAGTCTTACCACGTCACGGGAGTCGTTCATGACCTTCGACGTGATGGTGGTTTCCCCAAGGTATAGCCTGTCAAACGTGCCGGCCGCCGGTCCGTCCTTTTCCGCCAGTTCGGGCCGGGAAACCGACGCTTCACCGTAAGCACCATCCCCGATAACCGTCTCGTTCAACGCGTTGCCCACAGCCACTACTTTATAATCACCTTCCGGGAGCCTGACCTCCAGCGGTGAAAGCAGCTGTTCTCCCTCCAGGTGGTGTTTCTCCACCAAGGCCCCGTTCCCGACGTCAAAGATGAAGACGTCAATGTCATCCACGTATTCCTGCAGATGTTCCCGGTTGTCATCGGCCAGGTAGGAGAAGACGATCGTGTTGCCAAGGCAGCCGCTCAGGTCGTCATACACCCGGTCACATGCGGTCACGAGGTATAAAGCGGCCAACAGGCCCAGCCAGGTCGGTATGTTTCTTATGTTCATACTTTACACTAATTATTATAAATCAATACTGTAATTTTCCCGAAAGAGAGGACACGTTTCCCTCCCGCGGGTAATAAAAAAGGGAGGGGACAAACTTTCCCCTCCCCGAGAGTGCGGGGCGGATTCCGGTACCGGCCTGTCAGGGCCGATACGGGAAAAGCGCTCCGGCAAGTGGCTATTACTCTCTATCTGTATCAGTCAAGGATGGGGAATACGTTCACAGCGGTCCAAGGCTGCACCTCGACACGGACGATGACGTTCACGTTCTCGTCCTCCAAATCCCCCTGTCCGCCCGGTTCGGGAGTCACACCTTCAGGAATGCTCGGGTCAACATCCACGAGGATACCCTGGCCCCCGTTCAGCGCAGCGAGATCCAGATTGATCAGGTAACCGCCCTTGCCGGCTTCCAGATCCGTCGTGCCTGCAGTTTCACCTTCTGCCTTCGCGTAACCGGATATAACGACAAAACGTCTGTCGGCGGATACGCCGTCGTCACCTGTCTTGAAAACGAAAGCAAGTTTTGGAGCGTTGTTTTCCTTACCGTAACCCGTAATGCCGTTCACGAAGAAGTTAAACGCTGCGGCCTTTGCCCCCTGTGCGAAATCGAAACCCGCTGCATTGAAATAGGAGGCCACTTCCGACAAGTCCGTGTTACCGTCGGGTTTGAACGTGCCGTCTTCGAATTTATAGCGGTCTCCGGCGTAGGTCTTGGCCCAGAACCAGTTTGCCTCTTCTTCCACTGTAAGTTGAGGAACAGAGAGCGTTCTGCTGAAACGGTTCATCAGGATACCTTGGTTTGCAGTGGTCACTTCGACAACCTGCAGCCATTGACTCAGGCTGGCCTGTTGGGCAATGTCGGACTTGCCGTCCCATGTCTGGCCGTTGAAGCCTGCGGCATCAGCCTTGAAAGCGGCCCACGCTTCGGCACTGCTCTTTCCCTTATTTTCATCCTTGGCCAGCCAAGTCGTGCACCATTGTTCAGCCTCGGTCTTTTTCCCGTCTTTCCAGATAACCTTGACAAACTTGGTACCGGTCACTTGGAAGCGGTTCATGCTGGCGGTCAAGGTGAGCTCGGCCTTCTTCACGGTACGTTTGTCTTCCTGAGGATTGACGCCATAAGGCTCGGCACCAACAGTGGTAAGTGTTTCAGAACCGGCATAAATCACTTCATTAATTTGGGCTTTCAGCTGTTGTTTGCTGATTTCAGCAACAGTCTTTCCCTCACCGTCAACCAACGCTCCCTGAGGGTTAGCGATAACAAGTGCCTTTGTCACGTCATTGTCCACGTCAAGGAATTTATAACCTCCCGTCGTTGCCTCTGCACCCACGGCAGTAGCCGAAGTCAGCTTGGTAAAATCATCAGTATCTTTTGTAAATTCCTTCGACAGGACAATGTCTTCTCCAGCCACCAAGTACACATGCAGTTTTTCAACCGATGCCGCATCACCGTTGTTGGCGGTGTTCTGCAATTCGCCCATGGCGGCACGTGTGCCCGGACCGGGTAATGCCACTGACATCACCACATCAACCGGTTGGTTGCCACTCTCCGGCGCTACCGGATTCTCTTCGTTGTTACATGCAGCGAACAACGCCAACGAGGCCACTGCAAAATACTTCATTACTTTCATAATTCGAATTGTTTTTAAATTAAGATTACTAATACTATATATAACTATGTCTGAGTTACATCTCTATCTGCTGATTGTTTCCACCGTCCCCGGGCTCCCCTGAGAGTTTTTGTTTGCCCTGGGCCATAGCGGCTTTCTTGATTAATTCTTCCGCCTTCCTCCAGTCACCTTTCATGTTATAGGCAACGGCCATGGGAAAGAAAGCACGGCTGTCATTCGTTACCGGTTCCAACACCCGCAACGCGCCGTCCGCATTCTGCCCGTATTTCAACAGGGCGTTGGCGTAATTCAGGATTGCCACGGTGTCATCCGGGAACTGCCCGTAGGCCCTCTCGTACACCGGAAGGGGAGACATCCCCCGGGAAGCGTACAGTCCGGCCAGCTGGTACATCTCGTGCTGACTGAGACACTCGGGTTTCGTTTCAAAAATTTCGGGAAGTTCCTCCACCGTGTAAGGCCTCACGTCAAAACTGAGACTGAAAGTCGTGCGCCGCAGTCCCGGGTAGAACTCTTCGAGGAGGAGGCGATAGCTCCTGCCGTCATCCAAGGCACGGATGGCCTCCTCGCGTTCCGTGTCACGCTCGTTATGTCCGATGATAAAAAGAATTTCGTCCCTGTTGACGAGGGTGGAGCCGCTGACCATCGATTTAAGACCCTCCCAGTCCTCCCCGATACCCTCGGTACGATAAACCGGTGCATTTTTCAAGGCGGGGTATTGACGCGAAATATAATCTGAAAGGGTTTGGGTGCGTCGTTGCGCGAGGGACCTGTTGTAATCGAAGCTCCCCTCGGGAGAGGCATAGCCTTTTATATGTACCTCCTTGAGTGACGTTCCTTGAATATTCAGGTTCTCCGAGAGAAACTTCTTCAGCCTGTCAAGCTCCTGAGCATTGCCTGCAAAATCTTCCTGCAGGTCGTGGCGTGCAACAGGAAAGACCACCTTACAGTCGAAGGAATCCTTGTAGCATTTGATCATGACCTTTTCCGGTTCGATGAAACTGTAAGCATAATCCTTTTCCCCGAAGAGGGGGATACCGGCCTGAAAGGCAATATCCTCGCTCTCGTTCGTGCCGCACTCGGCACAGCCGTACGACACCTCCCTGACAACGAGACGCCCGTCAGCCATCCACCGTTCAAAAGGGACGCTCCTTTTCACAGTCAGGCCCGAACTTTCCAGCACCTTGGCGGAACGGACCTCGCCGGATCCGGGGTTACCGGGTTTCAGGTTGCCCAACGCCTTTCGACGCTTGATCACCTTATATCTTCTCTTGCCGGCCACGCAGACCGGTTCGAGGCGGACGCTGTCACGCCCGTCAGCCGAGACATAGACGGGGAACAGGTAAGCGACTTCCTGGCTTCCAAGCCCTGCCAGAGGGAAGACACTGAAAGTAATATCCAACGCGTCTCTACCCGGTTCACGCTCCACACGGCTGTTTGAATAATCCCAACGCGAGGTACCTGACGTTGATAAAATGTCCTGGGCGGAAGAAAACAAGGGAAACATTCCCAGGCAGCCCATGATAAGGATTTGCTTCTTGTTAATATGGTAAGGTTTCATTGATATACATTTTTAGCATGATAGAATAAAAAATTGTGTCCCCGGATTCAGGGAGTTATTTCAACATGTAAATAATTGAAATGGCGGCCCTGGTGGGACCTATGTAGTCCGCATCCCCCTTGCCCAGCTTCTGCCCGCAGGTGGTACACTTGTACTTGTCATAACGGGCGTGCACGTAACCGATACCCAAGGAGGCCTCGATATTGAAACGGTTGGAAAGCACCCACTGGTAACCGGCGCTCAACCCGCCTCCCCAGAAATAACCCTCGTAACGGTGGTCCTTCATGTTTCCGTCCCCTTTCTGAAGCACGAAGGGGACATCGACACCTCCGATATTCATCTGGCCGCCATGGGCATGCAACCCGAAGAACCAGCCGTTGAAAACGTCACAGGTCCAATAACGGAGCTCCGGCTGGACAAGCCAGTGACTGAACTTCTTTGCCTTGTACCGGGAAGACGTGGCGTCCCGCGTGTAGAAAAAGAAATTCATACCCACCTGTGTGTCAAGGGTCCATTTACGCCCCATGGAGAACTCCAAGGAGAGGTTGGGAGTTTTCAAGGCATCGTAGGCCAGATTGTTCTTCAAGGCAACCTTTTGAGAGAAGGCACCAGCCGAACAAAGCAAAAACACCAGAAGAAAAAACGGTTTCATCATACTGTTATTCATTGTTTCGTTACTTTATTTTATAAGAGGACAAGCCAAAGTTATCCTTATGTAATAATCATTAATAAAAATGCAACTTCCCGGAAAAAACTCCAGAATCTTTCTTGCACGTATAGAGTGGACGGCCGGAAACTCCTGCCCCACCAGAAGGACCTGCAGGGACGCAACCCGCCCACGAGACTTAAAAGTCTTTCAGCCGATCCGGCGAAAGCCGAATAGAGGACACCGTCCCGAGTATGCAGGTAAATCGAATCCCTGTTGGACCATTCCATGTTGAATATCTCATGACTCATTCGCATAATGTAAACCTTTATTCGATGACTTTCTTATTTTCCACTCTCTCCCGTAGAGAGTGGAAAATTTTTCAAAATCCGCTCTGGAAAGCGGTTATAGATGCCAAAAAGAAATAAAAGATGAAACATGGACAGATTCTATCATATAACTAACTGAAAATAAGATTACTAATATTTTCATTAGACAAAAAAAACAGAAACAATGGAACTTTTTTATTTGAACGAGCACACGTCTTGTTATAATTACTCAAAATCTATGCAGGAGGGATTCCGGTATTATAAATTTGACGAAGGATTGAACCACGAGGAGGAATTGGTAAAAGATTGTATCCTGTTCGTACTCAAGGGAAGTCTGCAATTCTCCTGCAACGGTTTTCAGTTCACTGTTTCATCAGGAGAGATGGTCTTTTTTTGCCGTGACAGCCTGTTTAACACCCAATCACTGGAAAAATGTGAAGTCGTGGCTGCCCTGTTCGAGGGGGGAGTATGGCCCTGTCAAAGGGCCTCCTTTTCAGAGTTATACCACCTGAGGGAAATTGTCGAATATCGTATGGAACCTCTTGAAATCAGGGATCGGTTATGCAAATTTCTTGAACTACTGGTGTGTTATCTGGAAGATGGAGCGAACTGTATCCATTTTCACGAAATAAAACTCAAGGAACTTTTCTGGAACATTCGCTTTTACTATTCCAGACAGGAACTTGCGAATTTTTTCTATATGATTATAGGCCGTTCGCAAGACTTCAAAAATAAGGTCTTGAACAATTACAAAAGTTGCAGGACCGTAAAAGAACTCGCATCGGCCTGTGATATCTCCCTTTCCGCCTTCAAAAGACAGTTTTCCGCGGAGTTTGGAGAGGCTCCAGCCGAATGGATTCAGAAACAGTTGTTGGGAGAAATCAAATACAAACTTTCAGTTACAGACCTGCCGTTGGGAACCATTGCCAATGAACTGGAGTTTTCCTCTCTTGCACACTTCTCCAGATTTTGCAAAAGATGTCTGGGATGTTCTCCCAGAGAGTTAAGACAGCAGATAAAAGGCGGTTAAACAATCTCTGAATGGGGGAGATAAGAAATTGATAAATAATAGAGCCAAAACGGAAACAGCCAACAAAATTATTGTCTTTAAATTTGCAGCGTAATCCAAATAAAAAAGGATTACGCTATTTTTTTAACACATGCTGTAAGTTTTTTCTTATTTTCCACTCTCTACGGGAGAGAGTGAAGAAACAGGAACAAATATACGTATATTGTGATAATATACTATAATTAAAGTGAAAAAAATATCTTAGATAATAGAATTTAACTAATGTAGAAAAATATTATTATTCCATTAAATCATCTGTTTACCCAACAGATGCCGGTCCAAAACGTAGATACCATAACATGTAAATCCCTCTCGTAGCCATCTTTCAATTGAAGACGGTATAAGATAAATTAGCTAAATAAAGGTGTTCCTTTTTTCCTGTATAATCCCGCCACGTGCACCAAGGCGGGATTTACAGAAACATCCGGGAATGGTTAAATTATCGGTGGTAAAAGCCTCTTTGGGAGTGGTTAACCGCCGTCCATCGTCCAGACGGGAACTGAAGAATTTGAGCTGATATCTTTCGCGGTCGGGCCCGGTCAATCATCCACCGCTAAAATGAAGTCAGCCACTTGATTATTAACCGCATCCAGTGCGGAATGATCCAGTTCTTTCAGATAGATTCGGGTCGTTTTTTCTGACGTATGCCCCAGACACTCACCAATAACATGAACCGAGGCACCGTTCACCTTGGCTATCGTGGCCCATGAATGACGGGCCGCGTGAAGTCTCAGCGGGAATTCCAAACCAATGACCCGGGAAATCTTTCCCAGAGAGTAACGAATCCTATGGTAGGCGTTTCTATAACCAGCGTACGGATCCCGTTCTGCCGGAAACAACGGGAAGATGTATTCTCCCGGTACATTCTTGTATCTTTCCAGGATACGACTGATCTCCTTGTTTATACCTACCCGCATCAATTGATCGGTCTTGTGACGCCTGTAACAGATTTCACCCGGGAAAACATGCCTCTTTTTTAGCAATGCAATATCGACGAATGACATTCCACGCGTGTAAAAGCTGAACATGAAAATGTCCCGGGCAAGAGATAACGGGCTGTCCTTTTCCAGTTCAATTGCGGATAGTGTTTTAATCACAACCGGATCAAGGGAGCGTTTGAGAGTTTTTTTCGTTTTAATGCTTATATCGCGAAATGGGCAAGGCAGTTCCAGACCCATCTCCCGACATCCCTTCCTGAAAAGAGCCTTGATATTATGCAGATAAAAACCAATGGTGTTATCGCATATACCCGAAGCGAGCAGTTTCCCCTGGTAGTCGGAAATGATCCGGGAAGAGAGTTTTATGAAAGGAAAATCCTTTTTTCCCAGGTACCTCTGCATGGAACGCAGGCTGGAGGCGTATGCCCGGGCTGTTCCCTCATGACCGCTTTCACGAAGTTCCCGGATTTTCCGTGAAAAATAGAAATAAAAACCGGCTTCGCGGGTTAACACGCCGTAAGTCCTGAACACGTCCTCTATTTCGTATTCCCGGGATTTCTTCTCTATCATTGAAATACACTTTAACAGTACCCTTGAGATACTTTCGCACCTGTGGTTAATCCTCCGAATCGACTCCGGGGTGTTTTCCCCGCCGTCGATAACCCTCCCTTTTACGGGATCAAACAGGGTATCCGGGATACTGAATCCTGTATAAACAACCTTTTTCCTTCGCTTGTGAAGAACCTGCACGACTAACGGGAATTTGCCGGACCGGTTGCTCCTTCCTTTTACCAATACTGTTTTAACTGTTGCCATAAGTTTTTTATTAGTTAGACATTTGACGCTTCCTTGTTTCCTGGAAAGGAAGCATAAACTTATATGCATCAAATCGGAAAAAGACCAAAAAAGTTCAGTAACCAAGCGGGAAAATTGCACGAAAGACGGGAAGTCGGTTCCAGACCCGTCGGTAAGGGAACGGTACATCTTGTATGTATAGGATTTTTTTCAACTTGCCAAACATGAAAAATGGAACAGGGTGAGATGGTAAAGCATGTTCCAATACATCCCCAAGTAAACCACGGGGATTAAGCATGGCAGATGGGATTTTTTCGCTGCACAAGAGAAAAAAGGCGGCCCCACCTGCCGCCTGTAGATTGATAAAGAGAGAATTCCATCCTACGCGAGATGATCAAAGCCATATGGATCCAGCTTCCACATCCCCCGCCTGGTAGGTATAGGAGATGAACTCCTCAAGCGCCTCCTTCCATGTAAGATTGAAGGTTTTCATGATGGAGTGTAGCGTGCGGTTGTTGTCTTCATCCAGGCTATCCTCCCCGATCAGGTTCACATCTGCCTCCGGGTCCACATCAACAAACTCCTCGCGGCTCCAAAACACCACTACCGGGATGCTCAGGTTAATATCCCATGTTCCACGCTGGATCAATACCCCGGAGGGCTTGTAGAACGGGTCAAAGCCGTTTGTCTGCGGGTTCTTTTTAGAATTGTAGCCGTGATACAGGCGGAGTTTCAGGTCAAACTCCTTGCGGTCCTTCAGGAACCGGATAACTCCTTTTAATCCTACCGGGTTAGTGCCTCCCGTAATTTCCGCCTCGTTGTCATGTTTGGTCTTGTCCCAGGGCGTGGTATCCACATAGAGATAATCCACCAGTGCCTCCGGATCATTGTCGTCAGCTTCCGGTTTCCCGTCAAAGGTAGGTCTCACGTTCTCCGGGGTGAAGAAATGCTGGTGGATATTCTCCTGCCCGTTCTCCACGAACTGGCCGTTCATCAACTCTCCTTTGGAATTGTAGTAATAGATAAACATCAGGTAAACCGGGGCCGGGGTAAAGTTGTTTCCATTTTTATATTCGCCGTTTTTCTGAACGTAAAACTTGCCCTGGCTTCCTTCAGCAAGGGTCCATCCACTGCCGGCCTTCAGTTCATAAGTGATCTCCTGGACACGTTTCATATACCTGGCCGGGGATTCCGGATTTTGGTGGGGACCTCCGGCCTTCTGTATCTCGTTCCAGTCAGCGTGCAGGTGGCATTCAACGAGGCGGACGGTCATTTTTGCCGGGTCCTCATGCAGCTTGTTCTTCGTCTCGTCTTCTGGTATTACAGGATCCTTGCTGCAAGAGTTCAGCGACAGGACAAGGGACACTCCTACCAGAAGTGCCCACACGGTTTTACATGCAATTGTTCTCATTTTTCTTTTTATTTATTAGTGTTGATTATAGTTCTTATAAATTAAAAAATCCAGTTTACACCGCAACGCACATCACGTCCCATATCATGCGCATAGTAACGCGAGCGGTTGGTGTATTCCTTGTACTCACGGTTCAGGAGGTTGTCTGCCGACAGCATGAACCGGACCTGGTGTCCCCGTTTCACGGGAAGTTCAAGACCAGCGTCGAACCCGAGGAGATGGTACGCCGGGGGAGTATACGGGATAAGATCCGTGTCCGGATCAAACCGCCTCTGTTTTGCGGTGAAACGGTGCCTGATGTTCAGACGCAGCCTGAGATGCGATTTCGTCTCGTGGATCCACGCAAGTTCATGGCTGAAACGGAAGGAGGGAATATAAGGAAGATAATTACCCTTTGTCCGTTCGTTTGCCCGTATAAAGGAGACGACGGCATGGTAGTCCCATGAACCGCCCGGAGTGAAACGCAGGTCAAAGTCCATACCGCGGAAGAAAGCCGGGGTCTGCCTGTACTGGAAGACCGGGTATGCTCCCGAAATCACGGTGACTGTCTCTTTCTCCGGCCCATCATAGATATAGCCGTCCACCCATTGCAGGTAACCGTCCAGACAGACGCTGAACATCCCGTCGCCGTAACGGAGGGAAGATATCCATTTGTAGCTTCTTTCCGAGTGCATCGCAGAGTCTCCCCTGACAAACATCCCAGACCCGAGCTCGTTCCCGTTGCTGTACAGTTCATACACGTGAGGGGCACGCCAAGCCAGACCGAAGTTGGAGGTGAGCCTCCAGCGTCTGGAAAGTTGATAGTGGCCTCCCAGGCTGTAGGACACGTTGTTAAACTTTCTTGTCCCGCCATAGGGGCTTCCCGTCCAGTCATAACCACTGGCACGGGTTTCCTGCATATCCAGGCGGAGGCCTGCTTCAACGCCTCCCCTGGCCAGGTGATATTTCCCGATTCCGTATATCCCTGCCTGTGTCTCCGTGTAGTTCGGGATAACGGGCACGAATCCGGTACCCGCGCGGCTATGGTTCTCGATGAACATGACCTGACCTCCCGCCTCGACCTGCCAGGATCGGTAATCCCGCTTCCAGCGCAGAAGATGCTGGAATGAATTCAGGTGCAGTGAAACCGCCGGAATGTTAGAATCCAGCCGCCGGACACGGTTTTCCTGCCTATCGTCCTTCTGCCAGGTACTCTGCCAGTGAATACTTCCCCCCTTCTTCATGCCGAGCCGCATCCTGCCGAATGCGATCTGATGGGTGACCTCCTGGCAGGGAGCCCTGATACCACGGGAGAAGGGATCCGTGTGCAGGGGGCGACCAAGCCGGATACGTTCCGCCAGCAGGTCCTCGCTACCCATCTGGGCGCTGAGCATCACCCCTGTCCGGCTGTAGAAGCGGCTGTAGAAACCTTCCACTCTCAGACGTCCGCGGTCATAGCCCAGAGAGGCGGAAGCGTGATATTCTCTGGTTCCCGTGTTGTTCAGAAGATAGTGCGCAGTGGAACGGTCCCCAGAATTTGACCAGGTTCCCTGCAGACGCCAAGCGAAATCACCGGGAAAAGCACCTTCGAGCTGTCCGGTAGCCACGTAGCGACGCCCATTACTTCCGTAAAGTACGGAGATTCCCCCTTGAAGGGAGCGTTTTCTGAAAGGAAGCGGAGACTGCTCCATGACGATAATCCCTCCAAGGGCATCCGAACCGTATCTTACCGCATCGGAGCCCTTGATTACCGAAACGGAGGAGCTGCCGTTCATGTCCACTTCGGGAGCGTGGTCGGCCCCCCATTGCTGCCCGGTCTGGCGGGCACCGTTATGGATGATCAGTATCCGGTTCCCGTACATTCCTTGGATAACGGGTTTGGATACAGTGGTTCCCGTGCTGATGGAACTTACCCCGCTGACACGTTCGAGCAGGGTGGCAAGCGAGGTTCCCAGCGCGTTCCTGATCTCGGGAGATGAAAGGCGCCGGCTCACCACGTTGGGTGACGCCCCGGCACGTTCACCGGTCACGACCACTTCCCCGAGTTTTTGTATGTCCGGGGAGAGACATACGGTATGTATGCTGCTTTCTTTGAATACCTCGTTCAAAGGCACACGCCGGGAACCGTAACCCAGGCACTGCACGAGGACCGTATCCATGAAACACGTTCCATGACCGAAAACAATCATTCCACGGGGGGAGCTGACAAGTAACCGTTCCCCGGTCAGGATATAGGCCCCTTCAATGGGAAGCCCGTTTTCCCGGTCAATGACCAGCAGAGTATCGCGTGTACCCGTCGATTGCCGGTCAGCCTGTACCCGTGCTTCCATGGGAGAAGGGAGGGTACATAGGCAGACAAGAAGCAGGCACACATACTGGAGATATGCATGAAATGTCATACTTGAAAAAATATAAACGGGTTATAATCTGTTAAGACGGGACATGAAAAGCCCCTGCACGCAATCACAGTGATGGCATGCGAATCCCTCAAGGGAGTTATGACAAACACACAGGGGGTGCACGGAGGAAATGCGGGAAAAGAATGACGATGACATCTGTTTCCTCGGAGATAAGATACCTTACAGGCCTGCCAGTCGGAATATAATCGTATATAAAAATCCCTGCCTCGACAAACGGGGAGAGCGTAAAGAGACAGATGGTACAATTTTCAGGAGAATCGTGACGGGAGTGCCCCTGTTCGTTATGGGATACGCACGAATGTTCCCCGTGAACATGAAAAGCTTTCACGAGGAAAAAGGGCATCAATGTCAGCAACAACATACATGCTATGACAGCCCGCTGTCTCTGTCTTTTTTTCGTACGATCCATTAGTTTGCAAAATTAACTGTTTTAATCATCACTCGCAATACCTACAAATAATGATTTGCAAGCATAAACACCATGTATATTTGTTACGGATACCAGACAGACCGTTTTATTCCTCCAACCAGTCGTCTGAGAGCCCGAAACTCCTGTCACGAAACAATTCAGCCAGACCTGAGATTTGTTTGAAACGGAGTAACTCGTTCTTGTCCATGCCTATGTTGCGCATGATCCAACTGTCGGACATACCCGATTTTGACAGTTCCGCCACAATACCTGTCATAAGTTCCAGCGAGTGCATTCCCCTGGCCCTGTTATGACGGATAGTCGAGGCCATCCTGTTCGAGATGTCTTTGTTTATGACCGTTACAGGCAGCAATCCGTTCTCGCGCTTGTAAATCCTGACGGATGTTTTCATAACCAGATAGCGGTGGTAACCGTCAACCAGCTCGTAGATATCCTCTTCTTCCCGGTAATAACACACGAGGGGCATCGTGTAACCGTCTTCCCAGATGGACAGTTCCAACAGTTTCATCTCCGGGGGAGCAACGACATTCGGGTTATAGCTGTTGGCCACGATTTTCTCGACCGGCACGGCCTTGACGTTATACGCCGGACTTTTAAAACTTGACATGACAATCACAATTTATATCTTTTCAAAACTCTCTCTTTCATCTCCCTCTCCCGCTTGGTCTGCGTGAAACCCATATACTTGCAGGTATGATCGTTTTTCAGGATGCAGACGCACATTCGTTTGTAAGTGGGTATTTCACGAAATTCAGGGATATCTATCTCATCTATATACTCCATGCGGACGGGCCTCTTGTCAGTCCGGTATGCCGTGCATTCTTCCACCGTGAACGGTACACCGGCCGCACGCAGCTTCCCGATCGTTTCCTCTCCCAGGCAGCCTCCTTTTTCCCTCCAGAATTTCTGGCTCACCCTCAGTTTCTCCAGGTAGTTCTCCCTTGTCGCCCGGGGAAGCGTGTCAAGGAGGAAGTACATGTACTCTTTCCACGTGAACCCGTCCGGACAACTGATGGAGCGCCAGCCCATCGCAACCGTGTTCCCGTACATTCCGGCGAAACTGACGCCGTTGACCCGGCTGACCATGCGTCCCCAGGTATCCGGATCAATAACTTTATAAAGATGCAGGGTCGAAACGGCCTGTGAGATAAACGGGCTGGCCACCCTCTGGCGGGACAAGGGAATCCCGGCCTGGTAATACAAGTCATACAAACGGTTATAATCCCAACCATACCGGGCATACCCCGTCCACACGTCCGTTGTCTTCCAGTCGTATATCGGGTAGGCGTTATAAGTATAATATCCTACACGGTGAGTCCACTTGTAGTTGGCCAGCTTACGGTAATTCTTGTCGGAATGAATCGCCCGCCACCGGTTGAAGCTCTCCTGCGTGCGGATCCCCACGAGGCAGCAAACACGCTTGCATCCCTTCTTACGACGTATCCAGGAAGGGAAAAGAGACTGGAAGTCGTAATCCCACAGGCTGTCGTTCCAGAAATCAAAATCTTTCACGCTAAGAGCGGTGCCCGGCATCTGGCGAACCCAGATATTCTGGTACCCCTCTTGCCAGGGACGCCAGTACTGCTGGTACATGGAAGTACATGTGGGTACCTTGAAGGGGACACAACAGTGGAACACTTCAAGGATATCCCGGTTGTTGGAAAACATCCTTTCCACGTACTCCGTGCTCTGGCGGTACTGCACCTCGTAATCCATGTGGAACACACCCAGTTTTCTACCGGGAGCATGCATGCGGATATAATCCATGCACAAATGGAGAAGGATGCCGCTATCCTTGCCACCGGAAAAAGAGACATACACGTAATCAAAATAGTCAAAGATGATCTTCAATCTCCGGTTGGCGGCCTCGTGGACATCCATCCGGCGCATCATGCCCCACCTCCTTCATGATAACGCATCTTGACATACTTCTTCCACTCGACACAGGGGATAAAATTCTTCATTGAAAAGTCTTCCACGTGGCGTTCGTGTACAACGGCCACAAGGGAACCATCAGAAGAAAAATCATGGATAATACGGTCCAATAACATCTCTATTACAGAGGAGTTATCCCCGCTAATATAGTAGTTATCTATGCAATTGTTTGTCAAGGTCATTTTCACGGGCATGAATCCCAACACCCTTTGCTCATCCATGGCAATGTACCAGACATGGTTACGCGTCGTTTTGAAAGGATAATTATTATTTTGCCGCAATACGGCCGGGTTCATTACCAAAGGGGCGACAAGGTCAAAAAGCCGACCGTCCAATCCTTGTAACTTCAGAATGTTCATGATTCCAATCCGTTATTACTAAAAATCGAATGTGTACCTATTATGCGTTTGTCCATGATTTCCGACATTATCATGCCGCAAGCACGTTACAAATGACTATCCGCAAACATGGATATCAATGGGGACGGGAATGATACCTCCTGAGTTTCCAAAAGGGAGAAAAACATCAAAATGAACAATAATGCCACGGGAACGATCTCCACACCCCATTCCCCTATCAGCTCAAAAGTCACGTGCAGATCACATACCCTTCTTTCCGAAAACATATGACCGGAAAGGCAGGAGCAGAGAACACGGAAAAAACAATTCAAAATTTAGTACATGATATTAAAAAATTATACATTGAAAATCAGAGGAGCTACCCGCCAATCAACTGGTGATTGGCGGGTGCCCTCTGGCTTAAAATAAAAAATCACTTTACCAGATTCGGGTTTTTCTGGGAATCCATATCAGGATATGGAAGATACATCAGATTGTCACTCCATGTCCTGTTCGTATATTCTACAGACTCCTTTACCAGGATCCCGTCGGCGACTTCAACAGCCGTGTTCTCCGCTCTTTCCTTAAAGGTGTCTTTCAGTCTGTTCATACGGAACTGGTCCGCACGGCGTGTGACAAGGGCCACCCAGTAGCCTGCCACCTCCCAACCATGCTCCTTATAAGCCGCTTCGGCAAGGTCATCTGCAGAAAGTCCGGTGAGCGGTTCCAGTCCGGCACGCTCGCGGACATCATTCAGACACTTGAATGCCAACTCGTCCGTCTGCCCCGTCCTGGCCTTGGCTTCCGCATACCACAACAAAACCTCCGAATAACGAATGATTCTATGCCGATGGTCATTACACATGTTCTGACTGGCCGGTTTTGTATAATCATACGGGGCACTGGTATTCACTTTTGACGCAGGATCCCAGTTGACGGAGAATATACTGAACATGGGGTGATGTTCCGGAACGACAGGGGTACCGTCCTCCTTCAACTCCCACCAGTCAACCAACGTTCCGTCTTTCAGACGAATCTTGGGATCATAAGTCGCATCTTTTCTCGGACCGTCAGGAAACTCCTTCCAGAAACGAATTTCACCCCAGGCGTCTCCCCAGCCGCCCAGCGATTCAAACTGGTTACATGAAGTAAGCTCCGAATCCTGTGCCCAATCCACGAACGGTGAATAGTTTATGCCGAGCACCGTCTCATTATTATAGTTATTGCTCATAGCATACACATCTTTGTAATCCTTATCGAGCTTATACTCGTATTCACCTCTGTT